>NZ_JASTWJ010000001.1:8715527-9443290 GCF_030499515.1 Streptomyces sp. DT2A-34 | reverse complement strand
CGCCGCCGACATCGACGCGCGGATGGCCGTCGACGCCGATGCCGTGGCCGCCGGCCTCACGGACTCCGCCCGCCATCTCCTCGGGCTGGTGATGCGGGAGGCCACCACCAACGTGCTCCGGCACAGCCGGGCCGGGCACGCCGAGGTCGACTACCGGATCGCGGGCGGTTTCGCCCGCCTGCGGGTGAGCAACGACGGCGCCGAGGCGCATCCCGCCGCCCTGGAGGGCACGGGCCTGCGCACCCTCGCCGAGCGGCTGGGGGCGGCCGGCGGTGAGCTGACCTGGAATCACGACGGCGACCGCTTCGAGGTCGCGGCCGCGCTGCCGGCGAACCCGGCGGAATCGACCCGTTCACCGCAATCGCCGAACCCCGCGGACGGAGCCGCCCGATGATCCGCCTGCTGATCGCCGACGACGAGGACCTGCTCAGAAGCGCCCTGGCCGCCCTGCTCGCGCTGGAGCCGGACCTCACCGTCGTCGCCGAGGCGTCCACCTCCACCGAGGCCGTACGGCTGGCCCGTGAGCACCGCCCCGACATCGCCGTCCTCGACCTGGAGATGCCGCCCACCGACGGGCTGCGCGCCGCCGAGGAGATCCGGGCCGAACTGCCCACGCGGATCGTCATGGTGACGCGCCACGCCCGGCCCGCCGTACTGCGCCGGGCGCTGGCCGCGGGCGTACGCGGCTTCGTGCCCAAGACGACCCCGGCGGCCCGGTTGGCCGAGATCATCCGTGACATCGCCGACGGCCGCCGCTACGTCGACCCGGACATCGCCGCCTCGGCGCTGACCGAGGACGACTGCCCCCTGACCGACCGCGAGCTTCAGGTCCTGCGCGCCGCCCGCACCGGCGCGTCGATCGCCGAGATCGCCACCGCGGTGCATCTCGCCCCCGGCACGGTCCGCAACTACCTCTCCGCGGCCATGTCGAAGCTGGGCACGCCGACCCGCCATGCGGCTGCCCACCGGGCCTGGGAACAAGGCTGGATCTAGGCCGGTTCCAGGCCAGGCCGGTTCCAGGCCGGATCCGACGCCCGCCCCTCCCCCACACCAGAGGTTTCACGGGGCCCCGGAGCCCGCCTCCTCGGCACCGCGACGGCGCCGGACGCGGCGGCTTCGAGGAGGCGGCGGAAGGTGGGGCATTCCATGTGGGTCGGCGCGGGGCAGGCCGCGGCGTGGCGCAGGGAGTCGCGCAGGACGCCCAGTTCGCGGATCCTTCGGTCCAGTTCCTCCGCCTTGGTCGCGAGCATCTGCCGGTCGATGCGCGGCCGGCCGTCCGGTGCGAACATGCGCGCGATCTCGTCGAGGGAGAAGCCGGCGGTTCGGCCCATCGCGATCAGCGCCAGGCGCTCCAGCACGCCGGGGTCGTACTGACGGCGCAGGCCGCGCCTGCCGGTGGCGGCGATCAGCCCTCTTTCCTCGTAGTACCGCAGCGTCGAGGCGGGTACTCCGGCGCGCCGCGCCACCTCGGCGATGTCCAGGTCCGTCATGTCCTTGACCTCAAGTCGACTTGAAGTAGCACGCTGTCATTGAGACCCGAGGAACGCAAGCACAGGAGACGATCATGGACATCGAGCGCAGGAGCGAGGACGAGCAGGCGGCCCGTTGGAACGGGCCCGGCGGTCACGCCTGGGTCGAGGCACAGGCGGTGTTGGACCAGGTGCTCAGGCCCTTCGAGGATCTCCTCGTCGAAGCGGTCGCCGCCGAGCGCGCGGAACACGTGCTCGATGTCGGCTGCGGCACCGGCGGCACCACGGTGGCCGTCGCGCGACGGCTCGGTCCGGCAGGTCGGTGCGTCGGTGTCGACATCTCCGAACCGATGATCACCGCCGCCCGGGCGCGCGCCGAGCGGGAGGGCACCCCGGTGTCCTTCATCCGCGCCGACGCGCAAGAGCACGTCTTCGAACCCGCCGCCTTCGACCTCGTCATCTCGCGCTTCGGGGTCATGTTCTTCAGCGACCCCGTCCAGGCCTTCGCGAATCTTCGGCGCGCCGCCGGGGAGGGTGCCGGGCTCCGTTTCATCGCGTGGCGAAGCCCCGCGGAGAATCCGTTCATGACGACGGCCGAGCGCGCCGCGGCACCGCTTCTGCCGAACCTCCCCGCCCGCCGACCGGAGGGGCCGGGACAGTTCGCGTTCGCGGACTCGGAACGGGTCCACCGGATCCTGGAGGAGAGCGGGTGGTCCGGTATCGACATCCGGCCCGTCGACGTGGTCTGCACGCTGCCCGAACGGGAGCTGGTCGGCTACTTCACCCGGCTCGGTCCCGTCGGTCAGGTGCTGCCCGAGGCGGACGAGCAGACCCGCGCAAGGGTCGTCGAAACGGTCCGCGCCGCGTTCGAACCGTATGTGCACGGCTCGGAAGTCCGCTTCACCGCGGCCTGTTGGACGGTCGGCGCCCGGGCGAAACTTTCGTGATCTCGGCGCCCCTTCCTGTGCGCGGGCGACCCACGCATAGTGAGGGAGCGGTGCTACGGGTCGGCCACGGGAACGGTGATTCAACGAGATGACGCGGAAGAACGCGCTGGTGGTCCGAGGCGGCTGGGAGGGGCATCGGCCGGTCGAGGCCACGGAGCTGTTCCTGCCCTTCCTGCGCGGCGAGGGGTACGCCGTGCGGGTCGAGGAGTCGACCGAGGTGTACGCCGACAGCGCCGAGATGGCCGGCACCGATCTCGTCGTGCAGTGCGTCACGATGTCGCAGATCACCGCCGAGCAGCTGGCGGGACTGAGCGCGGCGGTCGTGGCCGGTACCGGCTTCACCGGCTGGCACGGCGGCATCGCCGACTCGTTCCGCGCCTCCTCCGACTATCTCCACCTGGTGGGAGGGCAGTTCGCGACCCACCCGGGCAAGGAGCCGTGTGAACGTCAGGGGGGCCAGGAGGACAACTACCTGCCGTACACCGTCAACATCACCGAGCTGGGCCGCGAGCACCCGATCACGGCGGGCCTGGAGGACTTCGAGCTGCACACCGAGCAGTACTGGGTGCTCCACGACGACCTGATCGACGTGCTGGCCACCACCACCCATCCCGCCCGGCCGTGGCAGCCCTGGCACCGGCCGGTCACGTCACCGGCGGTCTGGACCCGCCGGTGGGGCGCCGGGCGCGTCATGGTGGCGACCCCGGGGCACGACCTGGACGTCCTGCGGAACCCGAACGTGCGCACCGTCATCGAGAGGGGCATGCTGTGGGCGACGCGCACCGCATCGGCGTCGTAGGGCTCGGAGTCATTTCCCGCGCGTACCTGGACACGCTCGTCGGACACCCCGCCGTGCGCGTCACCGCGGTCGCCGACCTCGACGCCTCCCGGTCGGCCGCGGTCGCCGCCGAACTGCCCGGCGTCCGGGCGCTGACCGTCGAGGAGTTGCTGAGCAGCCCCGACGTGGACACGGTGCTGAACCTCACCGTCCCCGCGGCCCACGCCGAGATCGCCCTCGGCGCCGTCCGCCACGGGAAGAACGTCTACGGCGAGAAGCCGCTGGCCGCCGACCTCGCCGAAGCGCACGCCGTGCTGGAGGCGGCCGCGAAGGCAGGGGTCGGTGTGGGATGCGCGCCGGACACCGTCCTGGGCACCGGCATCCAGACGGCTCGGGCGGCTGTGGAGGCGGGGAGCATCGGACGCCCCCAGTTCGCCTCGGCCGTCATGGTCACGCCGGGGCACGAACGCTGGCATCCCCACCCCGACTTCTACTACACCGCCGGGGGCGGCCCGCTGCTGGACATGGGACCGTACTATCTCGCGTCCTTGGTCCACCTGCTCGGTCCGGTGCGTGCCGTGATCGGGGCGGGCGGGCGGCTGCGCGGGGAGCGCGTCATCGGTTCCGGGGCGCGTGCGGGCGAGCGGATACCGGTCGAGGTGGACACGCATGTCTCCGGGGTCCTCGAGCACGTGGGCGGGACGCTCACGACCCTCACGACGAGCTTCGACGGCGTAGCCACCACGGCCGCGCCGATCGAGGTCCACGGCGACGCGGGCACCCTCGCGGTGCCGGATCCGAACCGCTTCGACGGTGAGGTGCGGCTCTTCGAACTCGGCGCCGCGCGGTGGCGTACGCTCCCGCCCTCGGCGGGCTACGTCGACGGCGCACGGGGCGTGGGTCTGCTCGACTTCGTCGCCGGCGACGGACAGCGGGCGCCGCGCGCGAACGGCGGTCTCGCCCTGCATGTGCTGGAGACGATGAGCGCCCTCCTTCGGTCGTCGGCCGAGGGGCGCCGTATCGAGCTGACGACATCGGCGCGGCCGCCCGTTCCGGTTCCGTTGACCGCCGCGCAGGACTGGAGGGGGTCCGGCGCCGGCTGACCCGCGCCGCGGTGCGCGGAGGTCAGTCCACGGGCCAGGTGTGCGCGGGCGCGTTCAGGTGCATGTAGTCCATGTACGTCGTGGTCATCTGCCGCAGCGCCTCGCGCCGGTCGGCGGTGCCGCCCTTCTCCAGCTGGTGGACCGTCTCCGCCTGCCACAGGGCGCCGTTGCGGGCGGTGACGCAGCGCTGCTCGATGACGCCGAGCAGGGGTTCGCGCCACGCCGCGTCGATACCGGCCAGCTCCAGGCCCCGATGGGCAAGGGGCAGCAGGCGCCGCAACACCAGTTCCGTGACCGGCACTTCGCCCATGCCGGGCCAGTACAGGCGGGCGTCGATGCCGTCGCGGGCCGCGGTGTGGAGGTTCTCCTCGGCGACCGAGAAGGACATCCGCGTCCACACCGGCCGGTCCTCGTCGACCAGGGCGCGGGTCAGGCCGTAGTAGAAGGCGCCGTTGGCGATGATGTCCGCCACCGTGGGGCCGGCGGGCAGGACGCGGTTCTCGATGCGCAGATGCGGCCCGCTGCCGGTGACGGCGTAGATCGGGCGGTTCCAGCGGTAGATCGTGCCGTTGTGCAGCGTCAGTTCGCCCAGCTGCGGCACGCCGCCGTGGCCGAGCATCTCCTGCGGGTCCTCGTCGTCGCACAGCGGCAGCAGCGCCGGGTAGTAGCGCACGTTCTCCTCGAACAGGTCGAAGACGCTGGTGATCCACCGCTCCCCGAACCACACCCGGGGGCGTACGCCCTGGGCCTTGATCTCCTGGGGGCGGGTGTCGGTGGCCTGCTCGAACAGCGGGATGCGGGTCTCGCGCCACAGCTCCTTGCCGAACAGGAAGGGCGAGTTCGCCGCCAGGGCGATCTGGACGCCCACGACGGCCTGGGCCGCGTTCCAGTAGTCCGCGAACTCCCTCGGGGAGACCTGCAGATGGAACTGGGTGCTGGTGCAGGCGGCCTCGGGGGTGATGGTGTCGGCGTACGTCGACAGGCGCTCCACGCCGTCCACCGTGATCCGCAGGTCCTCGCCCCGGGCCGCGAAGATCTGCTCGTTGAGCAGCCGGTAGCGCGGATCGCCGGACAGGGCGGACTCGCCCACGTCCGCCTCCCCCAGGGTCGGCAGGATACCGATCATGATCAGGTGCGCGCCCACGGCCGAGGCGCGTTCCTCGGCGTGGTTGAGCGCGTCGCGGATCTCCCGCTCCCAGGCGCCGGGGCCGCCCGTCGTCAGCTGCCGGGGCGGAATGTTGATCTCCAGGTTGAAGCGGCCCAGCTCGCTCGACCAGGCGGGGTCGGCGATCGCCCGGAGAACGTCGGTGTTGCGCATCGCCGGCAGGCCGTCGTCGTCCACCAGATTGAGCTCGATCTCCAGCCCGACCTGGGGGCGCTCGCTCTCGAACGTCGACTCGCGCAGCATCTGCGCCAGCGCATCGAGGCAGGTGTGCATCTTCTCCCGGTACCGGCGGCGATCCTCCCGCGTGAACACCAGGGCCGGCACGTCACGTCCCATCGTGCCCTCCCGAGTTCCCTCGGCGGATACCTCTCGTCCCAGCGTCGCACCTTCGAGGGCACCCGGACAGTCGGCGCACGGCCGGGGCCCCGCTCACCGGAGGAGTCCGGCCTTCTCGCAAGCGGATCGGAGCTTCGGGACGCAGATCTGGTCGATGGTGTACACACCGTCCTTGACGAGTGTCTGCTCGATGGTGTCGACCGTGACCGCCGTCGGGGTGAGCAGGACGGACGGGATGCGCTTGGTGGTGGGGCTGTCGGTGTTCGTCCTGGCGATGTCCCGGACGTCCTCGCCGCGCCCCAGGGCGACGGCCATGGCGGCGGCCGCGGTGGCTTCCGCCCGGAACGGCTTGTACACCGTCATGTACTGCTCGCCCTTGACAATGCGCCGTACGGCGTCGAGGTCGGCGTCCTGACCGGTGACCGGGGGCAGCCGCCGGACACCGGCGCTCTTGAGGGCGGCGATGGCGCCCGCGGCTATCGCGTCGTTGGCCGCCAGGACACCGCCGATCCGCTCCGGGCCCAGGGCCGCTATGGCCGCGGACATGTTGGCGTGGGCGTTGTCCGTGCTCCAGCCCAGGGTGTCGTACGACTTGCCGATCCTCACCTTGCCCGTGAGGACGGACAGCGCGCCGCTGCGGTACCAGGCAGCGTTGGGGCTGGTGGGATCGCCGTTCATCATGACGACGTTGCGGGTATGCGCCTGCTCGCCCATGGCCTCGACGAGCGCCTCGCCCTGGAGCCTGCCGACCTGGCCGCCGTCGAAGCTGACGAAGCCGGAGATCGGGCCTTCGGCGAGCCGGTCGTAGGCGACGACCGGAACGCCCGCCCTGCGGGCCTCCTGGATGGAGGAGCGGAGCGCTCTGGTGTCGGCGGCGTCGAGGATCAGCACCCCGGCCCCCTTGGTGATCATGGAGATCATCTGTTGCCGCTGTCGCGTCGCGTCGTTCTCGGCGTTGGCGTACAGCATGGTGCAGTCGGGGCACAGCTCCTTGAGCCGCTCCTCGATCAGCGGCTTGTCGGAGTGCTCCCAGCGGGGCACCGCGCGGCTCGGGAGCAGCAGGCCGACGGTGAAGCTGTCCGCGCCTCCCTCGTCGTCGCCCCCGCAGGCTGCCAGGGACGCCGTCAGGAGTCCCGCGACGAGCACCGCGATGACGCGCCGCGCACGGGTCGGCAGGATCCTCATGGCAGACCCCCTCGTTCGGGTCGTGGCCCCGCGTCCGCCGGGGTCGGTGCCGGAGCCGGAGGCGGCTCGCGGCGCGGTACGGCGATCTCGCTCCACACCTGCTTGCCGCCGGCCACCGGCACGGAGCCGAAGGACTCGGACATCGCCTCGACCAGCAGCAGCCCTCGGCCGCCGGTCGACTCCCAGTCCACGATCACGGGCTTGGCGGGTGCGCGCGGCGAGGAGTCGCTCACGCTGACCCGTACCCGGCCGGCCCGGAGCGTCAGATCGACGCTGACCGGGCCCTGCGTGTGCACCAGGGCGTTGGTGACCAGTTCGGACACGACGAGCAGCACGGGGTCGGTGGCTTCTTCGACCTTCCACCGGCGCAGGGTGCGCGCGGTGAAGCGGCGGGCGTGCATGACGGCGTCGGGCAGCCGCCACACCGCCCAACCGGCCCTGGTCGGGCGGATCTTCATGCCGTCGTAGCGCAGCAGCAACAGGGCGACGTCGTCCTCACGGCGGCCTACGTCGCCCAGCAGGGCGTCGGCCATGCGGCCCGGATCGGCCGGATCGGCCTCGGCGAGCGCGGCGGACGTGCGGCGCATGCCCTCGTCCAGGGGCAGGTCGGCGGACTCGACCAGGCCGTCGGTGACCAGGGCGAGCACCGTGCCCGGGGCCAGGACGACCGAGGTCATGGGGAACTCCGCCTCCGCGAGAACGCCGAGCGGGAGTCCGCCCTCGACCTGGACCTCCTCGGTCCTGCCGTCGGGATGGCGTACCAGCGGTGCGAGGTGGCCGGCCCGGACGAACAGGGTGGTGCCCCCGTCCATGTCCAGTTCGGCATAGCAGCAGGTGGCGAAGAGATCGGTCTCCATGCCGACGAGCAGGCGGTTGGCGTGTGACATGACTACGTCGGGCGGGTGGCCCTCCACCGCGTACGCCCGGACCGCGGTGCGCATCTGGCCCATGATCGTCGCGGCTCCGGCGCTGTGCCCCTGAACGTCTCCGATGACCAGCGCCACCCGGTCCTCGGAGAGCGCGATCACGTCGTACCAGTCGCCGCCCACCTGCAGCCCCCGCCTGGCCGGCAGATAGCGGGCGACGGCCGTCCCGCCGGGCAGCTCGGGCAGGCGCCTGGGCAGCAGACTGCGCTGCAGCAGCGTCGCGAGCTCCTGCTCGGCGTCGTGTGCGTGGGCGCGCTTGAGGGCCTGGCCGACCAGGGCGGCGGTGGCCGTGAGCAGGAAGCGCTCCTCGCGGGCGAACTCGTGCGGCTGGTCCCAGCCGACCAGACACACGCCGGCGGGTCGGCCCTTGGACGGGAGCGGCAGGACGGCCAGGCCGCCGGTGCCGATGCCCTCGAGGCCGGGTTCGAAGGCGGTACCGGCCGGCCACAGGTCCATCCGTCCGTCCCGCAGCGCCATCTGCAGGGTGGGCAGGGCGCTGACCGGCGCGTCCGGCCACTCCGAGCGCCACTGCGCGCGCCAGGTCTCCGGCCAGGCCGCGGGCTGCGGCGGGTCGAGCATGGTGACGGTGAGCCGGTCCTCCCGCAGCTCGGCGAGGGCCACCCGGTCGGCGCCCAGCGGTTCACGCAGGGCGGCCACCACCACACGGCCGACGTCACGGACCTCGGTGGCGTCATCGAGTGCGGCGGTCAGCCACTGGATCCTGGAGACGTCGTCGGCGCTCCGGCGCAGTACCGACGTCGCCGTCACCACGCCCAGCACCTGGTCCGGCCGGTCGCCCGCGACCGCGACCAACCGGCAGCTCAGGTTCAGCCAGCGCATTTCACCGGTGGGGCAGCGGACACGGAACTCCAGCTCTCGTCGGCCGAACGCCGGGCTCGACGGCTCCAGGACCGACATCAGCGCGTGCATGTCCTCCGGAAGGGCATGCGCGAGCAGGGTGTCCGCCTTGCCGTCGAAGTCGTCGGGCGTGAGGCCGACCAGTTCGAGCAGGGTGTCGTCCGCCTCGACCAAGCCGGTGTTCGGCACCAGGACGAAGGAGCCGACCTGCAGGCTCCGCAGGGCGGGACCGAGCAGCGGCGCAGGTGTGGGTCCGCTGTCTCCGGGCTGGAGCAGGGCGGCGACCGCGTCGGCGTACCGTTCCAGGAAGCGCTGGTGCTCGGCCTCGAAGCCGGTTCTGGCGGCGCCCACGACGACGAGGCAGCCCAGCCGCCTGCCGTCCGACCCGAGCGGCAGCGCCCCGAGCGACAGCTCCGCCCGTGGCGGCGTCGGCCCGCCCTCGGGATAGGCGGCGAGCTCGGGGGGGCTCAGCCACAGGGGGCGGCCGGTGCGGAAGGCGTACGCCGCGGGTGAGCCGCCCGACACGGGCAGACGCTCCGGCAACCCGTACTCGGAGATGGCGCAGCCGGCCGTTTCCGTCCGCCGGAGCTCTTCTTCGCCCGCGTCGGACACGCCCGTACCGGGCACGTAGACGGCCACGAGCGCCGCTCCGGCGAACCCGAGGACCCGATCGACGGCGGAGACCTCCAGTACCGGAGGCGGTGAACCGATGTCCGCGGCGCCGGCCTCGGATGCCCGCAGCTCGGGGAATCCGGCCCAGGAACGGCCGTCATGAGGCATGTCCGCTCCCTACCTCCCGCCCATGCCACCGGTGCCGACATATGGAGATATAGGGGCACCTTCACACCAGAATCGCATAGGTGTGCAATCAGGACAGACGGGCGTCCTCGCCTTCTCCGGCGGACGTCACCGCGGGCCGATCCACCGCGTTCGCAGATCACCGCGGCCGGTGTCACACTGACGACGTGGTCGGACTTCTGCCCGGCAGCACGCGAGCGGCCGCGTGTGAGGGCGGCGACCGTGATCCGCCGGAACCTCTGTGACCGCCCCTCCCCACGCACGGCGAAGGTCAAGGGAGGTCTCTCAGATGAAGACCCGCACCCGGGACGCGGCCATGGCCGTGACCGTGCTCTCCACGGCCGTCGCCCTCGCGGCCTGCGGGTCGTCGGGCGACAGCTCGTCGGGCGACGGGGGCGAATCCACCGGGGGAGACACGCCGAGCATCGGTCTGCTGCTGCCGGACTCCACCACGGCTCGCTGGGAGACGCAGGACGGCCCGCTGCTGGAGACGAAGATCAAGGAACTGTGCGGCGAGTGCGCGGTCGAGCATGCCAACGCCAAGGGCGACGTGGCCCTCCAGCAGGAGCAGATGGACTCGATGATCACAACGGGAGTCGACGCCATCGTGCTCGTGGCCGTGGACGCGAGATCCCTCGCCGCGGTGGTACGCAGCGCGAACGAAGCGGATATCCCGGTCATCGCCTACGACCGTCTCGCCGAGGGCCCGATCTCCGGTTACGTCTCCTTCGACGGGGAGGAGGTCGGCAGACTCCAGGGCCGGGCGCTGCTCAAGGCCATGGGCGACGGGGGCGAGCGCCAGATCGTGATGATGAACGGCGATCCCAGCGACCCCAACGCGGTGTCGTTCAAGAAGGGCGCGCTGTTCGTGCTCGAGGGACGGGTGAAGATCGGCAAGGCGTACGACACGCTCCAGTGGAGGCCGGAGAACGCGCACATGAACATGTCCGGCGCCATCTCCGCCCTCGGCGTCGGCAACATCGACGGTGTCTACGCGGCCAACGACGGCCTCGCCGCCGGCAGCATCGCCGCCCTGAAGTCGAACAAGGTCGACCCGCTTCCCCCCGTCACCGGGCAGGACGCCGAACTCGCGGCGCTGCAGCGCATCCTGCGCGGCGATCAGTACATGACCGTCTACAAGCCCTTCACACCCGAGGCTTCCGCCGCCGCCACCATGGCCGTCGCCGCGGTCCGCGGTGAGAGCCTCGACCGCCTCGCCACGGACGAGGTGAGCACCCGCGGCGCCGACGCGGTTCCGGCCGTCATGCTCACCCCCGTGTCCGTGACCGCCGACAACATCAAGGACACCCTGGTGAAGGACGGCGTGTACACGATCGAGCAGATCTGCACGGATGAACTCAGAGCCGCCTGCGACGACGCCGGGCTGACCTGACGGCCCGTGCACCGAGACCAGGTCCGGCCCTCGCCGGGCCCCGGGAAGGAGATGGTGTCCCGTGCCGGCTCCCCCCTTGCTGGCGCTGCGCGGCGTGTGCAAGCGATTCGGTGTCGTCGAGGTGCTCAGCGACGTCGAGCTGGAGATCCACGCCGGCCAGGTCGTCGCTCTGCTGGGCGACAACGGGGCCGGTAAGTCCACCCTGGTCAAGGTGATCTCCGGCGTCATCCCGGCGGACAAGGGCGTCATCGAGTGGGAGGGGCGCACGGTCCAGATCAGGCGCCCCCATGACGCGCGGGAGCTCGGCATCGCCACCGTCTACCAGGACCTCGCGCTGTGCGGGAACCTCGACGTCGTCGGCAATCTGTTCCTCGGACGGGAGATCCGCAGATTCGGGTTCCTCGACGAGATGGAGATGGAGCGCCGCTCCAGACATCTGCTGGACCGTCTGACCAGAGGCGTCCCCGATCTGCGCGCCCCCGTCGTCTCTCTGTCCAGCGGCCAGCGGCAGACGGTCGCCATCGCCCGCTCGCTGCTCGGCGACCCGCGGGTGCTCCTCCTGGACGAACCGACCGCGGCCCTGGGATTCGAGCAGACCACCGAGGTCCTGGACCTCGTCGACGAGCTGCGCGACCGGGGCATGGGCATCGTCCTGATCAGCCACAACATGGGCGACGTCAAGGCGCTCGCGGACCGCGCCGCCGTTCTGCGGCTCGGTCGCAACAACGGGTTCTTCGACGTGAACACCGCGTCCCAGGAACAGATCATCGCCTCCGTCACCGGCGCGACGGAGAACGTGCCCCGCCAGATGACCCACCGGGAGGCGGGGTGGTGAAAGGCATGCGCGGCAAGGCGGACACCGCACGGACCGAGCCCTCCGAGGCCCCCCGGCCGCAGCGCGAGCGGGCCGTCGCCCGGGCCGTGGAGAGCTCGGTCGACCTGTTCCGGCGCAAGGTGCGCGCCGGTGAACTGGGCTCGCTCCCCGTCGTCCTGGTCCTCGCCACCGTCTGGATCGTCTTCCAGTCCCTCAACGAGAACTTCCTCTCCCCCCGGAACCTGTCCAATCTCAGCGTCGACATCGTGGGCACCGGTCTGATCGCGGTGGGCATCGTCTTCGTGCTGCTGCTCGGTGAGCTCGACCTGTCGGTCGGTTCGATCAGCGGTCTCGCGGCGGCCGTCTTCGCCGTTCTGAACGTCAACAACGGCGTGCCGGAGTGGCTCGCCCTCGTCATCGCGGTGCTCGCGGGCACCGCGGCGGGCACCGTGCAGGGGTTCTCCTTCGCCAGAACACGGGTGCCGGCGTTCGTCGTCACGCTGGCGGGGCTGCTCACCTGGAACGGCCTCATGCTGTACATCCTCGGGACCAGCGGCACGATCAACCTCGACGAGAACGGGCTCGTCGCCAACCTGACGAACTACTACTTCACCGACGACGCCGTCGCCTACGGCCTGGCTGCCGTCGCCGCGGGCGCGGTCTTCCTCGTGTCGTACCAGGACGCGCTGCGCCGCAGGGCCGTCGGCATGCCGCACCGCTCGCTCCAGGCGATCGTCGTCCGCACGGGCGTGCTCGCGGTGATCGCGTTCGCCGCCGCGTATCTGCTCAACCGCTTCCAGGGTCTACCGCTCGCCCTGCTGATCTTCCTCGTGGTGGTGGCGGGGCTGGACATCCTGCTTCGCCGCACGCACTACGGCCGTCAGGTCTACGCGCTGGGCGGCGGTGTCGAGGCCGCCCGCCGCGCCAGTCTCAATGTGACGGGCGTGCAGACCGCGGTGCTCGCGGTCTCGGGCACCATGGCGGCGATCGGTGGCCTGTTCCTGGCCTCGCGGATCACCTCGGTGAGCCAGAGTTCCGGCTCGGGCGTCCTGCTGCTCAACGCCATCGCGGCGGCCGTCATCGGCGGCACCAGCCTGTTCGGCGGACGGGGGACGACCTGGTCCGCGGTGCTCGGCATGCTGGTCATCCAGTCGATCGCCTCGGGCATGGCGATCACGGACACCCCGACCGCGGTCCAGTTCATGATCACGGGAGGGGTGCTGTTCGCCGCGGTGGTCATCGACTCGGTGTCACGACGCACGCAGGAGGCACATGGGCGGGCTTGACGCCCCACTCCGGGATCCGGCCACCCCGCCGGAACAAGGTGAGGGGACTCATCGGCCGTGAGCGCTCCCTTGCCCCGCCTACACGAGTCACCTAGCCTGACTTTGTGCCGCTCATAAACAAACTCCGTTCGCACAACGCCGTGCCGGACAGCCCACTCAGCGCACTCACCCGACTCCGCATCGCCCTCACCGTCTTCTTCGCCCTCGACGGCTTTGTCTTCGCCGGCTGGGTCGTGCGCATCCCCGCCATCAAGCAGCAGACCGGCGCCTCCGCCAGCACCCTCGGCCTGGCCCTCCTCGGCGTCTCCGCCGGCGCCGTGATCACGATGATGCTCACCGGACGCCTGTGCCGCCGCTACGGCAGCCACCAGGTCACCGTCGTCTGCGCCGTCCTGCTCTCCCTCAGCGTCGCCCTGCCTCCGCTCACCCACTCCGCACCGGCCCTCGGCGCCGTCCTGTTGCTGTTCGGAGCGGCCTACGGCGGGATCAACGTGGCCTTCAACAGCGCCGCCATCCATCTCGTCGCCGCCCTCCGGCGGCCGATCATGCCGAGCTTCCACGCGGCCTTCAGCCTGGGCGGCATGATCGGTGCGGGCCTGGGCGGACTGGTCGCCGGCCACCTCTCCCCCACGCGGCACCTGCTCGGCCTGACCGTCATCGGGCTGATCGTGACCGCCCTCGCGGGACCCACCCTCCTGCGGCACGAGCCACCGCGGCCGCCCGACGCCCCACGGCACGGCTCCGGCGAGGGCACCCCTCGCCGACTCGACCGCCGCACCCGAGGACTCGTGACCGTCTTCGGGGTGATCGCGCTGTGCACGGCATACGGCGAAGGGGCCATGGCCGACTGGGGCGCCCTGCACCTCGAACAGGACCTCGGTGCCTCGCCGGGGCTCGCGGCCGTGGGGTACTCGTGCTTCGCGCTGGCCATGACCATCGGGCGCCTGACGGGCACGGTCCTGCTCGAACGCCTGGGCCGCACCAGGACCGTGGTCGCGGGCGGCGCCACCGCGGCCGCCGGGATGCTGCTCGGCTCCCTCACCCCCTCCGTGTGGGCGGCGCTGATCGGCTTCGCCGTGACCGGGCTCGGCCTCGCCAACCTCTTCCCGGTCGCCGTCGAACGCGCCGGTACGCTCGCCGGACCCACCGGCGTCGCGACCGCCTCCACGCTCGGCTACGGCGGCATGCTGCTGGGGCCGCCCGCGATCGGGTTCATGGCCGACTGGTTCTCCCTGTCCACCGCCCTGACCAGCGTCGCCGCGCTGGCGGCCGCGGCGGCGCTGATCGGTTTCGCCACACGACACGCGGCGGCCGACTGAGCGGGAGACCAGGCCCTGTCGTCTGGATCAGGCCGAGTGTGAGGTGCGGTGCCTTCCGGCCTCCGCAGCGATCCGAACGACAGGACCTGGAGGCCCTTCTCGGCAGGACGGCGCCCTGACCGAGCCCCCGCCATTGCCGCTTTCACCCTCCCCGCACACCATGGCCCGATGGCGCGACTCCACGACATCGTCATCGACTGTGCCCGCCCGGCCGCCACGGCCCGCTTCTGGGCCGCCGCCCTCGACGGTTACGCCGTCGCCCCGTACGACGACGCCGAGCTCGCCCGTCTGCGCGGCCAGGGGATCGCCGATCCGGAGGACGACCCGACCGTGCTCGTCGAGCCCCGTGACGGCGGCCCCCGCCTGTGGTGCCAGCTGGTCCCGGAGCCCAAACGCGTCAAGAACCGGCTGCACCTGGACCTCGTCTCCGCCGCCCCGGAGACCGAGATCAACCGGCTCGTGGCCCTCGGCGCGACCGTCCAGGCCCGGCACGAGGACCACGACGTCCTGGCCGACCCCGAGGGCAACGAGTTCTGCCTCTTCGCCCTGCACCCGTGAACCGCCCTCGGACGCGGGCGAGTTCGGCGGCACCGAACGACGACACGTACCGATCGTCGCCGAAGACGTGCCGGCCGCCCTCACCCGGCCCCGGCCCTTCCCTTCGACCGCGCTCCATCGTGCACACTCGGCCCATGGAGACAGCCGAGTTCGTTCGATTCCTGGACCGTGAGGGTCTATTGCTGGCCGCGGCCGCCGAGGAGGCGGGGGTCGACGCCAAGGTGCCGACCTGTCCGGAATGGCAAGTCCGGGATCTGGTGCGGCACACGGGGACGGTGCATCGCTGGGCGGCGTCTTTCGTCGCCGACGGCCGCACCTCCCCCCGCCCGCTCGAGGGCCCGCCGGACCTCGACGGCGCCGACCTTCCGGCCTGGTTCCGGGAAGGACACCGTCACCTCGTCGACACCCTCTCCTCCGCCTCCCCCGACGTCCGGTGCTTCCACTTCCTGCCCGCACCCTCGCCGCTCGCGTTCTGGGCACGCAGACAGGCCCACGAGACGGCCGTGCACCGGTTCGACGCGGAGGCGGCACGCGGCGGCACACCGAGCGAGCTCGACGCCGGCTTCGCGGCGGACGGCGTGGACGAGCTGCTGCGCGGGTTCCATGCCCGGCCCAAGAGCCGGGTCCGCAGCGCCGAGCCGCGGGTGCTGCGGGTGCGGGCGACGGACACGGACGACGCGGTGTGGACCGTACGACTGTCCCAGGAGCCGCCCTTGACCGAGCGGGGCGATGCCGGCCGGGCCGACTGCGAGATCGCCGGACCGGCCGCGCTGCTGTATCTGTCGCTGTGGAACCGGCTGCCCTTGCCGAGCGTGACCGGCGACGCCTCGGTGGCCGCGCTGTGGCGCGAGAACTCGGCCATCATCTGAGCTGAACCCAGGGCGTACGCCGCTCAGTTCGCGAGCATCCTCGTCAGCACCGCACGCTGCACCGGCAGCACCTCGCCGTGCAGCGTGCGCCCCTTCGCCGTGAGGGCCACGCGCACACCGCGCCGGTCCTCCTCGCACATGCAGCGCTGGACGAGACCGTCCTTCTCCAGCCGGGCGATGAGCCGCGACAGCGCACTCTGACTGAGATGCACCCGCTCGGAGATCTCCTGCACGCGCAATGCCGCGTCACTGCCCGAGCTGCCCGAGCCACCCCGCGCCGGGCCCGCGGCCAGGACGTCCAGGACCTCGAAGTCGCTGGCGCACAGGCCGTGTTGGTGCAGCGCGCGGTCCAGTTCGCACTGGGTGCGGGCGCGCAGCGCCAGGATGTCCCGCCACTGGTCCACGAGCGCCTGCTCGGCCTTCTTCGCCGCCATGGGCGCACCGTAGCAGAACACGGAATTCATTGCATCAGAATTAAATGCATTTGCATCTCATGCGCATGCATGTAGCGTCCTCGGCATGACCTCTCCGCTCACCCACCCCACGTCCGAGGGGCGTTGGACCCCCCGGCTGTGGGGCACGCTGCTGGTGCTGTGCGCCGCGATGTTCCTGGACGCGCTGGACGTGTCGATGGTCGGTGTCGCCCTGCCGTCCATCGGCGCCGACCTGGGCCTGTCCACCTCGACCCTGCAATGGATCGTCAGCGGCTACATCCTGGGCTACGGCGGCCTGCTCCTCCTCGGCGGCCGCACCGCCGACCTGCTCGGCCGACGCCAGGTCTTCCTGGTGGCCCTCGCCGTCTTCGCGCTCGCCTCGCTGCTCGGCGGGCTCGTCGACTCGGGGCCGCTGCTGATCGCCAGCCGCTTCATCAAGGGCCTGGCCGCGGCCTTCACGGCGCCCGCGGGCCTGTCCATCATCACCACGACCTTCGCCGAGGGCCCGGTACGCAACCGCGCGCTGGCGATCTACACCACCTGCGGCGCCACCGGCTACTCGATGGGGCTCGTCTTCTCCGGGCTGCTCACCGAGGCCAGTTGGCGCCTCACCATGCTGCTCCCGGCGCCCGTCGCGCTGATCGCCCTGTTCTTCGGCCTGAAGCTGCTGCCGCGCAGCGAGCGCGAGCGGGCCGACGGCGGTTACGACATCCCCGGCGCCGTCCTCGGCACCGCCTCGATGCTGCTGCTGGTCTTCACCGTCGTCGAGGCACCCGAGGCCGGCTGGGGCTCCCTCCGCACGATCGTGTCCTTCGTCGCCGTCGTCGTCCTGCTGGCGGCCTTCGTGGCCGTCGAGCGCCGCAGCCCGAGCCCGCTGGTCCGGCTGGGCGTGCTGCGCTCCGTGGCCCAAGTGCGGGCGCAACTCGGCGCGTTGACGTTCGTCGGCAGCTACATCGGGTTCCAGTTCCTGGTCACGCTGTACATGCAGCAACTGCTCGGCTGGTCGGCGCTGCACACGGCGCTGGCGTTCCTGCCGGCGGGCGCGCTCGTGGCGCTGTCGGCGACGAAGGTCGGCACGATCATCGACCGGTTCGGCACCGCACGCCTGATCGCGATCGGCTTCGCCCTCATGGTCGCCGGCTACATCCTGTTCCTGCGCATCGACCTCGACCCGGTCTACGCGGCGGTGATCCTGCCCACCATGCTGCTGGTCGGCTCGGCCTTCGCGCTGACCTTCCCCTCGCTCAACGTCCAGGCCACGAACGGCGTCGACGAACACGAGCAGGGCATGGTCTCGGGCCTGCTCAACACCTCGGTCCAGGTGGGCGGCGCGCTCTTCCTGGCCGTCGTGACGGCGGTCCTGACCGCGAACGCTCCCGCGGAGCCCGCGTCCCCGCAGGCGGTTCTCGACAGCTACCTGCCCGCTCTGGTCGTGATCACGGTGATCGCGGTCGCGGGTCTGCTGATCGCCCTCACGGGACTGCGCACCCGCCCCGAGCAGCAGACCGTCGTGGTGGCCAAGTCCATGTCCCAGGAGGCGGAGCGCGTCGGCGTGCGCGACTAGGGGGCGCCTCCTTCACCGTGCGCCCGGCGGGGACCGCTTGCTCCGCCGGGCGCACGCCTGTGAGACTTCCCGTATGACCACGTATGGGGGACGGCGCGATCAGGCCGAGCGGGACGCGATCACCGTCGAGATCGGATACGCCCTGTGCAGCGCGGCGTTCGCGGCGGCCGTGCTGTTCGGGGCCGTGGCGGGGCCGGCGTTCGCCTTCGAGCTGTCGGCCGGAGCGCGCGGCACGCTCGTCGGAGCGGGAGCGACCGCGGCCGCCGTCGTGTTCGTCGCCCGTGTCGTCAGCGTGCTGGTCCGCTTCGGGCGGCGTCGCAATGCCGCCGGGGACGAGACGGCTCAGCCCAGCCAGCCTGGGCGGACCAACCCGGACTCGTAGGCCAGGACGACGAGTTGGGCCCGGTCACGGGCGCCGAGCTTCACCATGGTGCGGCTGACGTGGGTCTTCGCGGTGAGGGGACTGACCACCAGGCGGCGGGCGATCTCGTCGTTGGACAGTCCGATGCCGACCAGGGCCATCACCTCCCGCTCGCGCTCGGTGAGTTCGGTGAGGACGTCGGCGGCCGCGGGTTCCTTGGAGCGGGCGGCGAACTCGGCGATGAGGCGGCGGGTCACGCCCGGCGAGAGCAGTGCGTCGCCCTCGACCACCGCCCGTACGGCACGCAGGAGTTCCTCCGGCTCGGTGTCCTTGACCAGGAAGCCGGAGGCGCCCGCTCGGATGGCCTCGAAGACGTACTCGTCGAGTTCGAAGGTGGTGAGCATGACCACCTTGACGCCCGTCAGGTCACCGTCGTCGGTGATCCGGCGGGTCGCGGCGAGGCCGTCGAGGAGCGGCATGCGGATGTCCATCAGGACGACGTCGGGCCGCAGTTCGCGCACCTTGCGCAGGGCCTCCTCGCCGTCGGAGGCCTCCCCAGCCACCTCGATGTCCGGCTGCGCGTCGAGGAGCGCCCGGAAGCCGGCCCGCACCAGTGACTGGTCGTCGGCGAGCAGTACGCGGATCACCGGTCCTCCTCCACCTCGTGGGAAGCCTTCAACGGCAGTACGGCGAGCACCCGGAACCCGCCGTCGGCCCGCGGGCCCGCCTCGATCGTGCCACCCAGCGCGGCCGCCCGCTCCCGCATTCCGGCGAGTCCGTTGCCGCTGCCGCCCGCCTCGGCACCGGTCGCGGGGCCGTCGTCGTCGATACGCAGCCGTAGCGTCGTCCCGTCGTCGTGATCGAGGTGCACGCGTGCGTGCCGCGACTCCGAGTGGCGTACGACATTGGTGAGGGCCTCCTGGATGATCCGGAAGGCGGCGAGGTCCGTGCCGGGTGCCAGGCGGGGCGGCTCGCCCTCGACCTCGACGGTGAGGCCCGCGCTCGCCGCCTGCCGCACCAGTTCGGGCAGCCGGTCGAGGCCGGGCGCCGGGGCGCGGGGCGCGTCGCCGGGGGCGCGCAGGGTGTCGAGGACCTGGCGGACCTCGCCGAGCGCCTCCTTGCTCTTGGCCTTGATGGTGGTGAGCGCCGTACGGGCCTGTTCGGGGTCGGTGTCGAGGAGGGCGAGGCCGACGCCCGCCTGCACATTGATCACGGAGATGCTGTGCGCGAGGACGTCGTGCAGTTCGCGGGCGATCCGCAGCCGCTCCTCGTCGGCACGCCGCCGCGCCGCCTGCACCCGCTCGGCCCGCTCCCGCGCCCACTGCTCGCGCCGGGTCCTGGCCAGCTCCGACACCGCCACGATCGCCGCGACCCAGGCGGCGATCACGCCCTCCTGCCCCCAGGGCGCGGCCGGGTCACCGGACGGCGGCAGCCACTGGTACAGCCAGTGGGCCACCAGGGCGTGCCCCACCCAGAACACCCCGACCGCCGCCCAGGCGGCCTTGCGGTGCCCGGTGACGATGGCGTTGAAGCAGGCCAGGGCGACGGCCACGAAGACCGGCCCGTACGGATATCCGGCGCCCAGATAGACCGTGGCGGCCGTCGCCGTACCGAACGCGACGGCCACCGGATACCGCTTGCGCCACAGCAGCAGTGCCGCCGCCACGAACAGCAGCCCGCGGGCGAACGGGTCGAGCGCCTCCCGGTCGTCCAGCTGACCCTCGGCCGCGAAGTTCGAGCCGGCCAGCACGAAGACCGTGATCAGCACGGTGGAGCGCCAGGGCCGGCGCGGAGTGTGCTCCTCGCCGTCCTCCCACCGGTTCCACCACGGCGGGCCGTGCCGCCACCACATCGGCGGCCCGCCGCCCCGGCGCACCTGCTGCTCGTCCATGTCCGCCACGCTAGACGCGATGACGGCGGGGCGGCGTCACCCGGGCGTGGTGATCACACGTACTCCCCGCGAAGTACGTCCGCGCCCTCGTCCGCAGCCTCGGGCTCCCTGATCCTGAGCCGGCGCAGCCGCCGCGGCGCCCCTGACGCCTCGGGTCCGGCCTACTGCCGGCCCTCCAGCAGGCCCACGCCGTGCGCGAGCCGGGCCACCGCATGCCGGAAGAATGTCTCCCTGTCCTCCACGACCCGGTTGAACTGGCCGAACAGCTCGAACCCGACGAGCCCGAAGAGCTCGGCCCAGGCGGCGACGAGGGCCGCGACGTTCGCCGGGGGGAGGTCGGGGGCCAGGTCGGCGGCCATGCGCTCGGCTTCGGGGCGCAGTTCGGCGGGCAGAGGCGGTTCGGAGAGGCCGGAGCCGGAGTCGGAGTCGGAGCCGCGGTGGGCGTCGCGCAGGATGCCGATGAAGACGAGGCCGACGCGGGCGGCGGACGGGACCGTGGTGTCGGGCGCGGTGTAGCCGGGGACGGGCGAGCCGTAGATCAGCGCGTACTCGTGCGGATGCCGCAGTGCCCAGTCACGCACGGCCTCGGCCACCGCCGTCCAGCGCCGCACGGGCCCGGCGTCGGCGGCCTTGTCGTGCGCGGCCTCGGCGCGCTCGCCGAGGGAGTCGTAGGCGTCGATGATGAGCGCGGTCAGCAGATCGTCCCGGCTGGGGAAGTAGCGGTAGAGGGCGGAGGAGACCATGCCGAGCTCCCGGGCCACGGCACGCAGCGAGAGCTTGGCGGCGCCCTCGGCGGCGAGCTGTCTGCGCGCCTCGTCCTTGATGGCGGCGGTGACTTCCATCCTGGCGCGGGCCCGTGCGCCCTGTGCGGTGCTGCTCATGTGAGGCAGTCTCCCACGAGAAGCAGAGCAGCGCACACATTAGAGAGCAGTGCTCTTGCTTTGGATCAGCGATCTCGTGCACACTGCTCTCAAGCGAGAGCACCGCTCTCTCAAACGGTTCGAACTGTGGGGGTCACCATGTCGTCGCCGTACTACCTCAAGGGCAGCCCGCTGAACGTCCGTCTCAACAGGATCATCGGCTGGCTGGCCCGACACGGGCTCAGCATCGCGGGTTCGGCGGAGATGTCGGTGCGCGGGCGCAAGAGCGGCCGGATGCAGCGCATCCCGGTCAACCCGCACACGTACGACGGCACGCGGTACCTCGTCTCGGCCCGCGGCCACTCCCAGTGGGTGCGCAACATGCGCGCCGCCGGCGGCGGAGAGCTGCGCGTCGGGCGCAAGGTGCGCGAGTTCTCCGCGGTGGAGCTTCCCGACGAGGAGAAGCTCCCGATCCTGCGGACCTACCTGGAGAAGTGGGGCTGGGAGGTCAACCAGTACTTCCAGGGGGTCACCGCGAAGTCCTCCGACGAGGAGATCGCGGCGGCGGCCCACGACCACCCCGTGTTCCGGATCAGCGTCACGAAGTGACCCGGGCCGCCGTCAGGAAGTGGCGTCGTCGCCCGCGGCAGCCGCCTGCCGGCGGTCCAGCGCGGTCAGGGCGCGCTGGGCCATGGGGTGGGTGCGCACGATCTCGCCCAGCGACGTGGAACCGCGGACGATGTCCATGAACGCCTTCCAGGCCGGCCGGAAACCGGTCAGCGCCGCGTGGAAGAGGCCGGGACGGCGCTCGAACACCATCAGCAGCCGCTTGCCGACGCTCATCTCGACGCCGAGCCCTGCCTTGATCGCGAAGGCGTAGTTCAGGGCCTGGCGCCGGGTGTCCACCGCGTCGTGCGCCTCGGCGATCCGCACCGCCCACTCCCCCGCGAGCCGCCCCGACCGCAGCGCGAACGAGATGCCCTCGCGCGTCCACGGCTCCAGCAGGCCCGCCGCGTCACCGCACACCAGCACCCGCCCGCGCGACAGCGGCGAGTCATCGGCACGGCAGCGCGTCAAGTGGCCGGAGGAGACGCTCGGTTCGAACCCGGCGAGGCCGAGCCGCCCGATGAACTCCTCCAAGTACCGCTTGGTCGCGGCGCCTTCGCCGCGCGCCGAGATCACCCCGACCGTGAGCGTGTCCCCCTTGGGGAACACCCAGCCGTAGCTGCCGGGAATGGGCCCCCAGTCGATGAGCACCCGCCCCTTCCAGTCCTCGGCGACCGTCTCCGGTACCGGGATCTCCGCCTCCAGGCCGAGATCCACCTGGTCGAGCTTGACCCCGACATGCGCCCCTATCCGGCTGGCGCTGCCGTCCGCGCCGACGACAGCACGCGCGAGCAGCGTCTCGCCGCCCTGCAGGACGACGGCGACGCTGCGCCGGTCCGGCACCGCCGAGCCGTGCTGCTCGACGCGCTGCACGGTGACGCCCGTACGCAGTTCGGCGCCCGCCTTCTGCGCGTGCTCGACGAGTTGCTGGTCGAACTCGGGGCGGTTGATCAGCCCGAACAGCATCTGCTTGGAGCGGCGGGTGCGGGTGAAGCGGCCGTTGTTGGAGAACGTGACCGCGTGCACCCGGTCCCGGAAGGGCAGCTCGAAGCCGGGCGGGAGCGAGTCGCGCGAGGGGCCGATGATGCCGCCGCCGCATGTCTTGTAGCGCGGCAGCTCCGCTTTCTCCAGCAACAGCACGCGCCGCCCGGCGACGGCCGCCGCATACGCGGCCGAGGCTCCCGCGGGTCCCGCGCCCACCACGACGACGTCCCACACCCGCTGCACGTCGTCCGCCGAAGAGTTCTCGCTGCTCACGATGGTCTACTGCTCCCGATCAAGCCGCCTACGCCTGCTGTCCCCCGCATCCTACGGCGGGCATCGTCGCAGGCCGCTGTGGGAGGATCACAGCACTCATACGTACAACGTCGCACCCACAAGGAGCGTGCCCATGTCGTCGAATCCGGTCGCCGAGACCGTCGCCTCCCTGATGCCCAGGGCGAAGGCGGAGCTCACCGAGCTGGTGGCATTCAAGTCGGTGGCGGACTTCGACCAGTTCCCGAAGAGCGAGAGCGAGGGCGCCGCCCGCTGGGTCGCCGACGCGCTCACCGCCGAGGGCTTCGCGGACGTGGCCCTGCTCGACACCCCCGACGGCACGCAGTCGGTGTACGGCTACCTGCCCGGCCCCGAGGGCGCCAAGACGGTCCTGCTGTACGCCCACTACGACGTGCAGCCCCCGCTGGACGAGGCCGCCTGGAGCACCCCGCCCTTCGAGCTGACCGAGCGCGAGGGCCGCTGGTACGGGCGCGGGTCCGCCGACTGCAAGGGCGGCGTGATCATGCACCTGCTCGCCCTGCGCGCGCTGAAGGCCAACGGCGGCATACCCGTCCACGTGAAGGTGATCGCCGAGGGCTCGGAGGAGATGGGCACGGGCGGTCTCGAGCGGTACGCCGAGGAGCACCCGGAGCTGCTGGAGGCCGACACGATCGTGATCGGCGACGCGGGCAACTTCCGCGTGGGCCTGCCGACGGTCACCTCGACCCTGCGCGGCATGACCCTGGTGCGCGTGCAGATCGACACGCTCGAAGGCAACCTGCACTCCGGCCAGTTCGGCGGGGCCGCGCCCGACGCGCTCGGCGCGCTGATCCGCGTACTGGACTCGCTGCGCGCGGAGGACGGCTCGACGACGGTGGACGGGCTGACCGGCGACTCGTCGTGGCAGGGCCTTCAGTACGAGGAGGAGCAGTTCCGCGCGGACGCCAAGGTCCTCGACGGCGTCGAGCTGGTCGGCTCCGGCACGGTCGCCGACCGCATCTGGGCCCGCCCCGCCGTCACGGTCCTCGGCATCGACTGCCCGCCGGTCGTCGGCGCCACCCCGTCCGTGCAGGCGAGCGCCCGTGCGCTGATCAGCCTGCGGGTGCCGCCGGGTGTGGACGCGGCCGAGGCGACCAAGCTGCTGCAGGCCCACCTGGAGACGCACACACCGTGGGGTGCCCGGGTGCGCACCGAGCAGATCGGCCAGGGCCAGGCGTTCCGCGCCGACACGAGCAGCCCGGCGTACCAGGCGATGGCGGACGCGATGGCGGTGGCGTACCCGGGCCAGGAGATGCAGTACGCCGGCCAGGGCGGCTCCATCCCCCTGTGCAACACCCTCGCCGCGCTGTACCCGCACGCGGAGATCCTCCTCATCGGGCTGAGCGAGCCGGAGGCCCAGATCCACGCCGTGAACGAGAGCGTGTCCCCGCAGGAGCTGGAGCGCCTGTCGGTCGCCGAGGCGCTGTTCCTGCTCAATTACGCGGCGAGTTGAGGGACTCGCACTGAAGATGGGTCCATGACCCGAACCGAGCGCCTCGCCGCCCACACCGACATCGCCACGTCCCTCGCACTGCTCTCCGACCACGAACTCGGGGACCTCGTGGAGTCGGGCGCGCCGCTCGGCACCGGGATCGGCGGACGGTCGACGCTGATCGAGGTGGACGGCAGCCGGGTCTTCGTGAAGCGAGTCCCGCTCACCGACGTCGAGTTGCGGCCGGAGAACGTCCGCTCCACGGCGAACCTCCTCGGCCTGCCGACATACTTCCACTACGGCATCGGCAGTCCGGGCTTCGGTGCCTGGCGGGAGCTCGCGGTGCACACGATGACCACGAACTGGGTGCTGGCCGACCTGTTCGGGGGGTTCCCGCTGATGCACCACTGGCGGGTCCTGCCCGACGCGCCCCGGCCGTTGCACGAAGCACTGGCCGACGTGGAGCGGGCCGTCGCCTACTGGGGCGGCGACCCGCAGACGCGCGAACGCATCGAGGGGCTGCGGACGGCGTCCACGAGCCTGGCCCTGTTCCTGGAGTACGTGCCCCACACCCTGCACGACTGGTTCGACGCCCAGCTGCGCACAGACGGCGCCGACGCCGCGTGCGCTTTGGTGGAGCAGGGGCTCGGGGCCGCCACCGACTTCCTCCACGCGCGCGAACTCCTGCATTTCGACGCCCACTTCAACAACATCCTCACCGACGGACGGCAGCTCTACCTCGCCGACTACGGCCTCGCGCTGTCGGCCCGCTTCCCGCTCACGCCTCAGGAGCGCGAGTTCTTCGGCCGACACCGCCTCTACGACCGCTGCTACACCGCCACCCACCTGGTGAACTGGCTGGCCACCGCGCTGTACGGGTACGGCCCGCAGGAGCGCGAGGCCTTCGTGCGGGACTGCGCCGACGGCATGCGGCCCGAGGGAATCCCGCGGGCCGCCGCCGACATCGTCGTCCGGTACGCGCCCCTCGCCGCCGCCGTGGGTGACTTCAACCGGCGGCTGGTGCACGAGAGCAGACTGACCCCGTACCCGCACGAGGAACTGCGCCGCGCCGTTCAGGACATGGGGACCCCGGCCTCCAGATAGAGCGCCGCCCCGCGTTCCCGCGCCCGCAGCGCCCAGCGCAGCCGCTCGTAACGCACCGGCGGCAGCAGCTCGGCGGCCTCGTCCTCGGTGACGAAGCGCCAGTCGCGCAGCTCGGGTCCGGGCAGCAGCAGACGTTCGGCCTCCGCCGAGTCGAGACGGCCGCCGTCGAAGAGGAGCCGCAGACCTCCGTATCCGGGGGGCAGGGGCCGCTCCCAGTCGATGACGAGGAGCCGCGGTACGTCCTCCAGGCGTATCCCCGTCTCCTCCGCGACCTCGCGCATGCCCGCGCGCGCGGGCGCCTCGCCGGACTCGACGACGCCGCCGGGAAACTCCCAGCCGGCCTTGTACGTGGGGTCGACGAGCAGCACGCGGTCCTGCTCGTCGAAGAGAAGGACCCCCGAGGCGACGGTCTCGGCGGTGGGCTCGGGCGTCTGCACGATGTCGCAGACGGGGACCGTACCGCTGCCGACGGCCTCGGCGATCCGGGCAGCCGTTTCGTAGGGAGTCAGACCGCTGTTGTCGACGGGATAGGCGTCGGCGGTGAGCCAGGAAGCGAGTGCGGCGCGATACGGCTCTATGTGGTCGTACGACCACTGCCGGATCCGTATCTCGCCGTCGGGCAGGTCGGGCGGGAGCTCCCGCCCGGCTATTCGCTCCCGCAGGATCGTTTCCGCCGGGGCGAGGAGCACATGCTGCACGGTGATGCGGCGGGCGGCGAGGCCGCCGAAGATCTCGTCGCGGTACTCCTGGCGGAGCAGCGTCATCGGAACCACGAGGGTCCCGCCGAGCTCGGCGAGCAGCGCGGCCGCCGTATCGATCACGAGACGCCGCCAGATCGGCAGGTCCTGGAAGTCACCGACCTCGGTGAGGTGTTTGGGCGGGAGCAGGTGGGTGAGTGCTCCGCCGATGACCTCGGGGTCGAAGAGCGTGCTGTTCGGGATCAGCTCGATCAGTTCGCGTGCGGTGGTGGTCTTCCCCGCACCGAACGCGCCGTTGATCCAGACGATCACGTTTCCCCCTCTTCTGTTGGCCCCCCTGTGCTTGCCCGCTCCACCCTGCCACGGAAACCAGCTTCAGTAGAGAGCGCATGACAACGGCGCCGACACCCGCTCGGATGCGGGGGTACGGCGCCGCGTGATCGGGTCGGTCGTGCTCGTCAGCGCTTCTTTCCGTGGGGGGCGTTGTTCACGGCCCGGTCCGTTTCGCGGTTGATGGCCGTGCCGACGGTGTCCAGGGCCCGGTCCACGCTGATCCCGGCGACCTTGGTCTGACCGCTCGTGGGGAGGCCGCCGAGCTTGCTCTGACCGCCCATGGACAGGCCGCCGACCTTGGTCTGACCGCCGGTGTCGGGCAGCCCGGCGGCAGGGGACCCGGTGCCGGAGGCACCCGAGGACTCGGCCGAATGGGACGGGGTGACCGCCGCGACGACGAATCCGGTGGCGAGGGAGGCGATGGCAAGCATGCTGCGCTTCTTCATGGCCGGTTCAACGGCGAAACGGACTGTGGGGTCACGCCCCGCCCCCGGACAATCGGGACAGCGCGGGAGCCCCGGGCCCGGTCCGCCGCCGGTCGGCCCGGCGCAGCCGTACGCGCCGCGCGAGATCGTCGGCCGCTTCCGGCCATCGGGCGTAGTCGAAGGCGAACCCCTCGTCGAGCAGGCGGCCGGGGACGACACGTCGGCTCTTGAGCAGGAGCTCGGTGTCCGAGCGCAGCGCGAACGCGCCGAGTTCCGCCATCCACTTCGTCGCGGGCAGCCCCACGGGGACGCCCCACGCGGAGCGAAGGGTCCGCATGAAGGCACGCTGGGGCAGCGGTTCGGGAGCGGCGAGGTTCACCGGCCCCCGCAGATCGTCCCGCTCGACCAGGAACTCGACCGCGCGGACGAAGTCCCGGTCGTGGATCCAGGAGACGTACTGTCCGCCGCCCGCGACGGGACCGCCGAGCCCCAGCCGGGCCAGCCGCAGCAGGACGTCGAACACGCCGCCGCGATCGGGGCTCATCACCATGGCGGAACGCAGGGCGACCTTCCGGGTGTGCGGCGTGTCGGCCTCCTCCTGCGCTCGCTCCCAGGCCCTGGCGATCCGCACGCTGTAGCCCCAGTAGTCCGGCACGTCGGGCTCGCCGCCGCCGATGACGCCCGTGGCCTCGTCGTGGGGCGCGTCGAAGCGGTGCGCGTAGATGGTGGCCGTACTCATCTGCAGCCAGACCCGCGGCGGCCGGGCGGCGCTCGCGATCGCCTCGCCCACGACCTCGGTGGAGCGCACTCGCGAATCCATCATGGCCTGCAGATTGGGCGCGGTGTAGCGGCAGCTGACGCTGCGGCCGGCCAGGTTGATCACGACGTCACTGCCGTCGATCTCCGTGGCCCACGGGCCCGACGTCTCACCGTCCCAGTGGACCTCGCCGGCGCGCGTGGGCCGTCGGGTCAGGACGACCACCTCGTGGCCCGCAGCGGTCAGCGCACGGTTCAGGACCGTTCCCACCTGCCCGGTTCCCCCGGGAATCACTATCTTCATCGGCTCCCCCTCTGGTGTGGGAACGAGCTTAGCGCAGGCAGTTGAACATGTTCAAAACTTTCCCGCGCGCCACCGCGGGCCTGCCGTGCGCGGCGGGACTCACCGCCCCAGGAGCCGTGGGCCGTCGCGGCCACCCAGCACGCGGGTGAGCGAACAGGGTCGGCGTCATACGCGTCTGAGCCAGGTCGCCGGCAGCCGTGCTGGTGCGGCGTGGGCCGCTGCCGCGGCTGCGGCGCTCGGCCGAGGTGCGGCAACTGGTGCCGCCCCTGGTGGCGATGAAAGTCCTCCGCGCGGTTCCGGGCAGGGGCCCGCGGGCCGTGCCGGGCGAACCGGCGGCGGTCGCCTGCTCGGTGGGCGGTTCGCTGAACGCGGCCCTGCATCTGGACCCACCGGTCCGCCTCGACGCGCAGCCGGGCTGGTGGACGCGGCAACGGTGTACGCGTCGACGGACTCCCTGCCGGCCCTCTCGGCGGCCCTACGAGCGTCATCGCCCCACCAGGTGTTCAGCGCACGTTCCCCGCCCGCCACATCCCGGCGAGTGAACGTTCCTGCCCACCGCCCACCGCGCCGTTGCACCCCCGCCTACACCCCCGCCGCGGTCACCCCCGCCTTCCCCGCGAGCGCGGCCGCCGCAGCCCCCACCAACCCGGCATCCGTTCCCATCTGGGCCGGCGTGATGACCAGGCGCTGGACGAAGGACAGGGTGGCGTAGTCGCTCAACGCCTTGCGGAGCGGCGTGAAGAGGACGTCGCCCGCCTTGCCCACTCCCCCGCCGATCACGGCGATGTCGATCTCGACGAGGGTCGCGGTGGCCGCGATCCCGGCGGCCAGGGCCTGCGCGGCGCGCTCGAAGGAGGCCACGGCGACCGGGTCACCGTCCCGCGCGGCGGCGGCCACGGCGGCGGCCGACGTGTCGCCGTCCGGGCCGGGCCGCCAGCCGTTCTCCAGTGCCCGTCGGGCGATGTTGGGGCCGCTCGCGATGCGCTCCACGCAGCCGCGCGAACCGCACGGGCACTCGTCACCGTCCAGGTCGACGCTGATGTGCCCGATGTGGCCGGCGTTGCCGGTCGGGCCGGGGTGCAGCCGGCCGTTCAGGACCAGACCGCCGCCGACTCCCGTGGAGACGACCATGCAGAGCGCGTTGTCATGCCCCCGGGCCGCTCCCTGCCAGTGCTCGGCCGCCGTGATGGCCACGCCGTCGCCGATCAGCTCCACGGGCAGGCCGCCGGCCGCTTCCCGGACGCGCCGGACCAGCGGATAGTCGCGCCATCCGGGCACGTTCACCGGGCTCACCGTGCCCGCGGAGGCGTCCACCGGTCCCGCGCTGCCGATGCCGAGGGCGGTGGCGCGCGCCCACAGGGGCGATGCGGTGAGCTCGCCGACGACCTCCTCGACGGCCCGCATCACCGTCTCGCCGTCCTCCCGCGCCGGCGTGGCGCGCTGGGCCCGGACCGCGATCGTGCCGTGGCCGTCCACCAGCGCTCCGGCGATCTTGGTGCCGCCGATGTCGAGCGCAGCCACGAGGTCGGTGTGCATCAGTGTCAGTTCTCCCCGTCAACCATTCGGATCTCCCCGTCAACCACGGGAAATGGGCGAGCCGGTCTCGCGGTGGGGGCGCAGGCCGGAGATTGCGGTGGACAGTGTCCCCTGGATCTGACAACGTTGTCCAGGGTCTATTGTCGACGCCACATCCTCATACAAACCCATGGACCGACGCATCCCCGTGGACGACAGGACAGGACACCGCCTCGTGCCCGAGACCATCCGCCGATCCGACCGCCTCTCCGAGAACCGCTACGGCAACCGTCCGACCATGAAGGACGTCGCAGCGCGTGCCGGAGTCGGCCTGAAGACCGTTTCGCGCGTGGTCAACGGGGAGCCGGGCGTCACCCCGGAGACGGAGCGCCGCGTCCAGGAGGCCATCGACGCCCTGGGCTTCCGCCGCAACGACAGCGCGCGGGTCCTGCGCAAGGGCCGTACGGCGAGCATCGGCCTGGTCCTGGAGGATCTCGCGGACCCGTTCTACGGCCCGCTCAGCCGGGCGGTCGAGGAAGTCGCCCGGGCCCACGGGGCCCTGCTGATCAACGGCTCCAGCGCCGAGGACCCGGACCGCGAACAGGAGTTGGCGCTGGCCCTGTGTGCGCGTCGGGTGGACGGGCTGGTGATCATTCCGGCCGGTGACGACCACCGGTATCTGGAGCCGGAGCTCAAGGCGGGCGTCGCCACGGTCTTCGTCGACCGCCCGGCCGGAAAGATCGACGCCGACTGCGTCCTGTCCGACAACTACGGTGGCGCCCGCGACGGCGTCGCCCACCTCATCGCCCACGGACAACGCCGGATCGGCTTCATCGGCGACATGCCCCGCATCCACACGGCGGCCGAGCGGCTGCGCGGCTACCGGGCCGCCATGGAGGACGCGGGCATACCGGTGGAGGACTCCTGGATGTCCCTGGGCGTCACCGACCCTGAGCGGGTGCGCCGGGCGGCCGAGGAGATGCTCACCGGCCCCTCCCCCGTCACCGCGATCTTCGCGGGCAACAACCGGGTCACGGTCACCGTGATCCGGGTCCTCGCCGAGCAGTCCCGCCGCGTCGCCCTCGTCGGCTTCGACGACATCGAGCTCGCCGACCTGCTGCAGCCGGGCGTCACCGTCGTCGCCCAGGACGCGGCGGCGATCGGCCGAACCGCCGCCGAGCGCCTGTTCCGCCAGCTGGACGGCAGCCTCGTCACGCCGGAGCGCATCGAGTTGCCGACGCGGCTGATCACCCGCGGCTCGGGTGAGCTGCCGCCGGCGGACTGAGCGGCCCGTGGAGGACCGCACCCTGGAGGCACAGGGCCTGTCCGAGGCGCCGCGCGAGCATCCCCTGCTCTACCCGGGCGCGTGGCCCGAGGACTCCGGCCTCCTCGACGGCAATCGACTGCTGCCCCTCGACCGGCTGGTGTACGACGACCGAGTGCCCGTGCTCGCGGTCGGCTCCAACGCCTGCCCGGGCCAACTCCGGCACAAGATGGCCGAGTTCGCGATCACGGCTCCCATCCCCATGGTGAAGGCGCGGGTGACGGGCATCGGGGTCGGTGTCTCCGCGCATGTGAGCCGCATGGGATACGTGTCGGCCTCCCCCTTCGACGCACCGGCGGCCGTGGCGGAGTTGTTCCTCACCTGGCTCGATGCCGATCAACTCGCCGTCATCGACGCGAGCGAGGGGGTGCCGCTGCCGCACGGCAACTACCGCCGCGCCTGGCTGGCCGCGCCCGAGGTCCGGATCCTGCTGGCGGACGGCACGGCGCTCCCTGGTGCCTTCGCGTACGTCAACCGCCACGGCGTCCTGCACAACGGGGACGGCGGGCCTCGCACCCACCCCGGTCAGCGGGCTCTGCTCACCGAACTCCTCGGGACGTCCGCCCGATTAAGAGAGCTGTTCGGCGTGACGCCCGAGGATTTCGTCGCGCGGGCGCGTGCCGACGCGCTGCTGTGCGAGCGGGGCACCCGGCTGTTGGCGCAGGAGAAGCTGGTGACGGCCTCCGGCCTGGAGAGGTACGTACGGGTTCAGCAGACCGGGAGTCCGGGCACCGGCTCGTCGTTGTTGCCGCCCTCGATGTAGACGTCGCTGACGAAGACGCCGGTGTTGCCGCTGTCGTCGTCCGTCTTGGCCCACCAGACGTTGGTCCACTCGCCGTATGTCTCGCGGCGGCCCAGGTTCTGCTGGCAGTAGAAGTAGTTGGTGCCCGCGTTGAGGACGCCGACCTCGGTGCCGGAGGCGGTGTACGACTTGGCCTGCTTCCATACCTGGCAGTTGTACTTGCCGCCGCCGATGGAGGAGCAGGACGCGGTCGGTGTGGTGCCGCCCCCGCCGGTGCTGCCGCCCCCACCCGTGGTTCCTCCGCCGCCCGTGGTGCCGCCGTCGCCGGAACCGCCGCCCGCGGTACCGCCGTTGGTGCCGCCGCCGCCCGAGGTCGGGGTCGGGGTCGGGGACGAGGTGGTGGCCCGATCGGTGGGCCCGGCCTCCGCCGTGCGGCTCGGGGTCTTGGTCGCGCCGGGGGTCTTCTCGTCGTCGCCCGTCTCGGTGAGGCCCGAGTCGCCCGACCGATCGGCGTCGGGGCTGCCGGTCGCCGAGGCGGACGCGCCGCCGGAGATGGCGGACGACGTGCCCTGCGCCTCGGCCTGGGTGTCGCCCTTGTTGTTCAGCAGGGCGACCGTGACCCCGGCCGCCGCGAGGACGACGGTCACGGCCACAGCGGCGAGCAGGGCGCGGCCCTTGCGTCGGTTGGGCGTGGTGGAGGACGTGACCATGGGGCCGGTGGCGTCCGGGTTCTGTGGCGGCGGGGTGGGGCTGCCGAAGCCGGACTGCGGCCGGCCGGAGCCGTACGGCGGCGCGGGCGGCTGCCCGGGAGCGCCGTGTCCGGATATGCCCGGTCCGGGCTGTCCGGCTGCGCTGAAGCCCTGCATCGGTGGCGTGCCCTGACCAGGAGTCGCGGGTCCCTGCGCCCCCTGTACCGCAGCCCCGAAGCGAGGCGCCCCGGGCAGACCGGACACGGGCACACCCTGCACCGGAGCGTCGGCGCCCTGAGCCCCCGGCGCACTCTGCCCCTGGCCGCCGTACGCCTGCGCAGCGGGTCCCGTCGGCCCGGGTTGCCCGACCCCCTGCCCGTCAGGGCCCATGGCCGGCCCGTCCGGCGCGGGCCCGGCACCCACCGGCCCCCGCAGTGCCGCCGTCGGCGCGTCCGTGCCGCCCGAGTCGGCCACTGCCTGGAGGAGTCCCCGCGCCTCGTCGGCCTCGGGACGGGATTCGGGCCGCTTGTCCATCAGCCGCCGCAGGACGGGGCCGAGAGCTCCGGCGTTTCCGGGCTCCGGCAGGGGCTCGGAGACGATCGCGGTGAGCGTGGAGAAGGTGGACGTACGGCGGAAGGGCGCGGAGCCCTCCACCGCCGCGTACAGCGTGGCACCCAGGGCCCAGACGTCGGAGGCAGGGCCCGGATCGGCGCCCTGGGCGCGCTCGGGGGCCATGTAGTCCAGGGAGCCGACGAGATGGCCGGTGCGGGTCAGATGGGTGGCCGAGCCGTCGCCCGGGTCGTCCATCGTCGCGATGCCGAAGTCGGTGAGCACGACGCGGCCGGAGTTCTCGAGCAGGATGTTGCCGGGCTTGACGTCACGGTGCAGGACACCGGCCCGGTGGGCGGCGGCCAGCGCGTCCATGACCTTGGCGCCGATTCCGGCCGCCTCACGCGGGTCGAGGGTGCCCCGCTCGCGCAGCACGGCCTCCAGGGAGGGACCGTCGACCAGCTCCATCACGATCAGCGGGCGTCCGTCGGCCTCGGCCACATCGTGGATCGCCACGACGCCGGGATGCCGGACCCGGGCCGCCGCACGGGCCTCGCGCTGCATCCGCAGCCGCAAATCGGCCAGTTCGGGGCCGTCGGCGTCCGAGTAGGTGCGCAGTTCCTTGACGGCGACCTCGCGCCCGAGGACCTCGTCGACGGCCCGCCAGACCACGCCCATACCGCCGCGCCCGAGCTGCGCCAGGACTCGATAGCGTCCGGCCAGCAGCCGACCGGCCTCGTCGGACTGTCCGTTCTCCCCCGATGACACCGCTGCCCCGTTCCTGTGACACGTCAATGCGTGCCGTACAGACTACGGGGCAGGAGTGACAACACCAGCCGGTGGTTGCGACTGTGACCGGGCCGCTACTTCACGGAAGCCGTCAGATCGCCCCTGCGAGGCGCCGCGAATCCCTCCAGATCGGCACGGGTCAGACCGGTCAGCCGGGCGACCTCGGCGATGTCGAGGGCGCCGCAGTCCAGACCGCGCAGCAGATAGCCGCTGAGGGCCTTGGCGGTGGCGGGTTCGTCCATGACGTCGCCGCCGACCCGGCCCGCGTACCGGGCGAGCCGGGCCGCCGCCTGCTCGAAGCCCTCGCGGTAGAAGGCGAAGACGGCCGCGTACCGGGTCGGGATGTGGCGGGGGTGCATGTCCCAGCCCTGGTAGTAGGCGCGGGCGAGGGCACGGCGGGTGAGGCCGTAGTGCAGTCGCCAGGCGTCGTGGACCTTGGCGGTCGGGCCGACCGGCAGCACGTTCGTCGAGCCGTCCGAGACGCGTACGCCGGTGCCCGCCGCCGCGACCTGCATGATCGCCTTGGCGTGGTCGGCGGCCGGGTGGTCGCTGGCCTGGTAGGCGGCGGACACACCGAGGCAGGCGCTGTAGTCGAAGGTGCCGTAGTGCAGGCCTGTGGCGCGGCCCTCGGCGGCCTGGATCATGCGGGCGACGGTGGCGGTGCCGTCGGTGGCGAGGATGGACTGGCTGGTCTCGATCTGGATCTCGAAGCCGATCCGGCCGGGCTCCAGCCCGCGCGCCTTCTCGAACTCCTCCAGGAGCCGGACCATGGCGCTGACCTGCTCGGTGTACGTCACCTTCGGCAGGGTGAGTACCAGCCCGTCGGGCAGGCCGCCGGCCTCCATCAGGCCGGTGAGGAAGATGTCGAGGGTGCGGATGCCCCGGTCGCGTACCGGCGCCTCCATGCACTTCATACGGATGCCCATGTACGGCGCCGCGGTGCCGTTGGCGTACGCCTCGGCGATCAGCCGTGCCGCGCGGGCGGCCGCCTCGTCCTCCTCGGCGTCCGGGCGGGGGCCGTAGCCGTCCTCGAAGTCGACGCGCAGGTCCTCGATGGGCTCGCGCTCCAGCTTGGCGCGCACGCGCGCGTACACGGGCTCGGCGAGGTCGTCCGCCAGGCCGAGGACGGCGGCGAAGGAGGCGGCGTCCGGGGCGTGTTCGTCGAGGGCGGCGAGTGCCTGGTCGCCCCAGGAGCGGATGGTGTCGGCGGCGAAGACGTCGCCCGGGACGTAGACGGTGTGGACGGGCTGGCGGCTGCCGGGGTCTCCGGGGTAGCGGCGCTCCAGTTCGGCGTCGACCGGCGCGAGGGAGGCGCTGATCTCCTCGCTCACGGCGCCCGCGAGGCTCGTCGCCACCTTCTCCTGCTGGCCCTGACCCATCCCACACCCTCCTATTTTCCGCTATACGGAATCAATAATCCGTAGAACGAAGTTATCTGGGGACCTTCCTACTGGTCAACACCCTGCCCACAGGGAGTCACTCCACCATCTCGCCATGTTCACGCCCATCTCAGGACGCGGTATCACGCTTCCATACGCACGCCCCGCACGACTCGTCCGGCAGTTCCCAGCGAAGGAGCCTCAGTGCCGAACCACAGCCGAGTCACGCGCCGCCTGGGCCTCAAGGCCGCGTTTGCCGCGGCGGTCACCGCGCCCCTCTCCAGTACAGCACTGCCCACGTCGTCCGCCTCGGCGGGCGAACGCCCGGCCCGCCGGCACCTGAGGGCCATGTCCTTCAACCTGCGCTTCGCGAGCACCACCGAGCCCCACAGCTGGGCCGTACGCAGACCCGTGATGCGCGAGCTGCTGCGCCAGGAGGCCCCGCATGTCATCGGCACCCAGGAGGGCGTCTTCGCGCAGCTGCTCGACATCGACGCCGACCTCGGCCCGCACTACGACTGGGTGGGCACCGGGCGGCTGCACGGCAGCAGCGACGAATCCATGGCGATCTTCTACGACTCCCGCCGCCTCCGCCCGACCGCCTACGACCACTTCTGGCTCTCCGACACCCCGAGCGCGATCGGCTCCAACACCTGGGGCGCGGCCTTCGCCCGGATGGTCACCTGGGTGCGCTTTCGCGATCTGGCCGACGGTGGACGGGAGTTCTATGTCCTCAACACCCACTTCGACCATGTGAGCCAGTACGCGCGCGAGCGCAGCGCCTCGCTCATCGCCGAACGGATCGCCGGGTTCGGCGACTCCCTGCCGGTCGTGGTGACGGGGGACTTCAATGTCGCCGCCCACGAGAACACGGTGTACGACACCCTGCTCGGCTCCGGTCTCGTCGACACCTGGAACACCGCGCGCGAGCGCAGCGCGCTGTACGCGACCTTCCACGGCTACAAGCCGCTGACGCCGAACGGCGACCGTATCGACTGGATCCTGTCCACGCCCGGCGTGACGGCGCACCGGGCGGCGATCAACACGTTCTCCGACGGCGGCCAGTTCCCGAGCGACCATCTGCCCGTGCAGGCATTCCTGAACCTGGGGTGACGTGACACGAGGACGGCACGAGGCCCCCGTGACCGCCGGACGGTCACGGGGGCCTCGTTCAGCCCGGAGCGGGATCAGCCCTTGCGGGTCTTGATCTCCTCGGTCAGGGCCGGGACGACGTCGAACAGGTCGCCGACGACGCCGTAGTCGACCAAGTCGAAGATCGGGGCCTCGGCGTCCTTGTTGATCGCCACGATCGTCTTCGAGGTCTGCATACCGGCACGGTGCTGGATGGCGCCTGAGATGCCGGAGGCGATGTACAGCTGCGGCGACACACTCTTGCCGGTCTGGCCGACCTGGTTGGTGTGCGGGTACCAGCCGGCGTCCACCGCGGCACGCGAGGCACCGACGGCCGCGCCGAGCGAGTCGGCCAGCGCCTCGATGATCGCGAAGTTCTCCGCGCCGTTCACACCACGGCCACCGGAGACCACGATCGCGGCCTCGGTCAGCTCCGGACGGCCCGTCGACTCACGCGGCGTGCGGCCGGTGACCTTGGTGCCGGTGGCCTGGGCGGAGAAGGACACCGACAGGGCCTCGACGCTGCCTGCGGCCGGGGCGGCCTCCACGGCGGCCGAGTTCGGCTTGACCGTGATGACCGGGGTGCCCTTGGAGACACGGGACTTGGTGGTGAAGGAAGCGGCGAACACCGACTGGGTGGCCACCGGACCCTCGTCGCCGGCCTCCAGGTCGACGGCGTCGGTGATGATGCCGGAGCCGATGCGCAGGGCCAGACGCGCGGCGATCTCCTTGCCCTCGGCGGAGGAGGGGACGAGGACGGCGGCCGGGGAGACGGCCTCGACGGCGGCCTGCAGGGCATCGACCTTCGGCACGACCAGGTAGTCGGCGTACTCCGACGCGTCGTGGGTGAGGACCTTGACCGCGCCGTGCTCGGCGAGCGTGGCGGCGGTGTCGGCGGCGCCGTTGCCCAGCGCGACGGCGACGGGCTCGCCGACACGGCGGGCCAGGGTCAGCAGCTCCAGGGTGGGCTTGCGGACGGCACCGTCCACATGGTCGACGTAGACGAGAACTTCAGCCATGGGAATGCTCTCCTGCGGATTGCGAAGTCTGAGGGGCGGTAAGGGGGTTGAGCCTCAAGCGGGCCAGCGAACCCTTAGATGAACTTCTGGCTCGCGAGGTACTCGGCGAGCTGCTTGCCGCCCTCGCCCTCGTCCTTGACGATCGTGCCGGCGGTACGGGCCGGACGCTCGGCCGCGGCGTCGACGACGGTGTAGGCACCCTCGAGACCGACCTCCTCGGTCTCGATGTCCAGGTCGGACAGGTCCCAGGACTGAACCGGCTTCTTCTTGGCGGCCATGATGCCCTTGAAGGACGGGTAGCGCGCCTCACCCGACTGGTCGGTGACCGACACGACGGCCGGAAGCGACGCCTCCAGGTTCTCCGAGGCGGCGTCGCCGTCCCGGCGGCCCTTGACCGTGCCGTCCTCGACGAAGACCTCGGACAGCAGGGTGACCTGCGGGACGCCCAGGCGCTCGGCGAGCAGGGCCGGTACGACGCCCATGGTGCCGTCGGTGGAGGCCATGCCGGAGATGACCAGGTCGTAGCCGGCCTTCTCGATCGCCTTGGCCAGCACCAGGGAGGTGCCGAGGGCGTCGGTGCCGTGCAGGTCGTCGTCCTCGACGTGGATCGCCTTGTCGGCGCCCATGGACAGCGCCTTGCGCAGGGCGTCCTTGGCGTCCTCCGGGCCCACCGTCAGGACGGTGATCTCCACGTCGTCGTCGGAGTTCTCGGAGATCTGCAGCGCCTGCTCGACCGCGTACTCGTCGAGCTCGGAGAGCAGACCGTCCACGTCGTCCCGGTCGACGGTCAGGTCATCGGCGAAGTGCCGGTCGCCAGTGGCGTCGGGCACGTACTTCACAGTGACAACGATCCTCAAGCTCACGCCGGCTCTCCTACTGCATCGTCATTTCCATGCTGCCTACTTGCAGGCAGCATAGGCGCCCCAAGTGGTCGATCCCGATCGGGGCGACCCGCGCTCCGAGCGAAATATTACTCGCCAGTACACCCAGTTCGTTCCCGCTAAGCAAGCGCTTTGAACTGTGACCTTTGCAACGCAGCGTAATCGGAATTCGACGGCCTCGCAGAACGGTGGAAGGCCGGTTCGGTCACATCGGTGCGGTGAGGTCAGTCACGCAGGCCGTTGAACCGGCCCTGGTGATACACGAGTGGGCGTCCGGGGCCGGTGGGGTCACCGAGGACGACCTCGGCCAGCACGATGCGGTGATCGCCCGCGGGCACGCGCCCGACGATCCGGCACACCATCCAGGCGAGGACGTCGTCGAGGACGGGGACGCCCTCGGGACCCTCGCGCCAGGCTGTGGGCGGGCCGAAGCGGTCGGCGCCGCTGCGGGCGAAGGTGGCCGCCAGCGACTGCTGGTGCTCGCCGAGTATGTGGACGCCGACATGGTCCGTCGCGGCTATCGCCGGCCAGCTGGAGGCGCCGGTGCCGATGCCGAAGGAGAGCATCGGGGGGTCGGCGGAGACGGAGGTGAGGGACGTGGCGGTGAAGCCGACCGGGCCCGTCTCGCCGCGGGCCGTGATCACTGCCACACCGGTCGCATGGCGCCGGAAGACGGAGCGGAGCAGGTCGGCAGAGGCGAGCCGGGTGGTGCCGAGGCCGGAGGTGGCCGTCATGGAGTTGTCCTTCTGCGAGGGGAGGCGTGCGGGTCCGTGGTCGTTCAACAGCCCGGACAGCGCGCGCTCGCGGTGCGGGCCAGGTCGACATGGGCCCGGCCGAAGAGAAGGAGTTCCTCAGGCATACGGTCAGGCTGACGATAGGTGGTGCACACAGTCAAGTGGGTTCCGCGATGTGGGAGATGACTCACCCTCGACGTCACGGCCCCTCAGACCGCCTCGCCCAGCGCCGCGATGACGTCCGCCTTGCGCGGCTGACCGGTGGCCCGCCGTACGACGTTGCCGTCGGCGTCGAGGACCAGCACGGTCGGCGTCTTGAGGATGTCCAACCGGCGGACGAGGTCCAGATTGTCCTCGGCGTCGAGCTCGACATGGGTCACGCCCGGGACCATCCCGGCCACCTCGCCGAGCACCCGCCGGGTGGCCCGGCAGGGTGCGCAGAAGGCACTGGAGAACTGCACGAGGGTGGCGCGCTCGCCCAGCGGCCCGCCCAACTCGGCCGCTTGGAGCTGTTTTCCGTCATCCCGCCCGCGCACCCGCACTCTCCCGCTCCGCCGCCGATGCAGCACTCCGTACGCGCTCGCCGCGACGAGCACCACCACGCACACCACAAGTCCGGTCATCACCCTGCTCAACCCTTCACGAGACTGCAAAGATTCCCGCCTCCCCGAAACCGGTCCGCTGCGGAATGCTTGGTTCATGGACATCGATGTGAGGGGGCCGCGCTTCGGGGCGGCCGTGACGACCGTGGTGCTGGCGGTCGTTCTGGTCACCGGGAGCGCCTGGCTGCTGGCCTGGCAGACGCTGGCGTTCGCACTGGGCGCGGCGGGCGGGGTGGGCCGTTCGCCGTACGGCCTGCTGTTCCGCAAGGCCGTACGTCCCCGGATCGGGCCGCCGACCGAGTTCGAGGCGCCGGAACCGCCGCGGTTCGCACAGGCGGTGGGGCTGGTCTTCGCGGGCGTCGGGCTGGTCGGGTACACGCTCGGGCCGGACTGGCTGGGACTCGCCGCGACGGGGGCCGCGCTCGCGGCCGCCTTCCTGAACGCCGTCTTCGGGTACTGCCTGGGGTGCGAGATGTACCTGCTCGTACGGCGGGTGACGGTGCGCGCGGAGTAAGGGCGCCTTCAAAATCCGAGGTGGATCACGGTCGACGTGACGAGGATCTCGCGGTTCACAGGCACTGGGACTGGCTCCCCGGCCGTTCTTGGGGCACGATCTGCGAGATGCCGTAAACCTACGGCTGCGTAACTTTCCCACTGGGAGCTTCCTTCCCAGGCACAGAAGGAAGGGTCCACCCCGTCCATGGCAGAGCTTGTCTACCGCCCCGTCGTCGGTTTCGCCCAGACGTTGTTCAAGGCGTGGGACCTCAAGATCGACTGCAAGGGATCGGAAAACATTCCACGCTCGGGCGGCGCTGTGCTGGTGAGCAACCACATCAGCTACCTGGACTTCGTCTTCAACGGACTGGCGGCGCTCCCACAGAAACGTCTCGTTCGTTTCATGGCGAAGGAGTCCGTCTTCCGGCACCGGATCTCCGGGCCGCTGATGCGCGGCATGAAGCATATTCCCGTGGACCGCGACCAGGGTGAGGCGGCGTACGCGCACGCGCTGGACTCGCTGAAGTCCGGCGAGATCGTCGGGGTCTTCCCGGAGGCCACGATCTCGCAGTCGTTCACCCTGAAGAGCTTCAAGTCGGGCGCCGCGCGGCTGGCCCAGGAAGCCGGCGTGCCGCTGATCCCGATGGCCGTGTGGGGCACCCAGCGGCTGTGGACCAAGGGCCACCCGCGCAACTTCAAGCGCAGCCACATCCCGATCACGATCCGGGTCGGCGAGGCGATCGAGGCCTCCAAGGACAAGTACGCGGGCGCGATCACCCGCCAGCTGCGCGAACGTGTCCAGGAACTCCTGGAGGCCGCGCAGCGCGCCTACCCGGTGCGGCCGAAGGACGCCGACGACACCTGGTGGATGCCGGCTCACCTCGGCGGCACGGCACCTACTCCGGAGCAGGTGCGTGAGGCCGAAGCCCGCTAGGCGCTCCGCCGGGCGAGGCGGCTGGGTGGTGCCGCGATGTGTCGTCTGTCGTCTGCGGCGCCATCGTGGCTTGTCGCGCAGTTCCCCGCGCCCCTTTGGGGCGCGACGCCTGGCCGGGGAATCAGAGTGCGGTCGGAAGCGTCTGCCACAGGTGCGGCCGGTCGTGGGCGGACTTGAGGGTGTCGAGTACGACCGGGTGCGGGGCGGCGTACAGGAGCGGACAGTCCGTCTCGTCGGACGCCGGGTCGGGCTCGAAGGCCAGCCGCTCGCCGTTCAGGGAGAACTGGGCGTCCACACCCGGTTTGTTGCCCCGCGGGTCCTGCCGATGCCAGGCGCCGTTGAAACGCACGGCGACCAGTCCGTGCACCACCTCGAACTTCTGGTAGCACAGCGCGGTCGGGATGTCCTCGGCCCGCAGCAGCGCGGCGAGCGCGTGGGCCTTGGCGTAGCAGATGCCGGTGCCCTGTTCCAGGACGTCGGAGGCGCGCCAGGTGACGCGGAGATCGCCGGAGTCCTGTGAGTGCGCAATGGTGTCGCGCACGAACTCGAACGCCGCCCGCGCATATTCATACGAGTCCGCCACGCCATCAGCCAGCCTGGCAGCCGTCTTGCGGACGAGCGGATGGTGATGGTCGATCACCTCGTCAGCGGCCAAGTACGCGGACAGGTCGGCGGTTTGCTGAATCAGCTGCATGGCAGCTGAGCGTATGCGCCAGCCCGGACTCGGGTCAATTTATTTTCCAGTGAGCGTATAGGTATGCAGACGCCTGGTGCCCCGGGCGACGGTGCTGTCTCAAGAACGGCCGAACATCGCCGCAACCTGACGCCCGCTTACAACCCCTCCCCCGTGCCACGGGTCTGGCCTCGGACAGAGCGTCGACAAGGGGGAAGTCATGAAGCATCGTCTGCTCGGAGCCGCGATCGCCGGCTGTGCCCTGGCCGCGGTCGGGGCCGGGCCCGTGCATGCCTCGTCCGACCAGCTGTGGATCAGCGTGCCGTCCGACACGGTGCTGCCCGTGCCGGACGCGGACGGCGGTGCGCCGCGGCGCACCCTCGATGTACGGGTCACCCACGACAACACCGAGAACGGTGTGCCGGCCGGCCGGCTGACCGTGGACGCGAGCGAGATCGCGTCCTTCGCGCGGGTGTCATGGCCCGCGAACTGCGTGCCCGAGTCGGCGGTCGAGGCGGTCTGCGACTTCCCGGAGATGCCGCCTGGGACGGACGGCGTGGCGGCCGCCCGGCTGGGACTCGGCGCGCTGCCGGACGCCGACCTCGGCGCGTCCGGGTATGTGCGCTACTCGGCCGCCGCCGGGGACCTGACGGCGTATCCGGCGGAGACCCGGATCACCTTGGGCGACGGCCCGGACCTCGGGCTCAGCCAGGCCGAGTACCAGCGGGACCTCAGGCCCGGCACGAACACCGAGGTGCGGGCGACGGTCGGCAACAGCGGCAACCGCGCCGTGGATCGCACGCTGCTGTGGGTCAACGCGTCGTACGGGCTGCGGTTCAGGGAGCGGCACTCCAACTGCGAGTACCACGAGCACGCGACCGGTACGTCCGCGCTGTGCGTGCTGGACGAGGCGGTGGCTCCGGGTGAGCGGTACGAGCTGGTCACCGGGCTCCGTGTGGGGCGCAAGGCGCTGTACGAGCGGTTCGACCACTCCGTCCTGCCGTACTCCGACGAGGCGCTGGCAGAGGCCCGCGGCGACGCGACGTGGACCCCGGGGACGGGCCCCGAGCTGAACCTGCGGCCCGTGGCGGCGCAGCGGGCCGCCGCCGGGGAGGACGACCTCGATCTGTCGGACAACTACCGGACCGTCATCCTCGACGCCAGGAACACCGCCGACCTGAAGCTCACCGGCAGCAAGGTGGGCGGGGCGGTCGGCGACACCGTGACCGCCCGCGTCACCGTGTACAACCGGGGCCCGGCGTGGGTGGCGTCGCTGGGCGCGGGCGCACCGGTCGCCGTGGTGCGGTTCCAGGCGCCGGAGGGCACCACGGTCCTGGACATGGACAACTGCTGGTCGTCGGACCCGGATGAACCGGGCCCCGACACCTCCTGCTTCTGCGCGACGCCCATCTGGCTGCACGACCGGGCGTCTCACACCTTCGAGATCCCGCTGCAGATCGAGCGGGTGGTACGCGGTGCACGGGCGACCGTGAGCACCGTCAACGACATGCCCGAGCTGGAGATCAGGAAGTTCGACCCGAACCTGCGCAACAACAGCGCCGCGATCGTCGTCAATGGCTGAACCATGCCGAGGGAACTGAGGGAGGCGACGGCCTAACGCGCCATCTCCTCCTTCAGCGCCGCCACGAACGCGTCCACGTCCTCCTCGGTCGTGTCGAAGGCGCACATCCAGCGCACGACGCCCGCCGCCTCGTCCCAGAAGTAGAACCGGAACCGCTTCTGCAGGCGCTCGCTCACGTCGTGCGGGAGCTTGGCGAAGACGCCGTTGGCCTGCACGGGGTGGAGGATCTCGACGCCGTGCACGGCACGCACGCCCTCGGCGAGGCGCTGGGCCATCTCGTTGGCGTGGCGGGCGTTGCGCAGCCACAGGTCCTTGGCGAGCAGGGCCTCCAACTGCACCGACACGAAGCGCATCTTGGAGGCGAGCTGCATGGACAGCTTGCGCAGGTGCTTCATGTGGCTGACGGCGTCCTGGTTGAGGACGACGACCGCCTCGCCGAACAGCGCGCCGTTCTTGGTGCCGCCGAGGGAGAGGATGTCGACGCCGACCGCGTTGGTGAACGTCCGCATGGGCACGTTCAGGGAGGCGGCGGCGTTGGCTATCCGGGAGCCGTCCAGGTGCACCTTCATGCCGTGCGCGTGGGCGTGGTCGCAGATCGCGCGGATCTCGTCCGGCGTGTAGAGGGTGCCGAGTTCGGTGCTCTGGGTGATCGAGACGACCTGCGGCATCGCCCGGTGCTCGTCCTCCCAGCCGTACGCCTGCTTGTCGATCAGGTCGGGGGTCAGCTTGCCGTCGGGCGTGGGTACGGTGAGCAGCTTGAGCCCGCCGATCCGCTCCGGCGCCCCGCACTCGTCGACGTGGATGTGCGCGCTCTCGGCGCAGATCACCGCGCCCCAGCGGTCGGTGACCGCCTGGAGCGCGACGACGTTCGCGCCGGTGCCGTTGAAGACCGGGAACGCCTCGGCGGTGGCGCCGAAGTGGCTGCGGATGATCCGCTGCAGGTTCTCGGTGTACGCGTCCTCGCCGTACGCCACCTGGTGCCCGCCGTTGGCCAGGGCCAGGGCGGCGAGCACCTCCGGGTGGGCGCCGGCGTAGTTGTCACTGGCGAAACCGCGGACGTCCGGGTCGTGATGGCGGCGGGCGTCGGTCTTCGGAGGGTTCACGGCTTCTCGGTCAGCCACAGACGGTTTCCGTTCACTTCGGCGGCGGGCTTGTCCCAGACGCCGACGACGGCGTCGGCCAGGTCCTTGACGTCCGTGAAGCCCGCGAACTTCGCGTTGGGTCGCTCGGCGCGCATCGCGTCGTGCACCAGCGCCTTCACCACCAGGATGGCAGCCGCGGACGTCGGCCCCTCCGGGCCGCCGGCCTTGCGGAAGGCGTCGGCCAGCGCGAGCGTCCAGGCCTCCGCGGCGGCCTTGGCGGCGGCGTACGAGGCGTTGCCCGCGGTCGGCTTGGAGGCGCCGGCGGCGCTGATCAGCACATACCGTCCGCGGTCGCTGCGCTGGAGGGCCTCGAAGAAGGCCAGCGAGGTGTGCTGCACCGTGCGGATCAGCAACAGTTCGAGGAAGTCCCAGTCGTCGAGGCTCGTCTTGACGAAGGTCTCGCTGCCGCGCCAGCCGCCGACGAGGTGGACCAGGCCGTCCACGTGGCCGAAGTCCTTCTCGATCCGGGTGGCCCAGTCACGGGTGGCCTCGCGGTCGAGCAGGTCGACCGTGTCCCCGACGACGGTGGCACCGCCGTGCGCGTAGCTCGCCGCGTCCACGGCCTCGGCGAGCCGCTCCGGGTCGTTGTCCGAGCCGATGACGGTCGCGCCCGCCTCGGCCAGCCGCAGCAGCGCCGCCCGGCCGGCGGGTCCGCCCGCGCCGGCCACCGCGATCACCGCACCGCTGAGAGCTCCGTTCCCCGCCATTTTCTTCGCCTCCTGAGCAGTGGTGGTGCGGTCGCTCATGCGGCGACCCGCTCGGCGCTGTCCGCCGTGATGCCCCGAGTGGAGGCGATCACGTTCTTCAGCTTCTTGGACAGGGCCTCATAGAACATGCTCAGCGGAAACTCGTCCGGAAGCACGTCATCGACGAGCTTGCGCGGCGGCTGGGTCAGGTCCAGGGCGTCCGGGCCCTTGGCCCAGCGGGATCCCGGGTGCGGGGCGAGATAGGTGGAGACCAGCTCGTAACCGGCGAACCAGTGGACGAGCTTCGGACGGTCGATGCCCTCGCGGTACAGCTGCTCGATGTCGGCGCACAGCTGGTTGGTGACCTGCGGGGCGCGCTGCCAGTCGATGAACAGCTTATTGTCGGTCCAGCGGACGACGTCGTGCTTGTGCAGGTAGGCGAAGAGGAGCTGACCGCCGAGGCCGTCGTAGTTGCGCACGCGCTCGCCGGTGACCGGGAAGCGGAACATGCGGTCGAACAGCACCGCGTACTGCACGTCACGGGCCTGCGGGACGCCGTCGGCCTGGAGCTTCACAGCCTCCTTGAAGGCGGTGAGGTCGCAGCGCAGCTCTTCGAGGCCGTACATCCAGAACGGCTGGCGCTGCTTGATCATGAACGGGTCGAACGGCAGGTCGCCGTGGCTGTGGGTGCGGTCGTGGACCATGTCCCACAGCACGAAGGCCTCCTCGCAGCGCTTCTGGTCGTGGACCATCGCGGCGATGTCCTCGGGCAGCTCCAGGCCCAGGATGTCGACGGCGGCGTCCGTGACGCGCCGGAAGCGGGCGGCCTCGCGGTCGCAGAAGATGCCGCCCCAGCTGAACCGCTCGGGCGCCTCGCGCACGGCGATGGTCTCCGGGAAGAGCACCGCGGAGTTGGTGTCGTAGCCCGCCGTGAAGTCCTCGAACTTGATGCCGCAGAACAGCGGGTTGTCGTAGCGGGTGCGCTCCAGCTCGGCCAGCCACTCCGGCCAGACCATGCGCAGCACGACCGCCTCGAGGTTGCGGTCGGGGTTGCCGTTCTGCGTGTACATCGGGAAGACGACGAGGTGCTGGAGGCCGTCCGCGCGGTTCGCGGCGGGCTGGAAGGCCAGCAGGGAGTCGAGGAAGTCGGGCACCTCGAAGCCGCCCTCGGCCCAGCGCTGGAGGTCCTTCACGAGGGCCGCGTGATAGTCGGCGTCGTGCGGGAGCAGCGCGGAGAGCTCCTCGACGGCCTCCACGACACGCCGTACGGCGGCCTCCGCGTCCGCGCGCTCGGGCGCGCCCTCGGCGTCGAAGTCGATCGACCCGTCCTTGGACTGCCATGGCCGGATCCGCTCCACGGCATCCTTGAGCACCGGCCACGCCGGGTGCTCCACCACCCTGGTCGCGGGAGGAACCTGCTCCCCCGAAGCCGCCTGCACAAGAATTTCCGTCATGTCCCATCCTCCACGGGAGAACCTCGCGTAAGGAGACCGTATACATACGAGGTTTCTCCCAGCAAGAGGAGCCTCCGGAAATTATCCTGCGCATCCTCATGGTCACCGCACTTTTTCCTGTCGGTCACCGGGATGGCGCATACCCCGCCCGCGCGTGGGCATACGGGAGGCCGGCAGCGCGGAAGCTCGCGGCGGGCAGTCAATCCCCGCGGGACTCGCCCACCCCAGGGTGACCACCAGGGGGCATGCGACCCAGGCACGCCATGTCCACCGCCGCAAACGCTGTGTACACGTGGGGTTCATCACGCGCCTGGGCCACTAGGCTGCGGCACTGCCGCGCGAATAGTCCGCTCCGGTTCGCGTGCACGCCGAGCCGCCGTCGACGGAAGCGAGTTGAATCTTGAACTTCCTTACCATCGGTCACCGCGGAGTCATGGGTGTCGAACCCGAGAACACCCTCCGTTCCTTCGTCGCCGCCCAGCAGGCCGGCCTCGACGCCATCGAACTCGATCTCCACCTGAGCAAGGACGGCGCCCTCGTCGTCATGCACGACACCGACGTGGACCGCACGACCGACGGCACCGGCCCGATCGCCGACAAGACCCTCGCCGAGCTGCGCGCCCTGGACGCGGGCCGCGGCGAGCACGTCCCGGTCTTCGAAGAGGTCCTGGAGGCGGTGCGGTCGCCGCTCCAGGCCGAGATCAAGGACGTCGCGGCGGCTCGGGCGCTCGCCGAGGTGATGACCGGGCGGGACCTCGTCTCCCGGGTCGAGGTGTCCTCGTTCCACGACGAGGCGGTCGCCGAGATCGCCCGTCTGGTGCCCGGGGTACGGACCGCGCTGATCGCCAGCCGCTACGGCACCGACATCGTGGACCGCGCCGTCGCGGTCTGCGCGAAAACGGTCTGCCTGAACATCCGCCGACTCACCCTGGAGGTCGTGGAGCACGCCCGCAAGGCGGACCTCAGGATCATCGGCTGGGTGGTCAACACCCAGGACCACCTGCGTCTCGTCAGGGCCCTGCAACTGGACGGCGCGACCACCGACTACCCCGAGATCAAACGCACCGCCCGCTTCACGGCGTGACGAGCCGTATGAACGTCACGCCAGCTCCTTGACCAGCAGCTCGAACTGCAGGTCGTCGCGCTGCGGAATGCCGAAGCGCTCGTCGCCGTACGGGAACGGGGTCATCCGTCCCGTACGGCGGTAGCCGCGCCGCTCGTACCAGGCGATCAGGTCGTTCCGTACGGAGATCACGGTCATGTGCATCTCGGTCGCGCCCCAGGTCTCGCGGGCCTGCCGCTCCGCCTCCGTGATGATCACCTTGCCGAGGCCGGCGCCCTGGAGTGCCGGGCTGACCGCGAACATCCCGAAGTAGGCGTGGTCGCCGCGGTGTTCGAGCTGGCAGCAGGCGACGACCTGCCCGTCCCGCTCGACCGTCAGCAGTCGGCTGTCGGTCGACTTGATGACCTGCAGCACGCCCTCCGGGTCGGTCCGCTGCCCTTCGAGGATGTCCGCCTCCGTCGTCCAGCCGCTCCGGCTGGAGTCCCCGCGGTAGGCGGACTCGATCAGCGCGACCAGCGCGTCCACGTCGGCGTCGGTGGCGTCGCGGAAGACGAGTCCGGAGGCGGCGGGGGTCGCAGCGGTTTCCATGGTGCGCATCTCCACTCTCGGGCGCGGGTCGGGCATCGCTGAGCGTAACGCGCGACTAGGCTCCGGCCGCATGGTGCACGTACTGAGCGGACGGACCCTGCTCCAGCCCGCCGACCCCGAGCGCTCCCGCGTCTTCTACGGCGAGCAGTTGGGGCTCGCCGTCCACCGCGAGTTCGGCACGGGGCCGGAGCGCGGCACCGTGTACTTCCTCGGCGGTGGCTTCCTGGAGGTCTCCGGCCGCTCCGAGACCCCGCCGTCCCCGGCCGTCCGGCTGTGGCTGCAGGTCGAGGACGTGGCGGCGGCGCATGACGAGCTGCGCGGCAAGGGCGTCGAGATCGTGCGGCCGCCGGTGAAGGAGTCGTGGGGGCTGGTCGAGATGTGGATCGCCGATCCGGACGGGACGCGGATCGTGCTGGTGGAGGTGCCGGCGGACCATCCGCTGCGGTATCGACCGGGGATCTGAGTCACCCCGGCCGGTGTTCCCAGCCGCGATCGGTGCGGGTCAGGCCCGGCCGGTCGGCGGTCTGCCCCAGCAGCCGGCGCTCCAGGCCCTCGCCGTGCACCGGCGGGTCGATGTGCGGGTTGCCGATAGGTGTACGGCGGTGGCGGCGCCCGGCTCCCGTGAGGTTCGCCGGTTGGCCGGGGTCGGGGGTGGGGCTTAGCGTGCTGGAGGGGTCTGTCTGCGGAAGGAGCGCCATGAAGCTCGACAAGCCGGTGTCCGGCGGACCCTGCTGGACCGAGCTCGGGACCGACGACCTGGCCGCGGCGAAGCGGTTCTACGAGGGGCTTTTCGGCTGGCGCGCCGAGACCGACCCCCGCCAGGAAGCGGGCGGTTACTCGATCGCGCACCTCGGGGACGCGGCGGTGGCCGCGCTGACGCCGCTGTACCAGGAGGGGCAGCCGGTGGCGTGGAACGTGTCGTTCGCGGTGCCGGACGCGGACGCCGCCGCCGCGCAGGTGGCCCAGGCCGGCGGTGCGGTGCTGGTCGGCCCGATGGACGTCTTCGACGTGGGCCGCTTCGCGGTGGCCGTGGACCCGACGGGCGCGGCCTTCCAGCTCTGGCAGGCGCGGGCCTTCCCGGGCGCGGGGCTGCTCAACGCGCCCGGCTCGCTGGGCTGGGTGGAGCTGCTGACGCGGGAGCCCGAGCGGGCGGTGGACTTCTACACGACGGTGTTCGGCTGGAGCGTCAACGCCTCCGAGCACTACACACAGTGGGGCATCGACGGCGCCGACTTCGGCGGCATGGTGACGATGGACGACAAGTTCCCGCACGAGGTGCCGGCGCACTGGCTGCCGTACTTCGCCGTGGACGACGTGGACACGACGGCCGCGGACGCCGCTCAGGCGGGCGGCACCGCCCTCATGGAGCCCACTTCCGTCCCCGACGGACCACGCATCGCCGTGCTGCGGGACCCGCAGGGGGCGATGTTCGGGGTGTACCGGGCGGCCGACGAGAAGTGACGGGCCCCGGCCCGGTCAGCCGCGCAGCGCCCCCAGCCGCCCTTCCAGCTGGCCCAGCAACTCGCCGAGCAGAACCGCCAGTTCGCCCTGTCCTTGCGAGTCCATGCCGGACAGTACGGCTGTCTCGTACGCGAGTTGCTCGGGCAGGATGCCGTCGACCAGGTCCCGTCCCGCGTCCGTGAGGCGGACGTGGGCGACGCGGCGGTCGCGGGTGTCGCCGCGGCGCTCCACCAGGCCGCGTTCGGTCAGCTGCTTGAGGCGTTTGGTGACGGCGGCGCCCGAGGAGAAGGTCTCGCGGGCGAGTTCACTGGGGGTCAGTTCATGGCCGGTGCGGCGCAGCGCGCCGAGCAGGTCGAACTCGGGACGGCTGAGGCCGGCCCGGCGCAGGGGGGCGTCCTCGGCCTGCTGGAGGAGGGCGGCGCAGCGGTTGATGCGGCCGATGATCTCCATGGGGGCGGTGTCCAGGTCGGGATGGACGGCCTGCCACTGCCGGACCACGGCGGCCACCGTGTCCTGTCTCGTCCCGGTCGGCCCGCCGTTGGTCCCCGTCATGGCCGTACGCCCTCCGTCGTGTTGCCTGTGCGCTGGTCCGGGCGCGGTCCCTGACTCCGCCCCGTCGCCGCGAGCGTACGGGGTCCGGTCCGCTCGGTGCGCACGACCCGCTGCCACCGCCGCTCCGGTACGGCCACGGCGGCGACCAGACCGACCAGCGTCCCGACCAGGGTGTCGACGACGCGCTCGGTGATCAGCAGCCCGGGTTTCTGGAACCCGGTGAACTCGGTGATGAGCAGTGCCATGGGGGTCACGCAGACGCTGCCGAGCCAGTAGTTGCGGCCGATCAGCGCCTCGGCGCCGAAGTTGAGCGCCAGGCAGCACAGGACGAGGGCGACCTCGCCGGTGTGGGCGAGGGGGACCAGCGCGGCGAACAGTAGGACCCCGAGCAGGTTGCCGACGACCCGCTGGACGCCACGCCCCCAGGTGAGGGTGAGGTTGGCCTGGTAGAGGGATGCCGCGGTGACCAGGGCCCAGTAGGGGCGGCCGATCCCCAGGGCGAGGGAGACGTAACCGGCGAGGGCGCAGCCGAGGGCGGTGCGTACGGCGAGCGGGGCGAGGGGGCCGAGGCGGCGCCACAACGGGAGTGACAGTGAGGCGAGTTGGGTGCCGATGCCCGCGAGGTCGTCGACCTCCGGCACAGGTCGGTTGCCGCGCACCTGCCGGGCCCAGCCGCGCAGAAGCCCGGGGTCGGCGTCGGCCGGGGCGGCGAGGGCGACCTTGGCGCGGACGACGAGGCGTTCGAGGGCGCGGCGGGTCTCGGAGGGGCGGCCCGCAGAGTGCAGCGACTGCCGGGCGGCCTGTACGGCGGCGGCAGCGGTGACGTGGGCCCGGGCGCTGTCCTCGCCCGTGCCCCCCGTCCCGGCGTACGCGGCGGCCGCCTCCAGCGCGCCCGCGGTGGCCCGGCGCTCCGGGCCGTGCGGTCGCAGCAGGCCGGGTGCCATGCCGACGAGCCAGGCCCACGCGCCGGCCGCGGCGGCCGGCGCGAGGTGGCCGGGGATCCGGTCGAGGGACTGCGGGGCGAACAGGGCGGCGGAGCTGATGAAGGTGAGCACCACGTTGCCGGGCGGGCCGATGCGGGTCGCGTCGCACAGCACCTTCTGCACGGCGGCCAGCACCGCGCCCACGGCGACCAGTACGACGGCATCGGGGGTGAGGGAGGCGGCGACCAGGGCGCAGGCGAGACCACCGAGCATGCCGAGCACCACCCACGCCAGGGCGCGGGCCCGGGCGGCGTAGGGGCGGTTGTGGGCGTAGAGCGCGCACAGGGACCCGGCCATCGTGTACATCGCCAGGTCCAGTCGACCTAGCACCAGCAGGGCGAGGTTGGGCGGGGCGACGGCGACGACCACGCTCAGGGCGGGCTTGAACCAGATCTCCGGGGGCCGGCCGAGGCGCAGCACTCCGGCGAGCGGAAGGCGGGTGTTCGTACCCGTCACCAGTTTCATGACCATCACCTTAGCAAGTGTTTTACTCGTAAAACACCTCGTAAAACACACTGGGTGACCTGCCGTGCTCCGCCAAATGCTCCCCGTGTACACCCTTGCGCTCGCGTGCGCGCCGCACGGCCCGGGCATCGACGGACTGTCCGAGACCGTCGAGCGGGGAGGGTGCGCGTGCACGGACCGGCTTCGCACGGCTGGCTGCTGGTCGCGCTGTGTGCGGCGACCGGGGCCTACTGTCTGCTGCGGATGCGCAGCGGCGTCGAGGAGCAGCGCCGGGCCGCGGGCGGCGAGGCCCTGATGGGCTTCGGCATGGCCGCGATGGCGGTGCCCGCCGCGGCGTTCACGCCGCCGTCGTGGGCCTGGCCCGCCTACGCGGCCGTGTTCGGCGCGGCCGCCCTGCACGCCCTGTGGTCGGCGCGGGCGGGCGCACACCATCTGCACCATCTGGTGGGAGCCTCGGCCATGGTCTACATGGCGGTCGCGATGGCCGTCTCGCCCGGGCACGACGGCGGACACGGCGGTTCCGGCGTCCCGCTCGTGACGGGTGCTCTGCTTCTGTACTTCATGGGGTACGTACTGCTGTCCGGCGCCCGGCTGGCGCCCGTGGCCGCCGGTGGCGGGGGTGTCGGATGGGGCGACCGTCCGGAGCTGGCGCGGGCCTGCCGGCTGTCCATGGGGATCGCGATGGTGGCGATGCTGCTGCCCCTCTGAGACGGCGCTCCGCGGACCGCGGACACCCCCCAACAGGCGCAGGCGCCACAGCGGGTGAACACGGCTGCCGACTGTGGCGGGCGTCGCAAACCCACCCCCCGCTGGCCTCTCGCCCCGTCGGTCGGCGAGGATCGCAGTATGCACACCCAGTCCGTCGAGTCCCCGCCCCGTCCGCCGGCCGAGCGCGGCACCGCCCGCTGGGCCGGTGGCCTGGCCCTGTGCTCCGTGCTGCTGCTCGCCCTGGTCGCGGTCCGGTGGTATCCGCTGATGACCCTGGACGGCGACATCGCCGAGACCACGCACCGCTGGGCGGTCGACGAGAGCGGCGTCACGCACGCGTTCCGCATTCTGACGGACTGGGTCTGGGATCCGTGGACCATGCGCATCCTGGCCGCGACGGTCGCGATCTGGCTGGTGTGGCGCAGAGCCGCACGCTGGACGGCCGTATGGCTGGTGGCCACATGTGCGCTCGCCACACTGATCCAGCAGACCCTGAAGGCCGTGGTCGACCGGCCACGCCCTGTGTGGCCCGACCCCGTGGACTCCGCCCACTACGCCGCCTTCCCCTCCGGCCACGCCATGACGGCCACGGTCGTGTGCGGCCTGATGCTGTGGCTCCTGCACCACTACGGCGCCGAACGCGCCCTGCGGCGTACGGCCGCCGCCGTGGCCGCCATCTCCGTGGCCGGTGTCGGTCTGACCCGGGTGTGGCTCGGGGTCCACTGGGCCACGGACGTCGTCGGCGGCTGGCTGCTGGGCGCGTTGGTCGTGGTGCTGGCGGTGCGGGTGCACGCCCGTCGGCAGAGCTGAACCGTCCACGGGTGCTGTTGCGGCGATCTTCCGGCGCGGTGGAACGCGGCCCCGTAGGATCCGCGCCATGACCGCAGTCCTGTTCGATTTCTCCGGAACCCTTTTCCGTGTCGAGTCCACCGAGTCCTGGCTGCGCGGAGCGCTCGCCGAGGCCCGAATGGAGCTTGCCGAGGCCGAGTTGGTGGAGGCGGCGCAGGCGCTGGAGGCGATGGGGGCGCTGCCGGGCGGGGCCGATCCCTCCTGGCTGCCCGAGGACGTCGCGAGCGTGTGGGGGGTGCGGGACAAGAGCGCGGAGCTGCACCGAGCCGCCTACACCGGGCTCTCCCGGCATGTGCCGCTCCCCGACGACCGGTTGCACGACCTGCTCTACGTCCGCCACATGGCACCGGCCGCGTGGGCGCCGTACCCGGATGCCGCCGAGGTGCTGGGGACGCTGCGCGAGCGGGGCATCGGTGTCGGGGTGGTCAGCAACATCGGCTGGGATCTGCGGCCGGTCTTCCGGGAGCACGGACTCGATCCGTACGTGGACGCGTATGTGCTGTCGTACGAGCACGGCATCCAGAAGCCCGACTCCCGGCTCTTCGCGGCCGCCTGCGCGGAACTCGACGCCGATCCGCGCGACGTGGTGATGGTCGGCGACAACCGGCGGGCGGACGGCGGTGCGGCGGCCCTGGGCTGCGCGGTGCACTTCGTGGACCATCTGCCGGCGGCACAGCGGCCGGACGGGTTGCGGCCGGTGCTGGATCTCGTGAGCGCCGTGCCGCGGGCGAACAAGTAGCCGCCGGCCACGATCCGGATCCAAGCCGGGTCCAAGCCGGGTCCACCCTGGACGATCCCCCGCGTCGCCCAGGGCAGACGGCAACCCCGACCATGCCGTATCGAGGCCGGGCCGGATGCGTTGAGTATAGTTGGCTGGCAGCCAGTCAACGCAGGAGTTACAGCATGTCCCCGCGCAGCGCCTCGGTCAATGAAGAGTTGCGGCAGCGTTCCCGGGAGCGGCTTCTGCAGGCGGCGGCGGAACTGGTCGGCGAGCGCGGCTACGAGGCCACCACCCTGGGCGACATCGCGGACAGAGCGGGCTCGGCGCGCGGCCTGGTGTCGTACTACTTCCCCGGCAAGCGTCAGCTGGTGCAGGCCGCCGTGCACCGGCTGATGCACCGCACGCTGGAGGAGGCGCTGGAGCGCGAGCCGCGCACCGAGGACGGCCGGGAGCGGATGGCGCGGGCCATTGACGCGATCCTGGGCCTGGCCTGGGAGCGGCCCGTACTGATGCGCCAGCACATGGCGGGCATCCTGCAGGCCGAGGGCTTCTTTCAGTGCCCGGACCAGCGGCGCCTGGCCGAGCTGTTGCGGGACACCTGCGTACGGTACGGCTCGCGGGACGTCGACGCCGACTACCCGATGCTGCGCGCGCTGCTCATGGGCGCGGTGTTCTCGGCGCTGGTGCCCGGCGTGCCGATGCCCGTGCCGATGCTGCGGGCCGAGCTGTTCCAGCGCTACGGGCTGGAGTGGGAGATGGGAGTCCCGCCGGACCCGGGGGGCGTGCCCGGCGGGACGTACGACGCGGATCTGTCGCGCTTCTTCGCGACCGGGGCCGCCCCCGGCCGCCCGGACCGTCAGCCGAAGTAGTCGGGCTGGGTCTGGACGTTGAGCTCGCGCATCCTGACCCAGCGGGCCGGGTCCGTGCGCCGGTCGTCGATCTTCAGGACGTCGAAGCCCCTGGCTATCTCGTTCGAGTAGATGTAGCCGTTGTAGTAGTACGCCGACCACGAGCCGCCCGACCTGATGGTGTCGGTGGTGAGCGGGCCCCGGTCGAAGTAGGCGATCTCCTTCGGGGCGGCCGAGTCGGTGAAGTCCCAGACGGAGACGCCGCCCTGGTACCAGGCCTGGACCATGAGGTCCTTGCCCTTGACCGGGATCAGTGAGCCGTTGTGGGCGACGCAGTTCTCGGTGTCCGCCTGGTGGCGGGGGATCTTGAAGTAGCTGCGGAAGACGAGCTTGCGGCCGTCTCCCTTGCCTACGACGTCATAGATGCCGTTGGCACCGCGGTTCGGGCCGATCTCCGCGTTGCAGGTGGCCGCCCTGCCGCCGCCGAGCTCGTCGGTGAAGACGATTTTGTTCGCCTTCTGGTTGAAGGTCGCCGAGTGCCAGAAGGCGAAGTTGACGTTGTCCTGGACCCGGTCGATGACCTTCGGGTGCTCCGGGTCGGCGATGGAGAACAGGATGCCGTCGCCCATGCAGGCGCCCGCAGCCAGGTCCTTCGACGGCAGCACGGTGATGTCGTGGCAGCCGGTGGTCTTCGAGACGCCGGGGTTGGTGGGCGCACCCGGGTTGCCGCCGCCGTCGGGGCCCTCACCGGGGAAGAGCACCGGGAAGCCCACGACCGCCGCCTTCTCGGGGGCCTTGCGCGGCACCTTGATCACCGAGATGCCGTCGTGCGGCGGCCGACAGTCCGGGTAGGTGGCGTTCGGTGAGTACGAGGAGACGTAGACGTAGACGTTGCGGCGCTCGGGCACCAGCGTGTGGGTGTGCGAGCCGCAGGCGGTCTCGACGGCGGCGACGTACTTCGGGTCGGCCTTGTCACTGATGTCGAAGACCTTCATGCCCTCCCACGAGGACTTCTCGGTCGCGGGCTGTGTGGTGCTGTTGCAACTGCTGTCGCTGCGCGAGGAGTCGGTGGAGAGGAACAGCAGGTCGCCGGAGACGGAGACGTCGTTCTGCGAGCCGGGGCACAGGACCTGGGCGACGGTCTTCGGTGCCTTCGGGTTGCTGATGTCGAAGATGCGGAAGCCGTCGTAGTTGCCGGCGAAGGCGTAGTTGCCCTGGAAGGCGAGGTCCGAATTGGTGTCCGCCAGCGCGTCCTTGGGGACGTTGGCCACGTGCTCGATGTTGTCGGAGTGGACGATCTCGTCCTGACCGGGTATCTCGCCGTCCGCGAGAGCCTCCCGCACTTCGGCCCGGGTTCTCTCGGAGACCTCCTGCTCCGCGACAGGGCCGTCCCCCGGGTCGGGGGTCGCGGCGGCCGGCTGCGCGGTGAGCAGCGCGGCCAGGAGTCCGGCGGCGGCAGCGGTGACTGCCAGGCGTCTGCGCCGTGTTCGGGGACTGCTGAACAGGATCACTGTTTCCTCCCTTGTCCGTTCGCACTGGAACGGTGCACGCAAGCCCGAGTATCGTCTTCGTCATGCGCATATCAATAGGGGGCAATGAAGATGTAACGCAGACGCTGTTGCGCCAAGGGCCCCTCGCCACAGCCACGTTGGCCGCCCTGACCGTGCTCGTGCTCGGCGGCTGCGACTCCGGCTCCGACCGCAAGTCCGCCACGGAAGGCGGGCCTTCGGTGATCGTGCCGGGCAAGCCCGGCGAGTCGAACCGGATGCTCTCCGCCGAGGAGGCCGCACGGCAGCGCGCCGAGGACGACTCCCCCAACTCGGCGGACGTCGCCTACGCGCGGATGATGATCGAGCATCACACCCAGGCCCTGAAGATGACCGAACTCGCCCCGGACCGGGCCGAGTCGGCGAAGGTCAGGAAACTCGCCGAGCGGATCGCCGCCGCGCAGGGCCCGGAGATCACCGCCATGAAGGGCTGGCTGACGAACCACGGCAAGGCCGCGAAGGCCGAGAAGAGCGACGGCCACGAGCACACCTCGATGCCCGGCATGGCGACCGAGGCACAGCTCGCGAAGCTGCGCGCCGCGCGTGGGACGGCGTTCGACCAGCTCTTCCTCACCCTGATGATCACTCATCACGAAGGCGCGATCACCATGGCCACGGACGTGAAGGGGCAGGGCAACAACATCGAGGTCGAGGAGATGGCCGACGAGGTGGTCGCTCAGCAGACGAGCGAGATCACGCGGATGCGGGACATGCTCTGACGGACCCGGTCGGTACGGTCCCTCGCCCAGGCGTGCTCAGCGGCGCGCCCGGCGCCGGGTCAGAAAGCCCGCGTCGCGTGCCTGGCCGATCAGTCTGAGTGACTTGCGGCGGCCGTGTCCCGTCGCGCTCATCACCGCGAGGACGGGGTCGGCGCCCTCCTCCTGGGCCGCGCGATATTTCTGCGCGACGAGCCACTGCCCCTCGACACCCCCCGGCCAGAGCGTCCGGTCCGGGTTCGGCCCGAGGTCCTCCCGGTCGGGTTCGGCGCCGATCCCGACCGCGTCGAAGAGCGGAGCCTCGATCCAGTCGGCGAGCGACGTCAGGTCATCGAGGGACAGCGCCGGCTCGGCCCGTACGTCCTCGATGGAGACGCACCCCTCGCACACCACGGCGAGTGCCTCGACCCGGGCGCCGTCACCGAACTCCAGCCGGACCCCGAACCACGCCGTGGCTCCGGCGTCGTCCCGCACTTCCCACGCGGGCCACACGGACACGGCGCCCTCGGTCGCAGAGCGATCGGAAAGATTAAGAAAGGATGCTTCCAGCACACACGCAACGTAACCTCATGATCACATTCCATACGAATGAACACGCTTCCCGTCCGGCGCACAGCACCCTGTCAGCGGAGCGGCCGCGGTGCGATGCTGGACTCGAGAGCGACTCCTGAAGATCCCCGAAGATCCCGGAAGGTCCCACCGAAGATCCCCGAAGACCCCTCGGACAAGGAGTTCCGCCGTGGTGCTGCGTGTCGCCGTCGTCGGTTCCGGCCCGAGCGGGTGCTACACCGCTCAGGGCCTCGTACAGCAGGATCCGGACGTGCTCGTCGACGTCCTGGACCGGCTGCCGTGCCCGTACGGCCTGGTGCGGTACGGGGTGGCACCGGACCACGAGAAGATCAAGTCCCTCCAGAACAACCTGCGCACGGTCCTGGAGCACGAGCGGGTGCGCTTCCTCGGCGGCATCCAGGTCGGACCCGGCGGGGTGCCGATCGACCGGCTGCGGGAGCTGTACCACGCGGTCGTGTACTGCGTGGGCGCCGCGACCGACCGGCACCTCGGGATTCCCGGCGAGGACCTGCCGGGCAGCTGGTCGGCGACCGAGTTCGTGTCCTGGTACAGCGCCCATCCGGACGCCGTCGACGACGGGTTCGTCCTCGGCGCGCGCTCGGCGGTCGTCATCGGCGTCGGGAACGTCGCGGTGGACGTCACGCGGATGCTGGCGCGGGGCCCGGCGGAGCTGAGCCCCACCGACATGCCGCAGGCGGCGCTCACCGCCCTCGCCGCGAGCCGGGTGACGGACATCAGCATGGTGGGGCGGCGCGGCCCCTCGCAGGCCCGCTTCACCACCAAGGAGCTGCGGGAGCTGGGCACCCTGCCCGACACGGAAGTGACCGTGGATCCGGCGGAGCTGGCGCTGGATCCGGCGTACGCCGACCCCTCCGGCCTGCCCGCCCCGCAGCGCCGCAACGTGGAGGTGCTGCGCGGCTGGGCCGAGGCCCCGGCACGGGATACCGGCCACCACATCCGGCTGCGCTTCTTCCTGCGCCCCGTCGAAGTCCTCGCCGACGAGGGTCGCGTGGGCGCGGTGCGCTTCGAGCGGACGGCGCCCGACGGGCAGGGGGGCGTGACGGGCACGGGCCGGTACGAGGACATCGAGGCGCAACTGGTGCTGCGTTCGGTGGGCTATCGCGGGGTGCCCCTCGAAGGCCTCCCGTTCGACCCGGCGACCGGCACGGTGCCGCATCTCGCCGGACGCGTACTGCGCGAGGGCGCGGTGGCGCCGGGCGAGTACGTGGCCGGCTGGATCAAGCGGGGCCCCACGGGCGTCATCGGCACCAACCGTCCGTGCGCGAAGGAGACGGTGACGTCGCTGCTGGAGGACGCCTCCGCGCTCGTACGGAAGGAAGTGCCCGAGGACACGCTCACGGCCCTGCGCGCCGAGGGCATCGAGCCGGTCGAGTGGGCGGGCTGGTGCGCCATCGAGCGGGCGGAGGCGGAGCTCGGGGCTTCGCTGGGCAGGGGTGTGGTGAAGCTCCCGGACTGGCGGTCACTGATGAACGCCGCCCACGGGAACGCCCTCTAGGGGCGCACGACCCGCACGGAGAAACGAACCAGCAACACCCCCGAAATCAACAATCTGTTCAAGGAGCCTACGGTCTCGCCCATGACAGCAACCGCACCCGCGCACCCCGTCGACGAGATCCCGCCCAAACGCCAGTTGGCCGCCTTCGGCCTCCAACACGTCCTCGCGATGTACGCCGGCGCCGTGGCCGTCCCCCTCATCGTCGGCGGCGCGATGAAACTCCCGCCCGCCGACCTGGCGTATCTGATCACCGCCGACCTGCTGGTGTGCGGCATAGCGACCCTCATCCAGTGCATCGGCTTCTGGCGTTTCGGCGTGCGGCTGCCGATCATGCAGGGCTGCACGTTCGCCGCCGTGTCGCCCATGGTGCTGATCGGTACGACGGGCGGCGGACTGCCCGCGATCTACGGCTCGGTGATCGTCGCGGGGCTCGCGATCGTGCTGCTGGCGCCGGTCTTCGGGAAGCTGCTCCGCTTCTTCCCACCCCTCGTCACCGGCACCGTGATCCTGATCATCGGCCTCTCGCTGCTGCCGGTCGCGGGCAACTGGGCCGCCGGCGGCGTCGGTTCACCCGACTTCGGGGAGCCGAAGAACCTCGCGCTGGCCGCGTTCGTGCTCGCGGTGGTGCTCGGTGTGCAGCGGTTCGCGCCGGAGTTCCTGAGCCGGGTCGCCGTGCTGATCGGCATCGCGGTCGGGCTCGCGGTGGCGGTGCCGTTCGGGTTCACGGACTTCGGCGGGGTCGGGGACGCGGACTGGGTCGGGATCAGCACGCCGTTCCACTTCGGGGCGCCCACCTTCGAGTTCTCGGCGATCGTGTCGATGCTGGTGGTGGCGCTGGTGACGATGACCGAGACGACCGGTGACCTGATCGCCGTCGGGGAGATGACGGACCGCAAGGTCGAGCCGCGCTCCCTCTCGGACGGTCTGCGCGCCGACGGTCTGTCGACCGTGCTGGGCGGCGTCTTCAACACCTTCCCGTACACGGCGTACGCGCAGAACGTGGGGCTCGTCGGGATGACGCGCGTGCGCAGCCGTTGGGTGGTCGCGACCGCGGGCGCCATCCTCGTCCTGCTCGGCCTGCTGCCGAAGCTGGGGGCGGTGGTGGCGGCGATACCGGCGCCGGTGCTGGGCGGGGCGGGTCTCGTGATGTTCGGGACAGTGGCGGCGAGCGGGCTCAGGACCCTCGCCGAGGTGGACTTCAAGGGCAACAACAACCTGACGGTGGTGGCCGTTTCCGTGGCCATGGGGGTGCTGCCGGTCGGTGTGCCGACGGTCTACGCGAAGTTCCCGGACTGGTTCCAGACGGTGATGAACAGCGGGATCAGCGCGGGCTGCCTGACGGCGATCGTGCTGAACCTGCTCTTCAACCACCTGCCCACGAAGGCCGGTTCAAAGGCCGGCCCGAAGGCCGGTTCAGGCGCCGCCGAGGCGGACGGCCTGTCGGGCGGCGGCGTCGAGAAGGCAGTCGAGAAGTCCCGGGAAGAGGCCGTCTAGGTCGTCCTTGCGCAGGCCGTTCATCTTGGCCGTGCCCCGGTAGACCTGCTGGAGCACACCGCTCTCGCGCAGCACCCTGAAGTGATGCGTGGTGGTCGACTTGGTCACGGGCAGATCGAAGTGCGAACAGGAGAGCTCGTCGCCGACGGCGGCGAGCTCTCGCACGATCTGCAGGCGCATGGGGTCGGAGAGCGCGTGCAGCACGCCTTCCAGACGGATCTCCTCGCGCGCGGGGTGCGGGAGGTCTCGGCTGCTCACAGCGGGGCTGGTCACGGCGGCTCCACTTCGTCGGATGCCTTCGAGGGCTCCTTCATTGTACGAGACCTCTCGTAGTTTGACACTTCCCGTACTACGATGCCTATCGTACGAGTCGACCGCTGGTCCCCGCGACGAATGGAGTGAGCCGTGAGTGCGCTCTTCGAGACCTACACCCTGCGCGACGTGACGATCCCGAACCGGGTGTGGATGCCGCCGATGTGCCAGTACTCGGCCGCACCGCAGGGACCCGGCATGGGCGTCCCCAACGACTGGCACTTCGCGCACTACGCGGCCCGCGCGGCCGGCGGCACCGGGCTGATCATCGTCGAGGCCACGGGGGTGAGCCCCGAGGGCCGGATCTCCCCGTACGACCTGGGCATCTGGAACGACACCCAGGTCGAGGCGTTCCGCCGGATCACGGGGTTCCTGGTGTCGCAGGGCACCGTGCCGGCGATCCAGCTGGCCCATGCCGGCCGCAAGGCATCCACCGACCAGCCCTGGCGGGGCGGTGCGCCGGTGGGGCCGGACGCGCACGGATGGCAGCCGGTGGCGCCGAGCGCGATCCCGTTCGCCGACGGGCACCCGGTGCCCACCGAGCTGACGGTCGCCGGTATCCAGGACGTCGTGGGGCAGTTCGCGGACGCCGCGCGCCGTGCCCTCGCCGCCGGATTCGAGGTCGCCGAGATCCACGGCGCCCACGGCTACCTGATCAACGAGTTCCTCTCCCCCTACTCCAACCACCGCACCGACGAGTACGGCGGCTCGTACGAGAACCGCACCCGTTTCGCGCTCCAGGTCGTGGACGCCGTACGGGAGGTGTGGCCGGACGACAAGCCGCTGTTCTTCCGTATCTCGGCGACCGACTGGCTGGACGAGGACGGCTGGACCGCCGACGACACGGTCCGCTTCGCCGCCGACCTCCAGGCCCATGGCATCGACCTGCTCGACGTCTCGACCGGCGGCAACGCCTCCGGCGCCCGCATCCCCGTCGGCCCTGGCTACCAGGTGCCGTTCGCCGCGCGGGTGAAGGCCGAGACGACGTTGCCGGTCGCCGCGGTGGGGCTGATCACCGAGGCCGAGCAGGCGGAGAAGATCCTCGCCAACGGGGAGGCGGACGCGGTGCTGCTCGGCCGGGAGTTGCTGCGCAGTCCGTCGTGGGCCCGGCACGCGGCGCGGGAGCTGGGCGGGGATGTGCACGTGCCGGATCAGTACCATCGGTCCGTTTGAGCGCCTACTCGTCGGGGTGGCTTGTCTCGTCTTGCGGCTGCGGGTTGGTGGCTGGTCGCGCCCACGCGGCGGAGCCGCAGATCGACACCGCCCCGCGCCCCTGGGTGGGCACACTCGCCTCGGTCGAGATCATCCCGTTGGCAGATGCTGCATGAAGGCCCGTTCCAGGTACGGCACGGCCCGCTGGCCCGTCACCGCGAGCGCGATCGAGGCTGCGACGCCCGTCCAGGCGAGGGGACCGAGGGGCGTGCAGCCGAACAGGTTGCTGAGGCCGGGCGTCTCGACCAGGACGAAGAGGGCGGCCGCGGAGCCGAGGGCGGTGGCTTGGACCAGCGGGCTGCCCCGGCGGTCGGCCAGGGTCTGGGCGAGCTGCGTGCCGACCACCGCGCACAGGGCCATCGTGGTCGAGCGGCGGGCGGTGCCGGGGGTGAAGCGGCCGATCAGCCAGGCGGACGTGGCGCCCATGGTGGTGGTCAGGGCGCGGTGCCGGATCTTGCGGATCAGGGGTGCGCCGAGGAGGGAGGTGCCGAGGGGTTCGGTGCCTTCGGGAGTGGCGGGGTCGCGTTGGCCGGGCTCGGTGCCCTCGGGGGCGGCGTGACCGTCCCCGCCCGGCTCGCTGCCCTCTTCCTTCGGCGTCACCGCCACCGCCATGGCCGGGAACAGGTCCGTGAACAGGTTGACCAGCAGCATCTGGCGGGTGGACAGGGGCGACGCGCCCGACAGGAGGGTGCCGAGGAGGCCGAAGCCGACCTCGCCCGCGTTGCCGCCGATCAGGATGGCGATGGCGTCGGCGACGCTGTGCCACAGGGCCCGGCCCTCGGCGACGGCCTCGATGAGGACCGTGAGGTCGCCGTCGGTGAGGACGAGGTCGGCCGCGTTGCGGGCGGCCGCGGAGCCGCGGGCGCTGATGCCGACGCCGATGTCGGCGGCCCGGATGGCCGCGGCGTCGTTGGCACCGTCGCCGACCATGCCGACCACCCGGCCGGCGTCCCGGAGTGCCTCGATGACCTGGAGCTTCTGCTCAGGGGCGACCCGGGCCACCACACCCATGTCACGCAGCAACCGGGCGCGTTCCTCCCGGTCCGCGGACGCCAGCTCGTCGCCCGTGACCACGCCGGTGTCCTCGGGCCAGCCCAGGTCCGCGGCGATCGCGCGGGCGGTCTGCGGGTGGTCGCCGGTCAGCATGACGGGTCGTACGCCTGCCTTGCGCAGGCCCTCGACGAGGGCCGGGGACGTGTCGCGCGCGACGTCGGCGAGGGCGAGCAGGCCGGTGAACTCCAGCTCCTGCAGGGGCTGTTCCAGGACGTCCGCCGCCTCGCCCAGGGGGCGCCGGGCCACCGCGAGGACGCGCAGCCCGTCGCCGGCCAGCTTCTGCGCCGTCTCCGTGGCCGACGAGGGCAGGCCGGCGCAGGCGGGCAGCACCGTCTCGGGGGCGCCCTTGACCACGAGTACCGGGCGGCCGTCCTCGGCCCGGCCGACGGCGGCGGCGTAGCCCCGGCCGGCCTCGAAGGGCAGTCCCTCGGTCTGGGTCCACTCCGGGTCGGGGCCCGCCGCGTCGAGGACGGCCTCGTCGGTGGCGTGCACGGGCCGGTCGGAGCCGCCGTTGAGCTGCGGGCAGGCGCGGGCCGCGACCCGCAGGGTGGCATCGGCCTCGTCCGGCTTGCGGACCGTGCCGTCGGCGTCGGTCACGCGCACCAGGCGCAGCCGGTTCTCGGTGAGGGTGCCGGTCTTGTCGAAGCAGATGGTGTCCATCCGGCCGAGCGCCTCCAGGGTGCGCGGCGCCCGGACGAGGACTCCACGACGGCTCAGCCTGCGGGCGGCCGCCAGCTGTGCCACGGTCGCCACCAGCGGCAGCCCCTCGGGGACGGCGGCCACGGCCACCGCCACGCCGCCGCTCACCGCACGGCGGATCGGCGTGCCGCGCAGCAGCGACAGGGCTGTCACCCCGGCGCCGCCCGCAAGGGTCAACGGCAGGGCCTTGTCGGTGAGTTCCCGCAGCCTGGCCTGTACTCCGGCGGACGGCGGCTTGCGGGAGGCGAGGGCCACGGCCCGGGCGGCCTCCGTCCGGTCCCCGGTGTCCACCACGACGGCCCGGGCTTGCCCGGCCACCACGGTCGTACCCTCGAACACCATGCAGCGGCGGTCCGGCACGGCCGCGTCCGGCGTCGGGTCGGTCCCCTTGTCGGCGGCCAGGGACTCCCCGGTGAGCGCGGATTCGTCCACCTCCAGGCCGTCCGTCCACACCAGACGGGCGTCGGCGGGCACCACGTCGTCTGCCCGGAGCTCGATCAGGTCGCCCGGACGCAGCTTGGCGGCGTCCACGAGGTGCGGCTCGGGCTCCGGTTCGTCGGTCGTGACGCGTGCCTTCCGCTTCTGCTTCGCCAGCAGCCCGGACAGTGCCCGCTCTGCCCGCATCCGCTGAATACCGCCGACCAGCGCGTTCAGGTCGAGCGCGCCGACGACCAGCAGGGCGTCCACGACGGAGCCGAGGATCGCCTCGGCTGCCGAGCCGACGGCCAGCACCGGGGTGAGGGGGTCGTCGAGTTCGCCACGTACGGCCCGGGCGAGCCGCAGCGGCCCGCTCACCGGTGCCAGCGCGCGCTTCTCGCCCAGCGCGCTGATCGTCTTGCGCGCACGGTCGGTGACCTGCTCGGACAGGGTCGGCTCCGGCTCTGCCTCGTGTTCGTGCTCCAGCCGGTCGCGGACCTCGGTGGGCTCCAGTTCGTGCCAGGCCACGCGCGGACGGGGGTGCGGGGCCCGGGCCACCGCCACGCCCAGGGCCGCTCGCACGCCGGTCAGCAGGGCCCATGCCGCGCTCACGTCCACCGGTGTGTGACGGAGCCCGGGCCAGGGCGTACGGCGGCCACGCTCGGACTGGCCGATGGCCACCAGGAGCCCGGACAGGGCGGCCCCGGACCGCGCCAGGACCTGCGACCTGCGACCGACCCCGCGAGCGGCGGGGACCGCCCGCAGCAGCCGCCACACGTCGGCCAGTCCGTGCGGGGCCAGCACGTCCGCCCCCCAGACGAGGGCACCGTCGCCGTCGGTGAGGGCGACGGCCACATCGCCGGCGAGCAGCCCGTCGAACACGTCCTCGTCGCCCGCCCCCGGCCGGGCGACCGTGACGACCACGCCGTCGTCGGCGCGCAACCCGTTCACCACATCGCTCAGCGACCGCTCGTCGCTCACCACCTGGTCGGCGAGGTTCGTGAAATCGGCCAGGGCGGGGTCGTCCACCATCACGACGCGCAGGCCCGCCCGCCGGGCCGCGTCCAGCACGGTCTCCGCCCAGGGGTCCGCCCCTGCTCCGTGGGTCCGCAACGCGCTCGGGTGCAGCACGATCGTGTCGGCCATCTCCAGCTGCCGCAGCCGCTCGGGGTCCCGCACCAGGACGCCCGTACGGGACAGCGCGCAGCTCAGTACGGCGTGGAAGGCGGCGGGCCCGTAGCGGGCGGCCTTGGGGGAGCCCGCGAGCACGGCCTCGGCCGCCTCGGTGCCGTCGTGCTTGACCAGCAGCGTGGCCACGGCGCCCACGAGGCTGCCGGTCTCGGCGTGCGCCGCGTACTCCTGGGCCGGGGAGGTGCGCAGCGGCGGGCGCGGGCAGTGATCCCCGGCCACGCTGCACCGCTCGGGCACACAGATCTCGTCGTGGACCATGTCGAACGCGGCCGCGCGCGCCACCGTGTCCGCCAGTTGCAGGGAGCGCAGCGAACCGTCCAGCACCAGCGCGGTCGGGGTCCGGCCGGCGCCGTGGACGGCCGCGTTCACGACGGCCAGCACCAGATCCATGCGCGTGCGGCCGAGCCGCGCGCGCAGCCAGCCGCGGAAGCGCGGGTTCTCCCGCGCCAGCGTCACCAGCGCGGTCACCGCCCTTGGCGTGGTCGGCAGGCGCAGCCAGTATCCGATGAACGCGGCCGCGATGCCGATGCCGTCGGCGGCGAGTGTCGCGGCGGCCGCCCGCACTCCGGCGGGGTCGGCCGGGTGCGGGATCTCCTCCACCGCCTCGTCCGTCTGGGCCAGGCCGTGCCGGGCCGCGATCTCGGACGCCTTCTCCACCACTCGGTCGCTGACGGACTCCTCGACGGCGGTCACCACCAGTCGGCCAAGGCCGCCGTCCCAGTAGGCGAGAGCCACGTCGGGCCGCTCCAGCAGCGCTGCGGCGACCCGGCGCGCCACGCGTTCCGTCCCGCCCTCCCGCCGTACGCGGTCCGGTGCCGCGGGCCGCAGTGCGAGGTGGATCCGGGTGCCGGACCTCCAGGGGTGCGGGCGCAAGGGCAGCGTGTTGCGGGCGACCCGCAGGACCCGCGCCGCGGAGTCGGCGCCCCGTACGCCTGCCCGGGCGGTCCCTGCCACGGCCCCCGCGGCGGCTCCCACCGCGGGGGCGGCTCCTCTGGCGAGCAGCCGGGGGCCGGCCGCGACCAGTCCGGCCGCGGCGGCCGCCGGACGTGTGACTGTGCGTGTGAGGAGTCCCAGAACCATCGCTCGCCCTCGGCCGGTCGTACGGTGACATCGCCTTTCGTGGGCCCCGGGTTCCCGCAAATTGGCATGTCATCCGCCCCCAGGTGCCCCGGACACCTTCCCGGGGCACCCGCGGCGAGGGCTGGTCGCGTGCGGCGGGCGGATCGCGACGGCCTGAGGCGCCGGCCCCCGCCCGCGGCGGTCCGCGGAGATCAACCTGTCGTGCAGGCCGTCCCGTTGAGCGTGAAGGCGCCCGGCGCCGCGCTGTTGCCGGTGTGGTTCGCCTGGTAGCCGATGCTGACGCTCGCCCCTGGTGCGAGCGCCGCGTTGTAAGAGGCGCTGGTCGCCGTCACCGCGCCGGAGGCCGGAGTGTACGTGGCTCCCCAGCCGTTGGTGATCGTCTGCCCGGCGGGCAGGGCGAAGCCGAGCTGCCAGCCGTTGATCGCCGTCGTGCTCGTGTTGGTGATCGTGACTGAGGCGGTCAGGCCCGTGTTCCAGGCGTTGGTGGTGGCGCTCACCTTGCAGGTGCCGGGCTGGGGCTGGGGTGCGGGGCCGCCGCTGTCGAGGCCGAAGAAGGCGAGGACCCGGGCCGCCATGCCCTGGCTGTAGAGGTTGTGGCCGACGCCCTGGAGACTGATCGCCTCGACGGGGGCCCGGTCACCGGTGCCGCCGTAGCGGGTGCGGGTCCAGCCGGACTGGGGCGTGTCCGTGGCGGCCGGGGTCTGGCTGACACCGTGGACGTTCGTCCACTGCTTGATCATCTCGCCGAAGTTGGGATAGCGCAGGACGTCGTCCTCGGTGCCGTGCCACAGCTGCATGCGCGGGCGGGGGCCGGTGTAACCCGGGTAGGCGCCCCGCACGAGGGCTCCCCACTCCTGCGGGGTGTGCGTCACGGTGCCGTTCGCGCAGGCGCTGTTCCACTCGGAGCCGTCGGTGGTGGCGAAGCAGCCGAAGGGGACGCCCGAGAAGGCGGCGCCCGCGGCGAACACGTCGGGGTAGTCGCCGAGCAGGACGTTGGTCATCATCGCGCCGGAGGAGATGCCGGTGGCGAAGACGCGGCCGGTGTCGGCGTCGTAGGTGCGGGTGACCCAGTCGACCATGGACTTGATGCCGACCGGGTCGCTGCCACCGTCGCGCTTGAGCGCCTGCGGCGAGGAGACGTCGAAGCACTTGCTGCTGCGGGTGACGGACGGGTAGAGCACGATGAAGCCGTACTGGTCGGCGAGTGTGTCGTACTCGGTGCCGTTGTACATGTCCGGGCCGGAACCGGTGCACCAGTGCACGGCCACCAGGACGGCCGGGTTGGCGGTGACGCTGTCCGGCACGTACAGGTACATGCGCAGGTTGCTGGGGTTGGTGCCGAAGTCGGTGACCTCGGTGAGCGTCGCGGTGGGGACCACGTCGGCGGCCTCGGTGCGGGCGGCGGCCGCGGGGGCGGTGACGAGCAGTGCCGCCAGCAGCGGCAGGAGGGCTGCGAGGGCGACGAGTAGGGCGTGGAGCGGTCTTCTCACGGCGGTGCCGGTGGGGGTGGGCACGTCCTTGTCCCTTCTGGCGCTGTCGGTACCGGTCAGCAGGAGCTGTTGATCTGGGTCATCAGGGCGAGCTTCCAGGGGAGTTGGGAGTAGTCGCCGCTGGAGGCGGGGTCCATCCCCTGGTAGAGGAACCGAAGGCGGCAGGGGTTGATCGTGAGGGTCTGGTCGACGCCGTCGCGGATCATCTCGCCGTGGCTGAAGTCCGTGGTCCACGCGGGCTGTCCCGGCCCGAAGGTCACGTTGGTGGACCGGAGGAAGGGGGTGGCCTCGGTCTCGGCCAGTGGTGTCCACCCGCCGCCCAGGCGGTCCGCGGTCCAGGCGCGGAAGTAGCGCCGCCAGTCGGAGCCGGTCGCCAGCGCCTCGACGAGCATGAGGTACTTGCCGCCGCTGCCGAGGCGGTAGACGTTGCTCCCCTCGAAGAGGTCGAAGCGGTTCGGCTCGGACAGGACGACGGTCGTGTCGCGGAAGCCGTTCGGGAACTCGGCGACCGTGGTGCGCGAGCGGTACTCGTGGCCGTTGCCGTCGGAGGAGAACAGATGGCAGCCGGTGTCGTCGCAGATGACCCAGTAGTCGAGCCGGCCGCCCGGGCCCTTGTTCTCCGTGACGATCGGCGGCTCGGCGTCGAAGAAGTTCCGCGGCGCGCTCCAACTGCCCGGATCCGAGGGTCGTCGGTGGTGGAGAAGCTCGGCAGCGGGGTCTGGTAGACCATGTACCACTTCTTCTGCGGCGGGAAGTAGAACACCTGGGGAGCGGCGACGTACCGGTTGCCGATGTCGGGGTTGGTGTCGAGGAACCTCTGTGGTGCGGTGCCCGCCTGGGACCAGTCGGTGAAGCTGGTGTGGGCCAGGCTCCATCGCCCGGAGGTGTCGGCCGTCGTCATGTAGACGTGCCAGCGGTTGTTGTGGCGGAACACCGTCGGGTCCTTGACCGAGACGACCGGATGCGTGGCGTCCGGCTTCGTCGCGATCAGCGGTCCGCTGGACGACCAGGTGAAGGAGCCGGGCAACGGTCCGGCCCGGTCCACCCGTGGGCCGCCGGCGGCGGCGCGGTCCGGGGGATACGGCCACGAGGCCGAAGGCCGGCAGAGTGAGCGCCAGCGCGCTGATCAACGTACGCATATGTGGAGTCGGCATGGACTCGCCCTCTCGCAGGGAAAGCGTCCGGAGGGCATCGTGGCATGGACACGCTCATCATGGAAGCGCTCCCACACCGGGCGGGAGGCGCTCCCTCGCCGGGCACGAAGAGAGCCCCTACCTCCTACCAGGGCTGACTGGATTCTTTTGCGCAAAGCGTTGACCAGAAAGCGCTTGCCCTTTACGTTCCGTTCAGCAGGCTGACCGAGCCGCATCGCCGCACCCCCACATGGTCATCCTGTCCGCGCGCGGCGTTCTATATGACGCACATCGTTCACGTACACGATCGAGTAAGTCCTTCTGAAGGGACGCACCCGCATGCGCACTCTCCCCCCACGTGCACGCCCGCAAAGAACCGCGCTGGTGACGGCGGCCGCAGCCGCTCTCGCCACCGCCGCCGTCCTCGTCCTGCCGCAGCCCGCCGGAGCCGCCGAGACCTCACCGGTCGGGTTCGGTGCCGGGACGACCGGTGGCGGCAGCGCCTCGGCGGTGACGGTCTCGACGCTGGGCGCCTTCAAGACCGCGGTCACCGGCAACTCGGCCAAGGTCGTCCGGGTCAACGGACTGATCTCGCTGAGCGGTCAGGTCGACGTCGGCTCCAACACCACGGTCCTGGGCGTCGGTTCGTCGTCGGGGTTCACCGGGGGCGGGCTGCGGCTGAAGAACGTCACGAACGTCGTGGTCCGCAACCTGAACATCAGCAAGCCGGTGGCGCCGGCCGACGGCATCACGGTCCAGGCGTCGACGAAGGTGTGGATCGACCACAACTCCTTCTCGGCCGACCGTGACCACGACAAGGACTACTACGACGGGCTGCTGGACATCAACCACGGCTCGGACAACGTCACGGTGTCCTGGAACACCTTCAAGGACCACTTCAAGGGCTCGCTCGTCGGTCACAGCGACAACAACGCGAGCGAGGACACCGGCCACCTGAAGGTGACGTACCACCACAACCACTTCAGCAACGTCTACTCGCGCATCCCCAGTCTGCGCTTCGGCACCGGGCACTTCTACAACAACTACGTGGCCGGCGCGGACACCGCCTGCCACTCGCGCATGGGCGCGCAGATGCTCGTGGAGAACAACGTCTTCCGCGACACCAAGATCGCCGTCACCACGAACCGCAGCAGTGACGTGGACGGCTACGCCAATCTGCGCGGCAACGATCTCGGCGGAGCCGCCACCGAGATCTCCCGGGCCGGCACCTTCACCACGCCGCCCTACAGCTACACCGCCGAGTCCGCGTCCACCGTCGTCGCCTCGGTGACGTCCGGCGCGGGCACCGGAAAGATCTGACCACCCCCCAACTGGAAGAAGGCATCCGGGACATGACTTCACCAGCAAAGCCCCGCGCCCGTCGGCGCGCACTGACCGGCGGCCTGGCCGCACTCGCCCTTTCGTCTGTCATGATCACGACAATCGGTGCACCGCCGGCGAGCGCCGCCACCTGGCCGACGCCCAACGGCAGCCAGGGGACCTCCTCCACCATCTCCGTGTCCGGCACCAAGGACTACGGCATGAAGCGGTTCTACGGCACCGGGGCCCTGGCCGGTGACGGCCAGGAGGAGGGCCAGGACCCGATCTTCAAGCTCGCGGCCGGCGCGACGCTGAAGAACGTCATCATCGGCGCGCCCGGCGCGGACGGCATCCACTGCGAGGGCAACTGCACGCTGCAGAACGTGTGGTGGGAGGACGTCGGCGAGGACGCCGCCACCTTCCGGGGCGGCTCCACGTACAACGTGATCGGCGGAGGCGCGAAGAAGGCGGCCGACAAGGTCTTCCAGCACAACGGGCCCGGCACGGTGAACATCTCCAACTTCGCCGTCAGCGAGTTCAAGACGCTGTACCGCTCGTGCGGTGACTGCTCCACGCAGTACACGCGCAAGGTCAACCTCAGCAACATCGAGGTGACCGGCACGGGCTCCACCGCCCGCCTCGTCGGCATCAACGTCAACCGGGGCGACGTGGCGACGCTGCGCGGCATCACGATCCTCAACGACGCGAGCCGCAAGGTCATCCCCTGCCAGAAGTACAACAACACCACAGCCGTGGGTACGGGTCCGGACAGCACGAACTGCCTGTACTCCACGTCGAACATCACCTACAGGTAGCCGACAGCCGCAGGCGAACCCCCCACGGTGAAGGCGGTCGTTCGAAGCGCCCCCGCACGGCGCTTCGGACGGCCGTCGCGTCGTTCCCGGCGGCCATGCGCGCGTATGCCCGCGTTCGACTAACGGAGACCACGCGCGTGTACGTCCGCGTTCGACTGACGGCGACCACGCGCGTGTGCGTCCGTGGCCTCCTCGCGGCCGTCACGCGCGCGTGCCTCCGCTGCCAACTCCCGCCGGTAGTCCGCGTATGCGGCCCGCAGCTCCGCGCCCGGCCAGTCGGGCGGGAGGAGTTCGGGGGGCAGCACAGGGTCGGCGAGCAGGTGCCGTACGACGGCCGCGAAGGCGGTGAAGCGGTCTGACGGTTGCCGGGCGTGGGTGACATGGGTGAGCAGGGCGCGTCCCGTCCTCGCCCACACGTCCAGCGGCCACAGGCTCGCCGCCAGCTCGCGCGCGGGGCGGTCGGGGCGGGCCGTGCAGCGCTCGGTGACCCGCCCGAGGTCGTCCGGCAGGGGGCGGCGCAGGTTGGCCGGCCGCAGCCAGACGCCCTCGCGCAGCTCGGCGAGCCGGAGCCGGGTCAGCTCGTTGCGCAGTTCCGCGCGTTCGGCGGGGCCGCGGCCCGTGGCGGTGACCACCACCATCTCCCAGTCGCCGTGCCAGGGCCGGGTCTCGGGGTGGACGGCGTCGTCCTGGCGCCGCTGGCGTTCCAGCAGCCGGTCGCTGAGCCGGTAGACCGTGTCGGCGCGCCGCAGGTCTCCGGCCGCCACCATCCGGCTGAGCGCGGCGCGCAAGGTGGATCCGGCGATCCCGAACGGCTCCACACTGCGCACCAGGTCCTTCACCGGCAGCTCGGGCGGATGCAGACCCAGCAGCAGGCTCAGGACGACGGACCTGGCGGACAGCGGGCGCAGTTCCACCTCGTCGGCCTGCGGTGAGGCGTTGTACGGCATGGCGACGACTGTACGTGGCGGTGCGACGGTGACGTATTACAGGATTGCTGCAACCGCAGCCGTGCTGCAACACTGGCGGCATGGTCTCGATACCCGCGCAGGAGCAGCCCGGAGTCGCGTTGGAGCAGCCCCGAGTCACGCAGGAGCTCTCCGGGCAGTACGCCACCCACGACGTCACCAACCAGCCCCCTCCCCTGGCCCCGTACGACGCGTCCGAGGACACGGCCCTGCTCGAAGGGCTGCGCCGCGAGGGCGCCGGGTGGGCCGAGGAGGACATCCGGCGGCTCGGCCTGCGGGCCGGGAGCGTCGAGGCGCAGGAGTGGGGTGAGCAGGCCAATCGGCACGAACCCGAGCTGCGTACGCACGACCGGTACGGCCATCGCGTCGACGAGGTGGAGTTCCATCCGAGCTGGCACCACCTGATGCGGGTCGCGGTCGCCGAGGGGCTGGCGGGTGCGCCCTGGGCGGACGAGCGGCGCGGCGCCCATGTCGCCCGGACGGCCGGCGGGCTGGTGTGGGGGCACACCGAGGCCGGGCACGGCTGCCCGACGTCGATGACGTACGCCGCCGTCCCCGTGCTGCGCCGGCAGCCCGAGCTGGCGAAGGTCTACGAACCCCTGCTGACCAGCCGGGAGTACGACCCGGAGCTGCGCGTGCCGACCGAGAAGCGGGGCCTGCTGGCGGGCATGGGGATGACCGAGAAGCAGGGCGGCTCCGACGTCCGTACGAACACCACGACGGCGACGCCGACCGCCGAGCCCGGCGTGTACACGCTGCGCGGGCACAAGTGGTTCACCTCGGCGCCCATGTGCGATGTCTTCCTCGTGCTGGCGCAGGCTCCCGGCGGCCTGTCCTGCTTCCTCGTGCCGCGCGTCCTGCCCGACGGCACCCGCAACACCTTCCGCATCCAGCGCCTGAAGGACAAGCTGGGCAACCGCTCGAACGCCTCCTCCGAGCCCGAGTTCGACGGGACCGTGGCCTGGCTGGTGGGGCCCGAGGGGCGGGGCGTCAAGACGATCATCGAGATGGTCAACTGCACGCGGTTGGACTGCGTGATGTCGTCGGCGACGCTGATGCGCAAGACGCTCGTCGAGGCGGGGCACCATGTGCGGCACCGCAGCGCGTTCGGGGCGCGGCTGATCGACCAGCCGCTGATGCGCAACGTGCTGGCCGACCTGGCGCTGGAGTCCGAGGCCGCCACGACGCTCACGCTACGGCTGGCCGGCGCGGCCGACCGGGCGGTGCGCGGGGACGACCCGGACGGGGCCGAGGCGGCGTTCCGCCGGATCGCCACCGCCGTCGGCAAGTACTGGGTCACCAAGCGGGGGCCTGCCTTCACCGCGGAGGCCCTGGAGTGCCTCGGCGGCAACGGCTACGTCGAGGAGTCGGGCATGCCCCGCCACTACCGCGAGGCTCCCCTGCTGTCGATCTGGGAGGGCTCGGGGAACGTCAACGCCCTCGACGTGCTGCGGGCGCTGAGCAGGGAGCCGGCCACCGCCGAGGCCCTCTTCGCCGAACTCGCCCTGGCGCAGGGGGCGGACGCCCGGCTGGACGCGGCCGTCACCCGTCTGAAGGGCCTGCTCGCGGCCGGTTCCGAGGCCGGGGCCCGCCGCCTGGTCGAGCAGACGGCCCTGACCCTCCAGGCCTCCCTCCTGGTCCGGCACGCCCCCACGCCGATTGCCGACGCCTTCTGTGCGAGCCGGCTCGGCGGCGACTGGGGGCACGCGTTCGGGACGCTGCCGGATGCCGCCGATGTGGACGGCATTTTGGGGCGGGCGCTTCCGGGCGGGGCGTGAGGCTCGGCCCCGGCCTGCCCGAGGGCGATCCGCTGCCCCGCCCGTGGTCGGGCGGTGGACACCTGAGGTGGGGTGGACACCTGAGGGGGTGGAGCGGGGCAGGGGCTGCTCCGCATCCTCGGCCGTCAAGGGGTGGTCGTACGCGAGAGCTGGCCCTGTGGCGGGCTCTGCCCCCCTGGGCCCGGAGTCCTGGCGCCGGCGTTCTGGCGCGCCCCCGGCGGGCGCAGCAACGCGCGGATCCGGGGAGATGGGCGCCATGGGAGGAGCTCGCCCGGCCGTGGCCGCCAACTCGGAGCTGCCAACCGCCCTCGTGCGCGGCGGCCGAGGCCACCGCGTCCTTGGCGGGCCGGGCCGCGGGGCGTCCTACCCGGCGCCACCGAGACGCCGTACGGCGCGATCCGAGGGCAGGGCGGCGCGATCCGACGGGCGGGACGGGCCACGCCTTTCCACGGGCGCGGCAGCCGCGACCCTTCGCCGACCCCTCGTACAGCCGTCAGCCCGTCGTCCGCCCGCCCCACAACGGCCCGAACCGTGCCCACTCGTAGCCCCACTGGTCGATGCGCCGGCTCTCCAGGCGGCTGCGGAGGGCGCGCCCGGCGACGAAAGGTACGCATGCGGCGCAGACACCCGCGAGGCCGCCGACCAGAGTGGCCCGGGTGCGGGCCTCGGAGGCGGTGGCGGGCTGGGTCACCAGGCGGCCCTGGGGGTCCGTCCAGACGGTGACCGGCGTACCGACGCCGCTGCCGGGCCGGACGCGGGCCTGTCCGGTGTGCGCGGAACCGTCCTGCGCGCTCCAGCGGACCTTCGCCCACACGCTCGCGCCGCTCGACGTGCCGGAGCGCGCGTCGGTCGTGCCCGGCGCCCGCTCGGTGAGGAGGGCGACGACGGGGCGCCACTCGACGCGCTCCCTGGCCATCCCCTCCTCCACCGTGCCGGCCGTCGCCAGGCCAGCGAGCACTCCTGCGAGGACGGTGAGCGCCCAGGCGGCGAGCAGCACCCACGCCTCCATCGCGTCGGCCCGGCGCTTGAGCGGATTGCGCCGCCATCGCCACAGCCACACCTTCGGACCACGGAACGCCATCGAAGGCTTCCTCCTCATGAGCGCACGAACCTGCCGGACCCACCTCCCTCCCATACGGGAGACGGCAGGCGGATGCTCACGGCACGTACCGGGAGACGACCGTGGCACGGGTCACGCGGTCCCCGCGGCTGTCTGCCGGAAAGCCCCCGCAGCTCGCGGCTGCGAGCTATCATCGCCGCCCTGACCTGCGACGTCGGCCTTTCCAGAGGTGACTGTCAGTGCCGGGGTGCAGACTGGCCGGTACCTGAGACAAAGACGTCGCGGAGGTGATCGGCATGACCGAGGTACTGCTCGCCGTGGGCACGCGCAAGGGGCTGTTCATCGGGCGGAGGCGAGGTGGCACCTGGGAGTTCGACGAGAGTCCCTACTTCAACGCCCAGGCCGTGTACTCGGTCGCCATCGACACGCGGGGTGAGCGTCCGCGGCTGCTGGCGGGCGGCGACAGCGCGCACTGGGGCCCGTCCGTGTTCCACTCCGACGACCTGGGCCGCACCTGGACCGAACCGGCCCGGCCGGCCGTCAAGTTCCCGAAGGACACGGACGCTTCCCTGGAGCGGGTGTGGCAGCTGCACCCGGCGGCCGCGGAGCCGGACGTGGTGTACGCGGGCACGGAGCCGGCCGCGCTGTACCGCTCGGAGGACCGCGGCGAGACCTTCGAGCTGATCCGCCCGCTGTGGGAGCACCCGACCCGGTCGAAGTGGGTGCCGGGCGGCGGCGGTGAGGGCCTGCACACCGTGATCACCGACAAGCGCGACGCCCGGGCCGTGACGGTCGCCGTCTCGACGGCCGGGGTGTTCAAGACGACCGACGGCGGTGCGAGCTGGGTTCCTTCCAACTCCGGTGTCTCCGCGGTGTTCCTACCGGATCCGAACCCGGAGTTCGGCCAGTGCGTACACAAGATCGCCCAGGACGCGGCGACTGCGGACCGCCTCTATCTGCAGAACCACTGGGGCGTGTACCGCAGCGACGACGCGGGCGCGCACTGGACGGACATCGGCGAGGGCCTGCCGTCCACGTTCGGCTTCGCGGCGGCCGCACATCCCCACCGCGGCGAGACGGCGTACGTGTTCCCGATCAACGCCGACTCCGACCGCGTGCCCGCCGACCGCCGATGTCGTGTCTTCCGTACGGCGGACGCGGGCAAGACCTGGGATCCATTGTCGGCGGGGCTGCCGCAGGAGGACCACTACGGCACGGTGCTGCGCGACGCGATGTGCACGGACGACGCGGACCCGGCGGGCGTGTACTTCGGCAACCGCAACGGCGAGGTGTTCGCGTCGGCCGACGACGGCGACAGCTGGCGGCAGTTGACGTCGCATCTGCCGGACGTGCTGTGCGTGCGGGCCGCGGTGATCGCATGAGCCGTCCGGGGCGCCACGGCTTACGGGCCGGCCTTGGCCACCGGTTGATCACCGCTGCCGGTACGGCAGTAGGGTGACGCCCGTGGCACCACGACCCTTGCATGAAATCGTCGAACCGGGCTGGGCGAAGGCCCTGGAACCCGTTGCCGAACGGATCGCCGCGATGGGCGACTTCCTGCGCGCGGAGATCGCCGCGGGACGCACCTATCTGCCGGCCGGGCCGAACGTCCTGCGGGCCTTCCAGCAGCCCTTCGACGACGTACGGGTCCTGATCGTCGGACAGGACCCGTATCCGACCCCGGGACATGCCGTGGGGCTGTCGTTCTCGGTCGCGCCCGACGTGCGTCCGCTGCCCGGCAGCCTCATCAACATCTACCGGGAGCTGAGCACCGACCTGGGGCTGCCGCAGCCGTCCAACGGCGATCTGACGCCGTGGACCCAGCAGGGCGTGCTGCTGCTCAACAGGGCGCTCACGACGGCCCCGCGCAAGCCGGCCGCCCACCGCGGCAAGGGCTGGGAGGAGGTCACCGAGCAGGCCATACGTGCGCTCGCCGCCCGCGGCAAGCCGCTGGTGTCCATTCTCTGGGGCCGCGACGCCCGCAACCTCCGCCCTCTCCTCGGCAAGCTCCCGTCGGTGGAGTCCGCCCACCCCTCCCCCATGTCCGCCGACCGGGGCTTCTTCGGCTCCCGCCCGTTCAGCCGGGCCAACGACCTGCTGATCCGACAGGGAGGACAGCCGGTGGACTGGCGCCTGCCGTGACCGACGCCTCCGGGTTCCTCGCCGTCGACTCCGGAGGGTCCGGGATGCGCGTCGTCGTCGGCACCGTCGACCAGGGGGCGCTGGCCCGGCGGGAGTCCCGCGAGCCCGTGCGTACCGGGGAGCGGGGCATCGACGCCGGGCATCTGATGGAGCAACTGGTGCCCATGGTTCGGACGTTGGCGGCCGAGGCAGGTGTCGCTCAGTTGGGGGCGGCCGTGGTCGGTGCCGCCGGGCTCGCCACCCTGGGCGGCGGGCTGCGCGCCGAGCTGCCCGCCGCGCTGGAGCGGGAGTTCGGCATCGGGCGCCTCGCCCTGGTCGCCGATGCCGTCACCGCCTATGTGGGCGCCCTCGGGCCCCGGCCCGGTGCCGTGGTCGCCGCCGGTACGGGACTGATCGCGATCGGCACCGACCTGACGCGCTGGCACCGCGCGGACGGCTGGGGGCATCTGCTCGGCGACTGCGGCAGCGGCGCCTGGATCGGGCGGGCCGGGCTGGAGGCGGCGCTGCGCGCGCACGACGGGCGGCCCGGCGGGTCGGCCGGGCTGCTGACCCGCGCCGAGGAGCTGTTCGGCCCGGTGCGAGGACTGCCCGGCAAGCTCTATCCGCGCCCGGACCGTCCCGCCGTCCTCGCCTCCTTCGCCCCCCACGTGGCCGCCTGCGCCGACGGCGACCCGGTGGCCGCGGAGATCGTGCGGGCCGCCGCACGGTACATGGCCGAATCGGCGGCCGCCGTCTGCCCGACCTCCGGAGAGCCCCAAGTCGCGCTCACCGGTGGCCTGTTCAAGATGGGCGCCCCTCTTCTCGTACCGTTGGAAGAGGAGTTGTCGAAGCGGCTGCCGCACGCGCGGCGGGTGCCGGCCGCCGGGGATCCGTTGCAGGGGGCGGTGCGTATCGCGACCGATCTGGCGGCGGACGCGTTCACTCTGCCGGGTGACGAGGCGATGCTCTACGTGGTCGGAAAGAGGGACTGATCCACCTACGCCGTCCGCTTCCGCACCGCACGTAACTCAATCAGACAAATACGGACGGATACCGCTCACCTGCACCCTCCCCGAACAGGGGAGCCCAAGAAGCCAGTAACATGCGTCGCCATGAGCTCCCCCACTGGGCCCGCGTCCGGCCTGCCAGTACGAATGCCGCGACCTCGTCAGCCCGGGCGGCACCGCCGACCCGAGCCCCTGGCGGCTCCCGAAGGCGCGCCCGCGCTCGTCCTCGCGGTGCCGGGCACGCCGAGCGCCGCCACCCGCGGCCTGGCCGAGGAAGTCGTGAGCATCGCCCGCTCCGAGCTCCCCGGTCTCGACGCCCGGATCGGGTACGTGGACGGCGACGACGTGGAGTTCCCCACGCTCCAGTCCGTGCTCGTGCACGCCGCCGAGGAGCGCATCGCCCGCTATGAGCAGGCGATCGCCGCAGGTGTGGAGGTCAAGGAGCCGGAGGGCCCCGTCGCCGTCGTCGTGCCGCTGCTGGCAGGCCCGGACAGCGCGCTGCTCCGCGTCATCCGCCAGGCCGTGATGGACAGCCGGGTCGCGGCCGACCTCACCGATGCGCTCGGCCCGCACCCGCTGCTCGCCGAGGCGCTGCACGTGCGGCTGTCGGAGGCCGGTCTGGCCCGCGCCGACCGTGCCCGGCTGTTCACCGTGGCCACGGCCGCGGACGGCATCATCCTCGCCTCTGTGGGCGGCGAGGAGGCCGTGCAGGCGGCCGGGATCACCGGCATGCTGCTCGCCGCGCGCCTGGCCGTGCCGGTGATGGCGGCGGCCCTGGACCAGGACGGCTCGATCACGGCCGTCGCCGAGCAGCTGCGGTCCTCGGGCTCGCAGCAGCTGGCGCTGGCGCCGTACCTGATAGGGCCGGAGATCGACCCGAGCCTGATCGCGCAGGCCGCCCAGGAGGCGGGCTGCTCCGCCGCCGAGGCGCTCGGCCCGTACCCGGCGATCGGGAAGCTCGCCCTGTCGAAGTACACGACGGCGCTGGGCATCGCCCCGCAGCAGCCGCAGGGCGCGCCGGTGCGCTGACACGCACGTCACAGCCGTAACGCCGAAGGGCCCGCTCCTCACTCGGGAGCGGGCCCTTCGGCGTCCGGTCACCCCTCGTCGGCGACCTGGCCGATGACCACGCAGGATGCCGCGGGCGCCTCGATCGAGCCCTCGTAGCGCGGGAGTCCCGTGGCCGGGTCCACGGCGAACCAGGACACGTCACCGGAGCGCTCGTTCGCGACGTACAGGAAGCCGCCCGCCTCGGTGAGCGCGCGCGGCCAGTGCCCGGCGCAGGTCACCGTCCCCACCAGCCGCAGTTCCTCCCCGGCCACGGCGAACGTCGACAGCACGTCCTCGCCGCGTGTCGCGGTCCACACGAAGCGGCCGTCGGGCGAGGCGACGATCCCCGACGGATAGGCGTCACCGGCCGGGGCGCCCGGCAGCACGTGCGTCTCGGCCAGCGGCTTCAGCGTGCCGTCGTCGGCGTCCCAGTGGCAGACGGTGACGGTGGGGGTGAGTTCGTTGAGGACGTACGCGTACCTGCCGTACGGATGGAAGGCCAGGTGGCGGGGGCCCGAGCCGGGCCGCAGGGCGATCTCCCGGTGTACGTCGAGGGCGCCGTCGGCCAGCGTGCACACCCGCACCGAGTCCGTGCCGAGATCGACGTCGACGACCCAGCGGCCACTTGGGTCGGGCTGCACCTGGTGGGCGTGCGGGCCCTGCTGGCGTGGCGTGTGCGGGCCCGAGCCGGTGTGCTGGAGGACGGCGGTCGGGGCGTCCGCGAGGGCGCCGTCGGGGCGCACGGGCACGACGGTGACACTGCCGGAGCCGTAGTTGGCGGTCAGGACGTGGCCGGCGACCAGGCTGAGGTACGTGGGTCCGCTGCCGCCCACCGGCACCGGTGATCCGATGAGCTCGGGCTTGCCCCCGGTCAGCCGGTAGGCGGCCACCGCGCCGTCGGCGGTCTCGCTGACCGCGTAGAGCGTGTCACCGTCGGGCGACAGGGCCAGGTAGGCGGGGTCGGGCACGTCGTCCACGCCGCCCAGGACGGTCAGCGCGCCACTGCCCGCGGCCACGGACGCCGTGGTGATGCCCTGACCTCCGGCCGCCGTGAACGATCCGATGTAGGCCCGCGTTCCCCGTCGTTCCCGCCTGCCGAAGTCTGCCACCGCTGTCCCCTTCCGGTCGGGTGCCGTCCGGGGTGACGGTAGCAGCGGATCATCATCGGTCTAGACCAAGGTCACCTAATCGTCGGCGCGTACGGCCATGCCGCCCGCCCGGGTCCCGGACTCGGTGGTGCGCATGGGCGGGATGCCGCTCCACCGTCTCGTACGGCCTCGGTGCTGCGCCCTGACGCGGGGCAAGCTCCGCACGGCACCCCGAGGAGGCTAGCCCGCGGGCCGCTCCCGCGCGGCTCGCGGGTTCCGTGCGTCCGATGGCGCGGGGTTACCCGGCGGATGGCCTGATCCACCCTCTAGGTGGCCGATAAAGCGACATGCCGGCCTGCCCGACCGGTCGGATCAGGCCCCGACGAGCCGCGAACCGGACGGCGTGCGCAGGGGCTGGGCCAGTTCGGCCAGGGCGCGCTCCAGGCCGTGCAGATGGGCCAGCGCGGGGTCCGACGCCGTCGGCTGCTCGGTGGGGGCGGTGATGTCCGTGCCGCCGGTGAGCGCCTCGACCGCGGCTTCGACGCGCCAGCACGCGGCGGCCAGGCGGGCGTCGTGCGAGGCCTCCGGGTCGGCGGCTACGGCGGCCAGGCCGCGGATCTCCCGGGCACAGTCGTCGAGCAGGGCCAGGACGCGGCGAGCGCGCCGCTTGCGGGCCGGCATCGGGTTCAGCGGGTGCACGAGCGGGGCGACCGAGAGCCGTACCCGGCCGAGCAGCTGTTCCAGTTCGGCAAGCTTCGAGGCCGGGTCGGCGGTCGCGTCGCCGGCGAGGCGCGCGGCGGCCTCGGCGGTGGCCGCGTGGACGCAGCGCAGGGCCCGCTGGATCCAGGCGTCCGTGACGGTGTGGGTGGTGACGGGCAGGACGAGCAGCACGGCCAGCACGGCGCCGAGCGCCCCGACGCCGGTCTCGGCGAGCCGCAGCGCCAGCAGGGCGGGGTCGAGGACGCCCAGCAGGCCGTAGAGGAGCTCGGCGAGCACCGTGACGCAGAGCATCATCCAGGTGTAGGAGACGGCGGCGGTGTAGAAGATGCCGAAGACGCAGACGGCGAGGAGCACGGCGGTGGGGATGCCCGCGCCGTTCAGCGGGACGGCGACGAGCAGGCCGAGGCCGATGCCGATCACCGTGCCGAGGATCCGGCGGAAGCCGCGGACCAGGGTCTCGCCACGCGAGGTGGTGTTGACGAAGATCCACCAGGTGGCGCCGACGGCCCAGTACCAGCGCTGCCCGGACACGAGCTGGCCCACGACCAGGGCGAAGCCGGCTCCGGCGGTGGCCTGGATGGCCTGGCGCGTGGTCACGCGGGCCAGTCCGCTGCCGCCGGGTGGTGCGGGTGCGGGCGCCGGGGGCGTACGGCGCTCGTAGCACCACAGCCCGAAGCGCACCGTGGCAGCGGTGAGCAGGGACAGCAGTACGGCGGCGTAGAGCTCGGGCAGCTGCCGCGGAGTCGCGTGCAGGAACTGCGCGACGAAGAAGGTCATGAACGCGAACACGCCGAGGCTGTGCCCGCGCGGCCCCCAGCGGCGCGCGTACACACCCGCGCCGACGACGGCGAGGAAGGTGAAGTCGCGGGCGACCGGGTGGTCGTGCAGTTCGGCCGCCGCCGCGAGGACGGGGAGGCCGACGAGCGGCAGCAGCGCGGTGGTGACCGCCTGCCCGCGCACCGTGGTGTCGGTGACGGTGAACAGGGCGAGCAGCGCGGCGAGCCCGCCGGTGACGGCGCCGACGAGGGAGTGTCCGGCCAGTGCGCAGACGACGACCGCGAGCCCGATGCCGAGGACGGCCCGCACGGCGAAGCGCAGCCGCGCCCGGCGCGGGTCCGGCGCCACGAACACCCTCTTCAGCACTGCTTTCCGCCCCTCCGTGTCGGCATGAAGAAGGCGCCGCGGAGGTCCGCAGCGCCATCGACGGTCCCATTGCAGCATCGCCATGGCGACTGGCTCAAGTGGCGTCGAATATGCTGGGCCATTGGCACAGACATTTCGGTCCTGGAGCGTCCACCAGCGAGCCAACGGACCACGTACGAGGAGAGGCCGGACGCCATGGCCGTGGACGAGCTCGACACCCGCATCCTGCGGCTACTGCTGGAACAGCCCCGCACGAGCGTGCGCGAGTACGCCCGCATCCTCGGCGTCGCGCGCGGCACGCTGCAGGCGCGGCTCGACCGGCTGGAGCGGGACGGCGTGATCACCGGCATCGGGCCGACCCTCTCCCCCGCCGCGCTCGGCCGCCCGGTGCTGGCCTTCGTGCACATCGAGGTCACCCAGGGCCATCTCGACGACGTGGGCGACGCGCTCGCCGCCGTACCGGAGATCGTCGAGGCCTTCTCGATCACCGGTGGCGGGGATCTGCTGACCCGGGTGGTGGCCCGCGACAACGCCCATCTGGAGGACGTGATCCAGAAGCTGATCAGCCTGCCCGGCGTGGTCCGCACCCGCACCGAGGTGGCCCTGCGCGAGCGCGTCCCGCACCGGCTGCTGCCGCTGGTGGCGTCGATCGGGCGGGCGGCGGCCGGGAAATGACCCTTGAGGCCGAAATGGCTCTTGAGGCCTTTGAGATCCTGGGGCCATGAGCGGTCTCAACGGCACTTCGGTCATCTTCGATCTCGACGGAACGCTCGTGGACAGCGAGCCCAACTACTACGAGGCCGGCCGCCAGGTCCTCGCCGAGCACGGCGTCCCCGATTTCACCTGGGCTGACCACGAGCGGTACGTCGGCATCAGCACCCAGGAGACGGTCACGCTCTGGAAGCGGGAGTACGGCCTGCGGGCCTCCGTCGACGAGTTGCTCGCCGCCAAGAACCGCCGCTATCTGGAACTCGCCCGCACCGCCACGCGCGCGTACCCCGAGATGCGCGAGTTCGTGGAGCTGCTGGCGACCGAGGGCGTCCCGATGGCCGTGGCGTCCGGCTCGTCGCACGGGGCCATCACGGCGATCCTCGCCGGCACGGGCCTGGACGCCCATCTGCGCACCGTCGTATCGGCCGACGAGGTCGAGCGCGGCAAGCCCGCCCCCGATGTCTTCCTGGAGGCGGCCCGTCGGCTCGGCGCGGCACCGGGCGACTGCGTGGTCCTGGAGGACGCGGCCCCCGGCGCCGCCGCCGCGCACGCGGCCGGAATGCGCTGCATCGCGATCCCGTACGTGGCCGCCCAGGCGGACGCCCCGGAGTTCGCGACAGCCGGTCTACTACTGCGGGGCGGGCAGGGGGAGTTCACGGCGCGCGAAGCGTACGACTGGCTCGTACGGTCGGCGGCCTCCTCCTGACCACCGGTACCTGGGCCGACTGAGCCGGCTGGCCAACTACCCGACCCGGGACGCGTGGGAGGACGGCATCGTCGTCGTCTTCGCCGCGGACAACGGCCACTTCTCGATCGAGCCGCAGGTTCCCGGAGTGCTGTCGGTCGGCGGCGTGTTCTCCGGTCCGCAGGACGAGCTGCGGGCGTCGGACTGCACGAGCGGTTACACCAGCCCCTGGTTCGACGGCGTCGTCGTCCCGCAGTTTCCGGGCTGGTCGGTCTGGCGCGCCTGGCTCAGTACCTCATGCTCCCGATTCCGCCCGGCTGCACGATCGACGCCGAGGAGAGCGATGCGGACGACGGCACGTCACGCAACGACGGCTGGGCCCTGTTCTCGGGCTCGTCGGCCGCGGCACCGCAGATCGCGGGAGCAGCGGCACTGCTCTTGTAAGCCCGGTCCGGACGAGGCCATCGGGGCGGGGCTGGTAAATGTGAGCGCGGCGCTGCACTTCGTCCTCACGCACCCTCACTCGTAGGTTCCGAGCTGTTCTCCGACAGCTGACGGGCGGTTGCCCATTCGTCCGAACCGGCCGACTCCCGGGCGTCGTTCCTTTGGATTCCGGGAAATGCCGGCAGGGAGCGGCGGGACCGTCGCCGACGGAGCCCTCCGCGTCGCAGGCCTGGGTGCTCAGGGCCACCGGCTCCTGCGCGTGGCAGCACGTGCCGGCCGGCCGCGCCATCGGCCACCACCGTCGGCGCGTTGCGGCCGTGGCGCTCTGACTGGCCGGTATGCGGAACGAGTTGGAGCGGGCGCTGGAGCAGAGTCCCTGGTACGACTCGCGGGTCGTTCCTAGCAGCGCCAATCCCGTCAGTACCGTTGACGCCTTCCCAGCCCACGCATAGCGTCTGGTCGACCATTCGCACATCGTTCGATACTCCGAACCCGCGTTGACCTCGTGGAGGAGCCCACATGGCACCGCCCCTCTCCAGAAGATCCCTTCTCCATGCCGCGGCGCTGGCGGCGGCGGCCCCCGCGGCCTCGTTCGCGGCAACGGGCCGGGCCTCGGCCGCCGTTCCGGGGGCTCAGGCTGCGGCTGCCGTGCGGGAAGCACAGGCTGCGGCCGCCGCCCCGTCCGCCTGGACCGTCCAGCCCTTCGCCCTCGACGACGTGGCCCTCCGGCCGGGCATCTTCGCCGGCAAGCGTCAGCTGATGCTCGATCACGGCCGGGGCTACGACGTGAACCGGCTCCTGCAGGTCTTCCGCGCCAACGCCGGCCTCTCCACGGGCGGCGCGGTGGCCCCGGGCGGCTGGGAGGGGCTGGACGGTGAGGCCAACGGCAATCTCCGCGGCCACTACACCGGCCACTTCCTGAGCATGCTGTCGCAGGCGTACGCGAGCACCGGGGAACAGGCGTACGCCGACAAGATCGGAACCATGGTCGGGGCACTGACCGAGGTGCGTGAGGCGCTGCGCCGCGACCCGCGGATGCTCAGCGTCACCGGGAAGTTCGGCACGGCCCAGGAGAACGTGCGCGGCTCGTACCAGTACGTCGACCTGCCGGCCTCTGTGCTCGGGGGCGCCTCGGCAGTCACCCTGTCGGCCTGGGTGAAGCCCACCCACAATGCCAACTGGGCCCGCGTCTTCGACTTCGGCGACAACACCACCCGGTACATGTACCTGGCCGGACGCAACGCCAACGGCGTCCCCCGGTTCGCCATCACCACCAACGGCCCCGGCGGGGAGCAGGGGCTCAACGGCACCGCCGCACTGCCCCTGAACCAGTGGAGCCACCTGGCGGTGACGATCAGCGGCAGCACGGGCACGCTGTACGTCAACGGCACAGCCGTCGCCCAGAACACGTCGATGACCCTCAACCCGTCGACGCTGGGCACCCTGACGAACAACTGGCTCGGCCGCTCGAACTTCTCCGGCGACCCGGTGTTCGCGGGCGCCTTCGACGAGTTCAACGTCTGGTCGCGGGCCCTGACCGCCGCCGAGATCACGGCGCTGCAGAGCAACCGGGCCTCGGCGACCTCGGCCGGCCGCGGCAACCTGGCGTCGTACGACTTCTTCGAGACGACCGGCGGCACGTTCGCGGACGCCTCCGGCCGCGGGCTGACCGCCACGCTGCGCCGCACCTGGGGCGGGCCGAGCCACCCCGGGTTCCTCGCCGCGTACCCGGAGACCCAGTTCATCGAGCTGGAGTCGATGACCAGTGGCGACTACACCAGGGTGTGGGCGCCGTACTACACCGCGCACAAGATCCTCAAGGGCCTGCTGGACGCCCACCTCGCCACCGACGACGCCCGCGCCCTCGATCTCGCGTCCGGCATGTGCGACTGGATGTACTCCCGGCTGTCCAAGCTGCCCGACGCCACCCTCCAGCGGATGTGGGGCATCTTCTCCAGCGGCGAGTTCGGCGGCATCGTGGAGACGATCGTCGACCTGCACTCGATCACCCAGAAGGCCGAACACCTCGCGCTGGCCAAGCTGTTCGACCTGGACAGGCTCATCGACGCCTGCGCCGCGAACACCGACATCCTGGACGGCCTGCACGCCAACCAGCACATCCCGATCTTCACCGGTTACGTCCGGCTGTACGACGCCACGGGCGAGGCCCGCTACCTCACGGCCGCGAAGAACTTCTGGGGCATGGTCGTCCCGCAGCGCATGTACGGCATCGGCGGGACGAGCACGGCCGAGTTCTGGAAGGCCCGCGGGGTCATCGCCGGCACGATCAGCGACACCAACGCCGAGACCTGCTGTGCGTACAACCTGCTCAAGCTGAGCCGGATGCTGTTCTTCCACGAGCAGGACCCGAAGTACATGGACTACTACGAGCGGGCGCTGTACAACCAGGTGCTCGGCTCCAAGCAGGACAAGGCCGACGCGGAGAAGCCGCTCGTCACGTACTTCATCGGCCTGAAGCCCGGGCACGTGCGCGACTACACGCCCAAGCAGGGCACGACCTGCTGCGAGGGCACGGGCATGGAGAGTGCCACGAAGTACCAGGACTCGGTGTACTTCAAGAAGGCCGACGGGAGCGCTCTGTACGTCAACCTGTACAGCCCGTCCACACTGACCTGGGCCGAGAAGGGCGTCACGGTCACGCAGAGCACGAACTTCCCGAGGGAGCAGGGCTCCACGATCACTATGGGCGGGGGCAGCGCGTCGTTCGAGCTGAAGCTGCGCGTGCCGTCCTGGGCGACCGGCGGCTTCAAGGTGACCGTCAACGGCAGCGCGGTCGGCGGCACTCCGGTCGCGGGCAGCTACTTCACCGTGTCCCGGAACTGGCGCAGCGGCGACACCGTGCGCGTCACACTCCCGTTCCGGCTCCGGGTCGAGAAGGCCCTCGACGATCCGTCCCTGCAGACCCTGTTCTACGGCCCGGTCAACCTGGTCGGCCGCAACTCCTCGACCGACTACCTCCAGTTGGGGCTGTACCGCAACGCCGGACTCTCCGGCGACCTGCTGCCGTCCCTCACCCCGGTGTCCGGCAAACCGCTCCACTACACCCTGGGCGGCACCGAGTTCGCCCCCTTCTTCGAGGGCACCGAGGACCCGACCCACGCCTATTTCCGGCGCTCCGAACCCCGGATCGTCTTCGGCAACACCGACTCCGGCGTCGCCAACCCCGCGAAGTCCGACGGCACCACGCTCCTGGACGAGATCTGGGCCGGGGCGCCGTTCAGCAGCAAGGCTGCGCTGGTCTCGCGTGTGCGGGCCACCGTGAACGCGTGGGTGACCGGCGGTCTGCTGAGCCAGGCCGACGGACAGACGGTCGTGCGCACGGCGGAGCAGGCCACGTACGCCCCCTGAGCCGCCGCCCGCCCAAGGGCCCCGGGTCCGGGACTCGGGGCCCTACCGCACCTGCGCCGCACGCCCGGCGCGGTGATCCTGGCACGGTGACGATCGCGGGTGCCGGTCGGCCGTCCGCTACGACCGGCGGCGGGGCTTGCCTCGACCCGTGCCCTTGGCGCCCTTGGTTCCCTTGGCGCCGCCGGAGCCGCCGGAGCCGCCGCGGGGGCTTCGGCCGGTTCCCGGCTGTCGCCGGGGGCTGCCGCCGGCTTCGGGGCGCTTGCGCTTGGGCTGGTCCGGGGCGGCCTGGGACGTGGTGCGGCCCCGGGTGCTGTTGACCGTGCGGCCGCGGACGACGCCGATGAAGTCCTCGACCAGGTCGGTGGTCGCGTCCTCCGGCCAGGACAGGGCGATGCTCGACTGGGGGGCGTCCACGAGCGTCCGGTAGGTGAGGTCCTTGCGGTGGTGGAGACGGGCCAGCGACTGGGGTACGACGAGCAGGCCGACGCCGGCCGCGACGAGCTCGACGGCGTCCGCGGTGGTCGCGGGGCGCTCGAAGGCGGGCTGCCCCGGTGGCCGGTCCCAGTCGAGGACGTCGTCGAGGGGGTGGAAGAGGACCTCGTCGGCCAGGTCGTCCGTGGTCACCTCATCCACTGCCGCGATGACGTGGTCCTTGGGGACGACGACGACCGTGGTCTCGGTGTACAGGGGGATCGCGCTGAAGAACGCACGGTCGACCGGCAGCCGTACGAAACCGGCGTCGGCGGCGCCGTCCCGCAGCAGGTCAAACGCCTCGGCGGCGGTGACCGCGCGGAGGGTCAGGGGGACGTCGGGGAAGCGCTCGTTCCAGATCCGCACCCACTTCGAGGGGGTCACTCCCGGGACGTACGCGAGCCGGAAGGAAGCGGCTGCTTCCGAGGACGAAGGGGGTACTTCCGAGCCTGTCACCTGGCCAGGTTACCGGCCGTGGTCGGCGGGGGTTCACCCAGTCGATACCCTTGAGACCATGACGTCGCACCAAAGCACCCAGACCATGAAGCCCGCCACCGCGGCCAAGAAGCTGGGTGTGTACCTCGAAGCCACCCCCGCCGAGTTCCGCGAGGGTGTCGTCACGCGCGCGGAACTGAACGCGCTGCAGGCGGACCCGCCGCAGTGGCTGCGCGACCTGCGACGCGACGGCCCGCACCCCCGCCCGGTGGTCGCGGCGAAGCTCGGCGTGTCCATCGCGGGCCTGGCCCGCGGCGGCGTCACGGAGCCCCTCACCACCGAGCAGATCGAGGCGCTCAAGCAGGAGCAGCCCGAGTGGCTGCGGAAGGAGCAGGCCACCCAGGCCGAGGTCCGCAAGGAGGCGGCCCGCCTGAAGGAGCGCAACGCGGAACGCGCCGCGGAGCGCCCCTGACCCCCTCCTCGCGTTCTCGTCGTGGGCAGGCTCAGTCCGTCACGGACCGTTCCTGGATCGACTCGAGGAAAGTGACCGGCGGGATGAAGAAGAGGGTTCCGGTGACGGCCTGCGAGTAGTCGAGGATCGGGTCGGGGCCGGATTCCGGGCCACCCAGGAACATCTTCCGCATCATGGCCTCCGGTATCTCGGGCGTACGGGCATAGGCGATGAAGTACGTGCCGAACTCGCCGTGCCCGGGCCTGCCGAACGGCATGGCGCCGCGCAGGATCTCCAGCTCCTCCCCGTCCGGGCCGGTGACCGTGTTCACGTCCCGGTGGGAGCCGGGCACGTCGAGTTCGATGTTGGTCAGCTTGGAGCGGCCGATCACCTTCTCCTGGGCCTCGACCGCCAGGGCCTCCCAGGCGTCGACGTCGTGCAGGTACTTCTGGACGATGGCGTAGCTTCCGCCGCTGAACGCGGGATCCTCGTCCCCGACGACCGCCGCCTCGGCCGCCGCCTGGCCGACCGGGTTCTCGGTGCCGTCGACGAAGCCGAGGACGTTGCGCGAGTCGAAGTAGGCGAACGCCTGGTGGACCTCGTCCTGGACGGTGACCACGTCGCGCAGCCGCTTCATGATCTCGGCGGCCAGGGCGAAGCACAGGTCCGTGCGGGCGGCACGGATGTGGAAGAGCAGGTCGCCGGGGGTCGCCACGGCACGGTGGCGTGACCCTTCCAACTCCTTGAAGGGGTGCAGCTCCCGGGGACGCGGGTCACCGAACAGCCGGTCCCAGGCCGTGGACCCCACTCCGGCGACGCAGCACAGACCGCCGTCGGGACTGGGGAACCCGACGGCCCGCACCAATCCCGCGAGCCCGGCCAGCAGATCGCGCACCTCCGGCTCGCCACCCGGCTCGATCGTGACCACCAGGAAGACGGCGACAGGCGCCGGCGGGCTGAGCACCGGCTGTGACTGGGCATCGGCCAACCGCATCGACGACGACGGCATTGTTCCCCTCTCACCTCAAACCCCGCCAACTAACGATGCCCGGCCGAACCGCGAACGATACCCGCCAAATTTCCGCACATATGACTAGTGCGACGTGTGAGGAAAACCGGGTTCGACGCCGACTCGACACCGCCACTCGACAGGCGCTCGACGCGGAAAACCCGCATGCGAACGCACGTACGCATGCGGGATCATCCGGGAATGGTCCACCGTCTCGAACCCCTGGTCATCCGGCACGTCCACCGTCTCCCCTCCCCCGCGGGACCCGCCGGGGAAGGCGCCGTCGCGGCACGGCAGTTCGACGCCGCGTTGATGTCCGTGGGCTTCAAGCTCTCGGCAGAGCTGCTGGCCCGTCTGTCCGGGCTGTCCGAGGGCACGGTCGTCGACACCGCGGTGCGGACGCTGGGCACGGTCCGCGAGATGGTCGGCGACCATGTGCGGCACAACGTGTACTTCGTCGACTTCCCGGCCAACGTGCCGGACACGTACGACTTCGGGACGCGCTGCATCGCCGAGGCACTCGCCGACGACACGACACGCGCGAGCGTTCTGGAGCAGTTGAGCGACGGTGTCGTCGACCTGCTCACCCTGCCGTCGTACGGCCGCTACCAGCACACCTACGCCGAAATGCTGGACCACCACGAGGAGCTGATCGAGGCGGCCGGCGACCGTATGACGGTACTGCACCCGGGCGCCGACGCGGATGCCGAAGTCACCGCCCTGTACCTGGCGTTGGCGGGCAGCAGCACCCCGCTCGGCGAGGACGCCCTGCGTGATCTGGAGGTGCTGGCCGAGGCGTGCGCCGACGGGCCGCAGCCCGCGGAGATCCCGGTCCGGGAGAACCGTGCCGTGATCAACCGGGCTCGCCTGCGGGCCGGTTCGGCGCTGCTGCTGGACACGGTCACCGATGTGCTGCGGCTGGCCTGCGCGGTGTCCGGCGGTGACGTGACCCTTGTGGAGGCGACGCGGTTCCGCGGGCTCTCCCGGCCGGTGCGCCGTGCGCTGCTGGCCGGCCTCGACTCGGTGGTCGCCGCCGCGCCCGCCAAGCTCGCGGACGTGCACGCGTACCGCGAGGACTTCAAGCGGCTCGGCGAGCGCCTGCATCCGCACGAGTACCCGCAGTGGCCGCACGCCGCCGATGTGTTCGCGGTCGCGCGGGGCGAGAAGAAGGCGCGCTCCTTCGACAGCCGGGTGGAGGAACTGCTCGGCATGCACGACGTCATCGGCGCGGCGGAGCTGCTGAAGTCGGCGCCCGGAAAACTGTTCCGCTCCCTGGACCGGCTGCTGCGCATGGCCCTCGACCAGGACGAGCGCACCACGGTCGCGGCCGCCGCCGAGGAGGTCGTGGCCGATGTCTCCGGACGGGTCCTGCTGTCGGTCCGCGAACACCTCGCCAACCGCGCGCAGGAGACCGGCGAGCCCCGCGTGTTCGTGAACCGGCTCGGCCGCGCCTGGGTCACCGAGGACGAGCGTCCGCCCGTGCTGCCGCCCGAACGGGAGCGTCTGATCGCCGTCCTCGACGCGGAGATACGGCGCCGTCTGCCGGCCCCGGGACACCTGCTGATCGACCCGGACGTCCTGGATGTCGCCCTGCCGCTCAGCGGCCGGGCCGCCCCGGCCGGACTCGGCGTACTGCCCCGCGGGTCGGTGTCGCCCGTGGACGGCGAGCTGCTGCGCTTCTTCGTGTACTGGAAGCAGGCCGCCCACCGCACCGACTACGACCTGTCGGCGCTGATGCTGGACGCCGACTACGCGACGGTCTGCTGGCTGGCGTACACCAACCTCAAGGCCCTCGAGGGCGAGCACTCCGGGGACATCACCGAGGCACCCGACGGCGCCTCCGAGTTCATCGACCTGCGCCTCGGTGCCGTGCGCGGCGAGTTCATCGTCCCGCAGGTCAACATCTTCTCCGGGGAGGGCTTCGAGGAGGTCGAGGAGTCCTTCTTCGGGTTCATGCTGCGTGAGGCGCGGCAGCAGGGCCGTCCGTTCGAGCCGCGGACCGTGCGCATGAAGTCCGGCCTGCGCGGGCCGGGCCGGGTCGCGCTGCCGCTGGCGTTCCTGCGCGGTGCGGACGGCCGGTGGTGCGCCAAGTGGCTGCACCTGTATCTGAAGGGGACTCCGGCGGCCAACCGGGTCGAGGCGAACCGGGTTTCGGTCGCGACGCTGCTGCGCGGCATCGTGGAGCGCGAGCAGCTGACGGTCCGCTACCTCACCGGCCTGCTGGACGCCTCGTCGACCACCCTCTGGGACGGCGAGACGGTTCCCGAGGGTCCCGTCACCTACATCGGCCTGCAGCGGCCGGACGGGCTGCATCCGGAGTCGCGGATCGTCACCCCCGAAAATCTGCGCGACCTGATCCCCGCGTGACTGTTAGAGTCGGCCGTGGCGAGGCCATGAAGGGACTTCCTTCTCAACTCCTTCTTGAACCAGTCCTTTCGCTTTCCTCGCCACTCGACTTCTTACGGCCGGCTCAGCTGTCGTAGTCCACCGTCAGCGTCTCCGAGACCGGGTACGACTGACAGGTCAGGACGTAGCCGGCGTCCACCTCGGCCGCCTCCAGCGCGAAGTTGCGCCGCATGTCCGCCTTGCCGTCGGTGACCAGGGCCCGGCAGGTGCCGCAGACGCCGCCCTTGCAGGCGAACGGCAGGTCGGGGCGGGTGCGTTGGGCGCCGTCCAGGATGGTCCGCTCCCTGGGCAGGGCGGCGGTCGTGGAGCGGCCGTCGAGGGTGATGGTGACCTCGCTGACCGGCCCTTGCGGGCCGCCCTCCTCGTGGTGCACCTCCCGTACGGGCTCGTCGTCGGCGTAGAACAGCTCCTGATGCACACGCTCCGCCGGGACCCCGAGGCCCTCCAACACCTGCTGCGCGTCCCGGACCATGCCGTGCGGGCCGCACAGCCACCAGTGGTCGGCGGCCCGTACGTCGACCAGCGCGTCGACCAGCGTCGACAGCCGCTCGGCGTCGATACGGCCGGAGAGCACCTCGGCCTCCCGCGGCTCGCGGGACAGGACATGGGCGAGCTGGAACCGGGTCGGGTACAGGTCCTTCAGGTCCGCCAGCTCGTCGGCGAACATCACGGTGTCGGTGCGGCGGTTGCCGTAGAAGAGGGTGACCGTCGAGCGGGAGTCGGCGGCCAGGACGGACTCGGCGATGGACATCATGGGCGTGATGCCGGAGCCCGCCGCGATCAGCACGTGATGGCCGGGGGTCGTCAGGTGGGGCGTGAAGGCGCCGGTGGGAGCCATCACCTCGACGGTGTCGCCGGGACGTACGTCCTCGACGAGCCACGACGAGAACAGGCCGCCCGGAACGACCCGTACGCCGATACGAGGACTCGACCCAGCCGGCGAACAGATCGAGTACGACCGCCGCTCGTCCCGCCCGTCGATCTCGCGCCGCAACGTCAGCGACTGGCCGGGCGCGAAGGCGAACTCCTCGGCCAGCTCCGGCGGGATGTCGAAGCCGACGGCGACCGCGTCCGCGCACAGGGGCGTCACGGAGGCGACGCGCAGGGTGTGGAAGGCCGGACGGCGGCGGGTGCGCGGGCGTGCCGCGGCAGCCGTCTGTGCTTCCCTCAGGCCTTCCATTCAGATCTCCTTGACGTACTCGAACGGCTCACGGCAGGCGCGGCAGCGCCACAGCGCCTTGCAGGACGTGGCGGCGAAGCGGGAGGTCTCCTCGGTGTCCGCCGAGCCGCAGCGCGGGCAGGTCACCGCGCGCCGGGTGGGCGACAGCACGAGCGGGACCGGGCCGCGGGTGCGCGGGGCGGGGCCGGGCGGGGCGATGCCGTGCTCGGCGAGCTTGCGGCGGCCTGCCGGGGTGATCCAGTCGCTGGTCCACGGTGGATCGAGGACCGTACGGATCTCCACGCGCGCGTACCCCGCGTCGCGCAGTCGGGCCGCCACGTCCGCCCGCATCTCGGCCATGGCCGGGCAGCCCGAGTAGGTCGGCGTCAGGCTGGCGACGACCGTGCCGTCCTCGGTCGTCTCGACGCTCCGCAGGACGCCCAGGTCGGCCAGGGTGAGCATGGGCAGCTCGGGGTCCGGCACCTGTTCGGCGATGTGCCGGGCGCGCCGGGCGTCGAGCAGGGTGGTCACCATGTCGCCTCCGGGTGGGCGCGGGCCACCCCCTGCAACTCGGCCAGCAGGGGCGCGAGATGCTCGGTGTGCTCGCCGTGGCGGCCGGATCCGGGCAGCGGCCGGTACACCGGCATGGGCAGGCCGGCGGCCTCGGTGACCTGGCGCAGGACGGCGACGACCTCGTCCCGTACGCCGTACGCCGTGAACAACTCCCCCACGTATGGGGCCACTTGCTCCAGGGCCCGGCGTGTGCGGCGGTGCGACTCCTCCGTGCCGTCACCCAGGCGTACGACCCACTCGGCGGCGTACTGTCGGTGGTAGGCCAGCTCCTTGACGCCCTTCGTGGCGATCGCCGCCAGCACGGGGTCCGGGTGCGACGCCAGCTGCTCGAAGTGCGCGAGGCGCCAGCTGGACAGCATCAGCAGCCGGACGATCGAGAACGCGAAGTCGCCGCATGGGAGTTCGGCCAGGCGTACGTTGCGGAAGTCGCCGGCGTCCCGGAAGTAGGCGTAGGCGTCCTCGTCGCGTCCGGTGCCGTCGGCCTGGCCGGCGCGGGAGTAGAGCAGGCGGGCCTGGCCGAGGAGGTCGAGGCCGATGTTGGCCAGCGCCACCTCCTCCTCCAGCTCGGGGGCGCGGGTGATCCACTCGGCCAGGCGCTGGGCCGAGACCAGGGCGTCGTCGGCCAACTCGACGCACACGGCCGCCAGTTCGGCGGCGTCGACGCCCTCGGGCACCGTGGTGTCCACGCCGTGCAGGGGGTCCTCGAAGCCGGTGCCGTACGCCCAGCGGGTGTCGTCCTCGTGTCCCTCGGCGAGGGTCATGTAGACGTGGTCGTCACTCATGCCCTCTCCTTCAGATGTGCGGGACGTCGTCGGGGATGTCGTAGAACGTCGGGTGGCGGTAGACCTTGTCGGCGCTGGGCGCGAAGAACGGGTCCTTCTCGTCGCGTGTCGAGGCGGCGATGTGCTCCGAGCGCACCACCCAGATCGAGACACCCTCGTTGCGGCGCGTGTACAGGTCGCGCGCGTGCGTGAGGGCCATCCGGTCGTCGGCGGCGTGCAGCGAGCCCACGTGGACGTGGTTGAGCCCGCGCTTGCCGCGCACGAACACCTCGTACAGCGGCCAGTCCTGCTTCTCGGACGGATTCTCGGACGGCCTCTCGGCGGTCATGCCACCGCTCCCTTCTCCGCGCGGGCGGCCTGCTTGGCGGCGTGGGCGGTGGCCGCCTCCCGCACCCAGGCGCCCTCCTCGTGGGCGCTCCTGCGCCGTTCCATCCGCTGGGCGTTGCACGGGCCGTCGCCCTTGATGACCCGCATCAGCTCGTCCCAGTCGGGGGTGCCGAAGTCGTGGTGGCCGCGCTCGGCGTTCCAGCGCAGCTCGGGGTCGGGCAGGGTGACGCCGAGCTTCTCGGCCTGCGGGACGGTCATGTCGACGAACCGCTGGCGCAGCTCGTCGTTGGTGTGCCGTTTGATCTTCCAGGCCATCGACTGCGCGGAGTTGGGCGAGGCGTCGTCGGGCGGGCCGAACATCATCAGGGACGGCCACCACCAGCGGTTCACCGCGTCCTGCACCATCTCCCGCTGGGCCTCGGTGCCGCGCATCATCGTCATCAGCAGCTCATAGCCCTGCCGCTGATGGAAGGACTCCTCCTTGCAGATCCGCACCATCGCGCGCGCGTACGGCCCGTACGACGACCGGCACAGCGGCACCTGGTTGCAGATCGCGGCGCCGTCCACGAACCAGCCGATCACACCGACGTCGGCGAAGCTCATGGTCGGGTAGTTGAAGATCGACGAGTACTTCTGGCGGCCCTCGATGAGCCGGTTCGTCAGGTCCGCGCGGTCGGCGCCCAGGGTCTCCGCCGCCGAGTACAGATACAGCCCGTGCCCGGCCTCGTCCTGCACCTTGGCGAAGAGAATCGCCTTGCGGCGCAGGGACGGCGCGCGCGTGATCCACTCGCCCTCCGGCTGCATGCCGATGATCTCCGAGTGGGCGTGCTGCGCGATCTGGCGGATCAGCGTCTTGCGGTAGCCGTCCGGCATCCAGTCACGCGGCTCGATCCGCTGGTCGCGCGAGATCGTCGCATCGAAGTGCTCCTGCAGCTGCCCCTCGGGGGGCGCCTCGGCGGCGTGTGATGTCGTCATCGATACCAGCTTCCCCAACCGACCATTCGTTCGGTACCAGTGTGACTTGTTTCCGAGTGCCGAGCAAGACCCGTCACACAAGTCAGAGCCGCCCTGAATACCTCCACGGGGTATTCAGGGCGGCTCGGCGCCGGGGCCGGCTCACTTCCCCCCGTCGGGCACCTTCAGCTTGTCCCAGCTGACCTTGCCGGGGACGCCGTCCGCGTCCTTGCCCTTGAAGCCCAGCTTCTGCTGCCAGGCGGCGTAGGAGCGGCGGTCGGCCTCGGTCCAGTCGGGGCTCGGGCCCTCCTCGTAGCGGCCGCAGCCCTCGGCGACCAGGCGGCGACCCATCGCCGTGATGATCGGGGACTTCTGGCCGACGTGGAAGAAGCCGCTGCCGGGGAACGGCACGTACTTCGGCTTGGGCACAGGCGTCGGGTCGGGGGTGGGCCCACCGCCACCGCCGCCGCCCTTCAGCCGCTGCGCTATGCGCCCCCGCATCCCGTCCATCGTGAAGCCGCGCGGGTCGGTCTTGCCCGGCTGCCACTCCTTGTGGCCGATGACCGAGCGCTCGCTCCAGCCGTGGTGGCGGCAGATCGCGGCCGAGACCTTCTCGATGGCCTCCTTCTGCGCCTCGGGCCAGGGGTCCTTGCCGTCGCCGAGGTTGACGCACTCGAAGCCGTAGAAGCGGGCGTTGCCGTCGGTGTCGGCCTCGTTGTCGTGCGGCAGCTTCGACTCGTTGATCACGGCGCGCAGGACGTCGCTGTCGCCGAGGCCGGCATGGTTGGCGCGGCCGTTGCCGACGAGGTGCACGTGGCCCTTCTTGTCGATGACACCGTGGCAGAGCGGGCCCGGCAGGCCGGAGTAGCCGTTGTAGCAGATGTTCACCGAGGCCTCGGTGCCCTTGGTGACGGTGTGGTGGATCATCACGCCGTTCACCGGGCCCCAGGCACCCTTGCTGTTGCGGTTGTGGGTGCGCCAGCTGCGCACCTCGTGGACCGTCAGACCCTCCGCGCGGAGGATCTCCACCATCTTGGACGCGCTCAGGGGCTTGGCCATTACTTGTCTCCCTCCGCCGCCGCCTCGGCGTCCGCCGTGGTCTGCGACCTCCCGCCCGACGGATCCTCCGCCAACTGCTCCTCGCGGCGCGCCCGTTCCTCCGCCGCGAGCGTCGCCTCGTCCGCGGCCGGGATGCTGCTGGCCAGCGGGTTGAAGGCGAGGCGCAGGTCGACGGTGCCGCCCTCGCCCTTGACCAGGGCGAGCGGCGCGAAGCTGCGGACGATACCGAAGGGGCCCCGCAGCAGCGGGCGGCGTGCCGCGTCCGTGGGCCACTCGACGCTGCCGGTGGCGGTGCGGGCGGGGATGATCCAGTGGTCGCCGGTGCGGTAGCCGGCGCCCTTGGCGAAGTACACCTCGACGCCGTCCTCCAGCGGCAGCCACTCCCCCTCCGCGACCGGCACCGCACCGCCCTTCAGGGCCGTCGTACGGCCCTTGCGCCTCGGTCCCGCGTGGTGGTCCCAGCGGCGCAGGAACGGGTTGAGGTGGGGCAGCCGTCCGACGGCCGGGTCGGGCTCGGCGGACAGGCGCACCCGGCGGCCCGGCAGGTCCAGTTCCTCGACCCGCAGCAGGGGCAGGGGGTCGAGGCGGGAGGCGTACGCGGTGTCGACGAACTCCACGTGGTCACCGACGTCCAGGTCCAGCTTGTCGTCGTGCCCGAGGGACGCCAACTGCACCCAGGTGCCGTCGAGTTCGTCGACCGGGAAGACCACCGAGCCGTTCTCGCGGGACCACTTGAAGGTGGCGTCCTTCGCCTCGCCGCCCGCGTGGACCTCGACGCGGTACAGCTGGTTCTCCTGGCCGCGGTAGCGGGCGTCCGGCTTCACGAGGCACGGGTCCTCGTCGGCGTGGTCGGGCCGCTCACTGCGGGCGGCCAGGCGCGCGGTGGGCGTGGCCTGCTTGCGGGCCCACTTGTCGAAGGCGGCCCGGACGACCTCCTTGGACGGCTCGGTCTCCTCGATGTCCAGCGCGGCCAGCGACAGTGGCAGCACCTGCCACACGACCTTCACACGGGCGGCCGTGTCCGGCATCGCCGCGCCGAGCGCGACCTCGCGCAGCGCCGGGTCCTCGGCGGCCGAGACCGCTCGCTCCCACACCTTCAGGTACACCACGAACGGCGACTGAGCGGGCGAGGGCAGCCGGTCGTCGGGCTTCTCGGGGTCGCGGAAGCCGTCGGGCTGGTCCCAGTACGTCCAGTACTCGGGCGGGGCGGCGGCGTCCTGTTCCGCGGAGTCCTCGGCGTCGTCGTCCGGGACGGGCACGCCGGGCGCCGGGCGGGTCGCGTCGACCAGGATGCCGTCGACGTAGTAGCGGCCGCCGTGGATGAAGAGCGTGTCGATGTCGTGCCTGCCGCCCACGTAGTCGATCTTGAAGCCCGCGGCGCCGCTCGGCCCGCCGTACCGGCCGATCAGATCGGCGGCGAACCTGCGGGCCTGGTGGAGCTGGATCGCCGTCTGCTCGTTGATGTCGGCGTCGAGCTGGACGCGTCCTTGCTGGGCGACGACCGCCGAGTAGTGCCGTTCCGGGCGGAACGTGAGGCGGGAGAGATCAGCGTGCATGAAGGGGGTCCCCCTGGTTCAGGAAAGTGCGGGTAGGGCTTACGGCGGCGGCGCTCACGTCACGCCTCACGTCACGAAGAAGATCCCGGCGTCCGTGCCCGCCGGGGTGTACTCCGCGAGCCGTGCCCTGAGGCCGTCCTCGCGCTGCGGCCGGTACAGGTCGTGGAAGGCGCCCATCTCGGCGCCGTCGTCGGAGCCACGCCGGATCTCCTCGGCGCACCGGTCCGCCAACAGCCCGTACCAGGGCGTCCCGTAGCGCTCGGAGGTGAACAACGGCCTTGTGCGACCGGCCTGTTCGGGACCGGCCAGGTCCGGCTGGCAGCGGTACCGGCGCGGGGTGCGCGACCCGGTCGGCACGTACGAGTACCGCAGGCAGCCGATGCCGCGCCGGGCCACGTGGAGCCTGCCCGTGAAGATCGAGTTCTCGGCGATCTTCACGGCGTGCGTGTGGATCTCACCGATCACGGTGGTGCGGTGCAGATGCAGTACGGCATGCGCGTGGCGGCAGTCCGGCGCGGACAGGGCCTCACGGTCGCTGCCTGTCGCGTCGAGGACGCTGTCGCGCAGGTGGATGTCGAGCGGTTCCTCGCTCACCTCGTCACCGATGACCTCGATGGTGCCGAGGATGCTGTGCTCGACCTGGAGGCACGCGGTGGTGCGCTCCAGCACGATGCTGGGTTCCTCGGGCGAATGCGGCTCGCACTCCGGCTCCAGTGACCAGCCGGGCACGAGCGTGGAGTGCCGTACGACGACGGCGCCCACGGGACCGGTGACATTGATGCCGCGTCCGGCGACCAGCAGGCCGTCGAGGACGATGCGCGGACGCTCGTGCGGGGCGCAGTCCTCGGACACCGCGCGGATGTTGAGGGCGTCGGGGCGGTTGCTGTACCAGTCGAGCAGGCGTATCACCGGCCGGGTGCCCTCGGCGGCCCGGACTTCGAGGCGGTCGCCGGGGTCGAGGTCGAAGTCCAGCTGCTCCTGGTAGGCGCCGCTGTGGGTGATCTCGATGATGCCGGCGGGGCCGGTCCGGTCGGCGCGGCGGTCGTGCTGCCAGGCCCGGTAGGCGTCCATGATCTGGCGGTACGGGTGCCCGGGCCCGACGCGGTAGACCTCGGCGTCGGGACGCGGCTCGCGGTCGAGGCGGTCGTACTCGCCGCCGCCCATGTCGGCCGCGAACGCGTAGTGGTAGTCCACCCACACGCCCTGCCGGGGCGCCGACCGCGAGCCGAACGCGATCCGCCCCAGCTCCGGGTCGACGGCCACCTGGCCGCGCTTGGGCCGGTAGCGCCAGTCGGACAGGTCGGCGACCACGATGTCGGACGGCGGTACGGGCTGGTCCTCGCCGTCGCGCCGGATGACGAGGCTCTTGCCGGGGCCGTAGTAGTCGGTGAGCCGGTCGTGGAGTTGGCGGCGCGTGATGAACGCCGGGACGTTGTCGATGGTCGCGATGTGGGTGGGCGACGGCTCCGGGAACGGCTTGGTGACCAGCGGGGTGTCGTTGCCCAGGATCGAGAAGGTGTAGAGGTTGCGGGCGCGGTCGATGCAGTACGCCGGGGACTGGGTGAGCGAGTGCGCCTTCAGCCGCCAGACGAAGAGCGCCACCCCGGCCGGCGTCCAACCGCCCTGCTGATGGCGGGAGTTGGCGCGGCGGACGTCGACCGTGCGGGCCGTCGCGCCGAAGGGGCCGCCCGCGAGGTCGAGGGCGGAGTTGTCGCGCAGGTCGACGAGACGGCCACGCTCACCGCGGTGGACGCCCGTGTCGCCGTGCAGCTTCACGGGCTGGGTGTGGGAGACCTGCCGGGACAGCTCGACGGCGCGGGCGGGCCAGCCGGTGACCTGGTCGGAGAGTTCCTCCAGGAGGTGAAGGGTGCCCTTGCGGCGGCGGCCCGCGACCGTGGCGGCCACGTCGGCGCGCGGGGCGACGGCCTCGGCGAGGGCGGCGCGGCCACCGTCGTGCAGGCCGGTGGTGAGGACGCGCTCGTAGCCGGGCAGGGTGCGGTAGCCGACCAGATCGCCGAGGTACGGCAGCACCCAGGGCGCCGCCGTCTCCACGAACAGGTCCTCGTAGCCCTGCTGGACGCCGTCGCGGACCCGGTCGAGCTGCTCGGCGATCACCGCGAGCAGCGCGCGCAGCGGCTCGCCCTCCTCGGCGTCGCGCAGCAGGTGCCAGCGGGGCAGCAGCGCGGCGAGTCCGTCCGGCTCCCTGGACTTGCTCGCCGGGGCCGTGGTCTCCAACTGGACGTCCGGGGACATCACTTGACCTCCGTCAGTATCAGGGTGTCCGCCGCCCTCGGCGACAGCAGTGCGAGCTGGGCCGGGCGGATACCGCGGAACACGAACACCGAACGGCCCTTCGCCAGGCGCCGGGTGTCGGTGATGTCGGGGTTCAGGCGCAGGAGTTCGGCGAGCGGGACGCCGTACTCGGCGCAGATCTCCGACAGGGTCTCGCCGTTCGCGGCGCGGACGGTGTGGATCTTCTCGTCGTACGTCGCCGGGTGCGCCGGGACCGACGACTTCGGCGGGCCGGGGTCGGTGAGGATCCCGGTGAGTTCCTCGGGCGTCGCGGACGCGGGGACGCCGGTGAAGACGTCGACGTCGATGTAGTCGACGCCGGGCACGGAGTGGGCCGTGGCCAGGACGTCGGAGAGACGGGCGGGTCGGCCCAACTCCTGTCCCTCGTAGCCGAGTCGGCGGCGCAGGGCCTGACGCAGCCGGGGTTCGACGACCTCCCAGGCATGGTCCTTGGCCACCTTCACCTTGGCCGCGACGAGCAGCAGGACCAGCTCACGTACGTCCACCCGGACGGGGAGGTTGAGGTCCCCGTACTCGGTCAGGGCGCCGCGCAAGGCCCTGAGCGTGTCCGAGTCGCCGTCGATCGGCACGTCGTCGGTGCCCGCGACGGTCACGTGCAGGACGCGGCGCCGGCCGTCGAAGAGTTCGCGTGCGGCGGCCCGGCCGATGCCGGCGCGAGAGCGGGCGAAGTCCTCGTAGTCCGACGCCGAGACCAGGCGGTCGAGGGCCGAGACGGCGAGCGGGATCGTACGGCGGGTCAGGCCGGGGCCGTCCGCGTCCGCGCCGCCCTTGGCCGGACGCGGGTTGGTCACCTGGGTGACGCCGAGCGGGCGGGTGAGCGGCTGGGTGATGCGGTCGGCGGCGACGTTGGCGGCCCTGCCGGTGCCGAAACGGTAGCGGGCCCGGATGTTCTCGTGGCCGCTCGGCAGCCGGGCGCCGTTGACGCCGTCGCCGAAGGTGACCGTCGTACGGCCGTCGGCGGTGGAGCCGGTGATGTAGACCCTCCCCCAGCCTCCGGCCGGGGGTACCCCCATCTCGCTTCGCTCGCCCGGGCCGCGTCCGGCGAGGCTGTCGACCTCGTGCCACAGGACACCGTCGACCCGGATCTCCAGCACCGGGGTGGCGCCGAGGGGGTTGTCGTCGGCGAGCCAGGTGAGCGGGGACTGCCACAGCGCGAACGTCTGGTTCACGCGGTCGGAGTCACCGCTGCCGATGGCCTCCTCGCGGCTCTCGCCATGGGTGGCCTCGACGACGTTGCCGAGGATCCTGACCGTCTCGCGGCGGTAGCGGTGGGCGAGGTCGGCGGTCAGGGTCAGGCGGGTGTGGACGTGGTCGCCGGGGAGTTGGAGGTCGACGGCCGGGTCGGCGGCTGCGAGGGTGACGACCTCGGTGGCCTGGACGCCCGTCGTCCCCGGGATGTCGCTGCGCTCGCCGCTCACGACGAGGGTACGTCCGGGCCTCAACCCGTCGTACAGCTCGGCGAGTTCGATCTCGTTGCCGTGGACGTCCTCGCCGAGCGGTTCGTCGGCGAGGCGCAGAGGTTCGCCAGCCGCGTGCACCGTGGTGTCGCGGATGTGCGAGAGCAGGACGTCGAACTCGTCCAACCACGGGTCGGTGAGGGTGAGTTCGGTGCCGCGGCCGGTGATGCCGTAGTTGGAGTACGCCGCCGTACGCGCCGCGGCGACCTGGGTGGTGACGAACGCGAGCTTGGCATCGCCGGGGATGCCCTCCTGGGCGCCCTTGGCCGGACGCTGGATCGCGACCCAGCTGCCGACCGTGATGCCGGTGTGCACCGAGTCCAGCTGGAGGACGCGGCGGTTGAGGGGCTCCGGCTTGCTCGCGATGACGACCTCGACGTTCGGCTCGGTGGTCCCCACCGTGTACTTGAGGCTCACCTCGTACTCGCCGTGCGTGAACTGCTCACTGGCGTTCGGCCGCAGGGAGATCTGCTCCGACGTGCCGTTGTGGATGCCGACGTGGACCAGGCCCTCGTCGTCCGGCCGGGACACGAAGAGCGTGCGCTCCGGCAGGCCCGAGTGGAGTCGGGCCGTGACGCCGGGCTCCTGGGAGTCGGATGGGCGGCGGTTCAGCCAGTTGAGGTCGCGGTCCTGGCCGGAGCGCACGGACAGCTCGACCTGGCCCGTGCCGAGCGGGAAGGTCAGCGGCTGGACGACGGGCAGGTTCTCGGCGCGCTGGTCGGAGCTGCTGCCCTCGACGTACTGGAACTCGGCCCGGACCGGCGTCCGGCCCGACGTGTCGTACACGACGCGCATGCTCGCCAGCACGGCACCCGTGAGCGGCCAGTCCGCGGTGCGGATGACCCGGCCGCGGTCGTCCTGGACGGGCTTGAGGGGGGCCGTGGCGCCGAAGGGGGCGGCTGTGACGCGCATGGCGAGCAGTTCGCGGAGGAGCTGGGGGGTGCCGGGGGCGGCGGCTGCCGCTGTGCGCCAGGCCGGGTAGAGGCTGCCGAGGGCGGGGTTCAGGGCGGAGAGCAGGCGGGCGGTGTCGCTGCCCGGGCGCTGGGCACCGGTGCCGCCACGCGGGGCGGGGGCCGCGGCACGCAGGGCGGGCAGGACGGCGCCGAGCGTCTGCAGGGCGGCCGCGCGAGGGTCGGCGCTCTCGGTGTCCCTCACGGTGCGCACCGCCGGCTCAGCCACGTCGGGCTGGGCGGGCGCCAACTGCACTGCCCGCTCGGCGAGTTCGGCGAGCACCGCCTCCAGCTGCACGAACCACGCCGCCACGTCCTCGTACGGACCGGCCAGCACCTGCGCCTCGCCGAGCCGTGCGACGGGCTCCGCCAGACGGGCCGCGAGCCGCTCGGGGGTCTTGATGCCGTCCAGGTCGTCCCGCAGGGGCGCGAGGACCTGGTCCTCGAAGTCCTCGATCAGCCGGCTGACCGGGCGCGGGTTCGGAACCTCCGGCGTCGGGGGTTCGTCGCCGGGCTCCCCCGGAGCCGCAGGGACGGCCGTCCAGCGCCGTACCTCGTCGACGAGTTCCTTCAGGGTGGGCGGGGCCGACTTCGGCAGCGAGATCGCGGTGATCTCGTCCTCCCGGTCGACGCGGGCCTTGGCGACGGGCAGCAACTTGCGCTCGCCGCCCGCCTGTTCATTGAAGACGAAGAGCAACTGGTCGCCGGTCTGGAGGGAGTTCGCGGTGCCCTCGACGAAGAGCTCCGAGCGGCGCTCCAGGTCCGCGGGGGTGACGAGGGAGGGGCGCCGGCGGCGCACCTTCAGCTCGTTCCAGTCCCAGCGGGCCGTGAGGTCGCGGCTTGTCTCGAAGGTCAGGGACTGCTCGTCGGCCGAGGCGGGCACGCTGTGGCTGCGGGCGCCGCGCGGGATCAGCACGGACAGCGCCTCGGCACGCGGGTCGCGTTCCAGCGTGTACGCCAGATGCGTGGCGGCGGCGACGCCGGGGCGCGGGCGGTGGCCGACGAGGCGGCCGAGCAGGACCAGGGAGCGGTGCTCGTTGGCCGTACGGATGTAGGCCTCGTCGGCGATGCGCTCGGAGTGGAAGGTGAGCAGGTCGCCGAGGACGGCGGTGGCGTCGAGCAGGCCGATCGCCGGGTCGTCCGGGGTGCGGACGGTCAGGCCGCTCAGGGCCGTGTACGCCGGTGAGGCGAGCCGGTCGAGGAGGGCGGACAGGAAGGAGCCGTACTCGCCGACGCGGTAGTCGAGGGCGGTGCGGCCGGGCGGGTTGTGCACCGGGGCCGGGGCGAGGCGCTCGTCGTCGCCGCCGCGGCAGGCACCGCCGCAGGTGCACTCGTCGGTGATCGTGCCCTCGGTGGTCTGGAACCCGGTCATCGGGCACCTCCCAGGGAAATCGCCAGCCGGCCGTTCTCCGGCCGGTCCGGGTCGTTGTCGCAGGTGGCGATCTCCAGCGGGCCGAGCCGCAGCACGCCGTCCTCCCTCTCTCCTCTGTCCGGCTCGAACAGCCTTTGCAGCCGGGTGACTTGGACGCTCTCCACGCCCGGGACGGCGGCCGCGACGGCGACGAGCCGGCTGAGTCGCACGGGTTCGCCGAAGGTCAGCGCGTCCGGGTGGAAGAAGCCGAGGCGTCCGTCCGCGAGGCGGCCGTTGCCCAGGACGCGGTACAGCTCGGCCAGGATCTGCCCGTGCTGGTGGCCCGGCTTGGCGCACACGGTCACCGCGATGTCCAGCGGGACGACCCGCGCGGCGCCGACGACGAGGTCGTGGCCGATACGCCGGTACGGCTCCAGGGCCTGGGCGACCGACGCCAGCAGCTCAGCGGACGGGGCGCCGGTGCCGTACGCGTCGACCGCGATGTGCGCCTCCTGGACGCTGCCGGTCCAGCGCAGCTCCGCCGCCGCGCGCTGCACGCCGGGCAGGGCGGCGGCGAGGGCCGCGTAGTCCTCGGCGGTGACCGCGCGCAGGCGGGTGCGGCGCAGGTCGAGCGGGGCCAACTGGCGTACCTGTTCGATGGGTTCGGGCTCGATGCCACCCTTGGCGGGCAGCGGGTTGCGGACCACGGCGGCGGGCGGCGGCTCGCAGTCGGACTGGACGACGAGGTGGTTGATGGCCTCCGCGCCGACGTTGCCGGCCGTTCCGCCGCCCAGGCGGTGGTGCAGGGCGAGGCGGGATCCGGGCGTCGGCTTCGTGCCGTGCCGCCCGTCGCCGAAGCGCAGGGCGAGGCGGCCGTCGTCCTCGAGTTCGCCGACGAAGTGGCGGTCGCGCGGGCCGCTGTCCAGCAGATCCCGGCGCGGCTCCCACACCGCGCCCTCGTCGCCGCTCTCGTGAAGGCGTACGGCGGGCAGGGCGCGACGCGGGTCCAGGTCGAGCGCGGCGGTTGCCGAACCACGCAGCACCGGCTCCTCCGGGTGCAGTCCGGCCGCGTAGGCCGGGCCCCAGCTGTGGGCGACCTCCCAGGCGATGTGTCCGTCGAGGACGGTGCCCGCGCGGGCGCGTGCGGTCAGGACCTCGATCCGGCGCAGCTTGGCATCGAGCAACTGGTCGCTGCGGTACAGGAGTTCACGCAGGGCACGGACGGGATGGCGGCGGAGCTCGATCCTCTCCAGGATCCTCAGGCCGTAGATCACGGCGAGTTCGGCGATCTCCTCCTCGCCGAGACCGTCCCGGTCGCGGGCGCTGCGCCACAGCTCGACGAGCCGCTGCCGGACCCGTCCCGGTATCGCGGCGATCCGCTCGGCCTGCCCGGCGGCGACGGTGCCGAGGTCGGGGAAGGGCACCGCCTGCACGACGGGCGCACGGCCGAGGACGGGACGGAAGCGGGGCAGGATGCCCGGGTAGACGGACTGGGCGAGCAGCGTGCGCAGGGCGGCCGCCTGGGCGTATGCGGTGCCGGGGACAACGCGCTCGTGGCGCTGGCCGGCTCGTTCCAGGCCGATCCCGGCCCTGACGGTCGCGCCCTCGCCGACCACCTCGAACAGTTCACGGACGTCGTCCGGGGTGAGCACCGTGCCGGATTCCGCCTGGTCCGTAAGGGAGTTGATGAGCCGGGCAGGTGCGTTGCCCTCGTCGCGGTCGTAGCAGCCGAAGGCCGGCAGGTCGCAGGGGGCGACGACGGCGGGGACCTGCGGGACGGTGAACGTCTCGGGGAGCCCGTGCAAGGTGCGGCCGTGGTCGACGAGGACGACGTTGCCGCGCGCGAGAGTCACGTCCTCGACGGGCAGGCAGTCGCGTCCGCCGCGGGTGGCGAGGCAGAGCGGGAAGCGCAGGGCGTCCTCGACGGCCCAGGTGACCTCCAGGACCGGCTGGTCCTCGATACGGTCGACGGCGGGGGTGACGGAGGTCAGGCGGACGGCCTGGCGGTGGCTCGGGTCGGCATCGCCAGGGGTGCCGGTGCGCGGGCCTTTGACCTCCTCCAGGACGAGCAAGTCGCCAGGCTTAAGGTCGAGTTGGCGATCGCGGCAGGTCTCCGCGTCGACCCACTCGTCGCGCAGGGTCGCGGAGGTGGCGCCCTTCGGCAGGGTGCACACCTCGCCGCCCCAGGTCCACAACCGGATCGCGTTGTGCGCGACGCGCAGCTCCAGCGGGTCGGCGGTGACGACCGGTTCGAAGACCTCCACCGAGCCGCGCTCGTCGAGGTCGCCGAGGTCGGCCTCGTCGATGACGGTGCCGGGTTCGGGGCGGTCGTGCGGGTCGAGGGTGCGGACGTCGACGGAGGCGAAGCGGAAGGTGCCCGGGGCGAGGGTGTGGTCACCGGCGGTCTCGACGGCGACGTACGCGCGGGCGGTGCACCCGTCGTGCATCGCGTAGTCGATGAGCCGGACGTGCCGCCGTACGGAAACCCGGCGGCGCGCGGTGTCGAGGTACGCCTCGGTGGCGACCGCGTCCTGCTGGTAGCTGATCTGGTCACCGGTGTACGCGAGCAGCTCGACCAGGGTCATGCCGAGATCGGCGGGGTTGCGCTCGACCCAGTCGGGGGTGGTGAGCGCGAGCCGGTCCAGGAGCAGCTTGCGGATGGTGTCGTAGTCGCGGGCCGTGTAGTCGACGACGGGCACGGCGGGGAACTCCGCGGCCGGCTGCTCATCTTCCTTGCAGTCGAAGGGAGTCGGGCAGTCGGGCCGGAAGGCGAAGGTCGTGCTGTGGTAACGCTGGTCGAAGCCGCGATACGGCTCCGTCCCGGGCCGTCCGTACGGGTCGGTCTCGACGAGGGAGAGCCGGTAGCGGGAGGTGTCGCCGGCCTTGTCGAGGGTGACGTAGAGCCGGTCGTCGAGCTCCGGGTCCTCCTCGCGCTCCACACTCACGTCCACGGCGGTGATGCCGGTGATGCGGCGGCCGCCGTCGACGCGGACGTTCTCGGGGCCGAGGCCGTGGGGCGCCTTGCCGAGGAAGGTGACGGTGAGGAGGAGGCCGTCGTCACTGACCTCGACGGCGTCGATGCCGTTGAGCTGCGCGGCCCGTACTTTGCCCCGGCGGGAGGTGGCGGTCGTACCGGTCATGCCGTGGCCCTCCCTTCGAACACGTCGTCGCGCCGGGTGCCGTCGGCGCGTATGGCGTACGACAGGTACACGCGGACGACGTTGTCCTCGCTGATCACGTCGAGGGCCTCCACGTCGATGAGGTCGCCGAGCCAGCGCTGGAGCGAGGCCTGGACGGAGAGTTCGAGGGTGCTGATGAGTTCCGGGCTCGTCGGCGCGAAGACCAGGTCGAGGAGCCCGCAGCCGAAGTCGGGGCGCATCACGCGCTCGCCGGGGCTGGTGAACAGCAGCTGTTCGATGAGGTCGTGGACGTGCTCGCCGTGGGTGGCGTGCGCGGTGCGGCCCCGGCGGTCGGCGCGGAAGGGGAAGGCGATGTCGCTGCGGGGGCGTTGACTGGTTCGGCGGCTCATCGGACGGTGACCTTTCGCTGCGCGGCCTGGACGACGGGCGGCCCCTGCGGCACGAAGGCGGCGGTGAAGCACTCGGCCGCGGCGGTGTCGAGCAGTACGGGCGCGCCGTCGACGGTGATGCCGGTGCCGTGGGCGGTCCAGCGGACCGTCACGCACGGCGCGGGCACGCCGTTGACGGTGTGCGGGCAGCCGGTGACGACGTAGCTGTGCGCGGCTGTGGCGACGGCGGCACCCGCGATGCGTACGCCACCGGACGGTGAGCTGGCGGCGGTGACGCGGCCGCCGTGCGGGCAGCCGATCACGGCGTGGGCGTCGAGCAGACTCCCGGATGTCCCGGACACGTTCTTCCTTCCCCCGTTCCTATCGCTTGGACGCGATGGTCAACTGGCCCTCGTTCACGTCCACTTGGTTTCCGCGCAGGATGACCTCCGCGCCGAGGCCGTTGGAGATCACGATGGCTTCCTTGGTGATGCGGATGTACGCCCCGCCCTGGGCCTGGAGCAGAATCCCTTGATCGGGGCCCGGCGGGTCGCTCATCACGATCTTGTGCGCCTCGGGTGTCTGCACCACGACGGGCTTGGCCTGCGACGCGGGTTGCACGAGACGGCGGGCATCGGGCGGCAGCTCGCCCTGGTCCCCGTACCAGCATCCCGTCCACACCGGAAAGCTAGGATCGCCCTGCTCGAACTCGACCCACACACCGGCCCCCGGCGCCGGCACCACGAACTGGCCCGCCTGCGGTCCGGTGAACGGCAGACAGGGCAGCGCCCAGGTCGACGGCTCGTCACCCAGGACGTCGGGTACCTCGACGGTGATCCGGCCGATGTGCAGCGGATCGTTGTTGTCCACGACTCGGCCGCGGAACTTGCCGAGGTAGCGATTGCTGGGTGCCGCCATGTGAACTGCTCCTGGTCGTGACTGGTCGTGATGGTCGGTTCGGGGTGGATCAGGGGTGGATCAGGGCCTGACGTAGGCGCTGCGCGCTTCGAGCCCCTCTCGCGACAGCGTGAAGTTCTGCTGGAAGGACCCCTGCCGCAGGATGTGCGTGACGGACTTGACGAAGTAGTCGCCGTCGTACGTACGGCCCGAGCCGCGCACACCCACCAACTGGCGCGGCTGCAGGATGTAGCCGTGCCGGTTCACGTCGAGCGAGCCCGAACCGGAGACGACGTCGGCGGACACGGCCGCGCGCGCGAGGAGCTCGGCCTCGGCCTGTTCGCGCTGATGCTTGGCGGTGCCGGCGAGGGTCCTGCGCTTGAGGGCCGGGGTGGGGCGCTTGCCGAGCGGCGGGCGCAGCGGGCTGATCGGCGGCTGGGGCAGGAGGGTGGACTGCCTGGTGCCGGGGTCCTGCCAGCGGGCCTGCGGCTCCTCGCGGGCCGTCCCGTCGTAGGCGAACGTGAGCTGGTCGACGGTGGAGTTGGCGTCCATGTTGACGTTGAGGGCGTGCTGGCGGATGCCGAGACGCACTTCGGGGCCCCAACGGGCCGACGACTGACCGGGGTTGGGGCCCGGCTCCAGGTAGAACGTGTAGCCGTTCGCGCGGGCGAGCTCGTTGATGTACCCCAGATCGGTGCTCGTCTGGTAGTGGACGCGGAGGTCCTGGTGCGGCGGCTGGCTCACCTTCTCGGTGTAGACGTCGGGCCGGATGCCGTAGTCGGAGTAGCGGCTCAGGATGGCGAGGACGCGCTGGGACGGCGGGAGGTTGGGGTAGCGGTCGGTGCGCTCCTCCAGGTCCATCAGGAGGCTCAGGTCCTCGCCGGTGACGGTGAGCGTGGAGTGACCCGGCTGGTTGCTGGCCCCGACCTCCTGGCGCACGACGAGCCCGTCGAAGAGCACCTCGGGGGTGCCGCGGACGGTGACGGTCACGATGAGCCGCGTCTTCGGGTCGAAGTATCCCTCGGGCAGGAGGGTGCGGCTGATGAGCCCGTTCTTGGTGAGGTCGAAGGCGAGCTGGAAACCGCTGCGTTCGCCCGCGGTGGCGGTGATCTGGGCGGAGAGCAACGCCTCGGCCACCTCCGCGGGCACGGGCTTGGCCAGCTTCGGCCCCATGTGCAGGGTGATGTGAACGGGGCCGCGCCCCACGGGCAGTTCAGCCACGCCGCACTCCCTGCCGGAAGTGCCCGGCGAGCGGCACCTCGACCTCGCGACCGGGCTCGTCGGTGAGTTCCCGCGGATCCAGTACCGGGTTGGCGTCGGCGATCTGCCACCACTGGCCGGGGTCGCCGAAGTAACGCTGCCCGAGCAGGTCGGGCCGCTCACCGGTACGGACGATATGCGTCTGCGTGTCGTCGCCCGCCTCCTCGATCGGAGGCAGCAACCGTCGCTTGGCGTACCGGACCTCGGTCCCGTCCGGCAGCCGGTGCACGCCGATCTCGGCATCGTGGTACCGGCTCGTCCGGGGGTACGGGTGGGCTCCCGGTATCGCGTCAAGCGCGTTCTCGTACGGCTCGATGTCAGCCATGGTTTTCGCCCCTCAGCCCCTTCCCACCCCGATGCCGCCGGAGCCGAGCCCCAGCGACCCGATCCCCGCGGTGCGCGCGGCGGCGGCGAGGCGCTCCTTCTGCGCGAGATGCGCGTAGTACAACTCGGCACCCGGGTGCCCCATCGGCAGATCGCTCACGGTGAGCACCTTGAGCCCGATGCTGAGCGAGGCCCGGATCGGATTCAGATTGACGTCGAACGCGGACTCGTTGATGGACAGCTCGGTGAGCCGCACGGGCATGACGCGTTTGCTGCCCCAGGTGAAAAGGGTGAGCGGCATCTCGATGGGCGAGATCTCGATGGTCCCCTTCTGCGACTGCCGACTTGCTTCGCGGAGTTGGGAGGAGGTCGGCTGCACGAGCATTTCGAGCACGGCCAGTTGGGGGTGGATGCCGTCGGGTGCGGCGATCTCGAACTGGTCGGTGGCGTCGATCTCGGCGGTGAACTTCCAGGTCTCCTGGGCGGGGCCCTTGAGGCGGAGGGCCTCGTTTCTGTCCCCGTTCCCGCTGCCTCCTCCACCGGAATCGCCGCTGCCTCCTGCGGACTGGGGCGAGAGGCTGCGTTCCAGGGTGTCGGGGTTGAACTGGAGCACGATGATGCGTTGGGGGGTGCCTAGTTCGGGGTCTACAAGGACTATTCCGGAGCGGATGGGTTTGGGGATGTCGGCGTAGCGGGTCACAGGCGGGCCTCCAGGCGTTGCTGCAGTTCCGTGAAATCGTGATCGGGGAACATGTCGGGGAAAACTTGCAGGCCCCTGCTGAGCCCCTCCCTGTGGTGCCGGATCGCGGAATCATTGAAGGAAATGTCGGAAAACAGATACTGCCAGCCGTAAATGCCTTTTGTGAGCACCAGGGTTTCCAAGTACTTTTTATACGAGAGATTCAGCTTGACAAAGCCATAGGGATGGGGCGGACCGCCGATACCCAAGAGTTCGTTGAACCAGATCTCTTGATGCGGTGTGGTGGGGTCCATGCGCACATAGGTGGTGAATCCGCCGCCTGCGAAAGCGTCGCTGTCCATGGCGCGGAGCTGGGCTGCGAAGGCGCGCTGAAAGGGGTCTTTCAAGGACCGTGCGAGCGGACTGGCGTGCTGCATCATGATTTCCAGCGGTGAAGGGATGCTGTACTCTCCGGCCAGCTCTTCGCCGGATGCCGAAAAACCCCAGGATGCCCCGATCGCGAACCTGAGCGCGCCCTCGAAGGCGTCAGGATCCAGATGCAGTTCGTTCCACTCCCGCTCGAACTTGGAAAACGGTACGAGCTCGGAGAAGCTGGGGCCGATCTTGGTGCGTCGTTCCTCCGTCAGGTGAATGTCATCGTGTTCGCGCAAGCTCTTCAACGACGCCAGGTGACGCTTTTCAAGCGAGTTTGGTGTGCGCACGCCGGACCTCCCTTCGACTACGTGAACGTGAACCGTCCAGCCTTGCTGTACCTCTCGACCCTCTTGATGTACTTCTCTTCAATCTTGCCGTGCCCTCCCGGAATCATATAGCCCCTCAGCCTTTTCTTCATGTCCGTAATGTCGGAGAATTCCCGCTCCACCCTGAGGTTGAGTACCGCATTGATGAGGTCCTCGTTATATCCGATGGCTGCCTGGATATTCCTCATGCCCTGTTCTTGGTTGATATTGGGGGCCGGGCGCTGTTGCAGTGGCGGTGGGTCGAACCTGACCACCTTGGAGAACGTCTCGGGCCCTCGCTTCCACTCACTGCGGCTCTTTCCACTGCCGGTCCCCTTGTGCTTGTAGGTTGCCCACCGGCCTCGCAGTGTTCGCGGAAATCCTTCAGGGTATACGTTATTGACATATCCTGACGCCGGCCCCTCGTAGCGAGAGAGGTCTATCGCGTAGGATCCCACCTCCTTGCCATCGGATATCGATCCGAATTTCTTGGCTGCGGAATGCTCGAAGGCGTTGTAGAAATCCTGGTTTTTGTGGTGAGGTGCCGGGACGAAGTTTGTACCAAGCTTCGGGCCTCCGAGTTCCTTCGGGAGCAGATGCATCGCATCCCATTGATAGGGGCTGCCGTGCGGTTCCCTCAGGTCCTTGCCGTGAGCATTCTTGGCAAGGATGTAATTGAAGCCTCTTATCTTCTTGCGGGCCGTGCCCTGGATGGGCCCTTCCCCTTTCGCCGCCCACTTCTTTTCGATGAATCTGTGCGTAAAACTATTGGGGACATCTCCGTCCTTGAACCGGCTCCTCGGGTCTGCATCCGGGAACTCCAGTGGTCCGCTTCTGTCTTGGTCACCCTGATCCACGTGGACACCCGTAGTCGGGCCTGGTTGCGGCGGACTCGCTTTGCCCCAGATCCTGAACGTGTCTCCGCCCTCTTTCCAGAGCCGGCTCAATCCGTAGAAGAGGCGGAATTCTGTCAGCAGTTGCAGATGGGTGGACTCGGGAATGCCCTGGTCCAGTTTTGGCTTGAGACGCCGATGGATCTTCTGCAGTTTCAGCTGGAGGCTGTCGTTCTTGGGGTCCTCCTCTTCCTTCTCCTTCTTGTCCTTCTCCCCCTCGGACTTGGGCTTGCCGGGGCCGTCCTTGTCGGGGCGGGGGCGTGACGAGCCGTCGTTCTTGCCCTTGCCGTCGCCGTCCTTCTTGCCTCCGCCTTCGGAGTCGGAGTCCTTCTTGGAGTCGGGATCGGGACGCTTGTTGTTGGGGTCTGGGCTCTTGTTCTCGTCGCCCTTGTTCTCGTCCTTCTTCGTGCCGTCAGGCCCGTCCTTCTTGCCCGGGTCCTGCTTGGGCTTCGCCGGTGGAGTCGGCTTGGTGTCCTGCTTGTCCTTGTCCGGCTGCTGGTCCTTGTCCTTCGGATTGCCGTTCTTGTCCTTGGACGTCGGGGGCGTCGGCTTCGTGGACGTGTCGCTCGGGGTGTTGTTCTTCTTGTCGTCGGGCTTGCCGTTGTCCTTACCGGGCTTGTTCGTGGGGCCCTTGGGGTTCGTCGGCGTGGGGGACGGGGCGTCGGTGTCCTTGTCCTTCGGCTTTCCGGGCTTCGTCGTCGCCGGCTTCTTGTCCTGGGGCTTGCCCGGTGCGTCCTTGTCCTTGGGCTTGGCGGGAGCGCCCTGGTCCTTCGGCTTTCCGGGGCCGCCCGTGTCCTTGGGCTTCGTCGGGGGCGTGACCTTGGCCGGGGGCGTCTGCGTCTTTTCGGGAGTCGACGAGGGTTTGTCCTTGTTGGAAGCCGGCGGGTCGCCCCCGCCGTCCTTCCCCTTGTCCGTGCCGCCGCCCTTGTCCTTGCCCAGGTTCGCGGCCACGCCCTTCAGCCGCGTGCCCACCTTCGACACGTACTTGCCGATCCCGCTGAGGATCAACTCGTAGGCCATCTCCAGCAGGACCACGATGCCCGCCGCGATCGCCTTGGCGAAGAGGACGCCCGCGCCGCCCTGGCGTACGGACTTGAGCCACGTGATGACCGCGCCGATGGCCTTGAGGATCTCGCCGAGGGAGCCGATCGCGGCCTGGATGGCCTCCAGGATGGCCGCGCCCCAGCCGGCGCCGGGGATCAGCTTCGCCAGGACCTTTGTGATGACGATCTCGCCGATGATGAAGGGGAGTTGGGGGACGATCGCGTCCCACACCTCCTTGGCGATCTTCTCTAGGGTCCAGCCGCCCTTCATGAGCTTGTTCCAAACGGCTTCGGTCAGGCCGGTGATCTCCTTGACCTTGTCGTTGAACCACTGCTTCACGGCGCTCTTGACCTCGTTGAAGAGGTGGTTCTTCGCACCGTCGTACGCGGAGTTCTTCGCGCCGCTCAGCCAGCCGCCGGGGTCGGACAGGATGTCGACCAGGATCATCATGAACTCGCCGAAGGCGGCGATGAACTTCGTCGCGAAGTCGAGGACCGCCTTGAGGGCGTCCTTGCAGGCCTTCAGGACGTCGAGGAGCATCTTCTTCAGGACGTTCAGGATGTCACTGAGAAGTTTCGCGATGGACTCCAGCAGATCCTTCATGATCTGCTTCAGCGCCGCGGCGAGCTGGGTGACGAACGCGAGCGCCGCGTTGATCAGGTCCGTGATGAACTTGCGGATACGGCGGGCGATTTCGATGACCGCTTCCACCAAGGACGTGACGAACTCGATCAGGTCCTCGATGAACTTCTTGATCATCTCGACGATGCCCTCGCGGGCCGCGTTGATCCAGCCCTCGACCGTCTCCTTGAAGTTCTTCAGCGCCTCGACGATCGCCTCGCGGGCGTCCTTGATGATCTGGACGACCTTGTCCCGCAGCTCGATGAACTTCTCTTTGATCCATTCGAGCGTCTTGGACAACCAGCCCTTGGAGTCGTCGACCTTCTCGTCCTTCTTCTTCTCCGCGTCCTCCTCGGCCTTGGTGCCCTTGTCCTTGACGTCCTTGTCGCTGGTTTCCTTCTCCTTGTCGACGTCCTTGTCGGTGTCCTCTTCTTCCTTCTTGACGTCGTCGCGGATCTTCTTCTCGCGGTCGGACTTCTTCGTTCCGAGCTTCTTCAGCTCGTCGTCCTGCTCCTTGGTCCAGTCGGAGCGCTGCTTGTCCACGTCCGTCAGGACGCCCTCGCGCTTGCCCGTCTGCTCCTTGGTGTTGGACTGGACTTCCTTGTCGACCTGCCGCTTGTGCTTCTCCTGGGACGTACGGGTGTCCTGGGTCTTCTTCTCCCGGCCCTTGCCCATGTCCTGGCGGCCGTCACTGAGCGCCTTCTTGAACTGCGGCTTGCGCTCGTGCTCGGCCACTTCCGAGGCCGCTTCGGGCGGTACGGCACCGGTGCCCGCACCGCCGCCGCCGACGCGCGACTTGCCGCCCTGCTCGGCAGGCACCTTCCCTTCGAGCCGTTCCTTCGGCGCGTCCGGGTAGACCTGGTCCTCGCCCATCTTGCGACCGGCGTCATCGGCGCCGGTCTCGGCGGCCTCCTGGCTCTTGTCGTCGGTGTTGCCGCCCTGCTCCTCGGCCTTGTCGTCGGCCTGGCCCTTCATGTCGACGCCCGGCGCAGTGCCGTTCTGCGCCTCCTTCATGGCCTCGTCCTTGGTGGGCATGCCGGCGAACTGGGCGGCCAGGTCCTCCGCCGTCACATCGAAGCCGAGCCAGTCGCCGATGCCACCGATGGCGTAGCCCACCATCATGCCGACCTGGTCGAAGAAGTCCGGCTCCTCCATCTCCTCGGCGTCGATCTTGCCTTCCGGCTTCTTCTCGCCCTTGACCTCGGCCTTCTCGTCCTCGGCGTCCTCGGCGCGCGCGGCCTTGTCCTCGTTGTACTGTGCCGCTTCCTCGGCGTCCGGCTTACCGTGCAGTGTCTTCGGGGCACCGGTGGGACGGTCCATGGCGGGCGGCTTGGACGCCAGCTGCTTGTGTTCCTTGCCGACGTCCTTGTCCACGGCTCCGCCGACGCTGTCCATCGCCTCGACGGCCTGGTGCGGCTTGAGGTTCGACGCGGTGGCAAGGCCCTCCTCGGGGGAGCCACCGGAGAGGTCCGGCGCCGCCTTGGCCGCCTTCTTCCCCTTGGCCGCGGAGGCCTTGCCTCCACCCTTGGAGCCGCCGCCCTTCGAGGCGCCACCGCCACCGCGTGCCGGCGCGGGAGCGGACCGGGAGCCGGAGTCGTCCCCGCCACTGGAGTCGGCCCTGCTCTCCGGCTGCGGTGCCTGCTCCTTCGGCTTCTCCGTCCGCGCTTCCTGGGCCCTCGGGCTCTGCTTCTCCGTACGGGAGGAAGAGCGGGACTCCGTGCGCGAGCCCGAACTCGTCGTGCTCGACGAGCCTGAGTTGTCACTGTCCGCGGACTGGCCGGAGGTCGAGCCGGACGACGGTGTCGTACCCGTATCGGCCGAGCTGTCGGAGTCGGTCGTCCCGCCGCCGGACGCGGACCCGTCCGAAGTGCCGCTCCCGCCCTGGTCCTTGGGTCCCTTCGACTCCTGCGGGCCTGGGGACTCCTCGGCCTTCGCCGCTCCCGTCGCGCCCTCGGCGGAGGCCGCCTTCTCCCCCTCGGCACCCGTCTTGGCGGTGCCCGACGGGGACTCGTTGGCCGAGGTGTCGGAGCGGGACTGCGCGGAGCCCTTGTCGCCGCCCGACGCCTTGTCGCCCGGTCCGCCCGCGGTCGGCGTGCCCTTCTCGTCCTTGGCGGCCTGCTCGGCCGTACCGCCGCCGGTCTCCTTCGAACGGTCCTTGGCCTCCTGCGTGTTGGCCTCGGCCGCGGCCGGACCCGCCTTGGGGTCGTCGCCCAGTTTGGGGTCCTTGGAAGCCACGCCCGGTCCGGGCTTCGGCTCGGACTTCTCCTCGGGGTCGAGCTCGCTCTCCGTACGGCGGCCCTGCTCCGCCGCCTCCTCCTCGGCGCCCGGCACGGGCGGGGAGTCGTCGGTGCCCGGGTCGTCCTTCTCCGCCGCCGCCTCGCGCTCGGCGTCCTCCTCGTCCTCCTGCTGGCGCTGTGCCTGCACCTTTTCGGCCCTGGTCGGCGGCGGGGCAGAGAAGGAGGGAGTGGGCGGGGCGGAGTTCCCGGCGGACTCGTCGATCTGGTCGGAGGTCGGCACGCTCGACACGTCGAGGTCCTGCTCGGGAAGGAAGTCCTCCGGCCTGAGTTTGATGTCCCAGGCGCTCGGCTCCCCGCCGCCGACCTCCACCTCGGAGTCGCCGCCCTGGACGGTGGACTCCCGCTCCTCCTCGCCTTCCTGGTCCTGGGCGCGGGCCCCGTCCAGCGTGCTGGCGCGGCCAGGGAACCCGTCGTCCTTCCCTGTGGCCGTGGGGCTGCCCTCGTCGCGGCCCGGCGCGTCCTGCTTGGCCTCCTCGGCCGCGGCGGCGCTCTCGCGGGCCTTGGCGGCCTCGTCCTCGGCGTCGGCGTCGGATCCGGGGCCGGCCGCCTCCTCCTGGCCGGCTTCCTTCTTGGCCTTCTCCTCGGCCTGCTTCGCCTCGGCCCGGTCGCCGTCCTTCCCGCCGCCCTGCTTCCCCTTGTCCCCCTTGTCCTGCTGTTGCCCCTGCTGCCCGCTCTTCTCCGCGCCGGACTTCGCGTCCTGCTTCCCGGCCGCCTGCGCTCCGGCGTTCCCGCCGACCGCGGCATCCTGGGACCCCTGCTGCTGCCCCGACTTCCGCTCCGACTGCGCGGCCGGCGAAGTGGGCTGCTCCCCGTCCCCCTTGGGGCTGGACGCGTCCCCACCCGTCCGCGGGTCGGACTCCTTCTCGTCCTCCGCCTTCCCGGCGTCCGCGCCCGGAGTGCCGCCCTGCGGGATGGTGCCGCCCGCGTTCTCCGGCGTACTGCCCGCGGCGGGAGCCGTGTCCCCGGACCCGGACCCGTCCACGGACTGCTTCTCCGGGCCGGGAGCGGGCCCCGTCCGCTCGGTGCGCCGCTGCTCCTCCTGGCTGGCCTCCTGCTCCTTCTCACGCTCCGCCTGCACGTCCTCGGCGGTGTCCTCCTCGACCTCCGGAGCGAGCAGGCCGCGCTGCCGGGCGGTGGCCTCGCTCTCCGCCTGGCCGTCCTCGTCGATCTCCGTGACCAGGTCCACCACGAAGTCGTGCTCGGAGGTGAGCAGCCGGTGCTCCAGGCGATCCAGTACGCGCTCCTGAAGCTCCTCCGAGAGCGGGGCCAGGGAGGCGCGCACGCGCTGCGCGCTGTCCGTCGGGTCGGTACGGAGCGAGCGGATGACCGTGTTGGCGAGGCGGTCGACCAGCGTGGCGGGGTCGAGGTGCTCGAGCCGATTGCGGTCGGCGTGGACGGTGGTGTAGCGCATCCACGCCGGAGTGTTGGCCTCCGGGGCGACCTCGGGTGCCTGCTCGCCGCGCGCCACGGCCTGGGCGGTGTCCTCGGCGGCGCGCTCGGCCGCCTCGTGCGGCGCGCTGACCTGACCCAGGTCGCGGCCCGCCGCCAACGTGCCGCTGGCGAAGGGGTGTTGGATCGTGTGCAGCAGCTCATGCGCGAGCAGGGCGCGGCCCTGCTCCGTGCCCGGCTGGTACTGGCCCTCGCCGAAAAAGATGTCCTGGCCCACCGCCACCGCGTCCGCACCCAGCATGCCGGTGAGAGCACGCGCGTCGCGGTCGGTGTGCAGGCGTACGGAGCCCAGGTCGTGGCCGAGCTGTTCCTCCAGCTCCCGGCGCACACCGGCGTCCAGCGGCTGCCCGGCGCCGCTAACGATGTTCTTGGGCTCGGGCGCGCGGTTCTTCGCCGCGCGCTCCTTGCGTTTGCGGCGGCGCTCGGCGGCGGCCTGGTCAGCCGCCTGGGAGTCCTGAGCGGCGGAGGACGTCATCGCGTCACCTCCCCACGGCCCGAAAGCCCCGCGTGCACCGCGCGGGCCAGCTCCTGGCCGAGGCGGCGCGCGGACAACCCGGCGGGCATCGGGGGCAGTCCCGACATCCCGTCCACCGACACGGTGCCGTCCGCGGCCAGCGGCACGCCGTGTTCCCGTACGAGACGGGTCAACTCCCGCTCGAACGACGCCGATACGCGCCGCGGGTCCACGGACGGACCGAAGCCGTCCAGGACCAGCTCGCCGATGTCGACGCGGATCTCGCGCGGCTCGGGACGACCGGCCGCGCTCTCCCGATGTGGCCTGTTCACACCCATCCGCGGACCTCCCCCGGTGTCAAGGAGCGTTCCAACTTGAGGTATTCGGTGCGGGCCGCGGCGAGCATGTGTCGCATCTGCAGCCGGTCGCCCTCCTCGGCGGCGAGGAACGCGCCGGACAGGGCGATGTTGCGGATCGACCCGCCCGCGACGGTGAGTTGGGCAAGGAGTTCCGGATCGATGCCCTTCGTCGGGGTCTGCGGCGGCAGCACCCGGCGCCAGATCTCCGCCCGCTCGTGCTCCGCCGGGAACGGGAAGTCGACGACGAAGCGGATGCGGCGCATGAAGGCCGTGTCCAGGGCCTTCTTCATGTTGGTGGTGAGGATGGCGAGGCCCCGGTAGGCCTCCATCCGCATCAGCAGGTAGCTGACTTCGAGGTTGGCGTACCGGTCGTGGCTGTCCTTGACCTCGCTGCGCTTGCCGAAAAGCGCGTCGGCCTCGTCGAAGAGCAGGAGCGCGCCGCCTCGTTCGGCGGCGTCGAAGACCTTGCGGAGGTTCTTCTCCGTCTCGCCGATGTACTTGCTGACCACCTGCGACAAGTCGATGATGAAGAGGTCCAGGCCCAGCTCCTTGGCCATGACCTCGGCGGCCAGGGTCTTGCCCGTGCCGGAGCCGCCCGCGAACAGGGCGGTGACGCCGAGGCCGCGCCGCAGCGTCGCCGCGAACCCCCACTCCTGGTGGACGGTGGCCCGCTGCCGCACATGCGCGACGATCTCCCGCAGCACGCTCGTCTGCCGGTCGTGCAGGACAAGATCGCCCCAGCCCGCCTCGGGCTCGATACGGCGGCCCAGTTCGTCCATCCCGATCCGGGCCTCGTTCAGCCCGGCCCGCCAGGCGAGCCCAGCGGCGTCGAGTTCGTCCTCGCCGGGCAGATCGCGGCGTACGGCGGCAGCGGCGGAGCGTACGACGTGCGGCGGCAGTTCGAACTGGGCGACCAGCGATCGCAGTTCGCTCTCGCCGATGTCGACGACGTCCCGGAACGCGCCTACCCACAAACCGAGTTGCTCCTCGTCGTCCAGGCGCGGCACGGTCACCCGCTCGCCGTGCGGTCGGTCCGAGTGCCGGGGATCGCCGCTCGACACGACGACGGGAACAGCGGCCCCGGTCAGGAACGCGTCGGTGGCCGCGTGCTGGTCGCGGTCCAGCTCGCCGACCTCCACGAGCAGCGCGGCGGGCAGCAGGATCGCCTCGCGCTGCCACAGACGGGCGAGCCGGTCGCGCTCCGCCGCGTCCGTGGGGATGTCCTCGGCGCTCATCGCGTACAGCCCGAGCCCGGACCGCGCGGCCGCCGCGGCGGCGATCTCGGCCCGGCTGCGCAGATCGCCGCCGACCACCTCGACGAGCAGCGGCGCATCCGGGCGCGCGGCGGTGGTCCAGCCGGCGGCGACCCGGCTCGCGGCCAGGTCGTACGACGGTGGTAGTTCGTCAGGCACCGGAGTGCGGCGCAGCTGGCCGTGCAGCCGGGCGTCCAGGTAGGGCGAGCCGAGCAGGAAGTGCAGGATGCGTTCGTCGAGCCGCAGCCGGGACAGCGTCAGGCGCGACGCGTCGTCCAGCTCGACGATGCGCCAGCGCCGCAGCGGTGCCACGGGGGTCAGGGCGCTCCAGTGCGGTTCGGCGAGGGCGGCCAGGGCGAGCGAGAAGGTGGGGTACGCCCGCTCCGGGTCACCGCTCGCGGCGGCGCAACGGGCGGCGGTCGTGGGGTCCAGCTCGTAGGCGGCGGTGAGGAGTACGAGGTCCCGTTCGAAGGCCGAGAGACCGAAGCAGGTGACGAGCGTGTCGAGGGGGGCGATCGCGGGGGCCGCCGGGTCCTGTACGTGATCGACGGCTGTGTCACGACCGGGGGTGCCGTCGCCGGACTTCGATGCCGTGCCCGTTTCGGCCGTGCCAGGTCCGGCCGCGCGCGCCGCGTGGTTGTCGACACGGGCCAGGACGCGCCGGATCTCCGCGGTCAGCGTCGGGCTGCCGCCCGGTGCGCCCGCCATGCCCGTCCGGTGTGTCCCCATGTCCTCGCCTGCCCCCGTTGTCCCCATGCCGCCTCAGCTCTCGGTGCCCTCGGAGCCCCTCGCCGAAGAGGAGCCCGGCGACGATTCCGACGAGGAGTCCGAAGAAGGCGCGGCACCCGTGCTCTTGGCCGCACCACGCGCGGGCCTGGCCGTCTGCGCCGCCTTGCTGGCCTGCACTTCCTTTCGGGCGCGGGCAGGTGCCTTGGCCGAAGCCTTCGGGGGCGCCTTGGCCGCGGATTTCGCGGGCGCCTTGGCCGCAGCCTTCGCAGGCACCTTCGCGACCGACTTGGCGGGCGCCTTCTCACGCGCCTCCCGGACGTGCGCTTCTCCCGAAGTCCCGCTCTCCGCGGGAACGGGCTCGGGAGCCGGCGCGCCTCTCTCACTGTCCCGCGGCGCCTCCGCCCGGCTGCCCGGCGGCACCGGTGCCCCGGGCGCCCCGAACGGCAGCACCCGCGCCGTGAGCCGCTCCACCGGCTTCGCCGGCACCGGCGTCTCGCGGCCCTCGATGAAGACGAGGGCCGCCTGGTAGACCACCGACAGGGCGTACGGCGTCTGGTGAAGCATCCCCCACAGCTTCGACGTCTCGTCGATGTCCATCACCGTGGGCGTGAACCGCACCCGCTGCGCCGCCTCCGCGAGATCGCTGCCCGCCAGGTGCGGGAGTTGACCGGTCTCTTCGATGACGTCCTTCGGCAGAATCGGTGTCTCGTGCAGGGTTCGCACCACGGAGCCGATGAGCCGCTGCCCGACCAGGGTCGTCTCGTCGCCGTACGCACTGATGAGGTAGTGCAGGTCCAGCGCGGCGGCCGGCCGCTTCACCAGCGTGCCGTCGGACGCCCGGGTCGGCAGGTCGTTGTTGCGCATCGACGTGTTGGGCGTGACCTGGTAGAGGAACACGTTGAGGGTGGGGTAGTCCGGCGGCTCCGTCGGCGGCTTGTGCGGCTCCACCTTCACGGCCTCGTCGAACTCCGGGCCCACGTTGGACGCGAGCAGCAGGGCGAGGGCCTGGGTGACATGGGCGATGGCGAGTGCGTTGCTCATGAAGTCGGTTCCTCGGTTCCTCGATCCGTCATGTCACTCCCGCCCCCGCGCCAGATAGTCGGCCAGGCTCAAGGTCACGCCCGGCCGCTCCCTCGACGACGTACGCTGCCGGGCGCCGCCGGACGTCGACGGTCCCGCCGTCACCTCCAGCCGCCCGATCTGCACCTGGACCACCTGCTCGGGCGCCCGCGAGGGCCGCCGCGCCGCTGCCTGCCGTACGGCGTCCCGTGCCGCCGCGGTGTCCGCGGCGCTGGGCCGCGCGGCCGAGGCGGCAGCGGGGGATACGGCGTCCGTGCCCGGGGGGATGGGCACGGACGCCGTGCTCTGGGGTGCGCCCCGCTCCGTGCGCCCACGGCCCGCCGCCCGGTGCGCGGCCTCGGGTGCCGGTCGCGGCTGCGGGTTGCGGGGGGCGACGGGGCGCAGCAGCTGCGCCTCGGGCAGTGCCCTCGGGGCGGGCCGCGGTGCCGGGTCCGCGGGGGCGCGTTCGGTGTGTACGACGGTCCGCTCCCGTTCCGTGTGCGTCCGGGGTGCGGCCGCCGCCGGACGCGGTGCCTCTCCCGGGCGTACGGCCGACGGTGTGGCGGAGGGCCACAGCAGGTCGGAGCCGTCATCCGGCTCCGGCACGGTGCCGCGGACCGCGTCCACCCGCTCGAACGGGCCCGGCAGTCGGGGCCGTACCCGCACCACACCCGCACGCGGACCGGCGACAGCGGCCGGAGCGTGCCGGGCGATCAGCCGGTCGAGGAAGTCGGGAACCGGCGCCCCTTCGGCGTCAGACATCCGCACACAGCTCCAGGTAGTAGCGGCGCCGCAGCGGGCTGAGCGCCAGGATCTCCGGCTCGCTCCATCCGTAGGAGGTGGCGAGCAGATGGACGTCGAGCAGCAGGTCCCGGGCCCAGGCGTCCAGTTCGGTCCACAGATAGGAGGCGATGTCGAGTTCGGCCCGGGTGGCCGCGCCGCACCCAGGGCAGGCGACGTTGAGCGTCACGTCCGCCCCGGGGTCGGCGGCCTCGACGGCCTCGGCGATCCGGCGCTGGACCGGGACGGACAGGTCACCGGCGGCCACGGCCGCCCCGTCGCGCACCGCCGAGACCAGGCACCGGGCGAGCAGGGCCCTGCGCGGGTCGGCCGCCCGGGCCGCCGCTGTCAGGTCGGCGACCCCGGGCAGCCGGAACTCGACGTCCCAGCCGTCCTGCCGCACCCGCACGACGGACCCGGCGGACGAGTCGCCCCCGTCCACCGCACCTCCCCGCCGGTCGACCGGACCGCCCCGCCCGCCCAGCGACCGAGCGAACTCCCCGGCGTCCAGGTCGAACTCCATGTCCTCCCCGCACGCCGAGCACGCCAGCCGTACCTGCATCCGCTCCCCGAACAGGGCCCGGCGCAGCGCGAACAGGTCGGCCTCGCGCTCCCCCACCGGCAGTACCGGCAGGCTCGCGGCGTCGGCGTCCGGGCGGGCCGTGCGGTGCAGCAGCAGGGCGCGCCCGCTCGGTGCCTCGGCGAGGCCCGCCTCCCAGGTGGCCAGCAGCTCGGCCGCCCCGGTGATCGCCATGTTCTCCCCCCGCTTCCTCAACTGGCCCTAGTTCAGGCGGGGTTGAGGAACGACGGCTCCTCCGGCTCGGGCACCTCGTAGTCCCGCTCCCAGCCCTCGCACTCGAGCTTCAGCGACTGGATGGCCACCGCGTTGGCGTTGGCGTCCAGCTCGCCGAGGACCTGGTACTCGCTGGGCCAGGTCCGGTACAGCTTGTGCGAGACGGCGACCTGGCCGGCCTCGTTGAGGACCTGGATGACTATGTCCTTGCGGAAGTCGGCGAGGGACACCTCGGAGCCGAGGCCCGCGCCGACCTGCCAGACCTTGTTGGCCCAGCGGTCGAACTCGGGGTCGTGGGTGACCCCGCGCTCCAGGGTGATGCCCTCGAACTCGGAGCGGCCCGGCGACTTGCGGGGAGACGACGGGTCGCCTCCGTGCCGGTGCTTGACGACTTCCGTCGTCCGCTTCAGGGGACTGATCTTGCTGATGCCGGCGACCGTACGACCGTCCCACAGGACCAGGAACTTGAAGTTCTTGTACGGGTCGAAGCGATGCGCGTTGACCGTGAACTCAGCCATCGGATTCCTTCAGTTCTCCACGATTCCCCGCGCCTAGAGCGCGAACTGCCCGGACGTCTGCTGGATTTTGACGATCACGAACTCCGCCGGCCGGACCGGTGCGATGCCGACGAGGACGTTGACGATGCCGTTCTCGATGTCCTCGGCGGTCGTCGTGTCGCTGTCGCACTTGACGAAGTACGCCTCGCGCGGGGTGCCGCCCTTGAAGGCGCCCTGGCGGAAGAGGGTGTGCAGATACGAGGAGGCGGCGAGCCGGATCTGCTGCCACAGGTTCTCGTCGTTGGGCTCGAACACGACCCACTGCAGGCCGCGTTGGAGGCTCTCCTCGACGTGCAGCGCGAGCCGCCGCACCGGCACGTACTTCCACTCGCTGTCGAGCGCGTCCGAGCCCTCCAGCGTGCGCGCGCCCCACACCACCGGGCCGGTCACCGGGAAGGTCCGCAGGCAGTTGACGCCGAGCGGGTTGAGCAGGCCGGTCTCGCGGTCGGTGAGGTTGACCGTGAGCGAGTGCACGCCCGCGAGCCGCGCCTCGGTGCCGGCCGGGGCCTTCCACACGCCGCGCTCTGCGTCGGTGCGGGCGATGACGCCGGCGACCGCGCCGGAGGGCGGGAAGGAGCGCAGCCGACCGGTGAGCGGGTCGGTGAGCTGGAGGTGCGGGAAGTACAGGCCCGCGTGGTTGCCGCGCACGGCGTCGAAGGCGGCGAGCCCGGCGCGTGCGGTGTCGACGCTGACCCAGGTGCTCGGCGCGTCGACCAGCAGGAAGATCCGCCGCTCGGCGCACAGCCGCTGGGCGGCGGAGACGACCGTGAGCGCGTCCTCGGTCTTCTCGTACGCCGCGAGCTCGGGCAGCGCCAGCAGGTTGACGTCGGCGACGCCGCGCAGCGCCTGGATGCCGGTCTTGTCGCCCTCGCTGCCAATGAGGTCGCGCGGGCCGGGGGCCTCGCCGTCCTCGCCGCCCTCCAGCGGGAAGACCGGCGGGTTGACGGAGGCCTCCAGACCGAGGTCGTTGGCGCACTCGCCGAGGAAGCGGACGACGTCCTCGGGGTCGGTGGAGCCGGCGACGACCTGGATACGGCGGCCGAAGGCGGTGACCTCGGCGCCCGCGAAGGCGTGCTTGCCGGGCGCGTCGGGCAGGGCACGCAGCTTGCGCTCCAGCAGCAGCGCCAACTCGGCCACGCTGCACGGGGCTTCGCCGTCGCAGTCGGGGTCGTAGAGCGTGAACTCGCGCTCCACCTCACCGATCTTGACGGTCAGGTCGACGGCCAAGTTGGGGAGTTCGTCGCCGAAGGGCTTGGAGACGGTGCCGGACGGGTCGGGGCGGCCCTCGCCGACGACCTCGACGCGGATCAGCTTCGAGCCCGCGTTGATCACGGTCTGCGCGTAGCGGCCGTGCGAGGGGTCCATGGACAGGCCGGTGAAGCTCTCACGGGCGTCGCCCTTGGCGTCGTAGACACGCAGGTTGAAGGTTTCGTCGGGGCACGTCGTGTCATGGTCGACGGCGACCCGCAGGCCGTTGCCCCAGAGGCCGGGCTCCTTGGCGTGCACTTCGAGGACCGGGCCCTCGCTGTGGCCCTCGGTGGACTTGAGGGTGACGCAGGCGGCCTTGCCGCTGCCGGCCTTGGCGACACGGACGATCACCGCCACGGTGCCGCCGTTGCCGAAGAACTGGTGGACCGCGTAGCCGACGGCGCTCTGCGCGCTCAGGCCGCCGAAGCGGCGCTCGAACTCCGCGAAGCTGGTGACGCGTACCGGCTCGTTCAGCGGACCCCGTCGGGTGTGGCCCACAAAGGCCGTCACGGACGTGGTCAAGGTCGAGATCGTGCGGGTGCTGCTGGGAAGTTCTTCGACGTAGACGCCGGGATACGTCGGCTTGGCGGCGCTGACCGCGCTCATCGGCATTCCCCCTCCTACTCCCTGTCTCGGATACCGGACAAAGGCACCAAGAGATGGCAGAGGTAGGCATTCCCGACCCGGGGCACGAAGACGCCACCCACAAGGGCGACGTGGTCACGTGCACCGCACCAGTTTTCCCCCGTCATCACCGTGGGCGATCGACCGCACGGCTCAAGCAGCGCGCTTGTGACTCCTGATGCTCAAGTGCTCAACCCACCTTGGTGTGTGGGAAGTTGACCGAACAAGACGCCTTCAGGCCAGCCCGGGAGGAGGTTTGGTGAAGGCGCCCTCTCGGCATCCGCACATCACGCCTGCGCGCCCCCGCCAGCTGGTTCACAGTTCCCGCACAGAGGATGTCGCGACGGAACGCCGTACGGGCCCGCCCCCGCGACGGAAACCCTTTACCCACACCGTTCGACTGGTCGCACGCCCGTGCGACCTCCCCGAGTCGCACACAACGCACCATGGCTGGTTTTCCGAGGGTGACGCGAACCCGCCCACAAAGCCGCCCACAAACCCGCCCATCGACGCCTACCCCTATTGAGCCGGTGAAATCTCGCCGCCATGTCTTGACATACGGCTGAAATGATTCGTAGCTTGGCCGATCATTTAGATGCATGAAAAGAGTTCATATACATGAACTCCCGGGAGCCACGGAGTGTGCCCATGCGGGATCGCCGACGAAGTCGCCGCCCGGCCGCCCTGCTCGTCGCCACGGCGCTCGCGTTCGGAACTGCCGCGTGCGGCTCCGGTTCCGGCAGTGCGGGCAGCGACGACCCGAACACGCTGGAGGTGTGGACCCGGAGCAACCCGGACCCCGCCGCCACCTACCAGCGGGTCTTCGCCGCCTTCACCAAGAAGACCGGCATCAGGATCGACTACCAGCCGGTCATCAACTTCGACCAGCAGCTCCAGAGCCGGGCGTCCACCAAGGACCTCCCGGACGTCATGATCAACGACACGGCGCTGATGGGCAGCTACCAGGGCCAGGGCCTGCTCAAGCCGATCGACCCCGCCTCGATCGCGGGCCACGACCAGATCACCGACAAGACCTGGTCGTCCACGGTGGGCATCGACGGCAAGCACTACGGCATCCCGTACTCACGTCAGGCCCAGACCCTGATGATCCGCAAGGACTGGCTGCACAAGCTCGGCCTCAAGGCACCGACGACCTGGCAGGAGATGCTCTCCGTCGCCAAGGCCTTCGCCACCGAGGACCCGGACGGCGACGGCAAGGCCGACACCTACGGCATGGTCGTGCCGGGCAGCGCCCAGAACGGCTATGCCGCCTGGTGGGGCGCGAGCTTCCTGTGGCAGGGCGGGGCGAAGATCATCGAGCCGGACGGCAAGGGCACCTACCGGCCCGCCATGGACTCGGCGGCCGCGGTGAACACCGTGACCTGGATGAAGGACAACCTCTTCTGCGGTGACAACGGTGTCACCCAGCCCGGCGCCCTGACCGCCGTCACCTCGACGGCGACCAACTTCCAGGACGGCAACGCCGGGATGTACATGACCGGCCCGTACAACATCGCCACGTTCGACACCACGCCCGGCAAGGACAAGTACGAGGTCGTCCCGGCGCCCGCGGGCCCGGCCGGCGGCGATGTGCTGGCCGACGGCGAGAACATCTACTTCGGCGCCAGGACGGGCAAGGCCAAGCAGGAGCAGGCGCTCGCCGCCTTCCTGGTCTCCCCCGAGGGCCAGAGGCTCGCCATGACCGGCAAGCACCAGCCCGTCGTCCGCATCCCCGTGAACTCCACGCTGGACGCGGCGAAGGTCCGGGACGACGCCCGCTGGAGCGTCGTGCAGAAGGCCTACGAGGACTCCTCCCAGCAGTTCCCGAACGCGCCGGACTTCGCGCCGATCAAGCAGGACACCGCCGACTCGCTCAACGCGATCTTCACGTACTGCGGTGGTGACGTCCGCTCCCAGCTGGGGGAGCTCAACGAGACCCTCGCCGGCGACCTCAAGGACCAGGACCTGTTGAAATGACCGCTACCGTGACCACCCCCGCGGCGCGCAGAGTCTCCGGCGTCCTCAGCAAGAAGGCCGTCGTCCCCTGGCTCTTCCTGGCGCCGGGTCTGCTGCTCGCCCTCGTCTTCAAGTTCTGGCCGATGGCCAAGGGCATCTGGCTCAGCTTCTTCGACGTACAGCCCTTCCTCGGCGACCAGTGGATCGGCCTCGACAACTACACCCGGGTGCTGACCGACCACCGCTTCCAGGACGCCATCGGGCACACCCTGGTCCTCGGCATCGGCCAGTCCGTCGGCGCCATCCTGCTCGGCTTCGTCCTCGCCCTGCTGCTGGAGGGCCAGGCCCGCTCGCTGAAAATCATCCGGACCGCCGTCTTCCTGCCCGCGGTCACCGCGACCGCGGTCGTCGGCGAGCTGTGGCGGCTGATGTACTACCCGACCTCCGACGGCCTCCTCAACAGCGGCCTGCACCTCCTCGGGCTCGGGCCCGTCCAGTTCCTCGACAACCCGGACATCGCGCTGTACTCGACGGTGGCCATGGGCATATGGATCTGGGCGCCGTACAACATGGTGATCCTGCTCGCCGGTCTCGCGGGCGTGGACCGCTCGCTGTACGAGGCGGCGGCCATGGACGGCGTGTCGTTGTGGCAGCGGCTTCGCTACGTCACACTGCCCGCGATCCGTCCGGCGCTCATGATCGTGCTCACGCTCGCCACGATCCGCGGACTGCGCGTGTTCACCGAGGTCTACGTCCTCACCGGCGGCGGCCCCGCCGGGTCCACCGACGTCTGGATGACCCGCGCCTACACCCTGGGCTTCACCCGCAACGACATCGGCGGCGCCTCCGCGGCCTCCGTCGTGCTGCTCTGCGTGACGCTGCTGCTCACCGTCACGGTCAACTACCTCCGCAAGAGGGGAGACGCGCGATGAGCGCCCCCGCCATCGAGCCCGTCCGGACGCCGGTGCCGGATGCGAAGAGCCTGGCCGCCGAGGCGCGGCGGACCACCCCGGCCCGCTTCGACACCGCCCTCGGCTGGAGCGACCGGCCCGGTCTCGCCTGGACCTTCCGGATCCTGCTCTGCGCGATCGCCCTCGGCATCTTCGCGGCACCGTTCCTGACGATCTTCTCGGGCGCCCTCACCCCCAACCCCAGCGGCTCCTCGCTGTCGTTCCTGCCGCACGACAGCACGCTGCTGAACTTCAAGGTGGCGGGCGAGCGCGGCATCTGGGACTACCTGGGCAACTCGCTGGTCATCGCGGGCGGCGGCCTGCTGCTCCAGCTCGTGGTGTGCACGCTCGCCGCGTACGCCCTGGCCCGGCACCGGTTCCGCGGCCGGGCGCTGATCATGCTGCTGTTCATGATGACGCTGATGCTTCCCGAGGAGGTCATCGCGATCCCGCTGTCGCTGGTCCTCGGCGACGTCCCCGTGGTCCACCTGGACCTCAAGGGCACCGTCTGGGGCGTCATCCTGCCGCTGGGCGCCTGGGGCTTCTCGGTGATGATGCTGACCGAGTTCATGCGGGACATCCCCGCCGAGATCGAGGAGGCCGCCCGCCTCGACGGCGTCGGTGAGCTGAGGATGCTGTGGCAGGTCATCCTGCCGCTGTGCAAGCCCGCGCTCGGCGTGGCCGGCGTGCTCGGCTTCATCATGATCTGGGACCAGTACCTGCTGCCCCTGATCGCCGCCAAGGACCCCACCGACTACACGGTCACCGTCGCCCTGTCCATCCTGCGCACCGACCCCGAGGTCGGCTCCGGGGTGGTGCTGGCCGGTGCGGTCATCGCCCTGATTCCCAGCCTGATCGTCTATCTGCTCCTCCAGCGCTCGCTGGTCACCGGCATCGCCGCCGGGGCCACCAAGGGCTGAACCAACCCCCCACGTTTGAGGGAGACATGAAGTTCCAAGGAGTGCTGTTCTTCCCGGTGACGCCGTTCGCCGCGGACGGGTCACTGGACGAGGAACGGCTCGCCCGGCACATCGACAGCGGTGTCGCGGCCGGTGCGGGCGGCGTGTTCGTCGCCTGCGGCACCGGCGAGTTCCACGCGCTGACGCCCGACGAGATCGAACGGGCCACGCGCGTCGCCGTCGAGACGACCGCCGGACGCGTCCCCGTCCTCGCCGCGGCGGGCGGCCCGCCCCCGGTCGCCCGCGACCAGGCCGCCCGCGTCGCACGCGCCGGCGCCGGCGGCATCCTGCTGCTGCCGCCGTACCTGGTGACCGCGCCGCAGCAGGGCCTGGTGCGGTACGTCGAGGAGGTCACCGCCGCCACCGACCTGCCGGTGATCTTCTACCAGCGCGGCACCGCCCGCCTCACCGCGACCACGGCGGCCGAGATCACCGCCCTGCCGAAAGTCGTCGGCCTCAAGGACGGCATCGGCGACATCGAGCGGATGCACCGCATCGTCCGGGCCGTACGCGCCGTACCCGGCGGCGCGGACTTCCAGTTCTTCAACGGCCTGCCCACCGCCGAGATGACCGCGCCCGCGTACAAGGGCGTCGGCGTCGAGCTGTACTCCTCGGCGGTGTTCGCCTTCGCCCCGGAGATCGCCCTGGCCTTCCACCGGGCGCTCGCCGAGGGCGACCAGGCCCGCGTCGACACGCTCCTCGACGAGTTCTACGGCCCCCTCGTCCAGCTCCGCGACGAGGTGCCGGGGTACGCCGTGGCGCTGGTCAAGGCGGGAGTGGCCCTGCGTGGCCTGGACGTGGGCGGCGTACGGGCACCCCTGGTCGACCCGACACCGGAACACATCGCGCGGCTCTCGAAGCTCATCGACCACGGCCTGGAGGTGGTCACCGCATGAGCGACCCGACCCGGATCAGGGAACTGATCGTCACCCCGATCGCCTTCCGCGATCCGCCGCTGCTCAACTCCAACGGCGTGCACGAGCCCCTCGCCCTGCGCATCATCCTCCAACTCGTCCTGGAGGACGGCACGGTGGGGCTCGGCGAGTCCCCCGGCGGGGTCGCCCGCCTGGAGCGACTCGATGCCGCCGCCAAGGTCGTCGTCGGCATGGACGTCTTCGACACCACGGCTGTCTCGGCCGCGATCGACGCGGCCCTGCTGCCGACCGTGCCCAGCTCCCACGAGCGCGGCTGGACCACCTCCGCGGTGGAGGTGGCCTGCCTCGACGCACAGGGCAAGCTGCTCGACCGCCCGGTCAGCGACCTGCTCGGCGGCACGGTCCGGGAGTCGGTGCCGTTCGCCGCGTACCTCTTCTACAAATGGGCCGAGCACCCGGCCCTCGACGGCCGCGCCGCCGTCGGTGACGACTGGGGCGAGGCCCTGGACCCGGCCGGCATCGTGGAGCAGGCCCGGCTGATGCAGGAACGGTACGGGTTCAGGTCGTTCAAGCTGAAGGGCGGTGTCTTCCCGCCCGACGAGGAGATCGCCGCGATCAGGGCGCTCGCGGAGGCCTTCCCCGGGCAGCCGCTGCGGCTGGACCCCAACACGGCGTGGACGGTGGAGACGTCCACGTACGTGGCCCGCGAACTGGACGGTGTCCTGGAGTACTTGGAGGACCCGACCAAGGGCATCGAGGGCATGGCGGCGGTGGCGCGGGACGCGCCGATGCCGCTGGGCACCAACATGTGTGTGATCGCCTGGGAGCATCTGAAGCCCGCGATCGAGCAGAACGCCGTCCAGGTGCTCCTCACCGACCACCACTACTGGGGCGGCCTGCGCCGTACCCGTGAACTGGCCGCGGTCTGCGAGGCGTTCGGGCTGGCGCTGTCCATGCACTCCAATTCGCACCTGGGCATCAGCCTGGCCGCCATGACCCATGTGGCCGCGGCGATCCCCAACCTCGACCACTCCTGCGACACCCACTATCCGTGGAACCACGCCGACGACGTGATCCGCCCGGGTGTCCTGGAGTTCCGCGACGGCGAGGTCAAGGTGCCGACGGGCCCCGGCCTCGGCGTGGAACTCGACCACGACGCCCTGAACCGGCTGCACCGGCTGTACATGGACTCCGGGGTACGCAGCCGGGACGACACCGGGTACATGCGGCGGATCCAACCGGAGTACGAACTCCGGCTGCCGCGCTGGTGACGGCCGGAGGCTTACGGCGACGGCCACCGGACAACGCCGGTAGCCGTCGACGCCCCATAAGGTGACCCCCGACCGCACGACAGGAGGGGTGGAGGGGCGTGGGCATGGACGGCTCGACAGGCGTGTTGGTGACCGGCGGCAGTGGGTTCGTCGGGAGTCATCTGGTCAAGCGGCTCATGGAGCGCGGGTATCGGGTCCACGCCACCGTGCGCAGCACGGCCGACGCGGCGAAGGTTCGGCCGCTGCGGGAGATGCGGGAAGCACGGCCCGGCCAACTGTCGTTGTTCGAGGCGGACTTGCTGAGGGAGGGCTCCTTCGACGAGGCGATGACCGGGTGCCGGGTGGTGTTCCATGTGGCGTCGCCGTTCCGCATGCCGGAGAAGATCAAGGACGGCCGCCGGGACATGGTCGACCCGGCCCTGCTCGGCACACGCAACGTGCTGGCCGCCATCGAGCGGACGCCCACGGTCGACAGGCTCGTCCTCACCTCCACCGTGGGCGCGATCTTCGGGGACTACGCGGACGTACTGGCCATGGACGACGCGGTGCTGTCGGAGCGGTACTTCAACACCACCAGCACGGTCGAGAACAACCCCTATCACTACGCCAAGACGGTCGCGGAACGCGCGGCGTGGGACGCGGAGGCCGCCCAGGGCCGCTGGCGGATGGTGTCGGTCAACCCCGGCCTGATCCTGGGCCCTTCCCTCACCCCGGCCTCGGAGTCCGGCAGCCTGTTCCTGCTGGAGGAGCTGTTCAAGGGCTACTTCTTCTACGGCGCCCCGGACTTCAGCTTCACCACGGCGGACGTGCGCGACGTGGCCGACGCGCACATCGCGGCCGCGGAGAACCCGGACGCGAAGGGCCGTTACATCGTCGCCGACCGGACCATGACGTCCTTCCACGAGATGGCCCGCGTCATCCGGACCCGTTACCCCCGCGACCTCCGCCTGCCGCGCACCGCCCTCCCGCACTGGCCGGTACGCGTCCTGGGCCCGGCCTTCGGACTGACGCAGGACTACATCCGCAAACACCTCGGCATCCGCTTCCAGGTGGACAACAGCCGGAGCGTGAACGAACTGGGCGTCACCTACCGCCCGATCGAGCAGACGGTCCTGGACCACTACGAGGCGTGGCGGAGCCGGCGCAGCGCGAAGTGAAAGCGGTGGCCGGCCCTCCGAAGCGTCGAAGGTCACAAAAACGTATCGGACATTTCACATGTCAATCTTCACGCGAGGCTCACAAGTTGGTTAGGTTACGCCTCAGGCCGCACGACGACCTCCGGCGAACCCCGTCGGGACGTGCGGCCTCCGCCGATTCCGGTGCGCCCGCAAGGGTTCGCTGGAGCCGGGGACCCAACCGAAAATCGGGGTGAATCGGCCCAACTGCCCTTCAGGGCAAGGACCGTAGGGCACACCTTCCGGAACCGACCGCCCGAACCCTCTCCCAGAGCCTGAACGGCCTGGGGGCCCCACCGCTGACTCGGTAGGCGGAGTACGGAAGGAGTACGTCGCCCATGGCGTCGGAACGCACCGCGCGTCCGGGGGCTTTGAGCCTCCCCGGCATGCGCAATTCCGCACTCGCGTCGGCGGCCCTCACCTCTGTGGCCCTGCTCGCACAGACGGCCAACGCCGCCCCCTCCGTCGGGGACGAGACGCCGAGCCGTGAGGAGGTCAGCCGGCGGGTCAGCTCGCTCTACGACCGGGCCGAGTCCGACACGGGAACCTTCAACGCCACCCGCGCCGCGGCTACGGGACCGCGCAAGCGAGCCGAACGGCCGACGGGCGCCGCAGGCACACCCGCCGCAGTCCGGGGCGACGAGGGCAGGCGCGGCGACCCCGCTCTCGACGACGCCGCCCGGCAGTGGTTCGACGCGGTCCGCTCGAAGCTGGGTCCGACCGTTCCGGCAGCGCTGCCCGCCGGCAGGATGCCGGAGCGACCCGCCGAGACGCCGCGCACCCGCCCGGCGGAGCGCGCGGGGGACGGTCTCGCCGATCGTGGACGGGAGGCGTCCGGCCGCGCCGCACTGGAGCTACCCGCCGCGCCGGTCGCCGAGCTGACGTCCGCTCCGGCGACGGGGACGGCTCCCGTGGCGGAACTCACCGCCGGCCCGATCGCCGCCCTGCCGGCTGCCCCGGAGGCACCGCAGGAGACCACGCAGACCGGCTGGAGCACCCGGTCGGCCCTTGCGCCGCCCGCTCCGGTCGCCGAAACAGCGGCCGAGCCCCAGCAGCGGTCCGCGTTACGGGCGGCCAAGGAGCAGAACCAGCGCAAGCTCGCCCGGGCCCGCGAGGTGCTGTCCGTGTACACCGCCCAGCAGGGCACGCCGCTCGCTGCCGTCGAGGCCCTGCCCGCCGCCGACACCTGGAGTGGCACCGCACCCCAGGTCCAGCCCTCGGCCGAGGCCCAGTGGCAGGCACTGCGGGCGCAGTCCGCAGCCGACCTCACCACCGTCCCGCCCGGCACGACGGCCTGGCCCACCACGACGAGCCAGGCCCTCGACAGGAGCACCCCCCTCACCTCGGCAGCCCCGCAGGACACGCGAGCCGTACGCGCCCTCGCCTTCGCCCGAGCCCAGATCGGCAAACCCTGCGTCTGGGGCACGACGGGCCCGGACGCCTACGACGGCCCCGGCCTCACCCAGGCAGCTTGGAAGGCCGCCGGCATCACCCTCCCGCGCACCGCACCGGAGCAGGCGACCGCCGGCCAGGGAATCGCCCTCACCTACCTCGAACCCGGCGACCTGGTCCTCTTCCACATCGGCCACGTCGGTATCTACTCCGGCAACGGCATGATGATCCACGCCCCAGGGCCCGGGGCAGCCATCCGCGAGGAGTCGATCCACTACGCCGGGGAGTCGGCGATCCACAGCGCGATACGGCCCGCCTGAGCCGTCAGCCGTCAGCCGTCGACCAGCCGCTGCCACCCCGTCTTCCTCAAGGCGGGGTGGTCTTCTTTCTCCCGGACCGCACCCCGAACGGCGCACCCGCCATCCCCGGCGACGCCCCCTCCCACCTCGGCTTTGTCGATACGTCCTGACAAATCCATTGACATCATCTGTCGGCAGCCGCATAGTACCTGCCACTAGAGCGCGCTAGTGGAGCGCTCCAGTCGGTATCCAACGGGCGGTACCCGTGAACCTCCCCCACCTGAGAACCCGCCCCGACCAGCACAGGGAGGTGCATGGGACATGCGCAGACACCACCGAGCCGCCACACTGACGGCCGCCGCCCTGGCCGCAGGCCTGTTCGCAGCGGGATGCTCCAGCAGCTCCGGAGGCAAGCAGTCCGAGGAGGGCTCCGCGGACGCTTCGGCGGGCCAGGCGACCACGCCCCGGATGACCGTGGCCATGATCACGCACGCGGCCCCCGGCGACACCTTCTGGGACCTGATCCGCAAGGGAGTCGAGGCCGCCGCCGCCAAGGACAACATCAAGCTCGTCTACTCGTCCGACCCCAGCGCCGGCAACCAGGCCAGCCTCGTCCAGAACGCCATCGACCAAAAGGTCGACGGCATCGCCCTGACGGCCGCCAAGCCCAGCGCCATGAAGGCCGTCGTCGCCAAGGCCACCGCCGCCGGCATCCCCGTCGTCGGCTTCAACGCGGGCCTGGACGACTGGAAAGACCTCGGCATGCTCGAATACTTCGGCCAGGACGAGAACATCGCCGGCCAGGCCTTCGGCGAGAAGCTCAACTCAAGCGGCGCCAAGCACGCCCTGTGCGTCATCCAGGAACAGGGCCATGTCGCCCTCGAAGCCCGCTGCGCCGGTCTGAAGAAGGGCTTCAAAGGCAAGACGGACAACCTCTACGTCAACGGCACCGACATGCCCTCGGTGAAGTCGACCATCACCGCCAAGCTCCAGCAGGACTCCTCCATCGACCAGGTCGTCACCCTCGGCGCCCCCTTCGCCCTCACCGCCGTGCAGTCCGTCGCCGACGCCGGCAGCAAGGCCGAGATCGCCACCTTCGACCTCAACAAGGAGCTGGTCACCGCCGTCCAGGACGGAAAGGTCGAGTTCGCCGTCGACCAGCAGCCCTATCTGCAGGGCTACTTGGCGGTCGACTCGCTGTGGCTGTACAAGACCAACGGCAACTTCAGCGGCGGCGGCACCGCTCCGGTGCTGACCGGACCCGCGTTCATCACCAAGGACAACGTCGACGCGGTCGCGGAGTTCGCGGCCAAGGGCACGCGCTAGGCGCGTCCATGGACAGGCGAGGTCGGCCGCGGCCGCGACGGGACGCGGCCGGCCTCGCCGCTGTTCGTTCTCAGGCCGGCTCCTGCGGGGCCGGCCCACTGCTGCCCCGGACGACGAGCTTGGGGTCCAGTACGGCCTCGCGGGGCTCCAGTTCGGGATTCTCCAGCCGGTCCACGGCGAAGCGGACCGCGTTCTCGGCCATGAGGACGGCGTCCTGGCGGACCGTGGTGAGGCCGATCGGCATCAGGTGGGAGAGATGACTGTCGTCGTAGCCGACCACGGACATGTCGCGCGGGACCTCGACGCCCGCCCGCGTCAGGGTCATCAGCAGGCCCATCGCGCACCGGTCGTTGCCCGCGAGGACCGCCGTGGGCAGGGGCAGCCCCTGGTCGCGCTCGGCCAGCAGCATCCGGCCCGTCTCGATGCCCGAGTCCTCGGTGTGCGCGCCGGGGATCACCCGCTGCTCGGCCTCCAGCCCGTGTCTGCGCATCGCGGCCCGGTAGGCGCGCCGCCGCTCGGCCGAGCCGGGGCCGCGCCCGCCGTCGATGTGCACGATCCGGCGGTGGCCCAGTTCCACGAGGTGGTCCATGGCCTGCCGGGCGCCCTTGCCTTCGGCGCTGTGCACGAAGTCCACGCGTGCCTGGGGCACCCGGCGGCTGACCGAGACGGTGACGGTACGGCGGCCGAGTCCGTCGAGGTAGGCGGGATCCGCGTCGGGGCCGAGCAGGATCACCGCCTCACAGCGGTGGCCGAGCAGCGCCTCGACCGCCTTTTCCTCGCTGCGGCCCTGGGCGGCGGCGGAGAGCAGGACGTCGTAGCCGAGCCGCTCGGCCTCGGGGTAGATGCCGGCGATGAGGTCCATGTGGAAGGACTGGTGGACGGTGAACATCACGCCGAGGGTGCGGCTGCGGCCGCGGGCGAGCAGCCGGGCCGCGTTGTCGGGGCGGTAGCCGATCTCGTCGGCGACGCGCAGCACCCGCTCGCGGGTCTCGCGGCTCGCACCCGGCAGGTCGCGGAAGATGATCGAGACGAGCGCTCGGGACACGCCCGCCTTCTCGGCGACATCCGCCATCGTGGGCCGCTGCCTGCCCGATGCATCCACCTGTGAACCCACCCTTCGACGCCGATCACCTTAGCCGGGTCGGGAAATCTCCTGACAACAAGCTATTGACATGACATTTGGACCAGGGTCATCGTACTCGCACTAGAGCGCGCTAGTAGAGCGCAACAAACGATCTGCGGATACATCCCCCGACTTCCGCCCCCTCCCCGAAGGACCCGTCATGGCAAGGCGCCAACCTCGCTCCGCACCACCGTGGGCAACCTGTGCCTGGGCTCGGCCCCCGACTCCTGGGGCGTCTGGTTCCCCGAGGACGACCAGCAGGTCCCGTACACCCGCTTCCTCGACGAGCTGGCCCGGGCCGGTTACCAGTGGCTGGAACTCGGGCCGTACGGCTACCTGCCCACCGACCCGCGGCAGCTCAAGGGGGAACTGGACTCCCGCGGCCTCCAGGTCTCCGGCGGCACCGCCTTCGGCGCGCTGCACCGGCCCGAGGCGTGGGACGGGATGCTCGCCCATGTCCGCCAGGTCGCGGAGCTGACCGCCGCCGCGGGCGCCCATCACCTGGTCCTCATCCCGCCCATGTACCGGGACGAGAAGACCGGCGCGTTCACCGAGTCGCCGGAGCTCACCGCCGAGCAGTGGGCGGGCTTCGGCAAGGCCGCCGACCGGCTCGGCAAGCTGCTCCTCGACGAGTACGACGTACGCCTGGTCATCCACCCGCACGCCGACAGCCACATCCAGACCCAGCCGGAGATCGAGCGGCTGCTCAACGAGTCCGACTCCCGTTACACGAACCTGTGCCTGGACACCGGGCACGTCGCCTACGGCGGCGGCGACAACCTCGACCTGATCCGCCGCTTCGGCGAGCGCGTCGGGTACGTGCACATCAAGCAGATGGACCCGGAGATCCTCGCTCAGGTCGCCGCGGAGGACCTGTCGTTCGGCGAGGCCGTCAAGCGCGGCGTGTGTGCCTCGCCGCCCGTCGGCGTGCCGAACCCCGCCGATGTGGTGGCCGAACTCGCCCTACTGGGCGCCGAGTTGTTCGTGATCGTCGAGCAGGACCTGTACCCGTGCGCACCCGAGGTGCCGCTGCCCATCGCGGTGAGCACCCGCGAGCACCTGGCTGGCTGCGGCCTCACCGGGACGCGACGCCCGACCCTGATGACTCTCGACCGGTAAGGGGGCGGCCCGTGGATCTCAAGGACGACGCGCCCCAGGCCCCCGCCCCCGTCACGGACGACGCCCCGCCGGCGGTCTCGCGCAGGCTGCGGCTCATCACCGTCATCGCCACCTCCGGCGGACTGCTCTTCGGCTACGACACCGGCGTCATCAACGGCGCCCTGCCGTACATGACCGACGACCTGGGCCTGACCCCGGTCACCGAGGGCATGGTCACCAGTTCGCTCCTCCTCGGTGCCGCCCTGGGCGCGGTGACCGGCGGGCGGCTGTCGGACGCGCGCGGGCGGCGCCGCACGATCCTCACCCTCGGCGCGCTGGGCTGCACGCTGGCGCCGACGACCGCCGTCATGGTCGTCGCCCGGTTCGTGCTCGGCCTCGCGGTCGGCGGCGCGTCGGTGACCGTGCCGGTCTACCTCGCGGAGGTCTCGCCCGCCGAGCGGCGCGGCGCACTGGTCACCCGTAACGAACTCATGATCGTCAGCGGCCAGTTGCTGGCGTTCACCTCCAACGCGATCATCGCCCGGGTGGGCGGCGAGTCCGGCGGGGTCTGGCGCTGGATGCTGGTGATCGCCACCGTCCCGGCCGTCGTGCTCTGGTTCGGCATGCTCGTGATGCCGGAGAGCCCGCGCTGGCTCGCCTCCAAGGCCCGCTTCAGCGAGGCCCTGGACGTGCTCAAGCAGGTCAGGTCCCGGCAGCGGGCCGAGGCCGAGCTCGCGGAGGTCTCCGCGCTCGCCGTCAAGGAGGAGCAGGAGAAGCTCGGCGGCCGGCAGGACCTGAAGGCCACGCCCTGGGTGCGCAAGCTGATGTCCGTCGGCTTCGGCATCGCCATCGTGCAGCAGATCACCGGCGTCAACACGATCATGTACTACGGCACCCAGATCCTCACCGACGCCGGTTTCGCCGCGGACAGCGCGCTCACGGCGAACATCGCCAACGGCGTCATCTCGGTGCTGGCCACCTTCGTCGGGATCTGGCTGCTCGGCCGGGTCAACCGTCGCCCGATGCTGATGGCCGGTCAGCTGGGCACCACCGCCGCCCTGTTGCTGATCGGCGTCTTCTCGCTGGTGCTGCCGTCCGGTGACGGCCGTGCCTACGCCGTGCTCGCCATGACCGTCACCTTCCTCGCCTTCCAGCAGGGCGCGATCTCGCCGGTGACCTGGCTGATGCTGTCGGAGATCTTCCCGATGCGGATGCGCGGCTTCGGGATGGGTGTCGCGGCCGTGGTGCTGTGGCTGACCAACTTCGTGATCGGACTGGTCTTCCCGTCTCTGGTCTCCGGTATCGGGATCTCCGACACCTTCTTCCTCTTCGTGGTGGCGGGTGTCTTCTCGTTCGCCTTCGTGAAGCGCTACGTCCCCGAGACGAAGGGCCGCTCGCTCGAAACCCTCGAGGCCGAACTCCGGGCCCGCTTCTCCTGACCCTCTGTCATAAGGAATGCAAATGACCGTACGTGTAGGCGTCATCGGCGTCGGCTGGATCGGCAAGGAACACATCCGGCGCCTCACCGATACCGTCACAGGTGCCCGCGTCACCGCGGTCACCGACATCGACGCCGCCCGCGCCGAGGAGGCGGCGGCGCCGGTCGGGGCCCGGGTGCTGTCCGATGGCGCGGCCGTGATCGCGGCGGACGACGTCGACGCCGTCCTCGTGACGTCCTGGGGCCCCACCCACGCCGAGCACGTGCTGAACGCGATCGCCGCCGGAAAGCCGGTGTTCTGCGAGAAGCCCCTCGCCACCACCGCCGAGGACTGCCTGAAGATCGTCGAGGCCGAGACGGCACACGGCCGCCGCCTGGTCCAGGTCGGCTTCATGCGCCGCTACGACGCCGGCTACCGGCAGATGAAGCAGGTCATCGACTCCGGCCGCATCGGCGAGCCGCTGATCGTGCACTGCGCCCACCGCAACCCGACCGTCCCGGAGTCGTACACCTCCGGCATGGCCGCGCTGGACACGGCCGTGCACGAGGTGGACGTGCTGCGCTGGCTGCTCGACGACGAGATCGTCTCCACCCAGGTGATCACACCGCGCGCCACGAGCAAGCGGTTCGAGCACCTCAAGGACCCGCAGATCATGCTCTTCGAGACCGCCAAGGGCGTCCGCATCGATCTGGAGGTCTTCGTCAATTGCCAGTACGGCTACGACATCCAGTGCGAGGCGGTGGGCGAGGAGGGCCTCGTACGGCTGCCCGACCCGGCCGCCGTCGGCGTGCGCACCGCCGCTCGGCACAGCACCGAGGTGCTCACGGACTGGGTGAGCCGCTTCCGGGACGCCTTCGACACCGAGTTCCGCGAGTGGATCGCGGGCATCGCCGCCGGCGACGAGCCCACCGGGCCCTCGGCCTGGGACGGCTACGCCGCCACCGTCATCACCACCGCGACCGTCGAGGCCCTGGAGTCGGGCCGCGTCATCGCCACCGACCTCAAGCCCCGACCTGCCTTCTACGGAGGTGCCGCGTGAAAATCGCCCTCGACCCGTACATGCTCCGCGCGCTCCCCATCGACGAGATGGTGCGCACGGTCGCCGAACTCGGCTACGAGTACCTTGAGTTGTCGCCCCGCGACGACTTCATGCCGTTCTTCCTGCACCCGCGCCGACGACGAGCGGATCGGGGAGCTGAAGAACTCCCTGCGCACGCACGGCGTCCAGCTGTCCTCCGTGCTGCCGCTGTACAGGTGGTCGTCGCCGGACGAGACCGAGCGGCAGGCCGCCGTGCGGTACTGGAAGCGGATGATCGAGATCACCGCCGAACTCGAATGTCCGCTGATGAACTCGGAGTTCAACGGCCGCCCCGAGCGCGCCGCCGAGAGCGAGGCGGCCTTCTGGCGCTCGCTGGAGGAGCTGCTCCCGGTGTTCGAGCGCGAAGGCATCGCTCTGAACCTGGAGGCGCACCCGGACGACTTCTGCGAGGAGAACACCCCCGCGGTCGACCTCGTGCGGGCGATCGACAAGCCGTGGGTGAACTACCTCTACTGCGCGCCGCACTCCTTCCACCTGTCGGGCGCGGACCCGACGGCGGACATCGCGGCGATGATGCGCTACGCGGGCGACAAGCTCCAGCATGTGCACATCGCGGACTCCTTCAACCACAAGGGCTCCTCCGGCCTGCGCTACATCCTCAACCCGCCCGGCACCCCGGCCCGGATCCACCAGCACCTGGACATCGGGCAGGGCGAGGTCGACTGGGACGCCTTCTTCGGCACGCTGCGCGAGCTGAACTTCGACGGCCTCGCCACGGCCTGTGTCTTCGCCTGGGAGGAACGGGCCCGCGAGTCCTCGGCGTTCATGCTGGACCGCATCCGCAAGGAGCTGGCCGCGTAGCAGTACGCCGGGCCCCGGCCCCGGCGACACTCACCGGCGGCCCTCGGGAGCGCGGCGGTCCGTCCTGCGGTGAGCCAGCCACAGGGCGACCTCCGCCGAGATCGGCTGCCCGGTCTCCAGTTCGACGAAGCCGAACTGGCCGCCCTGGTTGCACTCCAGGAACCACCAGATGCCGTGCTCGTCCTCGGCGAAGTCGAAGGCGGCGTACGCCAGTCCGGCGAGGGTGACGTACTCGTGCACCGCCTTGCCGATGCGTTCGGGGACCGGGACCGCCTCCCAGGCGTGCCCGGTGTCGCCGTAGCGGCCGTCGACCTGGCCCGGTTCGGCGGTCTTGCGCGCGGCGAACAGCCGGGTACCGACGCAGGTCAGCCGGATGTCGGCCCGCTTGGGTACGTACCGCTGGAGCAGCGCGGGCCCGGCCGCGACCGCGGAGAAGTCCGCGTCGGAGCCGACGAGGGTGGTCGGCAGGGCCGGCGCGGGGTCGCCGGGCGGCGGCCCCGAGGCGGACTTCACCACCACGTCCCGGTACTCCTCGGCGAACTCCCGCGCCAGCCGGGGTGACGTGGTGAAGACCGTCGGCGGTACGGCGAAGCCGCTGAGGTGGGCGACCCTCAACTGCCAGGGTTTCAGCCGGGCCTGGTCGGCGTTGCGCGGATGGTTCATCCACCGCGCGGCGGCGGAGTGGAGCATCCCGTACAGCGCCTGCCGGGTCTCGGCGGTCAGCCACGGTGAGGGGTCGGCCGCGTGCGCCGCCGGTTCGCCGGGCCTGCGCACCCAGATGGAGCGCAGGCCGCTCATGCTGAGCACATGTCCGTTGACCGACAGGTGCCCGTCGAAGTCACCATGGGCGTAGTCGGCGGACAGCACGGCCTTGCCCGGCAGGTCGGCGGGGTCCAGCCGCAGCACGGGAGTCCCTGTCCCGTGCAGCCTGGCCACCACCATGTCGGCGGTCACGTCCTCTTCGCACGTCAGGATCAGTACGGTCATTCGCGTACGGATCGTCAGTCGTCGAAGTGGGTGGCGGATCCGGCGGTGGACGTCGTGGTGCCGACCGCGAGCAGCAGGTCCGGGTCACTGACGGCGGGGCGGCCGTCGGGCAGCACGTTCAACTGGCGGGCCGGGTCGAAGTGATACGGCGTCACCGCGTGGGAAAGACTGCTGGGGAGGGTGTAGTTGAGGGTGAACGGTCGCTTGGTGAACCTCCTGTGAAGTGCGCGTGAATCACCGTCACTTACGCGCCTTTTCTGTAAGGAATTCATCACTTTCCGCCACATCGGCGTGAAGGTCGTCACACCTGTCGCACCTCTCGCCCGGATTCCCTGACTCGTCAACAGAAGTCCTTGACGCTGAACCGTTTCATTGCTTCTCTCGAAACACAGTTCTACATGGGAGCGCTCCCAACCCCCACGTGAAAGGGATCCCCGTGCAGACAACCCCCCACCCCAGACGCACCCTTTCAATCCTTCTCACCGCAGCGCTCGTCGCCTGCCTGCTCTCCCTGTCCTGGGCGGGCGGCTCTCCGGCGCGGGCAGCGGCCGGTGACGGTTCGGTGTCCGACCCCAACATCGTCTACGTAGGCCGCTGGGACACGAGTTCGGGCACCGCCGCCGTGCCCCACTGGTCCGGCGCGTACCTTCAGACGGCCTTCACCGGCACCACGGTGAAGGTCAGGGCGAGGGACGCGGTCAACTTCTACGCGAGCGTCGACGGCGGACCCGACGTCTTCCACGCCGGCGTGCGCGGAACGGTGAACCTCACTCCCCAGCCCCTGTCCCCCGGCACCCACACCCTGCGGATCTCCTACCGCTCCGGCGACACCGTCTTCCAGGGCCTGGTACTGGACCCCGGCGCGCGCACGGTCAGTCCGACCGTGCCGTCAGGGGTGGTCGAGTTCGTCGGGGACTCCATCACCGCCGGCGCCCTCACCGACCGGCTGGCACTGGACTCGTACGCCTGGAAGACGGGCGAGCGGCTGGGGATGCGGCACACCAGGATCGCCCGCGCGGGCTACTGCCTGGTCGCCCAGTCCGGTTGTACGGGCCTGAGCGGCCAGTACTTCAGGACCGGCAGCACCGGCGACCAGAGCTGGGACTTCTCCCGCTACGGGGCGAGCGCGGTCGTCGTCAACCTGGGCACCAACGACATCGGCCACGGCGTGTCCGGCTCCGCCTTCCAGGCGGCGTACACCAAGTTCCTGAGCGACGTGCGCGCCAAGCACCCCCAGGCGCGCCTCTTCGCCGTGCAGACGCTCAAGAAGCGCTACGTGACGGAGACCAGGGCCGCCGTCAGCGCCCGCAACAACTCCGGTGACGCCAAGGTGCACTACGTCGACACCACGGGCTGGCTCACCGACGGCACCGACTACGAGGACGGCAACGGCCATCCCAACGAGGCGGGACACACCAAGTTCGCGGGCCGCCTGGCGCCCGTCATCGCCGACCGACTGGGCAGTGCCGCCGACGTGTCCACCAAGGCCGCGGCTCCCGGCCAGCCCGGCGACCCCAACATCAAGTTCGTCGGCCGCTGGGACACCCGGAGCTCCAGCACCCTCTACACCCCGTACTGGGCCGGCGCGTACTACCGGGTCGGGTTCACCGGCCGCACGGTCAAGCTCAAGCAGCGGAACACGATCGACTTCTGGGCGCGCATCGACAACGGGCCGGTGAAGTTCTACGACGACGTCAAGGGCACCGTGGACCTGACCCCGACGGCCCTGGCCTCCGGAAACCACACGCTCCAGGTCAACTACCAGGTGGTCGCGGGCTCGTACCGCGGCGACGCCGTCTTCCAGGGGCTGGTCCTCGACAGCGGCGCGACCACCTTCGCACCGTCGGCTCCCGCCAAGGTGATCGAGTTCGTCGGCGACTCGATCACGGTGGGCACCACGACCTCGCAGAACGCCCGTACCGCGTACGGCTGGCTGATCGGCGAACGGCTCGGTGCGGAGCACACCCAGATCGCCCAGGGCGGTGCCTGTCTGGTCGCCACGGCCGACGGATGCGTGGGCCTGGAGCAGCAGTTCACCAGGCTCAATCCCAACTCCCCCACCCCCGACTGGGACTTCTCCCGCTACCAGGCGGACGCGGTCGTCATCAACCTGGGCACCAACGACGTGGGGCACGGCGTCAGTTCCACGCAGTTCCAGCCGGCGTACACCAGCCTGCTGCGCAAGGTCCGCGCCGCCTATCCCCGCGCCTGGATCTTCGCCCTGGAGACCTTCCGCGGTCGCTACGTCCCGCAGACCGAAGCGGCCGTCAAGGCGGCCGTCGACGGCGGTGACACCCGGGTCTCGTTCGTCGACACGACGGGCTGGCTCGGCTCCGGCGATCTGACGGACTCCGTCCACCCGAACGACCAGGGCCACCGCGTGATCGCCGACCGCCTGGCACCGATCATCGCGGCGAGAATCGGCGGCTGACGGATGCGCCTGCGACAGACGTGATCTCAGGCGGTCGGCATTCCTCCGCCCTGGAGCCGTTCCAGGTCGGAGGGGCGGACCTGGATGACGAGGAGGGCGATCACCGCGGCGATCGCGGTGCAGATCGCGGCCGTGATGAAGGCGGCGGAGACTCCAGCGGTAAGGATCTCGTCGGCGTACTGCGCGGGGAGCTGCCCGGTGCGTTCGAAGCGCAGCCGCTCCCCGGGGGTCGCCTGGGACATGAAGGCGGGGATCTGTTGGTCGGCCTCGTTGCGGCTGGCCGTACCGAAGACCGTGACCAGTATGGACAGCCCGAGGGAACCGCCCACCTGTTGGGTGGCGTTGAGGAGTCCGGAGGCGGCGCCCGTCTCCCGGGTGGCCACGTTGGACAGCGCCATCAGGGTCAGCGACACAAACTCCATGCCCATACCGAGGCTGAACACGAGGATCGGGCCGAGGATGCTGCCGGCGTAGGTGGAGTGGACGTCGGTCAGGGTCAGCCAGGCGAGGCCGGTGGCGGCCAGGATGGCGCCGGTCACCATGAAGGGTTTTGGCCCGTACTTCGGCAGGAGTTGGGAGGCGAGCCCCGCGCCCACCGCGATGACGGCGCTCACCGGGAGGAAGGCAAGGCCGGCCTGGAGCGGGCTGAAGTCCAGCACGTTCTGGACGAAGAGGGTGAGGAAGAAGAACATGCCGAAGATCGCGGCGGCGAGGCTCAGCATCATGCCGTAGGTGCCCGCCCGGTTGCGGTCCGCGAACATGTGCAGGGGTGTGATCGGCTGCCGGGAGCGCCGTTCGATCAGAACGAACGCGAGCAGCACGACGACGGCCGCCCCGAACGCGGCCAGGGTGAGCGGGTCCCGCCAGCCGTCCTGCGCGGCCCGGATGAAGCCGTACACCAGCAGCACCATGCCGATGGTGGAGGCCAGCGCGCCCGCCAGGTCGAAGTGACCGGGGTGGCGCTCGGACTCCCGGATCCAGCGCGGGGTGGCGAGCGCGATGAGCAGCCCGATGGGCACGTTGACGAACAGCACCCAGCGCCAGTTCAGCCACTCGACCAGGATGCCGCCGGCCAGCAGCCCGATCGCGCCGCCGCCCGCCGAGACCGCGGCGAACACCCCGAACGCCCTGTTGCGTGCGGGCCCTTCGGGGAAGGTCGTGCTGATCAGGGCGAGGGAGGTCGGGGACGCGATGGCGCCGCCGACGCCCTGCAGGGCACGAGCGGCGAGGAGTTGCCACTCGTTCTGGGACATGCCGCCGAGCAACGAGGCGAGTACGAAGAGCAGTACGCCGAAGATGAAGACGCGCCGTCTGCCGAGGATGTCGCCCATCCTGCCGCCGAGCAGCAGCAGTCCGCCGAAGGTGAGCGTGTAGGCGTTGATCACCCAGGACAGGCTCGTGGTGGAGAAGTCGAGCGAGCGCTGGATGTCCGGCAGGGCGATGTTCACGATGGTGATGTCGAGCACCACCATCAACTGGCAGGAGGCGATGACCAGCAGCGCCATACCGCTGCCCCGGCCATCGCCCGGCCTCTGCTCCGGGCTGGTGGTCCGCGTTTCGGGTGTGGGCTCGGGATTGCTCATCGCATCGCGCCCTCGGACGAGGGTCAAGTGGCTGGTGCGCGCACCATTCGACCGTACGCCGCCATCAAGGTGACCTCCAGTCGATCACCTTGCGGCCCGGTCCACGCCACGGCCACCCTCTGAAAGGCCGTGGCTAAATCGTTTCAATTCCTCGCCCACCTCATCCCGACCATGGGCATTGACCGCATCCGACGCGGAACCCCAACCTCCGGGCAATCGGCTTGAAACCTTTCACGAACGAACCGAACCGAGGGTGCACCATGTCCTGGGACCTGTCGCGTCGAAGACTTCTGCAGTTGGGCGGAGTCACGGCCGCCTCCGTCGTCCTGACCGGCCCCCGGGCCCTCGCCGCCGCTCCGTCGGCCGCCGCCACGGTGGGGCAGCCGCCCGCGCCGAGCGGAATGCCGGCGGATCTGCTGCCGCAGGCACTGGGCACGAGCGCCGGGCAACGCCCCCGGTTCAGCTGGCAGATGCCGGACTTCGGTGCCGGAACCGTCCAGCAGGCCTACCAGCTGCAGCTGGCCGCCACTCCGGCCGGCTTCGAGGAGGACCGGCTGATCTGGGACTCCGGCAGGCAGGAGTCCGCCGCCTCCACCGCCGTACCGTACGGCGGGCCGGCCCTGGAGCCCCGTACCGCCTAACTGGTGGCGGGTGCGAAGCTGGGGCGAGAAGCGGTCCGCCTGGTCCCGGCCCGTGCTGCTGGCCACCTCGGTCGAGGACGAGTGGAAGGCCGAGCCGATCTGGGTGCCGGCCGGACCGGTCATGACCGACGGCACCCTGAGCACCCGCCTGAAGATCACCACCGTGGCCGCGGGACTGTGGTTCCGCGCCGCCAACACCGCCAACAACTACATGTGGCAGCTGCGCGCCGGCAGCCCCGGCGTGCTGCGCGAGCACGTCTGCGTGAACGGCACCTACTCGGTCCTCGGCGAGGTCCGGCTGCCCTTCGCGGTCGCCACCGGGGAGTGGCTCGACGTCTCCGTCACCATGACCGGGACCACCTTCACCACCACCGTGAACGGCACCGCCGTCGACACCACCACCGACAGCCGCTACGCCTCCGGCAACATCGGTCTGCGCAACGGCCTGACCGAGTCCCAGGTGTACGACCGGGTCACCTTCACGGCCGCCGACGGCACCGTCCTGCTCGACGACGACTTCGCCTCCGACAAGGGCACCTTCTCCGCGGGCACGGTCTCCGGCGGCACGCTCACCTTCCCCACCGGCGCCTCCTCGCTCTCCTCCTACGGGGCCGACAACACCTGGGCGCTGCTGCGGCACGAGTACGCCACGGACTCCGGCAAGGACATAGCCGCGGCCGTCCTCTACGTGGCGGCGACCTCGCCCGATCCCGCCCGTCAGTACGTGGCCAAGGTGTGGAGCAACGGCACCGTGGTCGGCCACGCCTCCGTGCGTTCCGGCTCCGGGACCGCCTACCAGGCGTTCGACATCACACCCACCCTGCGCGCGGGCGGCGGGGAGAACGCGCTCGCCGCGCTGTGCTGGACCACCTCGCAGCAGAAGTTCTGGCCCAGCTGGAGATCACCTACACCGACGGCAGCCGGGCCACCGTCTCCTCCGGCGACCACTGGAAGGCGCGCCGCCAGGCCGGACTGCTGCCCGCGAAGGGCAGCGCCGGCAGCAGCTACTTCACCGTCCCGCAGGAGTACTGGGACCTGCGCCGGGAGCCCGTCGGCTGGACGGAACCGGGCTTCGGCGACGGCGACTGGCACGCGGCGCGCGTCCGCCCCGCCATCGACGGACTCACCCCCGCACTGATCGAGCCGGTCCGGCTGCACGACGTCACCCCGGCGTCCGTCGCCAAGGCCGCCGACGGCCGCTGGCTGGTCGACCTCAGCCGGGAGATCGTCGGCGGGCTCGCCCTGGAGGTCACCCGCAGCACGGGCGACACCGTCGAGGTGCGGCTCGGCGAGGAGCTGAACGCGGACGGGACGGTCAAGTACCAGCTGCGCGCCACCAACACCTACCGCGAGCTGTGGACCCTGCGCGACGGCGCACAGCGCTTCGAGCACTGGGGCTACCGCGGCTTCCGCTGGGCCGAGCTGCGCACGTCCGTGGACCTGTCGAAGGCCGTCGTCACCGGGCGCGCCTGGAAGCTGGACTGGGACGACGCGCACGCCTCCTTCCGCAGCTCCGACCCCGACCTCGACCGCGTCTGGGAGCTGTGCCGCTACTCGATCGAGGCCACCCGCGGCGACGTGTACGTGGACACCCCGACCCGCGAGCGCGGCCCGTACGAGGGCGACGCCCTGATCAACCAGCTCTCCGAGTACGGCGTCCAGCGCTCCTACGCCCTGGCCCGCTGGTCCAACGACTACCTGGTCCGCAAGGGCACCTGGCCCACCGAGTACCGGCTGATGTGCGCGATCTCCGCGTGGGAGGACTACCTCGCCACCGGCGACGACCGGCAGCTCGCCAAGGACTACGACCTGCTCGCGGCGAAGAACCTCACCACCTATCTGGACTCCCAGGGACTGGTCCGCAAGGCCCCCGGCAACACCAGCCGGGATCTGGGCGACCTCGTCGACTGGCCGGCCGCCGGCCGCGACGGGTACGTCTTCACCAACGTCAACACCGTCGTCAACGCCTTCCAGTACGCGGCCTTCGACGCGCTCGCCCACTGTGCCGAGGCCTTGGGCAAGTCCGAAGACGCCGAGGCCCTGCGCGGCCGCGCCGACACCCTCGCCAGGGCCATGCGCGACACCCTGCTCGACGCCTCGGCCGGCCGGTTCCTCGACGGCGTGGGCACCTCCCACAGCGCCCAGCACGCCACCGCCTTCCCGGTCGCGCTCGGCGTCGCGGAGTCCCTCGACGCCGAGGTCCTGGCCAGGCTCGGCGACACCCTCGCCGCGGGCGGCATGAAGGTGAGCGTGTACGGCGCCCAGTTCCTCCTCGACGCCCTCTTCCGCCTCGGCCGCGCGGACGCCGCGCTGGCGCTGCTCACCTCCTCGGCCACCAACTCCTGGCTGCACATGCTGGACGCGCTGAAGGCGACCATCGTCACCGAGGCGTGGGATCCCGCCCTGAAGTCCAACATGACCTTCTCGCACGCCTGGGCCTCCGCACCCGCCAACGCGGTCGCCCGGCACATCCTCGGCGTCCAGGTCAGCAAGCCCGGCGCGGCGGAGTTCCTGATCCGCCCGAGGACCGGCCTGCTGGCGGAGGTCGAAGGGACGGTCCCCTCCGTGCGCGGGCCCGTGTCGGTGGCCGTACGCCGCTCCGGCGCCACGCACGCGGTACGGGTGACCGTGCCGCCGAACTCACGCGCCGTCCTGGAGGTGGAGATCGGGGACGCCGATCCGTCGGCGTACCGCGTGACGGCGACGCCTCCGGGCGGCCAGGGCCGCGTGACGGTCGAGCCGTTCACCGGTCTCACGGGCACGGTGCTGCGGATCGGTCCGGTCGGCTCGGGTACGGCGGAGGTCGAGCGCGTGTCCTCGTGAACCAGGGCCTGTCCGGCGGATCGGGCCGGCTGCAAGAAGCGGTGCTTTGCAGCCAGCCGAGCGGGGCCTGGTGCGTGCAGCTGCAAGGCGGAGGAGGCTGTGACATCAGCCGCTACCGCGGCGGGCGACGCGGAGCGATGGGGGCCCCTCCCGCTTGAGCGAAGTCGAGAGTGGGGGAGACCGACGACAACGCGGCTGGGTCCCCCCTCTGGGGGAGCGCGTGCCAGGCCCCGCGCCGCCGGCATGATCCGCCGGACAGGCCCTGGGTCAGCGGCCGGTGCGGATGAGTCCCGTCAGATAGCGCCACAGCGAGGAGCGCTGCCGGGCGGCCGGGGCGGGCAGCACCGACTCGGCGTCCGGCTCGGCGCTCTCCGGTGCGGAGGCTGACGTCGGCGGCCGCCCGGCGCGCTGACGGGGCATCGGCGCGAGTTCGTACCGTACGGGCAGTGAGCGCAGGCCGCGCATGAACGGCGAGGAGCGCCACGGCAGTTGGTCGGCCGGGAGGGCGAGGTCCAGATGGGAGAACCGCTCGAAGAGCCGGCCCACACCCACCGCCGCGACCGTGGACGCGAGCTCGCGCGCCGGGCACTGGCGGCGGCCCGCGCCCCAGGACAGGTGCGCCCGGGTGCTGATGGTGCTGCTCGCCGCCACATGGTCGGCGAAGAGCGGGTCGGCGTGCGCGGCGGCGGAGGAGACCCAGACCGGATCGCCCGCCCGGATCGTGTAGTTGCCGAGCGCGGTGTCCTGGGCGGCGAAGCGCGGTACGAAGTTCACCAGCGGCGGCTTGCGCATGACCACCCGGTTCATGGTCTCCCTGATCATCCCAACGGACAGGCTGGCGCGCACGCCGCCGTCGCCGTCACCGGAGATGACCTCGACCACCGTGTTGGACATGAGGATCCCGACGTGGTCGGAGGTCATACCGAGCAGCATGAACAGCTCACGGGCCAGCTCGTCCAGCGAGAGGTCGGGATGCGCGGCGAGAAGGTTGGAGGGGAAGTCGTCCCCCGGCTCCTTCAGCTTCACGGCCGCCAGTTCCGCGAGCGTCGCCAACAGGCGCTCCAGGGCGGGCTCCGCGTCCGGACCGGCGTCCAGGACCCGCCACATGTCCATCAGCGCGTCGTCGCCCTGGGAACCGGGGAAGCCGAGCAGATGACTGGCCACCATCAGCGGCAGTGGCCGGGAGAACTGCGCGGACAGGTCCGCCACACCCGTGCCGCCGCCCTGTCCGACCAAGGTGATCAGTTCGTCGGCGTAGGCGGTGACGGCCGCCTTCAGCCGCTTCGCCTGCGGGTGGCCGGGCTCCTGGAAGGGCTTGAGCGCGGCGTCCCAGGCCGTCCGCAGCGTCCCGTATCCGGGGCCGCCCTGGATCAGCACATGGTTGACCTCCAGGGACGGCCCGAGCGGCCAGTCGGCGGGGACTTCGCCCGCCGAGCGGGCCCGCCAGTTCTCCAGCCCCTTCGGCCAGCCGTCGTCGTCCTGGAGGACCTGCAGCGCCTCCCGGTAGCCGAGGACCAGCCAGGCGGGCACACCCAGCAGATCGACCGGTGCGACGGGGCCGTGCCGCTGCCTCAGCCGCTCGTACACGAGCGAGGGACGCGTCTCGTAATCGCGGGTCAGCAGCGGTTCGGGAGCCAACTCCTCCAACCTGGTGCCGTCGACGCCCACGGATCCGCTCTCACCCCACTGGGATTCCATCTGCCTGCCGCCCCTCCGACACTCACCGCACCGGCGCACTACCAGTCAGTAGCCGGCAACGCCGGTGACCCTACCCCAGGGGGCACTTGCGGGTGAACGACGGGTGCGGTGGCCGTCAGCCGGGCCCCGGCGGGATGTTCTGTTACGCTCCCCGGGCCTCCCGCGGGGGAAGTCCGGTGAGAGTCCGGCGCTGACCCGCAACGGTGTGCGCGGGGACCCTGTGGTCCGTCGCGTGAGCCCGATCGCCCGTGGTGGGTGCGACCCGTTGACTGCTCGCCGTGGACTGCGAGAGGGGACCGCGCGGCCGGCACGGTCGTACGGGCCGTCTCCTGATCGATGTTCACAGGCGGCCCCAGGCGAAGGACCGCCCGCCCGTGCACCGAAGTAAGACCCGGACAGTGAGACCGAGACCGGGTGCGTCACGACTGCCCGATGCCTCACGCGTATCCGTGGTGTCGCTCGTCCTCGCGCTGGGGCTCCTGCTGCTCGTCTCGCTCGTGTGCGGTGTCGGGCTCGGGGCCGCCGGTATCGGATGGGGCGATGTCTTCCGGCTGCTCGGGGCGGGGCTGACCGGTGGGACCATCGACGCCGGGGATGTCGCCGCGTACACCATCGTCTGGGAGATCCGGCTGCCGCGCGTCGTGCTCGGTGCGGTGGTCGGGGCCGGGCTCGCGACGGTCGGGGTGGCCGTGCAGGCGATGGTGCGCAACGCGCTCGCGGATCCGTTCGTGCTGGGCATCTCCTCGGGCGCCGCGGTGGGCGCCAACGCCGTGATCCTGCTGGGGGCGTTCGCGGGGCTCGGGGTCTGGGCGCTGTCCCTGTCGGCGTTCGGGTCGGCGCTCGCGGCGACGGCGCTGGTGTATGCCGTGGCCCGGTCGCCGCACGGCCTCACCCCGCTGCGGCTGATCCTGACCGGGACGGCACTGGCGTACGGCTTCGAGGCCGTCACCACCGTCATGGTGTTCGGCGCGGCCCGGGGTGAGGCGGCACGGTCGGCGATGATGTGGCTGCTCGGAAGCCTGGGCGGCGCGACCTGGGCCCAGGTGCCGCTCGCCGCGGTGACCGTGGCGGCCGGGTGGGCGTGGCTGCGGTGGCGGGCCGAGGCCCTCAACGCCCTCGCGATGGGGGACGAGACGTCCGCCGCGCTCGGCGTCCAACCGGCGTGGCTGCGCAGGGAGTTGTTCCTCGTCACCGCCGCCGTGACGGGAACCGTCGTCGCGGTCAGCGGGGCCATCGGGTTCGTCGGACTGATGGTGCCGCATGTCGTACGGATGATGGTCGGCGCCGATCACCGGCGGGTGCTGGTTGTGGCGCCGTTCACCGGGGCGGTGCTGCTGGTGTGGGCGGATCTGCTGTCACGGCTCCTCCTCGCCCCCGCCGAGCTGCCCGTCGGGGTGATCACGGCCGTCGTCGGGGTGCCCGCGTTCGTGCTGCTGATGCGGCGCGGCGGCTATGCGTTCGGAGGTCGGTGAGGATGCGGCTCGACATCGAGGGGATCACGGTCGAGGCCGCCGGGACACGACTGGTCGACGACATTCGACTCGCCGTGGACAGCGGGGCGTTCGTCGGGCTCGTCGGCCCGAACGGCAGCGGCAAGTCCACGCTGTTGCGCTGCGTGTACCGGGCGCTGCGTCCGGCCGCGGGCGTGGTGCGGCTCGACGGGGACGACGTGCACGCCATGGCACCGCGGGCCGCCGCCCGGGTGCTGGCCGCGTTGCCGCAGGAGTCGTCGGCCGAGTTCGACTTCACGGTCGCGGAGGTGGTGGCCATGGGGCGGCTGCCGCACCGGGACCGTACGGCCGTGTCGGACCGGGAGATCTGTGCTGCCGCCATGGAACGCACAGGCGTCACCCACCTCGCCGACCGCGGGTTCCTCGCCCTGTCCGGCGGCGAGAAGCAGCGCGTGCTCATCGCCCGCGCGCTCGCCCAGCAACCGCGGGTGCTGGTCCTGGACGAGCCCACCAACCACCTCGACATCGCCCACCAGTTGGACGTGCTGTCCCTGGTGCGGGCCAGCGGCCTGACCGTGCTGGCCGCCCTGCACGACCTCAACCTGGCCGCCGCTCACTGCGACGTCCTGTACGTCGTCGAGTGCGGCCGGGTCGTCGCCTCCGGCGCCCCGCACGACGTCCTTCAACCCACCCTGCTCGCCGAGGTGTTCGGGGTCCGTGCCCATCCGGTACGGCATCCGGAGACCGGCGTGGTCCAGCTCCTGTTCGACCTCCTGCCTCAAGGAACAACCACATGCGCAAGCTCGTAGCCACCGCCCTCTGCCTCGTCGCCACCGCCACCGCGACCGGCTGCGGAGCCACGGTGGAGAAGCCGACGGACTCCAAGTCCTCCGCGGTCACCCTCACCAACTGCGGTCGCGAGGTGACGTACGACAAGGTGCCCGAGCGCGTGGTCACCAACGACGTCGGCATCACCGAGCTGATGTTCGCCCTCGGTCTGGAGGACCGCATGGCGGGGTTCGCCATGCCCGACGACAAGGGCGATCTGAGCGGTGTGCCGTGGAAGGGCGGCTACGGCAAGGTGAAGTGGCTGTCGAAGGACCAGCTCACCAAGGAAAACGTCCTCGACGCCCGCGCCGACCTCGTCTTCGCCGGCTGGAACTACGGCTTCCGCGAGGACAGCGGTTTCACCCCCGACGCCCTGAAGAAGCTCGGCATCCCCTCGTACGTCCTCACCGAGTCCTGCCACAACGGCCGCACGGAGACCTCGCGCGGCATCATGCCGCCCCTGGACGCCCTGTACGCCGACCTCACCAACCTCGGCAAGCTGTTCGGCGTCGAGAAGCGGGCAGCCACGCTGATCGCCGACTTCAAGAAGGAGATCGCCGAGGTGCGGGCGAAGGCCCCCACGGGCGCCGACCGGCCGAAGGTGTTCCTGTACGACAGCGGCCAGGACCAGCCCTTCACGTCCGGCCGCTACGCCGCGCCCGAGCAGATCATCAGCGAGGCCGGCGGGACCAACGTCATGCACGACGTCCAGGACTCCTGGACCACCGTGGGCTGGGAGAGCGTCGTACAGCGCGACCCCGACGTCATCGTGATCTGCGACTACGGGGACGTGAGCGCCGAGCAGAAGAAGAAGTTCCTGCTCTCCTACGCGCCCCTGCGGAACGTCTCCGCCGTCAAGCACAAGCGGATCTTCGTCCTCGACTACGTCGACCTGGTCGAGAGCCCCCGCAACCCGTCGGCCATCGCCCGGCTCGGCACCTATCTGCGGACGGTCGCCGGGGAAGGGTGATCGCCGGGACGTCACCGCTCGAAGTGGCTCGGTCCGCCGTCGCGGCGGATGAGGCGGCCGAGGGCGTCAGAGTCCACGTGCCGTGGTGCCGTGGTGCCGTGGTGGACGTGGTGGACGTGGGCGCGTTTGGCGTCGTGGGGGAGGTCGCCGAGGACGTCACGCAGGTCGAAGACGGAGAGGCGGTGCAGGTGGGTCCAGTACGAGCGTCGTGGCCGGTGCGCGGGATGTCGCCGGTGCACTCGTTGGCGGGTGCCACGTTCACGGTGCTCATGTCGAGGATCGCCACGAACGACAGCGCGCCCGCCACGGCCACGAGAACCCAGCCGTCCGTCACTCTCGCGCCCCCTCGGATGGTCGGCTGCCGGACAGCAGCCTCGTTCCAGGTCGGGGGCGCTGGGGGCTGAGTTCCCGGGCGTGGTCGAAGAGTTGATCGACTCGGAGTCGGTGCTCCGGTACGGCGTCAGGCCGTGGTGATGCCGTCCAGCTTGCCGGACTTGGCGTCCGCGACCAGTGACGAGAACTGATCGGCGCTCATCTGCACGCGCTGCCCGAAGTCGTCCGTGAGGATCACCCGACGCTCGGCCGGGGCGGCGGGGTCGACGAACAGTTGCGGACAGCCGCAGTCGCAGTCGCCGCAGAAGGTCGCCACCGGGGCCAGGCCGTTCATGCCTTCGATCTCGCTCATAGTTCCCACAGCCTTTCGCGATCGTGGGCGCTCACCGGTGTGACGCCCGGGACCAGCCCCCAAGACACCGCTCGGGGCCGACATAGGGATACCCGTACTGGCCGGCTCCACCGGCCCGTCCATGCCCGCTTGCGCGTCGGGCCCGTCCTGCACGTCCGGGCCGTCTGCCGGCGCTCGGTGGTCGGTGGGCGGTGGGCGGTGGGCGGTGGGCGAAGGCGATCAGTGGGGCTCCGGCCAGCGGATGGTCCGCCACCGTCGCCCGTACGCCGAACACCTCGGCCGACAGGGCGGGTTGCAGCAACTCCCGGGGCGGGCGCGAGGCGACCACCTGACCGTCGTGCAGAACGTGCGGCCGGTCGCAGACGGAGGCGGCGGCGTTGAGGTCGTGCAGTGACACCAAGGGTGTGCGGCGCAGTGCCCGGAGCAGGGCGAGCAGTTCGACCTGATGGCGGATGTCGAGGTGGTTGGTGTGCTCGTCCAGGGCCAGCACGTCCGGCTGCTGGGCGGAGGCGCGGGCCGGCAGGACGCGTTGGCGTTCGCCACCGGAGAGTTCGGTGAAGCGGCGTCCGGTGTGCCGCTCCATCAGCTCGAAGTCGCCGCCCCGCTCCTGCGGGAGAGCCGCGACATGCCGGGCCGCCTCGGCGGCACTCAGCCGGCGCAGGTCGATGCCGGACTGCGGGACCCGTCCCGTGGCCGGCTTCAGGTGCCGGTAGACGGTGCGCAGGAGCGTGGACTTGCCGCTGCCGTTCCGGCCGACGAGGCCGGTGATCTCACCCTCGGTCGCGAGGAGATGCGCGCCGGCGATGACGGTACGGCCGGCGTAGGCGATGTGCAGGTCCTCGATGTCGATGCTCAACGTCCGCTCCTCCCCCAGATCCTCAACTCCCGCTCTCGTCATGGACGGCGGACAGGTCGGTGACCGGGCTCTTGCTCGTGGCGGCGCAGGCCGTGGGCTTCAGGAAGGTGTGCATGATGCCGGCCGCCTTGAACTCCTCCTCGGTCGGCGCGTCCCGCATACATGCGCCCATGTTCATCGAGGCGAAGGTGTCGATGTACAGGTCGGCGCCGGAGCCGAGGAGTCTCGCCTTGGGGATCACGGTCTCGCCGAGCACCTTGACCTGCTGTGCCCGCGCGTCGAGCCCCCGGCAGGGTGCCTTTGCCGGGCCGGAAGCCGGTGCCGATCACCTTGTCCCCGGCGCCGAGGCGGAGCAGCAGTTGCAGGCTGGAGGCGTTGCTGGTGACGATGTGCTTCGGGGCGTCGGTGAAGGTGGTCCTGGCGCCCGTGCAGTCGGTGACGGTGACCGGGTAGGCGTTTGAGTCGCCGTTGCCAGCCGCGGAGCTCGCCTCCCCACTGCCCCCGCCGTCCCCGCTGCCGCAGCCCGCCGCCAGCAGGCCACCGCGTACGGCCGCCGTCGTACCCCGCCGCACACGAGAACGCATCGAAACTCCCCACGATCCACTGGATGCAGGGGCGGATCTCCGCCGCCCGTTCCAGTAGTCGGGGCGAGGCCGGTGTCGGTTCCCGGCAGGGGGAACCGACACCGGCGTGCCCGTCAGGCGGCCGCGGCCGCCGGTTCAGCCACGGTCACGGCCGCGGCGTCGGCCGCGCCCCCGGCCTCCGCCTCGGTCAGCAGTTCGACGAGGGTCGCCCGGGCGCGGGCGACGCGCGAGCGGACCGTTCCGACGGGGCAGTCGCTCATCTCGGCCGCCTCCGCGTAGGGCAGTCCCACCAGCTGGGTCAGGACGAACGCCTCGCGACGCTCGTCGGGCAGCGCGTCCAGCAGGTCGAGCAGCGCGATGCCGTCGTCGAAGCCGGGCAGGCCGGTCGGCTGGGCGCGTTCCGCCAGCAGCGTCCAGTCGTCGGAATCGCTCAGCCGGGGCCGGGCGGCGGCGTACCGACGACTGTCGATCACGGCGCGGCGCGCGATGGACAGCAGCCACGCGCGCGCCGAGGAGCGGCCCTCGAACCGGTGCAGGCTGCCGAGCGCCCGCAGGAACGTGTCCTGCGCGAGATCGTCGGCGGCCTGCGGATCGGCGGAAAGGTACGCCACATACCGCACGACGTCGCGGTGCAGTGAGCGCACGAAACGGTCGGTGGCGTCCGGGTCACCGCCGCGGGCGGCCAGCGCCCACGCGGTCGTGGACTCGTCACAGGAGGCCGTTTTGGAGGTGTTGTCCGCCTTCGTGCGACTCACGCGGCTCGCGCGTGAGGAAGGCAGGGCAGGAGTGATCACCTGAGTCCTTCTCGGTAGTCCGGACTCCGGAACGGCGGCGGGCACACTGCGGCGTCGCCGCCGGGCACAGGGTCACGTGTGCGCGACGCGTGCGCGACGTGTGCGGGCACGCCGTACCGGAGGTGTCCGGGGATGCAAGGGATTCGGCCGTACGGCGGGTACGGCCGGGGCCCGAGGCACGGTCGGTGTCTACACGCGACACCGGTACGGCCGTCGACGACGAGTCGACGTCCGTGTCCGTACGGCCTCGGCGAACCGGCTGTCTCAGACGACAGCGATCCCCGCCGGAGGCCCCCGAGAAGTGATCGTGTGGACGAGCGGAAGCAGCCGCGGCGCCCGGTCGGAACGGCCGCGACGCGGCCTGAGTCGCGGGCGGGGCGGTGGTACGGGCAGGGCGAGCGACAGCCGCAGCGGGGCGGCCAGCCATCCGGCGACGGCCCGCAGAATGCGGAACGCGGCACGCTCGCCGTGCCCCAGCCACAGACCGCACAGCAGCGCGGCGAGAGTGTGGGCGGCGAACATACCGAACGACCACGTGCCCGCCATGCTGTGGCCCATGGCCATGTGGTCGACGCCCATGTGGTCCATGCCCGTGTGACTCATGTGGCTCACACCCATGTGCCCCATGGACATAGGGGCCATGGAATCCATGGACATGGGATCCATGGAGCCCGCGCCCACGGACATGGAGCCCATGTCGTGCACGGCAGCGGTGGAGGACTGTGCGAACTCGAACGCCGCGTGCAGCCCGCCCTGGGCGACGACCACGACGGATACGACCAGCGGGAGCCCACGCTCCCGGCCTGCCAGGCACCAGCCCGCGCCGCCCGTGAGGACGGCACCGGCCGCCAGCGTCCACCAGGGCACGGTCGCGCCCGACATCAGTACGTGGCCGAGGGCAGCGAGCAGCACACAGACGGACGCGAACACCGCGGCCCGTATCGTGCGCACACCCCACCCAGCAGTCATGACGGCCCTCATCCTCGCATCCGGGGCCCACTCCTCACGGGTGGGTACGCACAACACCCCCGTCCCGCACTCAAGCCCAGCAGAGTGATACAGGACACATCAGCAAGAGGGAACTGGGTGTGCAAGCCGGCCGACAAGTAGAGGTGTGGGGCTGCCCTCACTCGTCCTCGCCGGGGCGGACCACAACCGCCTGCACCTCGATCCGCCCACCGCGCTCGAAGTGGAGCGCGAACGGCACACACGTGCCCGTCCCGTCTGCCACCCCGGCTCAGCGCGCAGCGTCACATCCAGGCCGCCGACGGCCGCCGTCCATCAGCGGCTCCGCCGCGGGCGTCCGCGGCGGAGGTCAGCAGGCTGAACGGCATCCGCATCCGGGCCGCCCCCGCGCCGCCGAAAGAACAGGGCGTACGCGGCCCAGGAGAAGGACACCACCACGCCCAGTAAGACAGCCTGACGAGCTTCTTCATCATCGGGAGTGCCGGTTCTGCCGTGCCGCATGTCCATGTCCCTGCGCCACCTGTGTCCCCCATGTCCGCGCCCCCCGTCACCGCCCGTTCCGGAGCGGTGCATGCCGGGCACGACGGGACCGGTGGCGGCTCCGACGGCGTACGACACCGTGAAGATCAAGGCGAGCAGCACCAGAAACCCGCAGCCGGCCGCCGTCCTCCAGTTCCACGACGTACTCGGCACCCTCCGCCTCGACCTCGCTCAACGCGAGGGGCCCGCGGGCCGAGGGTGGCGGAGACAGGAGGCTACGACCACGAAGGGCCACAAGGCCTGAAGGGCTGTCACAAGGCGTTCCGCGACACCATCGGCACCGCCCTGATGCATCTCGATCATGAACCAGGCCGCGCTGACAAGCATCACCGCGGTCGCCGTGAGCGAGGGCCCGGGCCTGAGTCCCCACGGTGCGACGCCACGGCGATCGGCGGCCAGCACCGGCCACACCGCCAGCAGGGTGAAGCCGACCGCGGCGACCGAGCCGTGGCGCAGCGAGCCGCCGCTGCTCGGCGGTGGGAGCAGAGCCACCACGCACGCCGTCACCCCTCCGGCGCCCAGCGCCACCCGCCCGGGGAGTGCGGCCGGGCGCAGCCCCCAGGCGGTGAGCAGGTGACAGACACCCAGGGCGGCCAGCGCCCCGGTCATCACCCAGAATCCCGCGGCGCCGTAGGCCGCGAGGACGCTGATCGTCTGCGTGGCGGGGTCGTAGGCGGGTCCTTCGAGCAGCGCCGCGATGGTCCATCCCCCGATCAGCACGACCGGCGCACAGCCCGACGAAAGCAAGGCCCATCTTGGGACAGGTTGCATCGAGCCACCGTAAAACGCCCCTTCAGTCGCCCGTCGCGCACACGCCGCGCCATGAGCACACCGTCAGACCACCGTGAGCACAAGGGCACCGGTGTAGGTCGCGCCGGGTGTGAGCGGCTTCTCGGTGCTGTCGACGGTCAGGGGTCACGTTCTTGCCGCGCGGGGCCCGGACGGACGCGTCGGCGGCGAGGGTGAGCCCGGTCAGGTACGAGGTGCCGGTGACCGTCCAGGTGGAGCCGCTGTTCAGCGCCACGATCGCGCCGTTGTTGACGGCGGCCCGCGCGGTGTTGGTCACGATGCCGAGCTCGTGGAAGTTGGAGGCGTCGATCGTGGACACGCGGTGTACGGCCTTCGATGCCGAGATCACCCCCTCCACCGTGGCGTCCTCGAAGGTGAGGACCCTGTTCTTGCCGGCGCCCATGCCGTTGTAGAAGTCGCCCTTCAGCTCGATGGAGGTGAAGGTGGCGGCCGAGTCGGCGGTGTGGACCGCGGTGATGTCGAAGGCGGAGCCCTTCGCCGGCTCGTCGGTGGGCTCGGTGTACACGCCGATGTTCATCATCCTGCCGTCGACATTGACCGGGCCCGGGGGACAGGGAAAGGCCGGGGCGCGGGACCCCGGCCTGTCGGCCACGAAAGGTGGTGGACCCTAGACGGCAGCGGTCTGTGCCTCGACCGGTGCCGTCTCGCGGGTGGTGTTCTTGCGCACCAGCAGCGGGGTGACCACGGCGCCGAGGAGCGAGGCGCAGCCGCAGATCACCACGCCGACGGCCATGCCGTGGCCGAGCGCCGACTGGGCGGCCGCGCGGGCGCTGTCGCTGCCGGCGTTGACGACGGCGAGGTGTCCCGCCGCCTCCATGCCCGCGTCGGCGCCGCTCAGCTTGCCCACGAGCACACCGGACGCGGCGCTCATCGCGAGGGTGCTGATGACACCGGCCCGAGTGCCTGGCCGAACTCGCGCACCAGGCTGGTGGCACCGCTGGCCATGCCGGTCATCCGGATCGGTACGGCGTTCACAACGGCGGAGGTGAGGGAGGAGACGACGCAGATGAAGTCGATGCCGAGCAGCAGCACCGGGCCGATGAAGGCGGTCAGGGAGGGGGTGGTGATGGGGAGCGCGGCGATCCAGAACTGGCCCGCGGCCATGGGCAGCAGACCGCCGGTGAGCAGCCAGCGGGCGTCCACACGGGTGAGCATCTTGCTGAGCACGGGCGCGAGCAGGAGCGGGATCAGCTGAAGGATCACGAAGGGCATGCCGGCCCGTAGCGCGCTGAGGTGCATCACCGCGCCGAGGCGGATCGAGACGCAGTAGGCGGTGCCGATGAAGCCGAACATGCCGACCAGCGCGACCACGGCGGCCGCCGCGAACGACGGGATCCTCAGCAGATCCAGGTTGAACATCGGCGACTCGGAGCGCAGTTCGGCGACGACGAACCCGACGAGTGCCACCGCGGCCAGCGCCAGCGAACCGGCGATCGCCGGGCTGCTCCAGCCGCGCTCGCCGCCCTCGATGACGCCCCACAGCAGCGCGGTCAGTCCGACGGCGATGGTGATCTGGCCGGGCCGGTCCAGCGTGCGGCCCTCGGGCGCCTTGGAGTCGGTGACCAGGAACCAGGACGAGACGCCGACGACCAGGCCCAGGACGACCGGCGGCACGAACGCCCAGCGGAAGTCGGCGACCGTGGCGAGGACGCCGGAGGAGAGCGGTCCGATGGCCGAGGCGATGGAGATGCTCAGCGCCCAGGTCGAGACGGCCTAGGCGCGGTCCTTCTCGTCCGGGGTGGCCGCCGCGATCACCGCGAGCGAGCTGGGGAAGAGCGCGGCGGCACCAACCCCCGCGAGGGCCTGGCCGGTCCAGAGCATGGTGATGTTCTGGGACGTGGCGTTCAGGAGTTCGCCGAGGGCGAGGACGAATCCGCCGAGGACCAGGAGCCGTTTACGTCCGAAGAGATCGCCGAGCACACCGAAATTGAGCTCGAGAATGGCCGTGGGGAGGATGAAGGCGGAGGTGACCCAGGCGACCTGGGAACCGGAAGCTCCGAAAGCGGCCTGTATTTCCCCGTTGATGGGCGAGGGAACGGTAATACACAGCTGCGCGGCGACAACAGCCAGACAGCAGGCTATGAGCGTGCCCCTGTCGAGTCTTTTGAGAGCGTTCGTCATTCCGTACTCCATCTCACGGGGAAGCAGTGGCGCTGCGCTCTATCAGTTCGATGAGATTTCCCCCGGGGTCGGCGACCCAGGCCATTCGGACGCCTGGCTCCGGTGAGGGTCCGGGTTTCATGACCTCGCCGGCCCCGTGGGCCACGAGGGCCACGAGGGCCACGAGGGCCTCGTGGACGAGGTCGAGTTCGGGGGTCGTGACCGCGAAGTGCCCGTACCCCTCGGTGCGGGCGGCCGTCACCGGGTCCGGCGCCCTGAGGCCGGGGGCGGAGCCCGCTCTGGCGAGGAGTTCGAGGCGCCAGCCGTCCGGATGCTCCAGGACGACACCGCTCGGGCCGGGCCCTTCGAGACGGAACTCGAAGACGGTCCGGAGCCCGAACGCCCCCTGGTACCAGGCGGTTTGGGCGGTCAGGTCGCGTACGTTGACGCCCACATGGTCCAGTCGGACGCGCACCGCGGCTCAGCCCGCCATGGCGCTGTCGCCGCCGTCGACCATGAGGTTGGCGCCGTTGACGAAGGCCGCCTCGTCGAAGCACAGGAGGGCCGCGACCCGGGCGATGTCCTCCGGCTCCCCCACCCGCCCGACCGGAATCCGCGCCCCCAGCTGCTCCTTCGGGCCGTTCGGGTCGTCGAGGAAGGGGGCGGTCGCCGAGGTGCGGGTCATGCCCGGGGCGACGGTGTTGACGCGGGTGCGGTGCGGCGCACCGGCCGCGCACAGGTGCTTGCTCATCGCCGGCACCCCGCCCTTGGCGGCACCGTGCGGCACCATCGGCATGAACCGCGCACCCCGTACGGCCGCCACGGAAGCGACGTTGAGGACGGCACCCCCGCCGCGCGCGATCAGGTGCGGCCAGGCCGCCCGCGTACAGAAGTACGGGATGTCGAGCTCGTTCCTGAGGGTGAAGTACCAGTCGTCGGCCGCCATCGTCCCGAAGGGGCCGTTGCGCAGCGCGGAGGCGTTGTTGTAGAGGATGTCGATTCCGCCGAAGGCCTCGATGCCGGCGTCGACCCATTCCCCGGCGCCTGCTTCGGTGGACAGGTCCACGGGTGCGACGGAGCGCATGGCGCCGCCTGTTTTCTCGACGAGTTCGACGGTCTCGGCCGCACTGTCCTCGTCGATGTCGCAACCGAATACGAGGGCGCCCTCGGCCGCGAATATCCGTGCCGCGGCCCGGCCGATTCCGGCTCCCGTGCCGCTGATGAAGGCGATTTTCCCGTCCAGTCGACCCATGATTGCCCAATTCCCTTGTTCCGTGCCGCCGAAGTGCGGTGGTGGCAGCGCAGGGAGGGCCTTTGACCGGAACAAGAAATGCGCCGGAGAAGGGGCATCGGGGGTTCGTATGGCTGGTATGCGGCGAACAGTCGGGCGACCGTCGAACGGATCGACCGTAAACGCCAGGCCGCGCCACCCCTTCCGGCCCATAGAAATATCCACCAGCATGAAGGGCCCTGAACGGGCGGTCAGGGCAGAGAGTGCTGGGGGTAGGACATGCAGCGCACCATGGGGAAGCACGCCGTCGAGTGGCTGGCCGCGGCTGCCGCGGATCCTCGGGCGTGCAAACAGCAGTGGGACGACGGCGCGGACGCGGTCCTGCTGGAGGCCGGGCGGCTCTGGGACGTCCTCACCGTGCCCGAGCACCTCGGCCTGAGCGCCCTGGATCTCCTGAGACGCGCGCGGTTGCGGGGGTCCGGCCCCGTCCTCGTGAACTGCGGGGCGCGCAGGGTCGGCTTCTTCCTGCCGCCCGATCGGGCCACCGAGTGGGTCGGGCCCGGCGTAAGGCATGTCGGCAGGGGATCATGGGTTGCCGTTCCGCCGCCCTACCGGTCCTCCGGTTGGCGCCTGGAGTGGCTGCTGCCACCCGACGGCACCGGCGCCCTGTACGACCCGGCCGTCGTGGAGCTGGCGCTGCGCGAGGCCGGCGGCACGCTGGCCGTGCCGGCGCGCGTCAGTCGGCCGTGAGCGGGGCGGTGACACTGACGCGTCCGCTGCTCCCGTCCCACTCCCACACGGCCGCCGGGCCGGGAAGGCCCCGGGGGACGACGACGGCCGGTACGCGCTCGGCCGTCTCGACGCCCGGCTCACCCGTGGGTTCGGCGGCGACGGCCCGGGCCGGTCCGGTCCACCGGCCGACCGCCCAGGAGGTGACGGCCTGCCCTTGACCATCGGCGGCGGCAACGGAATTCCACCAGGTGTCGCGGCGGCCCGGAACCGCGCGGCCGTTGGCGCGCCACTCCGCGACCAGCGCCGCGTAGATCGACGATCGGCCCGGAAGACCGGTGGCCGGTACGACGTACGACTTGGGTGCGCCATCGCTTCCGAGGACACGCCGCGCCGTCTCAGTGCTGTCCATGCCGTTCAAACGCCGAGGCGTGCGCCGGTGGTACGCCTGCCGCCCCCGCTACCACCCAGTCGAGTGAGACCATCCCCCGGATGGAGCCATGGTGCGCTCGACCCACACGGTCCGCCCTCGTTCGAGACAGGAGCCGCTTCCTTGGACCTACGACACCACGTCCCCTCCCTCTTCGGCGTCCGCGACGACGCCGACGACACCCCCGACTGCCCGTGGTGCGCCGCGTTGCGTGAGGCGAGCCTGCCGCCGACGGCACAGCCGTCCAAGTCACCGGGCCGACGGCACGATCCGTATGTCTCGGGAGCCCAGTACGACGACTGGTGAGGACGGTCCGGTTCAGCGCCGCGCGTCGTGGGTGTGCGGGGTGCGCCGGTGCAACCGGGCGGCGAGTACGGCGACGTCGTCCTCGGCGTTCCGGGCGTCGAGGCGGTCGAGCACCGTGTCGATGATGTCCTCGACGCCTGCGGCGGACGCGAAGCCGACGCCGGCCAGCCGGTCCAGGGACTGGTCGATGTCCTCGCCGCGGTGTTCCACGAGCCCGTCGGTGAACAGCAGCAGCGTCTGGGTGGGGTCCAGCGGATAGGTGGCCGGCTCGTAGCCGCCGAGGCCGGTACCCAGGGGCGGGCCGACCGGCACCGGCAGCAGTGAGGTGTGCCCCTCCGCGTCGATCACGGCCGGGGGCAGGTGGCCTGCGCCGGCCAGGGTCACCTGGCCCCGGTCGGGGTCGAGGCGCGCGATCAGGCAGGTGGCCGGGCGGCGCTCCGGCTCCGCGCAGGCGATGTCGTCGAGCTGGCGCAGCACGCGGTGCGGCGGCAGGTCGGCGGAGGCGATGTAGCGCAGGGCGGAGCGGTAGGCGGTCATGTCCACGGCCGCCTCCAGGCCGTGCCCCATGACGTCGCCGACGACGAGCAGCGTCCGGCCGAAGTGCAGGCGGACCGTCTCGCACCAGTCGCCGCCGACCAGGGCGCTCTGCCCCACGGGCAGGTAGCGGATGGCGACGTCGACGTTCGGGTGCGGGCGGCCGGGTTCGGCGAGCAGGGCCCGCTGGAGCTTGCCGACGATGCCCCTGACCCGGTCGTGCTCCCGGGCGTGCCGGATGTGGGAGGCGGCGCGGTCGACGAGGAGGGCGAGCAGCTCGGCCTCCTCGCGGGTGAACGGTGCCGGGTCGCGGGCGCAGACCAGCACGCCGTAGCGGTGCTCGCTGGTGGCCATTGGCACGCAGAGCGCCGGTCGGGCGCGGCCGGGCGCCGGATACGGCCCCTCGCCCTTCCCCGGACCGGCCGTTTCCCGTACGGCGGTCAGGGCCCACCGCACGTCGGGCAGCACCGCGGGGTCGCCATGGACGGCCTCGTACGCCGCCCCGCCTTCGCCGCCGCCCCGGAGCACCGCCGCCGTACCGCCCACCTGCCCGACGGCCTCCCGGGTCAGCTCGGCACAGGTGGTGCCCTCGTCCAGCGTGGTGCCGATCCGGGCCGCCGACTCGCGCAGCGCGGTCAGCCGGGACGGCGCACCGAGGCCTTCCTCGGGTACGCCGCCCGGCGCGACGGACTCCGCCGTCACCGCCCTATGGAACGACTGCAACCAACGCACCACATCAAACAGCCTAAAAGGCTGATAAACCCACATAAGCAACGCACCCGTGCCCCAGCCTCTGGCAGGCACCCGACAGGTCCCCGTCCCCGCCGAACGCGTGCACAAACGGCGTGCGGGTGGTGACACGGCGGGGTCGGACAGGCCTGGCGCCCCGGTCAGCTCCGGCGTACACCGCTGTCGTGGGGGCGCGTGCCCTGCCATCTGCCTGTTTGGCGCGCGGGCGCTCGCCCCATACGGGGAATTGGGCTGCGGGCGTATGGCCGCGGCACCTGGCACCCGGTGCACTAGGGCATCGCCCGGTCACGGCCGTCCCGGGCGTCGGCGCACCACTGAGGAGGCTTTTGTTGGCACTCACGGAGTGGACGAAGTCAATGGAATGGCTGGCAGCGGCGTCGGAGGACCCCGGCGCCTGCAAACAGGAGTGGCAGAACGGCAGTACCGGAGTCACGCTCCTGGCGGCCGGACGGTTCTGGGACGTGCTGATCGTCCCGGAGGAACTCGGGCTGCGCGTCGCCGACCTCCTGGAGGAGCTGCCGCTGCTCGACTCGGGCCCGTGCCTGCTGGACACCCGACGCCGTCACGTCGGCTTCCTGCTGCCCCCGGAACCGCAGACCCTGTGGATCGGCACCGGTGTGCGCCTCCTCGGCGCGGGTACGTGGATCGCCGCCCCCGCCCCGCACTGCCGCTGGGGCGCGCTGCGCTGGCTCGTCCCGCCGGACGGCACCGGCAGGCTGACCATGCCCGAGGTCCTGGAGGTGGCCCTGCAGCGCTGCGCGAGCGAGCTGTCCCGCCTCCAGGGCCACCCCGGCCGGGCCGCCTCCGCCCAGCCCGCCCGCACGGCACCGGACGAGGGGCAGGACTACGGGTCGCAGCTGGTCCGCCAGTGCGCGTCAGGGGAATACGCCCGGCCTTGACCGGCCCGGCCTTGACCGGACTGATCCGGATCCGGACCGCCGTGGTTCGGCTACCGCCGCAGGACTCCCGCCGGCAAGCGGCGCCTCGAACCGCAGCATCGACGAACACCTCCGCAGCCGTCCTCGACGAGCGCCACGGCGCCGACGCGCTGAAGTGAGTCTCCGGGGTGCCCTCCGGGACATGGGTGTCCACGGTCACTTTCTCTGCGTAAGTTCGGCCGAAGGCCGCCTACCCCCACCGGGCGCGGCCGGGCACACTGAGGCGTTGGCGGGCCTCGACCAGGCGTCGCCGGGCCCACCGTGGCCGCGGTGCTCCGACCCTGACCTACCGTCCTCGGGAGACTTCAGTGATCCGAGCACGCCGTAACGACGTCAGACGGCCACGGCTGATGGCCGCGGTGTTGAGCCTGCTGGTGGTGACCGCTCTCGCGGTCTCCGGCACCGGCGCGGCCGCGGCGCCCACGGCCGACGCCGCACCCGCCGCCGCCTCGGTGTCCGGCGTGGCCTCGGCCGTCGAGGCCCTGGGCATCGCGGGGACGACCTGGGCCGTCGACGAGCGCACCGGGAAGCTGCGGGTTCTCGCCGACTCCACGGTCGCGGACGCGGACCTGGCCAGAATCCGGCGGGCCACCGGGCGTTTCGCGGGTGCCGCGACCCTCGAACGGCTCGACGGTCGGCTGCGCACCCTCCTGTCGGGCGGCGACGGCGTCTACGCGGCCGGTTGGCGCTGCTCGGCAGGGGTCAACGTGCGAAGCGGCTCCACCTACTACTTCGTCACCGCCGGCCACTGCACCGACACCATGCCCACCTGGTACACCAGCTCCGCCATGACCACGACGATCGGCCCCACCACCGGCACCAGCTTCCCCGGCGACGACTTCGGTGTCGTCCAGTACTCCAATCCGGCCGTACCACGCCCCGGCACCATCGGAACCGTCGACGTCACCGGGACCGCGACCGCCTACGTCGGCCAGAGCGTCTGCCGTCGGGGAGCGACCACCGGTGTCCGATGCGGCGTGGTCACCGCGCTGAACGTGACCGTCAACTATGCGAGCGGAACAACCGTCCACGGATTGATCCAGACCAACATCTGCGCCGAGCCGGGCGACAGCGGCGGCCCTCTTTACGCCGGCGACAAGGTCATCGGCATCCTCTCCGGCGGCTCCGGGAACTGCGCCACGGGAGGGACCACCTACTACCAGCCGATCCAAGAAGTTCTGAACGCCTACGGGCTGTCCGTCTACTGACGCAGTGTGACGGCTCGGCGCCGGCGTCACGCGTGGGTCTTCTGCTTCTCCGGAGCCCCGGGAAGGTTCCCGGACGAGCCGGGAAGAACTCGGTGACGCCCCGGCGGGTCGGCTCCGGCATCCGGCATCCGGCATCCGGCATCCGGCATCCGGCATCCGGCATCCGGCGCGTGACGGCCCGGAGGGGAGTACGGTTGCGACACCGAGCGCACCTCGCGTTTCGGCGTCGCCCTCGGGCAGGGCACAGGCCGGCGTACATCGGATCCGGCCGGAAATGAGCCGCATCATGCCTCCTGGCTCGTCCTGTCACGCCGTCTTCCGTATCCGGTCCCGCGCAGCGCGGTAGCGGATTTCCCGGCTTCCGGAATGCCCCGAGGCATCCCGGCATCTCGCGCACGGCCCTGGACCGATCAGCACGACTCTGAACCGATCAAGAGGATGCGGGACGCATGTATTCACAGGACTCGATCTCCGGCCGCCGCCGCGGCCGTGCCGAACCCACCGCGGAGATGCTCTCCGGACTGGCCTGCCTCATCTGCGGAACCGACTACCGCAACGCCCCCGCCCCGGAGACGGTGGTGGTTTCCCACCGCGACGACAAGCAGCTCCTCGCCTGCCACGGCACGTGCGCACGCATGGCGAGCGGGTCGGTCACCGGGCTGGACGAACCGCCCCTCCCGCTGGCCGAGCGAATCCGCAGGCACCGGGCCGACGGATCCTGACCCGGATATCGGGCAGCCACCACAAGCATGCCGAGAACGAAGCGAACGAATGATGAGGAAGCGAATGAGCCTGATGAGTCTCGGAGTACTCGCCTCCTCCCGCAAGGAGAACGAGTTCCGCCTGCCGTTGCACCCCGCTCACCTCGACCGGATCGCCCCGGACGTACGCGAGAGGATCTTCCTCGAACAGGGCTACGGCGAACGGTTCGGCGTAGCTGACGACACGCTCGGACCGCTCGTGGCGGGCTTGCGCTCCCGCGAGCAACTCCTCGCCGAATGCGACGTGTTGCTGCTGCCCAAACCCATGCACGACGACGTCGCCGCGCTGCGTGAGGGCCAGGTGCTGTGGGGATGGCCGCACTGCGTGCAGGACGAGAGGATGACCCAGCTCGCCATCGACAAACGGCTGACCCTCATCGCCTGGGAGGCCATGAACCACTGGACGTCCACAGGCGCCTTCAGCGTCCATGTGTTCCACAAGAACAACGAGCTCGCCGGCTACTGCTCGGTGCTGCACGCCCTGCAACTCGGCGGACTGACCGGCAGCTACGGGCGGCGTCTGCGCGCTGTGGTCATCAGCTTCGGCGCCACGGCGCGCGGAGCGGTCACGGGTCTGGGTGCCATGGGAGTCTCCGACGTCACGGTGCTCACCCAGCTCGCCGCGACAGCGGTGGCCTCGCCGATGCCGTCGGTCGTGATGGGCCACTTCGAGCAGCAGGAGGACGATCCGTCGCGCCTGCGGGCATTCACCGGGGCCGGTTCCGTGCCGCTGGCGGAGTACCTGGCCGGGTTCGACATCATCGTCAACTGCGTCTTGCAGGACACCGACGCGCCGCTCACGTTCGTCACCGACGAGGAACTCGCCCTGTTCCGGCCGGGGACCTTCTTCATCGACGTCGCGTGCGACGAGGGCATGGGCTTCGCGTGGGCCCGTCCGACCACCTTCGGCGAGCCCATGCCCACGGTGGGATCGGGCTGCCACTACTACGCGGTGGATCACAGCCCGTCCCACCTGTGGAACTCCGCCACCTGGGAAATCAGCGAGGCGCTCCTGCCCTACCTGCGCAAGGTCATGAGCGGCCCCACGGCATGGGAGGCCGACCCCACGGTCAGAAAGGCCATCGAGATCCGCGACGGCGCCGTCCAGAACCCGAAGATCCTCTCCTTCCAGCACCGGACAGCCGCCTACCCCCACACTCCCGAGGCCCCGGCGCCCGCCCTCACCCCGGTACTGCACTCCGCCGCGCAGCCGGCCTGACACACCCAACCGGGCGTGTCACTTCCCCTGCGGGGGTGTCACTGGACGGGCACGTTGATCTGTCTGCCGCAGGAAGGGCGGTTTCGGGTTCCATCCGCTGGCGTGCTTCGGTACCTGGACGGGAGCGCGTTCAGTTACGCGTTCGTGGACTGCCGTGGGTACGGCGAGGCGATGGATATCCCTGGCGCATACACGATGGAGGAGGTCGCGGCGGACGCCCTCGCCGGCGGCCGACGACCTCGACTGGAACACTTTCTCGGTCATCGGTCACTCCATGGCAAGGCGGCCCAGCTGATGTTGCTGGATGCCCCCTCGCGGGTCCGCTCGGTGGTCGGCATCTCGCCGGTACCGGCGTCCGGGTTCCCGCTCGAAGGGGAGATGTGGGAGCTGTTCGCCGGGGCCGTGGAGGATTCCGGCAACCGCAGGACGATCTTTGACGTCACCACCGGCAGTCGTCACGACGATCTATGGCTGGATGCCAGGGTGAGAGGCTCGGAACGCTCCTCGTCTCCGGACGGACCGTTGCCCTCGGCGATCCGGGCACCGGCAAGACCGAGGCCGCCGTCCTCACCGCGCTCGAAGCGCTCGCGCACCGGCGGAGCCTGGGTGAGGAGGCACGGCAAAGTGTGCCCGTACCCATACTGATCACTCCGTACGGGTGGGACGCCCGGCAGCCGCTGCACGACTGGGGCGCCGATCGGCTGACAGGAGGCTCTGCCGTGCTGCGCGCGGGAGAGTTCGGGCCCGCTGCCGCCCGGCGACTGGTCGAGGGCGGTCGGATAGCACTCTTCTCCCGACGGCCGCGGCCACCACACGAGGGTGCCGTCCACGATCCATAACCGCTCAACGGCATCCTGCGGCGCCCTCACCGGCTCGATCGAGGGGCCTCGCAGCAGCGGTCGGCACGTCCTCGCGTTGCCGCCCCGGAGACGTGGCCGGCTTCATCCGCGACAGCCGTCGCACGCCGAGCAGGCACTTCCCGCATCCGTCGTAGGGGCATTCGATCATGTTCAGGTCCGTACCGCGCAAGGCTTCTCCGTTTCGAACACGCAAGGTACGGAGATTGGGCGGCCACACCCAGGACGATCTTGCTCACCCCAGGAAGCTCAGCCGCACCTGACGGTTGGGGTTGTCCCGGTTCGTGTCCACCAGGCACACGGACTGCCACGTCCCGAGCTCCAGCCGTCCGCCCAGGACCGGCAGCGTCGCGTGGGGCGGGACGATCGCCGGGAGGACGTGGTCGCGGCCGTGGCCGGGGCTGCCGTGGCGGTGTTGCCAGCGGTCGTCGGCGGGGAGGAGGGTGTGCAGGGCGGCCAGGAGGTCGTCGTCGCTGCCGGCGCCCGTCTCGATGACGGCGATGCCGGCCGTCGCGTGCGGCACGAAGACGTTCAGGAGGCCGTCGCGGCCCGCCGCCGCCTCCTGCAGGAAGGCCTCGCAGTCGCGGGTGATGTCCACGACCCTCTCCGAGGAGCCGGAGGCGACGTTCAGAACTCGGGTGGTGAAGGCGTCTGACATGTCGTCCATCCTTGCCCATGCAGCGGAGTTCACGCGTCAGGGGACGGCCCGGGACGGCCGAGCCGTGATACACGGGGTCCACTTGGCGAGACGCCGTTGACCGTCGCCGCACCATCTGGCTACTTTCAGCGGCATGTTGCGTTCAGCCCTGCTCACCACGCGCGGTCACATCGACCTGCTGCGGGTGGCCTCCGCCGCGTGTCGTCGCGGCCGCTGACGCCCCTCTTCTCTCTTCACCCCCGCTTCCTGCGCGTACCCGCCCGGTCCTGATCCGATCCGGCGACGCCGAAGCGCGTCCCCATCAACGCTCATCGCCCCCCTGGAGCACTCATGAGCATCAGCCATGCCCCACCCAGCTCTGCCGAGACGGATATTCCCCTTAAATCCGGCCTTGGGAACCCGACCGCCGTCGACGTCGTCCCCCTCCTCCCCACCTCCTCCCGCCGCACCCGCGTCCCCCGCTGGCTGCGCCGCACCACCGGCCCCGCCCTCCTCCTCGTCCTGTGGCAACTGCTCAGCAGCACAGGCCTGTTGACCCCCGACGTCCTCGCCTCACCCGGCCGCATCGCCCAGGTCGCGGGTGATCTGATCGCCGACGGCTCACTGCCCTCGGCCATGGGCACCTCCCTCCAGCGCGTCGCCGCCGGGCTCGCGCTGGGCACCGTCGTCGGGACCGGACTCGCCCTTGTATCGGGCCTGTTCCGGATCGGTGAGGACCTCGTGGACGCGCCCGTGCAGATGCTGCGGACGGTGCCCTTCGTCGGGCTCATCCCGCTGTTCATCATCTGGTTCGGGATCGGCGAGGCGCCCAAGGTCGCCATCATCACCCTCGGCGTGACCTTCCCGCTCTACCTCAACGTCTACGCCGGTATCCGCGGTGTGGACGCGCAGTTGATCGAGGCCGGGGAGTCCCTCGGGCTGTCCAGGTGGGGGCTCGTGCGGCACGTCGTACTGCCCGGCGCGCTGCCGGGTGCCCTGACCGGCCTGCGCTACTCGCTCGGCATCGCCTGGCTCGCGCTCGTCTTCGCCGAGCAGGTCAACGCCGACTCCGGCATCGGGTTCCTCATGGTGCAGGCACGGGACTTCCTGCGGACCGACGTGATCGTGGTCTGCCTGATCGTCTACGCGTTCCTCGGCCTGCTCGCCGACTTCATCGTCCGCTCCCTCGAAAGGCTGCTGCTGCAATGGCGACCGACGTTCACCGGCCGGTGAGTCCCCAGGCCGCACAGGTCACGCAGGCCGTGCACGTCGAGGGGCTGACCCGCTCCTTCGACGGGCGTGCGGTCATCGACCGGCTTCAACTCGACGTCCGGCCAGGCGAGTTCGTCGCTCTCCTGGGCCGCAGCGGCTGCGGCAAGTCCACCCTGCTGCGCATCCTCGCCGGCCTCGACCGCGATATCGAGGGCACCGTCCTGGTGCCGCGCCGCAAGGCAGTCGCCTTCCAGGCACCGCGACTGATGCCGTGGAAGAAGGTATGGCGCAACGTGCTGCTGGGCCTGCCGGGCAAGCCCGGCCGTGCAGTCGCCGAGCACGCCCTCAAGGAGGTCGGCCTGGACCACCGTACGGACGCCTGGCCCAAGACGCTCTCCGGCGGCGAGGCACAACGCGCCTCGCTCGCAAGGGCGTTGGTCCGCGAGCCCGATCTGCTGCTGCTCGACGAGCCGTTCGGCGCGCTCGACGCGCTCACCCGCATCAAGGCCCAGCGCCTGGTCGGCGAGTTGTGGCAGCGGCGCGGCTGCGCGGTCCTGCTCGTCACGCACGACGTCGAGGAGGCCGTACTCCTCGCCGACCGCGTCCTCGTGATGGACGACGGGGTCATCGCGCACGAGCAGCGCATCGACCTCGACCGCCCCCGCGACATCACCGACCCCCGGTTCGCGGAACTGCGCGCCGGCCTGCTGGAGCGCCTCGGCGTCGACACCGCCGCCGAAGCAGCCTGAGCCCCCCCCCGGTCCTCCTCCCCCCTCCCCCAGTCTTCCTCCCCCCAGCCCTCCTCCCCCCAACTCCCTTCCTCCATCCCTTAGTTCCACAGAACGGATTCGTCATGCGACGTCGCCTCGTCCCCGCCGCACTGCTCCTCCCCCTGGCCCTGCTCCTGTCCGCCTGCGGAGGCAGCTCGTCGGCCTCGACCGGCGGCGACACCGACGGCTCGGGCTCCCTCACCCTCAACGTCGGTGACCAGAAGGGTGGTTCGGAGGCCATCCTGCGCGCCGCCGGAGAGCTCAAGAACCTCGACTACAAGATCAAGTGGTCCACCTTCTCCTCCGGCCCGCCCCTGCTGGAGGCGGTCAACGCCAAGGCCGTCGACATCGGCGGTGTCGGCAACACCCCGCCGGTCTTCGCGGCGGGCGCGGGCTCGAAGATCACGGTGGTGGCCGCCTTCCACGGCGCCTCCAAGGGCGACGCGATCCTCGTACCGAACGACTCGAAACTGACGAAGCCCGAGCAGCTCAAGGGCAAGTCGATCGCCGTGGCGCAGGGCTCCTCCGCCAACTACCAGCTCGTCGCGTCCCTCAAGGCGGCCGGGCTGAGTCTGAGCGACGTCGACGTGAAGTACCTGCAGCCCGCCGACGCCCTGGCCGCGTTCACCGCCGGCGAGGTCGACGCGTGGGCCGTGTGGGATCCGTACACCTCGCAGGTGCTCGTGGCCAGGCAGGGCAGGGTCCTGACGACCGGCGACGGGATCACCAACGGCCTCACCTTCCAGGTGGCGGCGCCCTCCGTCCTCCAGGACAAGAAGAAGGCCGCCGCGATCAAGGACTACCTGGAGCGGCTGCGGCGTGCCACGGCGTGGGTCAACGGCCATCAGGAGGAGTGGGCCAAGGTCTGGGCCAAGGACACCGGGCTGCCCTACGACGTCGCGCTGGCCTCGGTGAAGCGCACCAACGCCACCCGGATCTCGGTCGCGGTCGACAAGCCCCTCATCGCCTCCGAGCAGGAGATCGCCGACACCTTCACCGAGCTGAAGCTCATCCCGGAGAAGGTGGACTTCGGCGACTTCGTGGACCCGCGGTACAACGGCGACCTGCCGCCGTCCACCACCGAGGCCCGCGCCACGGAAGGTTCGTGACATGACCGTCCATCTCCACTGGTTCCTGCCTACCGGCGGCGACGGCCGCACCCTGGTGGACCGGCACGCCTACGGGCCCAACCAGGCCGGGAGGCCGAGCGGCGTACGCGCCCCCGACATCGAGTACCTGGCCCAGATCGCCAAGGCCGCCGAGCGGTTGGGCTTCGAGGCGGTCCTCACCCCGACCGGCACCTGGTGCGAGGACGCCTGGCTGACCACCGCGGCCCTCGCCCAGCACACCGAACGCCTCAAGTTCCTGGTCGCGTTCCGGCCTGGTCTGATCTCGCCGACGCTCGCCGCGCAGATGGCGGCGACCTACCAGCGCGTCACGCGCGGGCGGCTGCTGCTCAACGTCGTCACCGGCGGCGACTCGGCCGAGCAGCGCCGCTTCGGCGACCGCCTCGACCACGATCAGCGGTACGCCCGTACGGACGAGTTCCTGTCCGTCGTACGCGGGGTGTGGCGCGGTGAGCCGTACGACTTCCATGGCGACCACTACCAGGTCGACGGCGGGCTGACCGCGCTGCCGCCGGACCCGGTGCCGCAGCTCTTCTTCGGCGGCTCCTCGCCGGCGGCCGGGCCGGTCGCCGCGCGGCACGCGGACGTCTATCTGACCTGGGGCGAACCGCCCGCGCAGGTCAAGGAGAAGATCGACTGGATTCGGTCGCTCGCCGAGCGGGAGGGCCGTACGGTCAGGTTCGGGATCCGGCTGCACACCATCTCCCGCGACTCGTCCGCCGACGCCTGGTCGACCGCCCACCGGCTGCTCGACGACCTCGACGCGGACACGGTCGCGGCGGCGCAGGCGGCGCTCGGGCGCAGCGAGTCGGTGGGGCAGCGGCGCATGCTCGCCCTGCACGGCGGCTCCCGCGACGATCTGGAGATCTACCCGAACCTCTGGGCGGGCGTCGGTCTGGTCCGGGGTGGTGCGGGGACCGCGCTGGTCGGGAGCCATGCCGAGGTCGCCGAGCGGATCGAGGAGTACCACGCGCTGGGGGTCGAGCACTTCGTGCTGTCCGGGTATCCGCATCTGGAGGAGGCGTACTGGTTCGGGGAGGGGGTGATTCCCGAGCTGTCGGCGCGCGGCTTGCTCGGCGGTACGGCCGCGGAAGCCGACGCCGGGGCCGGTGTTCCGCTGCTCGTCGCGGGCGGGCGCTGATCTCGCTGATCTCGGGAGCCGTCGGGGAAGATCCTCACCGCCGAGGTGGTTAGTAGAACCGTGAACAAGATGGAGGCAGTCGCGGCAGCCGAGGCGAGTGAGGCCATCGGGGCGATCGAAGTCGTCGACGTCGTCGTCATAGGCGCTGGTCAGGCCGGACTGTCCAGCGCCTATCACCTGCGGCGCAGCGGTTTCGAGCCGGACCGTGACTTCGTGGTGCTCGATCACTCCCCCGGCCCGGGCGGCGCCTGGCGGTTCCGGTGGCCCTCGCTGACGTACGGCACGGTGCACGGGATGCACGCGCTGCCCGGCATGGAGCTGACCGGCGCGGAGCCCGAGCGGGCGGCGTCCGAGGTCATCGCCGAGTACTTCGACAGCTACGAGCGGGCCTTCGACCTGCGTGTGCGGCGGCCCGTCGATGTGCGCGCCGTGCGCGAGGCCGGACGGGCTTCTGCTGGTCGAGAGCTCGGCCGGTACCTGGTCGACGCGGGCGCTGATCAACGCGACCGGCACCTGGGACCGGCCTTTCTGGCCGCGCTACCCCGGGCAGGGGACATTCCGGGGACGGCAGTTGCACACCGCGCAGTACCCCGGGCCGGAGGAGTTCGCCGGGCAGCGGGTCGTCGTGGTGGGCGGGGGCGCCTCCGGCACCCAGCATCTGCTGGAGGTCGCCCGGTACGCCGCCGCCACGACATGGGTCACACGGCGCCCGCCCGTGTTCCGCGAGGGACCCTTCACCGAGGAGGTGGGCCGGGCGGCCGTCGCGCTCGTCGAGGAGCGGGTCCGGCAGGGGCTGCCGCCGAAGAGCGTCGTCTCCGTCACGGGGCTGCCCCTCAACGACGCCGTCCGGCAAGGGCTCGCGGACGGGATCCTGGACCGGCAGCCCATGTTCGACCGGATCACACCGGACGGCGTGGAGTGGCAGGACGGGCGGCGCGTCGACGCCGACGTCATCCTGTGGGCGACCGGTTTCCGGGCCGCCATCGACCATCTGGCCCCACTGCGCCTGCGCGAGCCGGGCGGCGGGATCCGGTTGGAGGGGACCCGCACGGTCGCCGCCCCCCGCATCCACCTGATCGGCTACGGCCCCTCCGCCAGCACGATCGGCGCCAACCGGGCCGGCCACGCGGCCGTACGGGACATCAGGCGGTTGCTGACCGAGGAGCGGGTGGCGGCGTGACGTTCCGGCGCTGCAGAAGGGCGTGCCGGGCGCCCGATGCGGCACCGGTCGGCGCCGCACGTATGGCTGCGGCGTCGGACGGCGCCCCGGTCGCCGTCCGACGCCCCGGCGGTCACTTCGTCGGCTGCGGGCTCGCCGGGCTCGCCTTCTGCTGGGCGTTGAACTCGGCGACATTGCGCTGGTGTTCGGCGTAGTCGGCCGTGAAGCGGGTGTCGCCCGGCTTGACCGTGACGAAGTACAGCCAGTCGCCCGGGGCCGGACTGATCGCGGCGCGCATCGCGTCCTCGCCGGGGTTATCGATCGGGGTGGGCGGCAGTCCCATGCGCTGGTACGAGTTGTAGGGGCTCTCGATCCGCGTGTCGGCGTCGGTGGTTTTGATGGTGGACCGGTTGAGCGCGTAGTTGATGGTGGAGTCCATCTGCAACGGCATCCCGCGTTCGAGCCGGTTGAAGATGACCCGGGCCACCTTGGCCATGTCGGCCTTGCTGCCGGCCTCGGCCTGGACGATGCTCGCGATGGTGACCGCCTGATAGACGTTCATGGCGTTGCGCTGAGCACCGGCGGCGATCGGGGCGCCGGCGAACTTCTTGTTGGCGGTGTCGACCATGGCCGACAGCAGGGAGTCCGGCGTCGCCTTCTTACCGTTCTGTTCGAGTGGGTACGTCGCCGGGAAGAGGTAGCCCTCGGGGTTGCCGTCGGCGTCGCCCGGGAGTTTGAGGTCGAGCTTGCCGAGGGACTTCCTGGTGGACCCGGGCGGCAGGGCGAGGGCCTTGTCGACGGCGGCGTACACCTGGCTCGCGCGCCAGCCCTCAGGGATCACCAGCGAGGTGGGCCGCGCCGGCTCCTCCTCGCCCAGGGTCAGCAGCGGCACCGCCACGGCGGCGCCGGCCACGACGGCGCCGGCGGCGATGAGAGCGATACGGCCCCGCTGCGTCAGTCGAATCGTGTTCCGTGGCGGAGTGTTCAAGTACATGCGGGCACGGTATCCCGCAAACACTTATAAATCCGACATAACGTCACCTCGTCGGCTCCAGTTGGGCGTCCCGGCGGACCAGTCCCGCATACCGCCCCTCCCGCTCCAACAACTCCTCGTGCGTGCCCCGTTCGGTCACGCGCCCCGCGTCGAGGACCACGATCTGGTCGGCGCCCCGAATGGTGGACAGGCGGTGCGCGATGGTGAGGGTGGTGCGGTTGGCGGACAGGGCGTCGATGGCGTCCTGGACGGCGTGTTCGGTGTGGGTGTCCAGGGCGCTGGTCGCCTCGTCGAGGATGAGGACCGGCGGGTCGCGCAGGATCGTACGGGCGATGGCCAGGCGCTGCTTCTCACCGCCGGAGAAGCGGTGGCCGCGCTCGCCGACGATCGTGTCGTAGCCGTCGGGCAGGGCGGCGATGTGGTCGTGGATCTGGGCCGCCTCGGCCGCCGCGTGCAGCTCCTCGTCGGTGGCGTCGGGCTTGGCGAAGCGCAGGTTGTCGGCGACGGAGGCATGGAAGAGGTACGTCTCCTGCGAGACGACGCCGACCGCGCGGGCGAGGGTGTCGAAGTCGAGGTCGCGCACGTCGACGCCGTCGAGGGTGACCCGGCCGCCGGTCACGTCGTAGAGCCGCGGCACGAGGTGGCCGAGCGTGGACTTTCCGGCGCCGGTCGGGCCGACGACCGCGAGGCTGCTGCCCGCCGGGACGGTGAGGTCGATGCCGTCGAGGATCGGACCGCTCTTGCCGTCGTACCGGAACTCGACGTTCTCGAAGCGGACCTCGCCCTTGATGCGGTCGAGGTGGACGGGGTCCTTCCGCTCGGTGATGTCGATGGGCAGGTCGAGGTACTCGAAGATGCGCTGGAAGAGCGCGAGCGAGGTCTGGATCTGTACGCCGGTGGACAGCAGGCTGACGGCCGGGCGGAACAGGCCCTGCTGGAGCGAGACGAAGGCGACGATCGTGCCGATCGAGACCTGCGGGCCGCCGAGTTGAAGCGCCGTTCCCGCGGCCCAGTAGATGACGGCGGGCATGGCGGCCATGACGATGCCGATCACGGCCATGCGCCAGCGGCCGGCCATGTTCGACCGCACTTCGAGGTCGACCAGCCGCTCGGACTCGTCGGCGAAGGCCGCGGTGAGCGAGTCGGAGCGGCCCATCGTGCGGCCGAGCAGGATGCCGCTGACCGAGAGCGACTCGGTGACCGTGGCGGCCATCGCGGCCATCTGCTTCTGGCGCTCGGTGGTGATCTTCTTGCGTTCCCTGCCGACCCGGCGGCTGATCCAGACGAAGACCGGGAGGAGGAGCAGGGAGACGACCGTCAGGCGCCAGTCGAGGGCGATCATCGCGACGATCGTGGCGACCACGCTGGTCAGGTTGGAGACCAGGGAGGTCGCGGTGGAGGTGACGGTGGCCTGCATGCCGCCGATGTCGTTGGCGATGCGGGACTGGACCTCGCCGGTGCGGGTGCGGGTGAAGAAGGCGAGCGACATGCGCTGCAGGCGGCCGTAGACGGCGGTGCGCAGGTCGTGCATGACGCGCTGGCCGACGGTCGTGGAGATCAGGGTCTGCAGCACGCCGAAGATGCTGGTGAGGACGGCGCTGAGGATCATGCCGAGCGCGAGCAGGGTGAGCAGGCCGGTGCGGCCCTCGGGGATCGCGACGTCGAGGATCGCCTTCAGCAGGAAGGGCGTGGCTACGCCGACCAGCGACGAGGCGCCGACGAGCAGGCCGACGACGGCGAGGCGTCCGCGGTACGGATGGAAGAGTCGCAGGATGCGGCGCACCTGCCGGGGTTGTTCCTGCTCCGCGGCGGGTGGCGTCCAGGTGGGTGCGTTGTCGGGGTGCATGGGCTCCTACGGGAGGTGTGGCGACGAGGACTGACGGAGCTTAGCTCATTGTTACCTATGCTCACAATGAATGTCGTCCTGATATTGTTCCCGCATGACCACCCCCGATCCCGACGGCCCGCTCGCCGAGCAGCTGCTGCGCTTCACCCGCCGGGTGCACCGGATTCAGAAACGGCACCTCCAGGAGTGCGGTCTGGGCGTCACCCCGGCCCAGTACCGTCTCCTGCGCACGCTCGCGCACTACGACTCGCCGCCTCGCATGGCCGACCTCGCCGAGCGCCTGGAGGTGGTCCCGCGCGCCGTGACGACGCTGGTCGACGGGCTGGAGACGAGCGGGAAGGTACGGCGAGTGCCTGATCCGACGAACCGGCGGGTGATCCGCATCGAGCTCACCGACGACGGACGCGAGGCCCTGCGGGAGCTGCACGGTGCGCGACGGTCGGCGGCTCAGGAGATCCTGGCGCCGCTGACGGGCGAACAGCGCGAGGTGCTGGGCGAGTTGCTGGACACGCTGATCGACGGGGGTGCTGAGGGGCGGTGCTGAACGGCGCTAAGGGGGGCGGCACCGCGGGTACCGCCGGGCCTCCGGGTTCGGCGTCCACCTCGCCGCCCAGGCCGGGGGTGCGGTGATCGCCGAGAGTGGGCGGGGTGCCAGCTGAAGGTGGCTATGACCTGGAAGAGCGCCGCGAGTCCCGGGGAGGACGCGAGCTGAGGCCGGGCGGCCATGTGGGCGTAACGGGCGGCGGGCCGGGCGGCAGTCACCCGGTCTCAAAGCCGCCGGCGCACGGATCCTCGCAGCCGGGGCCGGTGCCGAGTTTCCCGCCCACAGCCACGCTGAGCACCGAGGAACCGCGCGCCGGCGCGGACAGTGCGGTGCGGTGCGGTTGTGGAACTTGCGAGCCATCACCGATGCGCGAAGCGAGCCGACGGAACTGGCATGCACTCTCGTCGGCGGAGGACTCAGCAGGGCGGAGTGGGCGTCCTTCGTTCCGCCGCTCCCCGTCACAGGCCGCGGCCACCGCTCCGTACTGCTGGGGCGGTGGCCGTGATCCTGTCGGCGGTGGCCGTCAACTGGCCCCGGGGGCCGTCTCCTTGGTGGTCTGAGCCGGTACGGCGACAGACTCCTCGGACTCCGCGGTCCCGGGCTTCTTGAGCTCCGCCGTCTCCGTCTTCCCCGACTTCTCGGCCTTCTCGGCCTGCTCGGCCTTCTCGGCCTGCTCGGCCTTCTCGGCCGTCTCCGACTCGTCGTCGTCCAGCTCGACCACGATCTCGCCGTCCAGGACCTTCTTCGCCCGCTCCTTGTCCAGGGCGCCCTCCCAGCGGGAGACCGCGAAGACGGCGACGCAGTTGCCGAGCAGGTTGGTGACGACGCGCATCGAGTCCATGATGCGGTCCACGCCCAGCAGCAGGGCGACGGCTCCGGCCGGGATGGCGCCCAGCGAGGAGGCGGTCGCGGACAGGGCGAGGAACGCCGAGCCGGGGATGCCCGCCATGCCCTTGCTGGTCAGCATCAGCACCAGGATCACCGTGATCTGCTGACTGAAACTGAGGTCCACGCCCACGGCCTGGGCGATGAACAGCGTGCCGATGGACAGGTAGAGCGAGGCGCCGTCGAGGTTGAAGGAGTAGCCCGTCGGCAGCACCAGGCCCACGGCGTCGTCGCGGGCGCCGGCCTTGCGGAGCTTCTGCATCACGCGCGGCAGGACCGACTCGGTGGACGCGGTGCCGAGCGCGAGCAGCATCTCCTCACGGATGTAGCGCAGGAACTTCCAGAGGCTGAGCCCGGTGACCACCTTCAGGGCGACGGCGAGGAGGGCGATGAAGAGCGCCGCGGCCGCGTAGCACAGGATGATCAGCTTGCCGTAGGTCTCGATGACGCCTAGGCCGTAGTTGCCGATCAGGACGGCCATCGCGCCGAACACCGCGATCGGCGCGAGCCGCATCACGAAGCCGACGATCGCGAAGATGATCTCCTGGGCCTGCTCGATGGCGGGCAGCACCTTCGGCACCTTCGTGTGGCCGAGGTGCAACAGCGCGGCACCCACCAGGCAGGCCAGGATGAGCACCTGGAGCAGGGAGTTCTCGGCGAAGGCGCCGATGAAAGAGGTGGGAATCGCGTTGAGGGCGAACTCGGTCGTCGAGGGCAGGTGTCCGCCGTCCGTCTTCGCGTCGACCGCCGAGGTGTCGAGCGTGGACGGGTCGACGTTCATCCCGGACCCGGGCTGGACCACGTTGGCGGCGAGGAGTCCGATGAGCAGCGCGAGCGTGCTCGCGACCTCGAACCAGATCAGGGCCTTGAGCCCGATCCGGCCGAACGCCTTCAGGTCACCGGCCTTGGCGATGCCGACGACGACCACGCAGAACACCAGCGGCGAGATGATCGTCTTGATGAGCCGGATGAAACCGTCGCCAAGCGGCTGCAGATCCGCGGCGAAGCCGGGCCACAACTTCCCGACGACGATTCCGAGCACGAGCGCGCAGGCGACCTGCGCGAAGAGGGAGGTACGCAGTATGCGTGCGACGCGTCGCGGCAGGGGCGATTCGGACGGCGGCACGGGAACTCCTTGGGGACGGTGGCACACAGAAGCCGGGGACGGAGACTTCTGCCATACGGAAAGCGGATTCCGTGGCGATCACTTTGAGGGTGATGTTGGTCCCGCACAAGACCCCTGTGTTGCATCCGTGTAAATCGCGCCCCGAGTGACGCATCACACACAATTCGCCTCAGCAGCCCCTGCGATCCTCGGTGAGCACTCCCTGGACGCTGGTGAGCAGGCGGTCGTAGCAGCCGTCCGAGCCGTACAGCCGGTAGCGCTCACTCGTCGTGCCGACCGCGTGCCGCTGGTCCCGTGGCACGTTCAGCGTCCAGGAGGCGTCGCCCTCGACGGTGTCGTCGAGCCACGACCACGCCACCCGTCGACCGGCCTGGGTCGTTCCGACCGCGGCACGGTCACCGAGGGTCAGCACGGTGCGGAGCCGGTCGCCCGCGCCGATCGTGATCGAGCCGTCCATCGTGTACGTCCGCTGCGTACGGGTCGTGCGGGCCGGTCTGCGTCCGTCGACGGTGACCGACTGGTCGTCCGCCCAGGTGGCGTCCAGGGCGTCCAGGTTCTCTCCGTCAGTCCAGCGGTGCGCGGAGGTGTTGGTGAGCGACCGACGCACAGTGGTCGTCACCCGGCCGTGCGAGGTGTCGACGTATCCGGCGACGGTCAGCCGGTGACCACCCTCCGTGTCCACCCGGTGCTCCGAACCGGGCGTGTACGTCGAGGAGTTGGCGAGGTCGCCGGCCCGGTGCGTGGTGAGCTTGCCGGTGACGTGGGCGCACTTCGCGTCCTGCCACACGAGGACGTTCACGGGCGCGCTCCAGCCGCTCTGCCCCTCGGGGACGCCGACGACGGAGACCTCGACGTGGTGCGGGCGGCCGTCGTTGAGGATGCCGGCGAACGGGGTCAGGTCGTATTCGATCGGCTTGACGTCGAAGGCGCGCGGCCCCGGAGTGACGTACCAGAGGAAGGGGTTGGACCAGCCGCCGGTCCACACGTGGGGGAACGGCGCGGCGATTCCGGCGAGTCGGCCGTCGACCTTGATCTGCACCTCGCGGTAGGGGCCGCCGGCGGCCTTGCAGGAGTAGGGCGCGGGGTCGGGCGCCGACAGATACCAGAACTCCTCACAGCCGCCGCCGGAGCCGGTGGCGTACACCTCGGCGACGATGCGCTCGCTGTTGCGCGGGGTGGTGAGGGTGCCGTCCTGGAGGGTGAGGACGCGGTCGGGGGTCGTGGTGGGGCGGCCGGGGGTTGAGGCGGAGAGGCCGGAGGTCGAGGCGGGGTCGCCCGCGTAGAACGTCAGCGTGACCATGACGTCGATGATGCCGGTGTACGTGTCGTCGACGACGTTCCCGATGAGCATCTCGACGTCCTGGCCGCGGCGGAAGGTGTCGCTGTAGCGGGTGACGTCCTTCTCGACGGACCACTCGATGCCGTCCGACGACGGCTCGGGAGTGGACGTACGGAAGATCTCGACCCCGCCGACATGCAGATGACCGAGCCGGTCGAACTGGCGTCCCTTGACCTTGCCGTCCATCCGCAGCACTACCTTGCTCCAGCGGTCGCCGCAGCCTCGGGGCGGGGTGTACGTGCCCTTGTACGGGGTGAAGTCGCGGAACTGCGCCTCGGCGACGGTGACTTGGCAGGCTTTGCCGGCGGGCTTGGCGACGGGTGGGGCGGCGGTGATGGGGTCGTGCCAGTCGCTGCCGAACTCGGCGGGGACGTCGGCGGGTTGGGCCTCGGCCGCAGGTTCCGCCACGGTTTCCGCGGCCCTGGCGGGGCTGGTTCCGAGGAGGGTGCTCGCCAGGAGGGTCGCCCCTGCGAGCATGGACATGACGATCCGTCTCTTCATGGCCGGTGTTCTACGGGGAGTTGGGCACCCCTCGCAATGACGCCTCTTCAGACCTCCCCCATCAGTGCGAGCTCTTCAGGTCCGCCCTGTCCCCCATCACCACGACAGGATGCCGGTCCGGATCGAGCGTGCGCAGCAGGTACTCCATCGCTGATTCGGACAGACTGACGCAGGCCGACGTACCGCTGCCGTGGTCCATGTGCAACCAGATGCCACCGCCCTTGGACGCCCCCTCGGGCCGGGTGGTGTCGTTGGGCGGGGCGCCCTTGACGCGGTTGTAGTCGATGGCGATGACGTAGTCGAAGTCGTGCCAGTACGACTTCGCCCACCAGCGTGGCGCCGCGAAGGCCGCGGACCGCGTGTACGGCAGCTTGGCCCCGGGGTTCTTCCGTACGCCACCCGCGTCGCTGAGTGTGAACACGCCGACGGGGCTGCGGTTGTCGCCCTCGTGGTGGTCGGTGGTCCAGCCCTTCTTGCCGTTGTGCGCGGGCCAGCCGCGGGTGCGGTCCCAGGTCGAGCCGTGCTTCGTGTAGAGCACGACCGTGGAGTCCGGGGAGTCCTTGCCGTCGCCGTAGACCGCCACGACCTGGCGGGAGTTGGCGGGGATGCGTCGCTGCCACCGGTCGGCGAGGCCCGGGATGCGCGTCGGATCCGAGGTCGCGGCCGGCCGGGCGGGTGCGGCCCTGCCGACGTCCTCACCTCCGCCGTGCTGCGCGCCACCGCACGCGGTCAGGGTCGTCGAGGTCGCCAGCAGCGTGCCCAGGGCCGCCGTCGCGACCATGGCACGCGGCACTCCGCCCTTCCGCACTCCGCCATTCCGCACTCCGCCGTTCCGCATCACTCCATGGTCGCACCGCGTTCGGGGCGGCCGCCGGAGCGACAACCCGGCGGCCGGTCGGTCGGGCTGGCGGATGGGCGGTCGGATGGCTGCCGGCGGTCAGTCGGTTTGCTGCCGGCGGTCAGTCGGATTGCTGCCGGATCGGCTGCCGGATGGACAGCCAAAGAGGCAGCCAGATTTGTGCGGCGGCGCGAAAAACCGTTTGCGTCCGGCCACGCTGCGACGCGAACCTGTCACGGTTTGCTGCCGCCCTGCGCGGTCCGTTCCGCGCGTCGGCATCCGATCGACTCCCCATCCCCATCCCTATCCCCTCCCCCACTGACACGAGCCACTGGGACGTCATGCAGATTCAAGACCTTCCGTATCCCGACCCAGGTGTGCCGGACGCGCGCTCGGGTCCCCGATTCCTGTGGTGGCTCTTCAGGAACCAGATGGGCGGACAGCTCAAGTCCCTGGCCTGGGGGCTGCTGCACTTCCTGTCCGTCTCCGCGCTGCCGTTCTGCGTCGGCGTCGCCATCCAGGCCGTCGTCGACCGCTCGGGGGCACGACTCGCCCTCGCGGGCGGGCTCCTGGCCCTGTGCAGCGCCGGCAACGCCATCGGCGACACCTTCCTGCACCGCACCGCCATCACCAACTGGATCACCGCGGCCGCCCGCGTCCAGCAGGTACTGGCCCGCAAGGCCGCGCAACTGGGGTCGGCGCTGACCCGGCGGGTCGCGGCCGGTGAGGTCGTGGCCGTCTCCACGGGTGACGTCGAGAAGATCGGCTGGTTCGTCGAGGCCTGGTCACGGTTCACGGCGGCGGCGCTCACCATCGTGGTGGTCTGCGTCGGCCTGGTCGTCTACCAGCCGGCGCTCGGTGTGGTCGTCGCCGTCGGTCTGCCCGTATTGGCGGTCGCCGCGCTGCCACTGCTGCCCCGGGCGACCCGGCGGGCCGACGTCCAGCGCGAGAAGGCCGGGCGGGCCACCGAGTTGGCCTCCGACACCGTCGCCGGCCTCCGCGTCCTGCGTGGCATCGGCGGCGAGGAACTCTTCCTCGACCGCTACCGCCGCGCGTCGCAGGACGTGCGCCACGCCGCCGTGCGCAGCGCCCGGATGTGGTCCCTGATCTCCGCGATCCAGGTGCTGCTGCCGGGACTGCTGCTGATCGTGGTCGTCTGGTACGGCGTCCACCTGGCCCGCGAGGGCCGGGTCACCGTCGGCGAACTGGTCGCCGTCTACAGCTCGATCATGATCCTCACCTATCCGCTGCGGCACTTCGAAGAGATCGCGATGGCGTACTCCTTCTCACGCCCCTCGGCCCGGCGGGCCGCGCGCGTGCTGTCGCTGGAGCGGGTCACCGACACCGAAGGGTCGCGCGACGGATCCGAGTTGCCCTCCGGAGACCTGTACGACCCGGCCACCGGGCTACTCGCCTCCACCGGCCGGCTCACCGCCGTGGTGTGCGGCGACCCGGACGCGGCGGGGCGGCTGGCCGAACGGCTGGGCGGACACGGCTCCGAGGAGGGCACGCCGGTACTGCTGGGCGGGGTCCCGCTCGACGAGTTGCCCCTCGACTGCGCGCGTACGGCCGTCCTCGTGCAGGACAAGGACCCGGTACTGCTCTCCGGCACACTGCGTGAACTGCTCGACGTGCCGCGGTCGGGCGACATCGGCCCCGAGGAGGCGCTGGCCGCCGCGCAGTGCGAGGACGTCCTGGCCGCGCTGGTCCAGGGGTCGCTCGGCGTCGAGGACCCGATGGACGCCCGCATCACCGAACGCGGCCGGTCCCTGTCCGGCGGCCAGCGCCAGCGCCTCGCGCTCGCCCGGTCGCTGATCACGGACCCCGAGGTGCTCGTCCTGGACGAGCCGACCTCGGCCGTCGACTCGCACACCGAGGCGCGGATCGCGGAGGGCGTGCGCAGCCTGCGGACGGGGCGCACGACGGTGGTGTTCACCTCGTCACCGCTGCTCCTGGACCGCGCCGACCGGGTCGTGCTCGTCCACGAGGGCGAGGTCGCTGCGGTCGGCGTGCACCGCGAACTGGTGCACAGCGAACCGCGGTACCGGGCCGTGGTGACCCGGGAGATCGACGAAGGGGCCACCCTGAACACCGCGTTGAACGAGAACGAAGCGGTGGGCGAAGGCTCCCGGCCGGGGTCGGCCGCCCTCGACCACGTACTGAAGGAACTGGAAGAGATCGAGGAGTCGGCATGATCGGCGTGGCGCCACCGGCGTACGACCCGGCGGCCCCGACGACGGCGAACACCCTGCCGGTCGGCGCCCCCGCGACCGTACGCGCCTATGTGGTCGAGTTGTTCCGTCGGCACCGCCGTGCCTTCCTGCTGCTCATCACCGTCAACACGGTCGCCGTGGTGGCCTCGATGGCGGGGCCCTGGCTGCTGGGCGGACTGGTGGAACGGATGTCGGACGGCGTCGCCACGCGGGAGCTCCATCTGGAGCTCACCGTCGGGCTGTTCGCGACCGCACTCGTCGCCCAGGCCGTGTTCGTCCGGCAGGTACGGCTGCGCGGCGCGATGCTCGGCGAGCGGATGCTGGCCGATCTGCGCGAGGACTTCCTCGTCCGGTCGGTCGGGCTGCCGCCCGGTGTCCTGGAGCGGGCCGGGACGGGCGACCTGCTGTCCCGGATCACGACGGACATCGACCGGCTGGCCAACGCGATGCGCGAGGCGGTGCCCCAGCTGGCCATCGGTGTGGTGTGGGTGGTCCTGCTGCTCGGCGGGCTCGTCGTCACCGCGCCGCCGCTGGCCGCCGCCGTCCTGCTCACCCTGCCGCTGCTGGTGATCGGCTGCCGCTGGTACTTCAAGCGCGCGCCGTCCGCCTACCGCTCGGAGGCCGCGGGGTACGCCGCCGTGGCCGCCGCGCTCGCCGAGACCGTGGACGCCGGGCGCACCGTCGAGGCCCACCGCCTCGGCGAGCGGCGCGTGGAGCTGTCGGAGCGACGGATCAAGGAGTGGACGGCGTGGGAGCGCTACACGCTCTGGCTGCGGTCGGTGCTCTTCCCGTTCATCAACGTCACCCATGTGATGCTCCTCGGCTCGGTCCTGATGGTCGGCGGCGTGTTCGTCCTCCAGGGCTGGATCGGGGTCGGTCAGCTGACCACGGGTGCCCTGATCGCGCAGATGCTGGTGGACCCGGTCGGGCTCATCCTGCGCTGGTACGACGAGCTGCAGGTGGCCCAGGTGTCGCTGGCCCGGCTCGTCGGGGTCCGGGACATCGAGCCGGAGGCCGGGGACGCGCTGCTGGCGCCCGACGGCCGCGACGTGCACGCCGACCGGGTGCACTTCGGCTACCTGGAGGGCGTGGACGTACTCCGCAAGGTCTCGCTCGAGGTCCCGCCCGGCACCAGGCTGGCGCTCGTCGGGCCCTCCGGGGCGGGCAAGTCCACGCTGGGCCGGCTGCTCGCGGGTATCTACGCCCCCCGGGACGGCCGGATCACCCTCGGCGGTGCGGAACTGTCCCGGATGACCGCCGAGCGGGTCCGCTCCCACGTGGCCCTCGTCAACCAGGAGCACCACGTCTTCGTGGGCGCCCTGCGCGACAACCTGCTGCTGGCCCGCACCGACGCGACCGACGCCGAGCTGTGGGCGGCGCTGGGCGCGGTCGACGCGGACGCGTGGGCCCGTGCGCTCGACGACGGCCTGGACACCGAGGTCGGCTCGGGCGGGTTCACGCTCACTCCTGCCCAGGCCCAGCAGATCGCGCTGGCCCGCCTGGTGCTGGCCGACCCGCACACGCTGGTCCTGGACGAGGCGACCTCGCTCCTCGACCCACGCGCGGCCCGCCACCTGGAGCGATCCCTGGCCCGCGTCCTCGACGGCCGCACGGTCGTCGCCATCGCCCACCGCCTCCACACCGCCCACGACGCCGATGTCATCGCGGTCGTGGAGAACGGCCGCATCAGCGAGCTGGGCAGCCATGACGAGCTGGTGAACGCCGACGGGGCGTATGCGGCGCTTTGGCGGTCCTGGCATGGGTGATCGGGGGCGGGGGCGATGGACCGGGGCTGGGCTGAGGCGGGAGCCTTGGCCGCGGGGGGCGGAAGCCTCGGCCGCGGGGGCGGAAGCCTTGGCCGCGGGAGGCGGAAGCCTTGGCCGCGGGAGGCGGGAGGGCTGTGGGCCGGGGCCGGGAGCTCTGGTCGAGCGGGCCTGGACGCGCGGTGGGCAGGGATGAAAGGTGTGGCCGACTGAACGCTGGACGCGCGGTCGGCTGAGGCCAGGAACCAGCCCAGTCGACCGGACCTGGATGCGCGGTGGGCAGGACGGGAGCTGTGGCCGACTGAACGCCGGACGCGCGGTCGGCTGAGGCCGGGAACCAGCCTGGTCGACCGGGGCTGGAAGCGCAGCGGGCGCGGGCCACAGCCGTGGCCGACTGAACACTGGACGCGACCGACCGAGCCCGGAACCCCGGCCGACCAGGGCTGGAGGAGTGGTGGGCCGAGGCTGAGCGCCTCGGCCGACCGAAGCCAAGGTGCGGTCGGCTGGGGCTGCCGCAAGTCGTGGCCGGCCGGAGCCGGCAGGAAGGGTCGACGCGGGTGTGAACCGTGGCTGACCGGAGCGGAAGCACGTTGGCCCAGGACCGACGCCCTGGCAGACCGGAGCCGGAAGGGGTGATCGGTGATGGCCAGCCGCCCTGACCGACCGGGCCGGAGACACGGTCGGCCCATGCCAGTAATGCCGGCACACCATGGCCCGGAGTGGGGGTTGCCGTGGCTGAGGAGCGCGGCTCGCGGTGACCGGGAGGCGCGGGCGCGGCTGTCCTTGGTCGGCGGGCGGAGGTGGGACTGGCCGGGGGAGGTGGGACTGGCCGGGGGGGTTGGCCGGCGCAACGGCGCGGTTCCGGGGCCCGGCTGATCCGGAGCCCCCGCCCTCGCCCCGTGCCGTTGCGCCGGGGCGAAAAGGGGTGGAAGGCTGGATAGCGGCACCGGTTCGGGGAGCACCCGGGAACCACGCGGTTCGCGCCGGGTGCGGCCAGTGCCCCGCACCGTGGCGGCCCGCCGCCGACCGCGGTGAGTTCGGGCCCGTCCCCACCACCTGGAGGTACCCGTGAACAGCGCCGACGGATGGGGGGACGACGTCTACCAGCCCGACGCATCCGACCAACGTGAGGACACGGGGCTGCTCGACGTGGAGGACACCCTGGAGAACGACGGCGTCGACGACCCCCTGGACCGCGGCTGGTCCCCTCCGGAGCGGCCGTGGGCAGTAGAGCACGCCGGTGTGACGGCCGCCGAGCGCCGACAGGGCGAGACCCTCGACCAGCGGCTCGCCGAGGAGCTGCCCGATGTCGTCGCCCCCGACGGCGACGGCCTCGGCGACGCCGAGGGCACCGACGGGGAACTCCTCGACAACGAGGTCGGCGCCCTGCGCTCCGGCCGCCTCGTGGCACCCGATGAAGGCGCCCACGAGGACGAGGAGAGCGCGCTCGTCGCGACGGACGTCGGCATCGACGGTGCGGCGGCGTCCGCCGAGGAGGCCGCTGTACACATCGTCGACGAGGACTCCCTGTACGGCTGACCAGCAGCCCCTGTACGGCAGCCCCCGCAATCCCCGCGCCTCAGCCCTCGCACTTCCGGCCCCGCTCCGCCGTCCCTTGCCGACGCCGCCACCCGAGGAGACCGCATGCAGCAGGACAAGCACCCCGACTACCACCCGGTCGTCTTCCGCGACCGCGCCGCCGGTTACGCCTTCCTGACCCGGTCCACCGCGACCAGCGAGCAGACCATCGACTGGGACGACGGCGAGACCTACCCCGTCGTCGACGTGGAGATCTCCTCGGAGAGCCACCCCTTCCACACGGGCAAGGCCCGAACGCTGGACTCCGAGGGCCGCGTCGCCGCCTTCGAACGACGCTACGGCGGCGGAACCGCACAGAGTGGCTGATCCAGGGGGCAGAGCGCCTGATCCGCAGGACAGGCCGGAGATCCACGCCGCCCGGCGGCTCGGTCCCGCAGGCGGATCACCGGGGCGGCCAGGCGGATCACCGGGGCGGCGACATGCCGGCCCCCTCCCGCTCAGCTGGTGACGTGCCCGCCCCCTAGCGCTCAGATGACGTTGAGCGCCGCCGCACAGCCCACCCCGCCGAGCACCATGAACACCGGCATCAACACCTTGAGCTCGACCCAGCTGCCCGCCCGGAACCGCATCGCCTTGGGCGGGCCCACCGGATACCAGCGCTTGCGTCCGACCGGGATCGGCCACAGGATCGGGCAGCCGGAGACCGTCAGCGCGTCCCCGATGTCGTGCACCAGCGCGCCCAGCACGATCGGCAGCCCCAGCCACAGGTACTCCTGGCCCGGCGCCGTGAAGAGCCAGTCCGAGCCGTTGCCCGGCTTGTCCAGGACCCCGGCGATGATCCAGGAGCTGGTCGCGGCCAGCAGCCACACCAGGACATCGGCGCTGGAACCACGGGTCGCGCGCCACAGCAGGCCCTCGATGGCCAGCACCATGTGCGCGAACAGGATCGCCAGCACCGCCCAGCGGCCACCGGTGATCGCCAGGACCGAGGCACCCCCGCCGATCAGCACCGCCCACAGCCACGTGTGTGTGAGTGTGCGATGTCCACCGGAGCGACGCGGGTCGCCCTGCTTCTTCGTCCCCTTGTAGACGGCGTACGACAACTTGTCGACGATCTCGCACAGCCAGCGCGACAGCGGTCCGAACGCCCGCGAGATGGTGGCCGCCTTGTGATCGAGGTCCGGGGCGAGGGCCGCACCGGCGCAGATCAGCGCGCCGGACAGGAGGACCGGCCAGGGCATCCCGTGCCCCGCAGCGGCCGCGGCCGCTCCGACGCCGAGCCAGGCGGCCGCTCCCGACAGTGAGTGTGCTGGTCCCATCATCGCCGTTGCCCGCCCCATTCCTCGTGTGCCGCTGTCCAGTTGACCGGGTTCGCTGACGTGTAGTCGGCGACACAGCGTAGCGTTCGCGATCTTCGGCCCTGCAGCCGATTCCCCTGTGGAGCGGGAGGGCAGGCAAGATGGGTGGGTGACCCTCATCGATCAGCTGCCGCCGACCGCCGACCCCGACGCCCTCTACGAAGCCTTCGAGTCGTGGGCCGAGGAGCGTGGCCTCACGCTCTACCCCCACCAGGAGGAGGCGCTGATCGAGGTGGTCTCCGGTGCGAACGTGATCGTGTCGACGCCCACCGGGTCCGGCAAAAGCATGATCGCCGCGGGCGCCCACTTCGCCGCGCTGGCCCGGGACGAGGTCACGTTCTACACCGCTCCGATCAAGGCACTCGTCTCGGAGAAGTTCTTCGAGCTGTGCAAGATGTTCGGCACGGACAACGTCGGCATGCTTACCGGCGACGCGTCCGTGAATGCCGACGCTCCCGTCATCTGCTGTACCGCCGAGGTGCTCGCGTCGATCGCGCTGCGCGACGGCAAGCAGGCGGACGTCGGTCAGGTCGTCATGGACGAGTTCCACTTCTACGCGGAGGGGGACCGCGGCTGGGCGTGGCAGATCCCGATCCTGGAGCTGCCGCAGGCGCAGTTCATCCTGATGTCGGCGACGCTCGGCGATGTCTCGATGTTCGAGAAGGACCTCACCCGGCGCACCGGCCGCCCGACGGCGGTGGTCCGCTCGGCGACCCGTCCCGTACCGCTGTCCTACGAGTACAAGCTCACCCCGATGACCGAAACGCTGACCGAGTTGCTGCAGACCAAGCAGGCACCGGTCTACATCGTGCACTTCACGCAGGCGCAGGCCGTGGAGCGGGCGCAGGCGCTGATGAGCATCAACATGTGCTCGCGTGAGGAGAAGGACCAGATCGCCGAGCTGATCGGCAACTTCCGCTTCACCACCAAGTTCGGCCGCAACCTCTCCCGTTACGTGCGGCACGGCATCGGTGTGCATCACGCCGGCATGCTGCCGAAGTACCGTCGCCTCGTGGAGAAGCTCGCGCAGGCGGGTCTGCTGAAGGTCATCTGCGGCACGGACACACTGGGCGTGGGTGTCAACGTGCCCATCCGCACCGTGCTGTTCACGGCCCTGACCAAGTACGACGGCAACCGGGTCCGCACCCTGCGCAACCGGGAGTTCCATCAGATCGCCGGCCGCGCCGGGCGCGCGGGGTTCGACACGGCGGGCTTCGTCGTAGCCCAGGGTCCCGAGCACGTCATCGAGAACGAGAAGGCGCTCGCCAAAGCCGGCGACGACCCGAAGAAGCGCCGCAAGGTCGTCCGCAAGAAGGCGCCCGAGGGCTTCGTCGGCTGGACGGAGAACACCTTCGAGAAGCTCATCGCCTCCGAACCGGAGCCGCTGACCTCCCGCTTCCGGGTCACGCACACCATGCTGCTGTCGGTGATCGCCCGGCCCGGCAACGCCTTCGAGGCGATGCGGCACCTGCTGGAGGACAACCACGAGCCGCGCAAGCAGCAGCTGCGGCACATCCGGCGCGCGATCGCGATCTACCGCTCGCTGCTGGACGGCGGCATCGTCGAGAAGCTCGACGAGCCGGACGCCACTGGCCGCATCGTCCGTCTCACCGTCGACCTCCAGCAGGACTTCGCGCTCAACCAGCCGCTGTCCACCTTCGCGCTGGCCGCGTTCGAGTTGCTGGACCCCGAGTCGCCGTCCTACGCCCTGGACATGGTGTCCGTCGTGGAGTCCACGCTGGATGACCCGCGGCAGATCCTCGTCGCCCAGCAGAACAAGGCCAAGGGCGAGGCCGTCGCAGCGATGAAGGCGGACGGCGTCGAGTACGAGGAGCGCATGGAGCGCCTCCAGGACATCACCTACCCCAAGCCCCTGGAGGAACTGCTCTTCCACGCGTACAACACGTACCGCAAGAGCCACCCCTGGGTCGGGGACCACCCGCTGTCGCCGAAGTCCGTCATCCGGGACATGTACGAACGGGCGATGTCCTTCACGGAGTTGGTGTCCTTCTACGAGCTGGCCCGCACCGAGGGCATCGTGCTGCGCTACCTCGCGAGTGCCTACAAGGCCCTCGACCACAACATCCCGGACGACCTCAAGTCCGAGGACCTGCAGGATCTGATCGAGTGGCTCGGCGAGATGGTGCGCCAGGTGGACTCCAGCCTGCTCGACGAGTGGGAACAGCTCGCCAATCCGGAGGAGATGACCGCCGAGGAGGCGCAGGAGAAGGCCGACGAGGTCAAGCCGGTCACCACCAACGCGCGCGCCTTCCGCGTCCTCGTCCGCAACGCCATGTTCCGCCGTGTCGAGCTCGCCGCCCTCGACCAGGTCGAGGAGCTGGGTGAGCTGGACGCCGAGGCCGGCTGGGACGCCGAGGCCTGGGGCGAGGCGATGGACAAGTACTGGGACGAGTACGAGGACCTCGGCACCGGACCCAACGCCCGCGGGCCCAAGCTCCTGGTGATCGAGGAGGAACCGGCGAACCGCCTGTGGCGCGTCCGCCAGATCTTCGACGACCCGAACGGCGACCACGACTGGGGCATCAGCGCGGAGATCGACCTCACCGCCTCCGACGCGGAGGGCCGCGCGGTGGTCCGTGTCACCGACGTAGGCCAGCTGTGAGCACAGGAGAATCCCACCCATGACGACGAACCCGGCCGAGAGGCTCGTCGACCTGCTCGACCTGGAGCAGATCGAGGTCAACATCTTCCGCGGCCGCAGCCCGCAGGAGTCCCTGCAGCGGGTCTTCGGCGGCCAGGTGGCCGGCCAGGCACTGGTCGCCGCCGCGCGCACCACGGACGGCGACCGCCCGGTGCACTCGCTGCACGCGTACTTCCTGCGCCCGGGCAGGCCGGGCGTGCCGATCGTGTACCAGGTCGAACGGGTGCGGGACGGCCGGTCGTTCACGACCCGCCGGGTCACCGCCGTGCAGCAGGGCCGCACGATCTTCAATCTCACCGCCTCCTTTCATCAGCCTGAGCAAGCGGGCTTCGAGCACCAGCTGCCGCCGGCCCGCAAGGTCCCGGACCCGGAGTCGCTGCCGACGGTGACCGACGAGATCCGGGAGCATCTGGGCGCGCTGCCCGAGCAGTTGGAGCGGATGGCGCGCCGTCAGCCCTTCGACATCCGCTATGTGGACCGGCTGCGCTGGACCGCCGAAGAGGTCAAGGACGCCGAACCGCGCAGCGCGGTGTGGATGCGCGCGGTCGGGCCGCTCGGCGACGACCCGGTCGTGCACACCTGCGCGCTGACCTACGCCAGTGACATGACCCTCCTGGACGCCGTCCGTATCCCGGTCGAACCCCTGTGGGGTCCGCGGAGTTTCGACATCGCGTCGCTGGACCACGCGATGTGGTTCCACCGGCCGTTCCGCGCGGACGAGTGGTTCCTGTACGACCAGGAGTCACCGATCGCGACCGGCGGGCGCGGGCTCGCCCGTGGGCGGATCTACGACGTGGAAGGACGCCTGTTGGTGTCCGTCGTCCAGGAAGGCCTGTTCAGGGCGCTGTAGCCCGGTGGCTTCTGCGGCGCAGCCAGCTCAGCAAGCCGCGTGGCGGTTCCGGCTCCTCGGGCCGTGGCGGACCGAGGAGCACCGGATGCCCTGGAGCCGGGACCCGCGTCGCCGTCGGACGCGGGGCCGGCCGCCTCTCGCGCGCCATCTCCAGCACTGCCGTCAGTTCGGCCCGCAGCAGGCCGATCTCGTCCGGGTCGTCCGCCGTCATGATCCTCTCGGCGAGGTGGGCGGCAGGCGAGCCCGGTGCGCCGGATGCCGGCGGCCCCGGCCGGAAGCGGTTCAGATGGGAGCGCTCATAGGGGTCGGGGACGATTTCCGCGATCTGTACGGGGTCGAGGAAGGCGGCCAGCGCGCCGGCGCTCTCCCACGGGTCGTCAGCCAGCCGCAGCAGGAATCCCCGATGACGTCCCCGCCAGTTGCGCGCCCGCAGATCCACGCCCGCGTCCAGCATGCCGCGCAGCCCTTCGGGCGTACGTCGGGCGTTCAGCAGCGGGGCGTTCTTCTCGTCGGTGGCGAACTGCCTCAACTCCTCGGCCAGATACAACCAGACCACGGCGCGGTAGCGATTGAGGTACCACGTCACCGGCACGACCAGCCCCAGGCGCGCCAGACGCGTGAACCTGCCGATGGGCACGTCCACGACGCCCGCGCCCTCCGTCGTACCCACCACCTTCACGCGGTCCTGCAACGATTCGGGGAACCCGGCCCCCGAACGCACCCGGTCGATCTCCGACCGCGGGACGCGGCGGCCCCCACCTCCCTCGTCCGGCACGGTCCGGATGAGTCCGATGTGGACGGCGAGGTCCAACTCTCCTCGCTTCAGGCCCAGTTCGCGGGCGGCGCGACTCGGCGTACAGGAGAGGTGGTGCGGTTTCGTGACGGTGTCGCCTGACATGATCGGTCTCCCCCGTGGAGTCAGTGGCTCACGCTGAGTGCGCTCGCCGTGACAAAAACCGTAGCCGGTCGGGCGAATCTTGTGGCGAGCCTGTGGATAACTCCACGGGGACGGCGAATCAGCAGGTCAGGCGTCTGTGATCGGCGCCCGTTCGGGCTGTCGGGCGTCCACGTCGAGGTGCTCGCCGACCCGGTTGACGAGCAGGGTCATCTCGTAGGCGATCTGGCCGATGTCCGCCTCCGCGCCGCTGAGCACGCACAGGCAGCTGCCGGTGCCCGCCGCCGTGACGAACAGCACCGCGTCGTCGAACTCGATCATGGTCTGGCGCACTCTGCCCGCGCCGAAGTGCCGTCCCGAACCCTTGGCGAGGCTGTGCAGTCCGGACGAGACGGCGGCGAGGTGCTCGGCGTCCTCGCGCCGCAGTCCCGTGCTCGCACCCGTCACCAGACCGTCGTTGGACAGCACCAACGCGTGCCGCACATGATCGACGCGCTCCGTCAGGTCGTCCAGCAACCAGCCAAGTCCCTGGTTCTGCGCCATGTTCCGGTCTCCCCGTGTAGATGTCTCCCCCTGCGCCGGAGGATCTCTTCGCCACCTTTCCCGACGATCCCGCCCGTGGGCAAGGAGGATGGGGGCATGGCGCAGAAGATGACCGATGAGGAATGGCGGGCGTTCGTCTCACAGGGCACACGCACCGGAAAGTTGTCGACCGTGCGGGCCGACGGGAGTCCGCATGTGACGCCGATCTGGTTCGTGCTGGACGGGGACGAGTTGGTGTTCAACACCGGCAAGTCGAGTGTGAAGGGCCGCAATCTGGCCCGTGACGGCCGGGTGGCGCTGTGCGTGGACGTCGACCGGCCGCCATACGACTTCGTGGTACTTCAGGGCATCGCCCGGATTTCGGAGGATCCGGCGGAGTTGAGGCACTGGGCCGGTCGTATCGGGGCTCGGTACATGGGCGAGGAACGCGCGGAGGAGTTCGGGGCCCGCAACGGCGTGCCGGGTGAACTCCTCGTCCGCGTCACGATCGAAGAAGGTGCTGGCGGAGAAGGGCGTCGCGGACTGACGACGGGGGTCAGAACCAGTCAGCCCACGGAATCGAGCAGCCGGGCGGTGTGCATCCGCCCGGCGTACTCGACGAGGCGGATCAGCACCTCCTTTCCCGAGTCGCGGTCCCGGGCGTCGCAGAGCACCACGGGTGTACCGCTGTCCAGGTCGAGGGCGCGTGAGACGTCGTGGGCGCCGTACGTCCGGGCGCCCGCGAAGCAGTTGACGGCCACCACGAACGGGATGTGCCGGTGCTCGAAGTAGTCCACCGCGGGGAAACAGTCCTCCAGGCGCCGGGTGTCCGCGAGGACCACCGCGCCCAGGGCACCTTGTGACAGCTCGTCCCACAGGAACCAGAAGCGGTCCTGGCCCGGGGTGCCGAAGAGGTAGAGGGACAGGCCGGACCGGATGGTGATGCGTCCGAAGTCCATGGCGACGGTCGTGGTGACCTTCTGGTCCACACCGTCGGTGTCGTCCACCAACTGCCCTGCTTCACTGAGCAGTTCCTCGGTGCGCAGCGGCCGGATCTCACTGACCGCGCCCACCATGGTGGTCTTGCCCACGCCGAACCCGCCGGCGACCAGGATCTTCAGCGCCAGGGCGGCCGTCTCGCCGTCGGAGGCGTCGGAGTGCTCGGAGACCATCGATCACTTCTCTCGGGAGTGCCGGCATCGGTCGACGTCACGGTGCGAAGTCAGCATCATGACAACTGCGGCCGCCCTTCGCGGGATTGGAACACTTTTGACTGGTTCTGGAATCTCATCTACAGCGCCCGCAATCCTTCGATCACCTCACGCAGAATCCGTTCGTCCGGAAGCTGTGCGGGTGGTACCGGACGGCTGACGGTGACGCAGCCCAGTTCCAGGAGGTCGCCGAGGAGCACCCTGACGACCCCCACGGGCAGATCGGCGCCGGCGGCGAGTTCCGCGACCGACTGCGTCTCCGTACGGCACAGCTCGATGAGGGCCCGGTGTTCCGGCCCGAGCGCGGTGTCGTCGTCGGCTCCGGGCACGGAAGCGTCCAGGGTGACCAGGGCGATCAGGTCGAAACGCACCCCGGTGGGGCCGGGGTCGGTGCGTCCGCCCGTCATGGCGTACGGGCGGACGAGGGGCCCGGCCTCGCTGTCGTACCACTGGCTGCCCTGCTCGTGCGGGGCGCCCGTCGTGTCCTCGGTCATGCGCGCGGACCGCCCTTCCGGCTCATCCCGCGGCGGGCGGCCGCGCTGCCATGCGCGTCGGCGTGTAGAGATGCTCGCCGACGCGTTTGACCAGCCGTGCCATCTCGTACGCCACCAGTCCGATGTCGGCGGTCACGGCGGTGAGGACGGCTAGACAGGAGCCGTCGCCCGCGGCCGCCACGAACAGGAAGGCGTCGTCCATCTCCACCATGGTCTGGCGCACCCCGCCGGCGCCGAAGTGCCGACCCGCGCCCTTGGCGAGACTGTGGAAGCCGGAGGCGACCGCGGCGAGGTGCTCGGCGTCCTCGCGGCGCAGGTCGGTCGACGCGCCCACGGCCAGCCCGTCGTTGGACAGCACCACGGCGTGCCGTACCTCGGTCACCCGCAGCACCAAGTCGTCCAGCAGCCAGTCGAGTTCGCCGGCCCTCCCCCACTCTCGGCTTCGCTCGAGCGGGGGGACCCCCACGTCGGCCCTCATGCTCGGATCCTGGATCATGCGGGGTCTCCTTCGCTGCTGTCACTGCGCGCTGTGGAATCGGGAGTGGCACCGCGGCCGGGCTGCCTGCCGCCGCCGCGCGCCCAGCCGTCCCGGTAGGCCGCCATGCGGTCCCGTACGAGTTCGGGGGTGCGCTGGTCGTCGTCGCGGGCTGGGGGCGGCTGCGCCGGCTCCTCGGGGCGCCCCTCGCGCAGCTGGGGGGCGAGGCTCGCCTGCCGTACGCGGCGTGGGAGGTCGTCGGAGGCTTCGGAGTCGTCCGGGGGGCGGTGCAGTCGCAAGGTGGTGACTCCCGGGGGTGGGGTGTCGGTCGTGCGGGCCTCCACGACCGGCACGGGAGCGACCAGCGCGGGCCGCTCGGCGACCGCGTGGACGGACTCCTGGGGCCGGTCGGCGGCTGGCACGCGCGCGTACGCACGCTCGGCGGGCCGCTCGCTGTCCGCCTTCCTCCCGGGGGAACGTTCCGCCGTGGCCTCGTGCAGCAGGGCGGTGGGCAGCAGGACGACCGCGGTGGTGCCGCCGTACGGCGAGGTGCGCAGGTGCACCTTGATGCCATGCCGGGAGGCGAGCCTGCTGACGACGAAGAGGCCGAGCCGGTCGCTGTCGAACAGGTCGAGCGACTCGGACTGTTCGATGCGCCGGTTGGCCTCGACGAGGGTCTCCTTGCCCATGCCCAGACCGCGGTCCTCGACCTCGACGGCGTAACCGTTGCCGACGGGCTCTCCGGTGATGCGCACGCGCGTGTGGGGCGGCGAGAACTGGGCGGCGTTCTCCACGATCTCCGCCAGGAGGTGGGTGAGGTCGGCGACGGCCGCGCCGATGACGGACGCCTCGGGGAGCAGCCGTACCTCCACGCGCGCGTAGTCCTCTACTTCGGAGACGGCCGCGCGGACCACGTCGGTCAGGGAGACCGGCATCCGCCAGGCCCGCCCGGGGGCCGCTCCCGAGAGGATGATCAGGCTCTCGGCATGGCGTCGCATACGGGTGGTGAGGTGGTCGAGCCGGAAGAGGTCGCTCAGTTCGTCGGGGTCGTCGGAGCGCCGTTCCATGCTGTCCAGGAGGCTCAGTTGGCGGTGCACGAGGATCTGGCTGCGGCGGGCGAGGTTGACGAAGACGCCGGAGATGCCGCTGGCGAGTTCGGCGCGCTCCACGGCGGCCCGCAGCGCGGCGCGGTGGACGGTGGCCAGGGCCTCGGCGACCTGACCGGTCTCGTCCTCGGCGGGCGGTCCGGGTGGCGCCTCGGCCCGGACGTCGATCTCCTCACCGGCACGCAGCTTGCGCATGGCTTCGGGGAGTTTGCGCCGGGCGATCTCCAGGGCGCCGTTGCGCAGGCTGACCAGCTCGACGACGAGGCCGCGGCCGATGCGTACGGAGATCACGAGAGAGGCGGCGACGGCGGCGAGGCCGAGGAGGACGGCGGCGCCGGCCGGGGTGAGCAGGCCACGGGTGAAGGGGTCGGCGCTGTCCGCGACTCCGCGCCCGGCGTCCTGCTCGATCGTCCGCATTCCGCCCTGCACGCGTGCGCGTGCCTTGCTCCAGGTGGCTTCCGCCGCGGCGTCGATCGCCCGTACGCCCGGTGCGGTGGCGAGGACCTTGTCCTCTACGGCGGCCACGGTCGCGTAGGCGCTGCCGTCGGCGAGGCTCTGCCAGGCCGCGCGTTCCGGGCCGCGCAGGTCCGCGACGGCGGATTCGGTGAGCGTACGGCGGGTGTCGACGGCGCCGGTGAACAGCCGCAACCGCTCTCCGTCGAGACGCCCGGCGAGGCGTGCGCTGTCCAGCACCACGTCCTCCTGGGCCAGCGCCTCGCCCGCGCGGGCGAATTCGAGCAGCACGCGCGCGTCGGAGCCGAGTTCGGCGTCCTGGATGCCGGTGAGCGCGCCGCCCACCGAGAACGCGCTCGCGACGGTCTTCGTGTACCGCCCGTACGCCTCGTCCCAGCCGGAGCGGCGGTCGATGACAGCACTGCGTACGGTGCTCAGCTGCTCGGCACGGGTGACGAAGGCCTCGAGACGCCGCGCCACCCCGGCGGGAAGCTCCTCGCTGTCGGCGACGGTGCTGCGGTCGCCGAGCCGCAGCTGCGCCACCGCCTTGTCGGTGCCTTCCGCGAGCGCCTTGAAGTCGGCGCTCTGTGCGGCGGAAGAGTCGGTGGCGTAGCGCACCGCGGCCTCGCGTTCGGCCTGGAGGGCGGCGACGGCGGCCGCGACGGGCGCCCTGATCTCGGCGTCGACGCGCTGCAACTGGCGCAGCCTCGCGACGTCCTGCGCGGTGGTGACGGTGGCGTAGGCCCATAGGGCCAGCAGCGACACGACCGGCACCATCAGCAGACAGACGATCTTGGCGCGGACGGTGCGCGGCCGTATACGCCAGCGCTCCACGCGCGCGGGTGGGTCGTCCGGCGCTGCGCCCGTGAGTTCTTCCGGGCCTTCGTCGGCCGGCGGTCCGGCATGGGCGCGGCGGCCGCGCACGGGGGGCGGGGACGGCGTCTCGGCGCCGACTGCGGTGGTCCTGCGGGGTGTACGCATGGCCTCCTCGCTCGGAAGGGGTTCGGGGGCGGGCCTTTCCGGGCCGTCACCGGTCCGGACCCGCCGCTAGCCGGCGACGCTCTCGACCGACCGCTGGGCCGACGCGGATGCCTCGCGCTCCCTCGTTGTGGGCGAGAGCGCGACGAACGCCGAGGTCAGGAAGAGGTAGGAGCCGAGGCCGACGGCGAGGGGGAAGATGAACTGCATCGCCGTGGCCCCGGGCAGGACGTCACCGGAGGGCGTGACGCTTACGCCGACGGCGAACATCCCTGTGAAGTGCATGCTGCTGACCGCCGCGCCCATGATCAGGGAGGCGATGGTGACGGCGACGGGCGACTTGATGTTGAGCGCCGCCCACAGGGCCGCCGTAGCCGCGACGACGGCGATCAGGACGGAGAGTCCGACGAGGGCGGGGTCGTAGGTGACGTCGCCGTGGAGTCGTACGGCGGCCATGCCCAGGTAGTGCATGCTCGCGACGCCGAGCCCGGTGGTGAGACCGCCGAGGAAGAGCGCGCGGGTCCGGTCACGGCTGTAGCCGACGGCGAAGACTCCGGCGCAGACGACGGTCATGGCGACGAGCAGGCTCACGACGGTGAGCGGCACGTCGTAGCGGATGTCGGTGCCACTGACGCTGAAGCCCAGCATGGCCACGAAGTGCATGGTCCAGATGCCCGTGCCGATCGCCGAGGCCGCGGTGACGAGCCAGTTGCGGCGCGAGCGGCCGGTGGCGGCGAGCGCGCGGACGGTGCACCGCAGGCCGAGCGCGGCGCCTATGCAGGCCATCACGTACGACAGCACGGGGGTAAGCCAGCCCAGGGCGGCGTGGTCCAGGTGTCCCATGGACCCGGGACGCTAGGGGGGCACGGGCGCACGAAGGGGGCGCGTTTCGAAAGCTGTTGGAATATGACGCACACATGCACCGGAACGATCGCGTCACGCTCGAACGTGTGCACAGCGACGTCATTCGTGCCGGTGAGGGATCATGCGAAACATGAGCGACGACCACACGCATGTGCAGGAGTTCTTCACCGCCCGCGCCGCCGACTGGGACAGTCGGTTCCCCGACGACGGGCCTGCCTACGCGGCCGCGGTCGCCGAGCTCGGGCTGCGTGAGGGCGGCCGGGTGCTCGACGCGGGCTGCGGCACCGGGCGGGCCCTGCCGCCCCTGCGTGCCGCTGTGGGGCCCTCGGGGGTGGTCCTGGGGGCCGATCTGACCCCGGCCATGCTGGAGGCCGCCGTACGGGCCGGACGCGACGCCGACGGGCAGTTGCTGCTCGCCGACGTGGCCGCGCTGCCGTTGCGGTCGGAGTCGCTCGACGCCGTGTTCGCGGCCGGCCTCATCGCGCACCTGTCCCATCCGGCGACGAACCTGCGGGAGTTGGCCCGTGTGGTGCGCCGTGGCGGCATGCTCGCACTGTTCCATCCGATCGGCAGGGCGGCACTCGCGGCACGCCAGGGCCGCCAGATCACGCCGGGCGACCTGCGCGCCGAGCACAACCTGCGGCCGTTGCTGGCCGGTTCCGGATGGCGCATGACGTCGTACGTCGACGAGGACGACCGCTTCCTGGCGCTGGCCGTACGGGAGTCCTGACGTCTCAGCCCAGCCCGGCGACGGCCGCCACGAAGGCGTCGGGGTTGTCGAACATGACGTTGTGGCCGGCGCCGGGCACGGTCACCACGCGCACGCCCGCGGCCTCCAGGGCTTCCCTGCCCGGAAGTTCACCGCTGAGCTCGCCCTGAAGGTACGCGCGGTCGATGGTCAGCCCTTCGAGGATGTCCCGCATGATCGGCTCGGAGCCCCGCCTCAGCCCCACGGCGCTGCGGTGCAGGGCGCGCGGGTCGGCCAACCGCATGGTCGCCGCCCACAGCGGCCCGACCGCGTCCAGCACGCGCGCGTGCGCGCCGCCGACGAACTCCTCCTCCTCGTAGGCCGTGATCCACGCGCTCCCCGCGGCGGGCGGAGGCGAGGCGTCGAGGTTGGCCTCGGTGAGGACCAGTCGGGAGACGAGGTCGGGCCGGCGGTGGGCGAGCACGAGGGCGACGGAACCGCCCATGCTGTGCGCGACCAGCTCCGCACCGCTCAGTTCCGCCGCGTCCAGGGCCACCGCGAGGGCGTCGGCGTGCTCATCCAGCCGGTACCCGAAGTCCTCGGGCCGGTCGCTGATCCCATGCCCCGGCAGGTCGACGAACAGGCTCCGTCGGCCCGAGAGCTCGGGTCGAGCCGCGACATGGGCGTGGTACACGGAGGACACCGCGCCAAGTCCGTGCACATACACGCGCGCGGGCCCCTCCCCCGGCGTCTCCGTCCAGCGGATGCAACTGCCCTTGCCGTCGAACTCGGCCTGCCTCATCGCGTACTCCCTTGGAGCCTTGGTCACCACCCACTCCACGATATACCTCGATGCCGATATATCAGCAGGCCGATGTACACCACCGTCGATGTACCACGGATCTGAGTGAGAATGTGGGCATGCTGGAACTCGCCATCCTCGGATTCCTGTACGACACCCCGCTCCACGGCTATGAGCTGCGCAAACGCATCGCGGCACTGACGGGCCACGTGAAACCGGTCGCCGAGAGCACGCTGTACCCCGCGATCAAGCGACTGGAAAAGGCGGGCCTGCTGGCCCGTGCCACGGAGCCCGGAGCAGTGGCCGCTCCTCGTCACGTGCTGACGCTGACCGAAGCGGGCCGACGGGACCTGCGCCACCGGCTCGCCGAGCCCGACCCGCGTGACATCAGCGACGAGAACCGGTGGTTCACGGTGCTCGCCTTCCTGCGGCACCTGGACGACGCGGCCGCCCAGTCCGCCGTACTACGACGCCGACTCGCCTTCCTCGAGGAGCCCGCCAGCTTCTTCTACGACGGCGACCGGCCGCTGCGCGCCGAGGAACTGGACGATCCCTTCCGGCGCGGCATCCTGACCATCGCGCGGGCCACGTCCCGGGCCGAACTCACCTGGCTGCGCGAGACGATCGCCGCACTCGGCGGCTGACCGGCCGATGCGCCGCGTGGGCAGCGCCGGACGCCCGTAACCGGCCGGGTGCCGGAGCTGTGCGAGCCGCTCGAAGCGCTTCACCGCGCCGTCCCCCTTCTGTCGCCGGGGCTCCAACTCTACGTTGATGGGGGGAAGATGGACGATCAACCAGGTGTGCCACGCAGGGGGAAGGCGGTCAGCATGTGGGGCATGGTGCGCAAGTCGTGTGCGAGATTTCTCCGTTCCATGCGCTCGGAGGCGGACACCGGCAAGGACAGGCAGACGCACAACCTGTTCGAGGCCGCCGCCGTGTATGTGTCGGCCTGCGCGGAGGACGACCAGGAGCAGATCGACGAGGCCGCCGGCTGGGTGTCTCCGGAGGCGCTGTCGTTCGGCGTGAGCGAGCTGGCGTGCCGGGCCGTCATCGCGCTCGCCCGGGAGCGCGACGAGTCGCCGCAGACCGTCGCCAGGTCGCTCCTCGGGCTGCCGGCGGCCTGACAGCGCGGGCAATCGTGGTCGATTCGCCCCGTCCGGTCGGAAAACTGCAGCTCCGGGTGTGCCTGGGAGTCGTGACAAGCGGCTTCCGGGCGCACTAGGGTGCGCGCCGATGGACGAACCTATGGGGAGGCTGGGATGGCCGGGACGGACGAGGAGGCCGTCGCCGCCGCGGACGATGCGCTCTATGTGCTCACGGCGGTGCTGCTGACGCCGGCGAAGTTCCCGAGCGTGCTGGGCGACGACTATCCGGAGGCCTGCGCGGCGCTCGGCCTCGCACCGCTCGCCCACGGGTACGGCCTGGTACTCGGCCAGGACGGCGACGGCGCCCGGTGGACGGTCGTCATCGACGACGCCTCCCTGGTCGCCGTCGCCATCGCCTCCTGGGACTGCGGCATGGAGTACGACCTGTCACCGGACGAGCGAACGGTCGTGGCCGCGCTGCCCGGGTGGCCCCTCGCGGTCGCCGTCGCCGCCCCCAATGTGCCGGCGCCGCACGATCCCGGCCCCGAGTTCGCCGACGGTCCGCCGCTCGCGCCGCCGGACACCAGCGTGTGGGGGCCGGCCCAGCGGCGCCTGGGCGCCGACGAGATCGCGTTGCAGTGGGCGATGTGGCGGGAGCAGATCGACGACGCCGACTTCCCGACGCCGGGCGGTGCCTCGGACGCCGCCGAGCCGGCGGACGAGGGCGCAGAACAGGGCGAGGCCGAGAGGGTCGCTCAAGGGGAGGGCCAGGGCGAGGCCGAGAGGGGCGCGCCGGGCGAGAGCCAGGGCGGCCACAGCGGCATCCGGCGGGTCCTCGCCGAGGCACGCGCGTACGTGGACTCCCCGCCGCCCCTTGGACGCGTCCGGTCGTCGTTCGCTCCGGGCGACGCACGGACCCTGCGCGCGGACGGCCCCGGCTGGTCGCTCGTCGCCAGGACCGACGACATCGCGTTCGTGCTCCTCGACGACGAACCCGGCGAGGTCCTGCCGGTAGGCCGCGGGCCGGAGCTGCCCGGGCTGCTGGAAGCGCTCGACAAGATGGCCGTACGCCCCAGCTGAGCCACACGCCGGGCGGCCCGGCAGCGGCCGCGGGCTGCGGGCCTGGGACGCCCGCCGCCGTCCGGCACGACTACGGGGTCCGGGACGGCTGCGGCGCGTACGGCACGGCTGCGGTACCCGTGCGTGCAGGGAACGTCGGGCGGGCGTTCGCCGCGTCTCGTGTCCGAAGCCATCGGCCTCACGGAAGGGCACTGAGCCCCCATCTGTCGTGGGGGCCTGTACAGCGGCATGTCTCGGGACCCCATCCGGCGGCGGCGTTCCATGTGGCCCGAGCCCATGGAAGGTGCGGAGCCAGGCGCCCACCATGAGGCAGCCTTCGCGGCTCCGCTCCCACTGCTGCCCTCGTCTCCCGCCTTCCAGGAGGCCGTCATGCGCCTGTCCCAAGGTGTTCCGCTCATTGCCGCCACACTGCTGACCGCCGCCCTCACCTGGCCGACTCCGGCAACAGCCACGGCAGTTGACGAGCACCACTGCTCCCGTCAGGAGCGCCTGCGGGTGCCGGGCGCGGCCTTCCAGCAGAGCGCCTGCCTCGCCGATCTGACCACGGCGGGACTCGCCGGCACGCCCTATACCGACATGGCCGACCAGGCCGGGCTGACGGCACGGGGCACCCGGACACCGGCCGGGGTTCCCGGGGTTCAGATCGACGGATACTTCCCGGACTCCTCTCGCTTCAACGCCACACACGGCCTGCATCACGACGCCCAGTTCGTGATCCGGCTGCCTGACCGCTGGAACGGCGGACTGGTCGTCACCGGAGCCCCGGGCACCCGCAGGCAGTACGCGACGGACACGGCGATCTCCGACCAGGTGCTCGCACTGGGTTACGCCTACGCGGCGACCGACAAGGGCAACAACGGCGCCGACTTCTACCGCGACGGCAAGCGGCCCGGTGACGCGGTCGCCGAGTGGAACGCGCGGACCACCCAGCTCACCCGGGCCGCCCGCAAGGCGGTGGCCCAACGCTACGGGCACGCTCCCCGCCGTACCTACATGACCGGCATCTCCAATGGCGGCTACCTCACCCGCTGGCAGCTGGAGAACCATCCCGAGCTGTACGACGGCGGCGTGGACTGGGAGGGCGCCCTGTGGACCGCGGACGGCCCCAACCTGCTCACCTCCTTGCCCACGGCAGTGGCACGCATGCTCGGCTCCGCGCGGGACGAGGACCTGTACGCGGTCGGTTTCGCGCGCGGCTCCGAGTTCCTGTGGCCCTACCACGAGCAGGCCTACTGGGGAGTCACGCAGAAGATCTACCGCGCCGAGTTCGACCCCGCCTACGCCCCCGGCTGCCCCGGCCCGTCCGCCGGGAACACCTCGGAACGGATCCTGGCGCCGTGCGCGTCCGATGCCAGGTACGACTACGCGACGCGTCCGGCGTCCGTCCGCCGCGCCGTTGCCCGCGTGGCGCTGACCGGGCGCATCGGCAGACCGCTGATCACGCTGCACGGCGACCTGGACGCGCTGCTGCCGAAGGCCACCGACTCGGATGTGTACGCGCGCATGGTCGACGCGAGCGGACGGGGACCACTGCACCGCTATTTCACGATCGCGGGCGGCACTCACGTCGACGGCCTGTACGACACCTGTCCCGACCGGCTCCGGCCGATCCTGCCCTGCTACCGGTCGGCGTTCGACGCACTGTCCTCATGGGTGGAGCGCGGCACTCCACCGCCCGCGGACCGTACCGTCGGCAGGCCCGCGAGCGGCGATGTGCTCAACTCCTGCGCACTGTCAGCCCCGGTCGGACCGGCCGCCGAGGCGACGTCAGCGACCGAGTTCCTTGCGCGTGGCGCGGCGCAGCCTGCGCCGCTGTGACGGGTCGAGCGCGAGGTACGCGGCGGCCGGGACTCCCAGGACTATCAGGAGCGCCGCCCACCAGGGCAGCCAGATCAGCAGGATGAGGCCGGCCGCCACACCTCCCGCAGCGATCTTCGCGTTCTTCGACATCTGCGTCGCCTCCTTCGCGGCCACTGCCGCTCTCTGACCTGAAAACGGGTCCGCGCTTCCAGCGGTTCCGAACCGCGACCCTGAGACGACCCTGAGGTGCGGCCCCTACTGGTCACGGAGATCCGGTGACAGCCGATGTGCGGTCGGCGCGCCGGGCTCCGCACAGGAGAGATACCCACGCCGACCGATGCGTGACCCAGGTCACGATACGGGCATGCCGGATGGGCCGCCGCGTTCCTGTACCCTCGGCCACTCGACCCGAGTAGTCAAATTTGAGGAGTGCTACAGAGCGTGCCGAGGCTTCCCGAGGCAACACCGTCCGAGATCTCCGAACTGGCCTGCTGCCGTGCCGTTTTCGTACCTGGCGATCCGGCCCGCACCGGCCGGGTCGCCTTCTGGCGGGCCGACGGCGGCGCTGTTCCGCTCGTGACGTCCGGATCCGTCGAGGAGCTGGCCGTCGCCCTGCCCGGCGAGGATGGTGTCGAGCTGGTGAACGTGCCGGCCGCTGTACTGCCGGTGCGCACCGCCCTGCCTGTGCTCACGCGTGCGCGTGCCTCCGCGCAGGCTCCCCGGGCGGTCGCGTTCTGGGGCACGGCAGCCGTGCTGGCCCTGCAAATCATGGCACGCGGCCTGCTCCTGCCCGGCCTCTCGGCAGAGGACCATGACGCCTGGCGCGCCGGTCCCCTGCGCCCGGAGGACGTCGAACGCATCCGCGCTCTTGCCGCCGCGATGCCGCCCGAAGCGCACGCCGTGCCGCTGGAGGGCGTCGAGCCGCTGAGGCTGCCGGACCCGGAGCGGCTGCTGCGGGACTTCCTGGACGCGGTCGCCGACGCGCTGCCCCGCTCCCCTGCGGCCGCGCTCGTCACAGGCGCGCCCGCATACGCGGCTCAGGAGCCGCAGCACCTGCCCGAGCAGCGTGCGTGGGCCGCCGATGTCGCCTCCGGCCACGACGCGGGCGTACGGCTCTCCCTGCGGCTGGAGCTCCCCGGCCTCGCCGCGGCCACGCAGGATGACGCGGCGCTGTCGTTCCGGGCGGTGCTGCAGGTGCACAGCGTGAGTGATCCGACGCTGGTCGCGGATGCGGGCGACGTGTGGGCGGGATCCGACGCCTTCGGTCCGCGCGCGCGGATGGACGCCCTGCTGGCGCTGCGCCGGGCCGCGCGGGCCTGGAGTCCGCTCACGCCGTTGCTCTCGGCCGCCGTTCCGGACGCCGTGGAACTCGCCGACGAGGAGGTGACCGACCTCCTGGGAGAGGGCACGCGAGCCCTGGCCGGGGCCGGCGTCGACGTGCACTGGCCCAAGTCGCTGGCCCGCACGCTGACAGCCCGCGCCGTGATCGGTCCGCCGGACGAGGAGTCCGCGCCCGGCAGAGTCTCCTCGGACACGCCGTCGTTCCTGTCCGCCGACGCGCTGCTCGCCTTCGACTGGTGGTTCGCGCTGGGCGATCAGCGGCTCACGCGCGAGGAGCTGGACCGGCTGGCAGAGGCGAACCGCCCGGTGGTGCGGCTGCGCGACCAGTGGGTCCTCGTCGATCCTCAGGAGGTGCGTCGCGCCCGCGCGCAGCAGGACCGCAAGGTGACGCCCATCGACGCGCTCGGCGCCGCTCTGACGGGCTCCACCGAGGTGGACGGCCGCCAGGTCGAGGTGCGGCCCACAGGGTGGCTGGCGGCGCTGCGCGAGCGGCTCGCGGACCCCGAGGGGCAGGAGCCGGTGGGGCAGCCTCCCGCGCTCACGGCAACGCTGCGGGACTACCAGCTGCGTGGCCTGAGCTGGCTCGCCCGGATGACCTCCCTGGGCCTGGGCTGCTGTCTGGCCGACGACATGGGCCTCGGCAAGACGATCACGCTCATCGCGTTGCATCTGCACCGGCAGGCCGACGCCTCGTCCGCCGGTCCGACGCTGGTGGTGTGTCCGACGTCCCTGATGGGCAACTGGCAGCGCGAGATCGAGAAGTTCGCGCCCGGCACACGCGTGCGCCGCTTCCACGCGTCTCGGCGTGATCTGGACTCCATGGCGGACGGGGACTTCGTGCTCACCACGTACGGCACGATGCGCCTGGACGCGCGCCGCCTGGCCGAGGTGCCGTGGGGCATGGTCGTGGCGGACGAGGCCCAGCACGTGAAGAACCCGTACTCGGCGACAGCCAGGGAGCTGCGCTCCATCGGCGCACGCGCACGCGTGGCACTCACCGGCACCCCGGTGGAGAACAACCTGTCGGAGCTGTGGGCGATCCTCGACTGGACGACGCCCGGCCTGCTGGGACGACTCGGCACCTTCCGCGCGCGTTACGCGCAGGCTGTCGAGAGCGGCCAGGATCCGGCCGCCGCGGAACGCCTGACCCGCCTCGTGCGCCCGTTCCTGCTGCGCCGGCGCAAGTCGGATCCGGGGATCGCGCCGGAGCTGCCGCCGAAGACGGAGACCGATCGTGCCGTGTCCCTCACCGCGGAACAGGCGGGTCTGTACGAGGCCGTGGTCCGCCAGACGCTCGCGGAGATCTCCGGAGCCGACAGCATGGCGCGGCGGGGCCTGATCGTGAAGCTCCTGACGGGTCTGAAGCAGATCTGCAACCACCCGGCGCAGTTCCTCAAGGAGGAGCGGCCGAGGATCGTCGGACGGTCGGGCAAGCTGGAACTGCTGGACGAACTGCTCGACACCATCCTCTCCGAGGGGTCGAGCGTCCTGGTCTTCACGCAGTACGTGCGCATGGGGCGCCTCATCGAACAGCATCTGGCGGCCCGCGGCATGCCCTCGCAGTTCCTGCACGGCGGAACCCCCGTGGCCGAGCGCGAGGCCCTGGTGCGGCGCTTCCAGGACGGTGACGTACCGGTGTTCCTGCTGTCGTTGAAGGCCGCGGGCACCGGCCTGAACCTCACCCGCGCCGAGCATGTCGTGCACTACGACCGCTGGTGGAACCCCGCCGTCGAGGCGCAGGCCACGGACCGCGCGTACCGCATCGGCCAGACCCGGCCCGTGCAGGTGCACCGACTCATCGCCGAGGGAACCATCGAGGACCGTATCGCCGACATGCTGAGCCGCAAGCGGGAGCTGGCCGACGCGGTGCTCGGCGCCGGCGAGGCGGCGCTGACGGAGCTGACGGACGCGGAGCTGGCCGATCTGGTGGAACTGCGAGGGGGCGCCCGATGACTCGACACGACGGTGACATGGAGCGCACGTTCGCCGCACTGCCGCCCGCGCGCGGGCGGGGGTTCGCACAGACATGGTGGGGCCTGGCCTGGCTGAAGGGGCTGGAGGAGACGGCGCTGGACTCGGGGCAGCTCAAGGCCGGCCGCACACTCGCGCGCGCGGGAGCGGTCGGTGCGGTGTCGGTGCGCCCGGGACGTATCACTGCCGTCGTGCGGGGCCGCGACCGTACGGCGCACCGGGCCGACGTACTGCTGGAGGAACTGACCGGCGAACAGTGGGACCGCTTCCTGGACATGACCGTCGAGCGGGCCGGCCATGTCGCCGCACTGCTCGATCGCGACATGCCACCGCACCTGGTGGAGGACGCCGCCGCCACAGGCATCGAACTGCTGCCGGGCATGGGCGATCTGGAGCCGGAGTGCGGCTGCGGAGCCTGGGACCACTGCGGCCACACAGCGGCCCTGTGCTACCAGGTGGCACGACTCCTGGACCAGGACCCCTTCGTGCTGCTGCTGATGCGCGGACGGGGCGAACGAGACCTCCTGGACGACCTTCAGGCCCGCAGCGCCGCACCCGCCTCCGAGCCGTCGGACCCGTCCGCGCCGTCCGATCCGGAGGGCGTGGACGCCGCCGAGGCCTATGCGACAGGCGACATCCTGCCGCCGCTGCCCGCCCTGCCCGAGCTGCCCGCCGAGCCGGGCGTGCCGCCTTCCCTGGACACCGAGACGCCTCCCGCGTCCGGCGTCGACCCGGCCGCGCTGGAGTTCCTGGCCGCCCGGACCGCCGCGGAAGCACACCGCATGCTGGCGGAAGCCCTGCGAGCCGGTCCGGAACAGCGTGCCGTCGAAGCGGAGTTGACCCTCGACCAGGACGCGGTCCGCCTGGCCTCCGGCTCCCCGTCCGCCGGCGTGGCGGAGCGGTTGGCCGACGGCTCGGGGCGCGGCCGCGAGGGGCTGGCGGTGGCGGTACGCGCCTGGCGTCTCGGGGGCATCACCGCGCTGTCCGTACTCGACGAGGAGTGGACCGTCGAGGGCGAGGCGCTCGCACGCGCGCGTGCCGCCCTGGACTCGGCCTGGGACGAAGACGAACGGCCGGCGCTGCGGGCGAAGGGCAACCGCTGGACGGTCACCGGTGCGCCGAACCAACTGCGCCTGGCACGGGACGGACGCTGGTGGCCATACCGCGAGGAACACGGCAGCTGGGTGCCGGCAGGAGGTCCTGCGCAGGATCCGGCAACCGCCTTGGCCTCAGCGCGGCTTACGGCCGAGGAGGAGCAGCCGTAGGGCATGCCCGACGTCCCCTGGGAGGGTGACTGGCCCTGGCGGGGGCCGTCGGCCGGTCGCTCGAGCAACTCGACGACCCGGCGGACTCGGGTGTGCCGGAGCTTTCCAAGGAGCTGGTCGTGGAGACGTCGGTGATCTACGTGCGGTTGCCGCGCGGCATCTGGCGGCCGACTCGAGCCACCTTGTTCGCGTGGGGCACGCGTGCGTGGCCGCTGCGGAGTGCCACGCACGCGTACCGCGCATCCACGCCAGCGGTGCCGTGACTACGGCAGCTCGTCCACCAGTGACGGCAGCAGCGATTCGAGATCGCTCGGAAAGCCGCTGGGCAGCTCTGTCGGGAACCCGGAAGGCAGCGATGTCGGCAGCTCGCTCGGCAGCCTGCTGGGCAGCTCGGTCGGGATGCTGAAGGACGGCCTGGGCGAGCTGCTCGTGCTGCTCTCGGCGGGCGGGTTCTCGTCGGGCGAGTCGTCGCTCCCCGAGGCCATCAAGACCACGGCCACGACGGCTCCGGCGGCCACGATCACGGCAAGCAGGATGAAGAGTGGATTCCGCCGCCGCCCCGGTCCACCGCCGCCCCCGGGCGACGCCGGCGGCGGCCAACCACCGTACGGCGGGCCGCTGTCGCCCGGCGGAGGACCGTAGCCTCCAGGGGTCCCGTATCCCCTTGTGGTCTCATGGCCGCCTCCTGTCCCCTGCCCGGGGCCGAAGCCTTCAGGAGGCGGTCCGAAGCCGCCCGGAGGCGGCGTGTCACCCGGCGGTCCGGGCGGCTGAGGCGGTACGGGCGGCATGGCCATACCGTCAAGGGTCGCCTCGCATCGGTCAGGACGCGACCCCTACAGGGGAGTTGATTCGGGCCCATGCCTTGGATCGCATGATTCCGGAACATTCCGCGCAGCGACCGGCCAACAACCGGTACCGCGTGTGACCGAATCCTTCAACGGGCGGTCACACGCGGCAAGGCGGCGTCGGGCACGCGCGCGTGGTCTCAGCCGCGGGCGCCCAGCAGGTGGTCCATCGCCAGCTGGTCGAGACGCTCAAAAGCCATCCCGCTCGCGGCGGCCGCCTCGACGTCGAACTCCTCGAAGGCCGTGCGGTCCGCGAGCAGCGACTTGAGGCCGTCGGCCGCGGTCGGCTGCGCCAGCTCGTCCAGGCGCGAGGTGCGCAGGGCCTCCTGGACCTCCGGGTCGGCGCGGAAGGCGGCCGAACGCTCCTTCAGGATGAGGTAGTTGCGCATGCAGCCCGCGGCCGACGCCCACACGCCGTCGAGGTCCTCGGTCCGCGGCGGCTTGAAGTCGAAGTGGCGGGGCCCGGTGTAGCCGGCGCTCTCCAGGAGGTCGACCAGCCAGAACGCGGAGCGCAGGTCACCGGCGCCGAAGCGCAGGTCCTGGTCGTACTTGATGCCGGACTGGCCGTTGAGGTCGATGTGGAAGAGCTTGCCCGCCCACAGCGCCTGCGCGATGCCGTGCGGGAAGTTGAGCCCGGCCATCTGCTCGTGGCCGACCTCGGGGTTGACGCCGTACAGCTCGGGGCGCTCCAGGCGCTCGATGAACGCCAGCGCGTGGCCGACGGTCGGCAGCAGGATGTCGCCGCGCGGCTCGTTCGGCTTGGGCTCGATCGCGAACTTGAGGTCGTAGCCCTGGGAGGTGACGTACTCGCCGAGAAGGTCGAATGCCTCCTTCATGCGGTCGAGCGCGACGCGCACGTCCTTGGCGGCGCCGGACTCGGCGCCCTCGCGGCCACCCCAGGCGACGTACGTCTCGGCGCCCAGCTCGGCCGCCAGGTCGATGTTGCGGATCGTCTTGCGCAGGGCGTAACGGCGCACGTCACGGTCGTTGGCCGTGAACGCGCCGTCCTTGAAGACGGGGTGCGTGAAGAGGTTGGTGGTCGCCATCGGCACCTTCATGCCGGTCGCGTCGAGGGCCTCACGGAAGCGCTTGATGTGCGCCTCGCGCTCGGTGTCCGAGGACCCGAAGGGGATCAGGTCGTCGTCGTGGAAGGTGACGCCGTGGGCGCCGAGCTCGGCCAGGCGCTGCACGGTCTCGACCGGGTCGAGGGCACGGCGGGTGGCGTCGCCGAAGGGGTCCCGTCCCTGCCAGCCGACGGTCCACAGGCCGAAGGTGAACCTGTCCTCGGGGGTGGGCTGGTAGCTCATGCCGCGGCTCCTTGCTTGCGGACGACTGCTTGCTACGACTCGCTACGACTATTTCGTCATGGCGGTTTACAAATTAGTATGCCAACGCGTCCCTGGGAAGGGACAAGATGTCCCTGAGGGGGTGAGTTCCGGGTCGTGGTCATCCGGGGCACCCTCGAAACAGCAGGCCAGATCCCGCACAGCCGCGGAAAAGGGAGAGCCCGATGTCAGCAGCCGAGGGTCCGCTCGTCGTCGGCGTGGACACGTCCACCCAGTCCACGAAGGCGCTGGTCGTCGACGTGTCGACCGGGCGGGTCGTCGCGAGCGGCCAGGCACCGCACACGGTGTCCTCCGGGGCCGGCCGCGAGAGCGACCCGCGCCAGTGGTGGGAGGCCCTGTGCGAGGCGCTGCGCCAGTGCGGCGACGCCGCGCACGAGGCCGCCGCGGTGTCGATCGGCGGGCAGCAGCACGGTCTGGTCACGCTGGACGACCGGGGCGAGCCGGTCCGTCCGGCCCTGCTGTGGAACGATGTGCGCTCGGCGCCGCAGGCCCGCCGCCTGACCGAGGAGCTGGGCGGCGCGAAGTTCTGGGCCGAACGCACCGGCTCCGTACCGGCCGCCTCCTTCACGGTCACGAAGTGGGCCTGGCTGGCCGAGAACGAGCCGGAGTCCGTCCGGGCCACCAAGGCCGTACGCCTCCCCCACGACTACCTCACCGAACGCCTCACCGGGCAGGGCACCACCGACCGCGGCGACGCCTCCGGTACGGGCTGGTGGGCGTCGGGCACGGAGTCGTACGACGACGAGATCCTCGCGCGCGTGGGGCTCGACCCGGCGCTGCTGCCCCGTGTGGTACGGCCCGGCGAGGTCGCGGGCACCGTACGCGACAGCCACGACCTGCCGTTCTCCAAGGGCACCCTGGTCGCCCCCGGCACCGGCGACAACGCCGCCGCCGCACTGGGCCTCGGCCTGCGTCCCGGTATGCCCGTGCTGAGCCTCGGCACGTCGGGCACTGTGTACGCCGTGTCGAAGCGGCGCCCTGCCGACCCGACCGGCACCGTGGCGGGCTTCGCCGACGCGCACGGCGACTGGCTGCCGTTGGCCTGCACCCTGAACTGCACGCTCGCCGTCGACCGCCTCGCGACCCTGCTGGGCCTCGACCGCGAGGCCGTGGAGCCCACCACCGGCCTCACGCTGCTGCCCTACCTGGACGGCGAACGCACCCCGAACCTGCCGAACGCCTCCGGTCTCCTGCACGGCCTGCGCCACGACACGACCGCCGGCCAGCTGCTGCAGGCCGCCTACGACGGTGCCGTCCACGCGCTGCTCGGCGCCCTGGACCTGGTCCTGGACGAGGACGCGGACCGCTCGGCCCCGCTGCTGCTGATCGGCGGCGGCGCCCGAGGCACGGCCTGGCAGCAGACCGTACGGCGGCTGTCGGGACGCCCGGTACAGGTCCCCGAGGCCAAGGAACTGGTCGCCCTCGGCGCGGCGGCCCAGGCGGCCGGCCTGCTGACCGGCGAGGATCCGGCCGCGGTCGCCCGGCGCTGGAACACCACGCGCGGGCCGGTGCTCGACGCCGTGGAGCGGGACGAGGAGACGCTGGCCAGGATCAGCGGGGTACTCTCCGACGCGGCCCCGCTGCTTCAGCGGAGCCCCGAAGCTCACTGAGGACGGACGGAGGCATGACCGCACCGCTGCACGAGGCCCACCCGGCCGGCTCCGGCCGCGCGCTGCCCAACACCCAGCAGGGCATGCGCCGCCGCAACCTCGCCCGGGTGATGCACACCGTGCGTGCCGAGGGGCCGCTTTCCCGAGCCGCCGTCGCCTCCCGCATAGGGCTGACCCGTGCCGCGGTGTCCACGCTCGTCGACGAGCTGATCCGCTCGGGACTGCTGGAGGAACTCGGTCCCGAGCGGCCCGGCCGGGTGGGCCGTCCCGGGTCGGCGCTGGCCGTCAGCGGGCACGGTCCGGCCGGCATCGGAGCGGAGGTCGGCGTCGACCACCTCGCCGTCTGCGCGGTCGATCTGCGCGGCGAGGTGCGGTCCAGGGCGGTGCGGCACGGCGCGAACCGTGGCCGTGCCGCCGAACCGGTCATCGAGGAACTCACCGAACTGGTGCGCCAGGTTCTCGCCGAGGCCGAGCGCGAGGGGCTCCGGCCCGCCGGCCTGGCGGTCGCGGTGCCGGGTCTGGTCGCGCGGGACGCCCGTACGGTGGTGCGCGCGCCGAACCTCGACTGGCGGGACACGGATCTCGGTGCGCTGCTGCCCGTGGGCTTTCCGCTGACCGTGGGCAACGAGGCCAACTTCGGCGCGCTCGCCGAACTCTGGCTCGGCGACGGCACGCCGCGCGACTTCCTGCACGTGTCGGCGGAGATAGGCATCGGTGCGGCGGTCGTGGTGGATGGCGGGCTGCTGCACGGAACGCGTGGTTTCGCCGGCGAGTTGGGGCATGTACCGGTCCAGCCGGACGGGCCGGACTGCCCGTGCGGGGGGCGGGGTTGTCTGGAGCAGTACGCCGGTGAGGAGGCGGTGCTGCGCGCGGCCGGTCTGGAGTCGGACGAGGACCGCGTCGGGCTGCTCGCCGGACGTGCCGCCGACGGCGACGAGGACGTACGGCGGGCGCTGCGCGAGGCGGGAACGGCGCTCGGTGTCGCACTGACGGGCGCGGTCAATCTGCTGGACCCCGAGAGTGTGGTGCTGGGCGGCGCGCTGGCCGGGCTCGCGCCCTGGCTGCTGCCGTCACTGGAGGCCGAGTTGGACCGGCGCACGGCCGGGCCCGCCTGTCCGGTGTCCGTGTCGCGGTTGGGTCCCGAGGGGCCGTTGCTGGGGGCCGCGCACTCGGTGGTGCGAGCGGTGCTGGACGATCCGATGGCGGTGGCGGCGGTGGCGGAACAAGCCTGAAACCAGGCCGAGTTCACTCCTGTGAGTGAGCGAGTTATCCACAAACTTGCGGCTGTCCACGGAAAGCCGGCGGGCTCTTCTGCCCAACCCGCCCGCGCCGTACCGTGATTCACGCGAGGCGCAGCTGTCGTGTCATGGCGACGGGAGCGCATCGGCGTGGATGAGGGGGATTCACATGCCGGGGGATTCGGCGGGGCAAGCGACTGCGGGGCTGCGGCGCGACGCGATCGGGTTGCGCGAGGTCCTGTTCCAGAGCATCACGGCGATGGCGCCGGCCGCGGCGGTCGCGGCGTCCATTCCGGCGGGCGCGGCGTTCGCGGGCGGAAGCCTGCCACTGTCGGTGCTGATCGCGCTGGTGGCGTGTCTGTTCACGGCGTCGTGCGTCGCCGAGCTGGCGCGGGAACTGCCGGCCGCGGGCTCGGTGTCCACGTATGTGGCGCAAGGGCTGCATCCCGCCGTTGGCTTCCTCGTCGGCTGGGGCTATGTCTTCGTCGAGGCGCTCGTCCCACCGCTGTTGCTTCTGCAGCTGGGCTTCACGACGGCGGGCACGCTGCACCAGGAGTGGTCCTCGTATCCGGCGGACCTGTGGTGGCCGTGGGCGCTCGCGGGTGCCGCGATCATCGCCGTCTCCGGGTACTTGGGGGTGCGTGCCTCCGCCCGGTTCGGCACGATCCTCGGCGTCTTCGAGGTTGTCGTCCTCGTGGTGTTCGCCGTCTGGCTGATCGGCAAGGCGGGCGGGGACAACTCGCTGTCCGTGTTCGGGACTTCGCACACCGCGGAGGGCTACGAGGGCGTCACCGGCGTGTTCGCCGGGTCGGTCTACACGGTGCTCGCCTTCGCCGGATTCGAGGCCGCGGCACCGCTGGCCGAGGAGACCCGGAACCCACGCCGGACGATGCACCGTGCGGTGCTCGGGGCGGCCCTCGGCATCGGCCTGTTCTACGTGCTCACCACCTACGCCATGACCGTGTACTACGGGCCGGACCGCTTCGGGGAGTTCGGGGCCTCCGGCGCCGCATCCTGGGAGGGCGTGGCCCGGGCGTCGTTCGGGCTGTTCTGGGTGCTGGTGTTCCTGGCCGTGGTCAACTCGGCCATCGCCAACGCCAACGCGTGCGCCAACGTCTCCACCCGGACCGCGTTCGCCCTGGCCCGCATCCGTGTGCTGCCCCGCATCCTGGCCGTGCTGCACCCCAAGTACCGCTCCCCCGTCGCCGGTATCGCCGTACAGACCGTCGTCGCGGTCGGCGCCGTACTGGGGTTGGGGCTTGCCTACGACCCGGTGACGGCGTTCCTGCTGCTGGCCACGGTGATCGTGACGGTCGTGATCGGCGTGTACATCGTCGTGAACCTCGCCTGTGCCGGCTACTTCCTGCGCCGCAGGCGCGAGGCGCTCAGGCCCGTACGGCATCTGCTCCTGCCCGCCCTCGGCATCGCCGCGTTCGTGCCCGCGCTGCTGACCGCGGCGGGACTGCCCGTCTTCGACTTCGTCTCCGAGCTGACCGCGCCGGTGTCGTACGCGGGATCCGTGGTCGGTGTGTGGATGGCGGCCGGAGTCGTGGTGCTGGTCGTGCTGATACGGCGCCACCCCGGATGCATAGCCGAGACCGCCCGTGTGCACCTCGACGACCCCTCCCCCACCGGCCTTCCGCAGAACGGAGCTGTGCAGCGATGAGCGACCCCAGGATCCTGACCGTGCGACCTGAGCCGGGCGAATACGCCTGGACGTTCGGGGGCGCACCGCCCGTGGCGCGCATCGCGCCCGGCACGGTCCTCGACCTGTACACGGAGGACTGCTTCGCCGGGCGGGTGCGGTCGGAGAAGGATCTGGTGTCCGAGGTGTGCGAGTTCCCCTACCTCAACCCGCAGACGGGACCCTTCCACATCGAGGGTGCCAAGCCGGGTGACACGGTGGCCGTGCATTTCGTGTCCATCGAACCGGCCCGGGACTGGGCCGCGTCGACGACGATCCCGTTGTTCGGCGCACTGACCTCCACGCACACCACGGCCACGCTGCAGCCGCCGCTCCCGGAGACCGTCTGGATCTGGCAGCTCGACCGGACACGACGTACGGCGCTGTTCCGGGCGCACTACAGTGACATCGAGGCCGAACTGCCCATGGACCCGATGCACGGCACGGTCGGGGTCGCCCCCGCCAATCTGGAGGTGCGCTCGGCCCTGGTGCCCGACGCGCACGGCGGGAACATGGACACACCCGAGATGCGGGCGGGCGTCACCTGCTATCTCGGGGTGAACGTCGAGGGAGCGCTGCTCAGCCTCGGCGACGGGCACGCCCGGCAGGGCGAGGGCGAGACCTGTGGGGTGGCGGTCGAGTGCGCGATGAACACCGTGGTGATCGTCGAGTTGCTCAAGGGGCTCGCCACGCCCTGGCCCCGCATCGAGTCGGACACGCACATCATCTCGACGGGCTCGGCCCGGCCGCTGGAGGACGCGTTCCGGATATCCCAGCTCGACCTGGTGCGGTGGCTGGTGCGCGACTACGGGTTCAGTGAACTGGACGCGTACCAGTTCGCGACCCAGGCCGTCGAGTCGCCGCTCGCCAACGTCTGCGACACCAACTACACGTGCGTGGCAAAGATCCGCAAGCAGTGGCTTCCCGCACGCGAGACGCACCGCGGCCTTCATGCGCGGCTGCGGGAGACGGCAGCGGCTCTGCGCTGAGCACACCGGCCGACCTCGACACCGAAAGGCAATCCCCCTTTGGAACGCGCAAGACCACGACCCAGCCGACGGCGCATCCTCCAAGGCACCGCCCTGGCCGCCGTCCCGTACGTCCTGCTCCCCGAACGGCGGGCCGGTGCGCACGTCCCGGGACCTGACTATCCGCTCGCCGCGTGGCGACCGGCGAGCACCGCCAACTACACGGTGGCGAACCGCCCCACGACCCACGCGGTCGACCGGGTGATCATCCACGTGACACAGACCACCTACCCCAAGACCCTGTTCGTCTTCGAGAACCCGAGGAAGAAGGTGTCCGCCCACTACGTCGTCCGGTCAGGAGACGGACACACGTCACAGTGCGTCCGCGAGAAGGACGTCGCCTGGCACGCCGGGGACTGGGACCACAACACACGCAGCATCGGCATCGAGCACGAGGGATGGGTGGACCAACCCGGCTTCTTCACCGGCGTCCTGTACGAGAAGTCGGCCCTGCTGACGGCGGCGATCTGCGAAAAGTACGGCATCCCGAAGGACCGGGAGCACATCATCGGGCACTACGAGGTTCCGGGCACCGATCACACCGATCCCGGTCCGCACTGGGACTGGACGCGCTACATACGACTGGTCAACTCGACCTGAGACCGCCCGTATGCGCCGAACCGGTGTGCACCGTTCAGGTGTCCCCCGTCGAAAAGGTTGTCCGCCCGCGTACCCGGAGTGACGATGTCCCCAGCCGCATCGCCTTCCGGGAGGCCGAGTTGACGGATCCGTGGGTGGCGCTGGAGCCGGGAGCCGACCCCGCCGAGCGCGTTCGGGTACTGCGTCGTGCGCATGAGACGTTCACCGAGGTGGGGACCGTGCCGCAGCCGGTGCGTTCCGTGGTGGCCGACTCGTGGCGGCGTTCCGCGCGGGCCGGGGTGGGCCCGGACGGGACGGCGAGCGTGGAGCTCGCGGACAGCGATCTCGGCGCCTATCGCGCGGAGCATCCGCTGGCACGGGTGATGCCGCTGTTCCGGGAGCTGCTGGGCACGTTCGCCGCCGACGGCGAGCATCTGCTCGCGGTGTGCGACGCGCACGGCAGGCTGCTGTGGGTCGAGGGCGATCCGACGACCCGGCGCAGGGCGGGGCGGATGAACTTCGTGCCCGGTGCGCGGTGGGCGGAGACCTCGGTCGGGACGAACGCGCCGGGCACGGCGGTCGCGGTGGACCGGCCGGTGCAGGTGTTCGCGGCCGAGCACTTCATCCGCCAGGTGCAGCCCTGGACCTGCGCGGCGGCGCCGGTGCACGATCCGCGCACCGGGCGGGTGCTCGGGGCGGTGGACATCACCGGCGGGGACGGGCTCGCGCATCCGCACAGCCTGGGGTTCGTGCAGGCGGTCGCGCGTGCCGCGGAGTCCCATCTGGCGCTGCTCGCCCCGCCGACGCCCGCGGCCGACACGCCGGAGCTGTCCGCGCTGGGCCGCGACGAGGCGCAGTTCGTCAGCGGCGGCCGCCGCGTCAGGCTCAGTCGCCGGCACAGCGAGATCCTGGTGCTGCTGGCCCGGCACCCGGAGGGTCTGACCGGGGACGAGCTGCTGTGCGCGCTGTACGAGGACGAGTCGGTGACTCCGGTGACGCTGCGCGCCGAACTGGCCCGACTGCGCCGGATACTCGGCCCCGGGCTGCTCGGTTCGCGGCCCTACCGGCTCACGGTGCCGGTCGAGTCGGATGTGGCGGTCGTCGAGCGTCGCCTGGAAACGGGTGCGGTCACGGGCGCGGCCATGGCGTATGCCGGCCCGCTGCTGCCCGGTTCCCAGGCACCGGCGGTGGTGCGGCTCAGGCGCCGCCTCGCCGACGGGCTGCGTACGGCGTTGATCGCCCGCCGCGACCCCGACCTGCTGGCCGACTGGGCGCACGCGCCGTGGGGCGAGGACGACATCGACGTATGGCGGGCTCTCGCCACGGTGCGCCCGACGGCTGCGGTGCGGTCACGGCTGGCCGCGCTGGAGTCCGAACTGTCCGCACTGTCCGCACCGTCCGTACGGCCCGTCCGGGAGCGCCGACCGCAGCGCTGACCGCACCCGCGCCGCGCGCAACGTACTTGCAACCTCGCCGTCCCTAGCCTCGCGCCGAGAGCTGCCCAACGGCGGGCAGCGCTTCTGCAGGGAGGCAGACCAGCATGACCCGTTACTCGGCGCCCGGCACCGACGGCGCGATCGTCTCCTACCAGGCGCGCTACGACCACTTCATCGGCGGAGAGTACGTGCCGCCGATCCGGGGGCAGTACTTCGACAACCCGTCGCCGGTGAACGGGCAGCCGTTCACCGAGATCGCGCGGGGCACGGCGGAGGACGTGGAGCGGGCGCTCGACGCGGCGCACGCGGCCGCTCCCGCGTGGGGCAGGACCTCGGTGACCGAGCGCGCCGACATCCTGCTCAAGATCGCCGACCGTATGGCGGCGAACCTGGATCAGCTGGCGGTCGCCGAGAGCTGGGAGAACGGCAAGCCGGTGCGCGAGACGCTGGCCGCCGACATTCCGCTGGCCATCGACCACTTCCGCTACTTCGCGGGTGCGATCCGCGCCCAGGAGGGCTCGCTCGGCGAGGTCGACGACGACACGGTGGCGTACCACTTCCACGAGCCGTTGGGCGTGGTCGCGCAGATCATCCCGTGGAACTTCCCGATCCTGATGGCCACGTGGAAGCTGGCCCCGGCGCTGGCCGCCGGCAACGCGGTCGTGCTCAAGCCGGCCGAGCAGACTCCGGCGTCCATCCACTACTGGCTCAGCCTGGTCTCCGACCTGCTCCCGCCGGGCGTGGTCAACGTCGTCAACGGCTTCGGCGTGGAGGCGGGCAAGCCGCTGGCGTCCAGCCCCCGGGTGGCCAAAGTGGCGTTCACCGGCGAGACGACGACCGGCCGCCTGATCATGCAGTACGCCTCGGAGAACATCACCCCGGTCACCCTCGAACTCGGCGGCAAGTCCCCGAACATCTTCTTCAACGACGTCTGGGCGGCCGACGACGACTTCCGGGACAAGGCGCTGGAAGGCTTCACGATGTTCGCGCTCAACCAGGGCGAGGTGTGCACCTGCCCGTCCCGGGCGCTGGTCCAGCGCGGCCGGTACGCCGAGTTCATGGAGGCGGCGATCGCCCGCACCGAGCAGATCAAGACCGGCCACCCGCTCGACACGGACACGATGATCGGCGCGCAGGCCTCCAACGACCAGTTGGAGAAGATTCTCTCCTATCTGGACATCGGCCGGCAGGAAGGTGCCAAGGTCCTCACCGGTGGCGAACGCGTCGAGCACGAGGGCGAGTTGAAGGGCGGCTACTACGTCCAGCCGACCATCTTCGAGGGCGACAACCGCATGCGGATCTTCCAGGAGGAGATCTTCGGCCCGGTCGTCTCGGTGACGTCCTTCGACGACTTCGACGACGCCATCAAGATCGCCAACGACACGCTGTACGGCCTCGGCGCGGGCGTGTGGACCCGGGACATCAACACCGCCTACCGCGCGGGCCGGGCCATCCAGGCGGGCCGGGTGTGGACGAACTGCTACCACGCCTACCCGGCGCACGCGGCGTTCGGCGGCTACAAGGGCTCGGGCATCGGCCGTGAGACGCACAAGATGATGCTGGAGCACTATCAGCAGACCAAGAACCTCCTGGTGTCATACTCGCCCAAGAAGCTGGGCTTCTTCTAGGCACAGGAGAAAGGGCGCCTGACCTGGGCAGATGCCAGTCAGGTGCCCTTCCCAGCGCACAGCTAAGTGGCGAGCCGAAACGCTCCCTTACTCCCGATATCTCCCACCGGTATCCCAGCTCTGACCAGCGGTTCCGGGGCATTTCCGGGCCAGGACTCCGCTAAGATGCCCTCCGCATCACCAATCGGCGCCTCCCACCGCTGCATGGACTCCTCGATCAGCCGGTTGGCATGGTTCCGCGCGTCGGCCAGGAACTTGGCGTAGTAGCGGAAGAGGACCTGGATGCTCTGCCCTGCTCGACGCGCGCACTCCGCCGGGTCGACTCCGGAGGCCAGCCAGAACGAGATCCCGGCGTGGCGCAGATCGTAGGGGCGCTTCGCCAGCTCAAGGGCGTGCTCGTCAAGGGTCAGAGCAGCTTCACACGCTCGCCCCCAGGTAATGCCGTACGCCGAGGCATCGATGTAGTTTCCCGCCGCGTTACGGAACAGACGTCCGTCGGGTGCAACGCCGAAGAGTCGTATGTGCTCGCGCAACATGCGGACGAGCACGGGAGGGATCGGGACCGGCCGTGTGGCCTTGGCTGCGCGCCGTTTGAGGGAGTGGATCTCGTGTACAGCGCCGTCATCCGTCCACTCCTTGCCGGCTGTCACGACACCGCCCTTCAGGTTCAGCAGCCCCAGCCACTTGCCGGGAGACGGCACTGGGACTTCTGCAGGTGGATGACCTCCGCCGGGCGCATGGCGGCGTAATACATGCAGCCGAAGAAGGCGTACAGGTGAGGGCCTCGGCCAGGCAGGGCCTTGACTGCGGCAAGCAGCCGGGCAACCTGAGCCGGGTTCGGCACGCAGTCGGGGTCGACTTCGTCGGCGACTTCCGGTGCCGTCCAGCGGAGACCATTCAGCGGGTTCTGGGCCGCGAAGTACCCGCGTTCGACGGCGACACCGAACACCTCGTTGACCGCGGCCTTCTTTCGTTTCACGGTCTTTGCGGCAGCGGCCGTCCCATCGACCTTCCGGCACAGCGCGTCGAGCCCTCGCCGCAAGACGTCAGGATCCTCCAATTCGCTGACGGGCAGCGAATGGCGCTGCAGCCAGTCCAGTGCGGCCCGCCACTCGTCTGACGGATCAGCCTTCCAGGCGTTCTTGTTGAAGGCCCACGAGTACAGCGCTCGCCGCAGGACGCGAGGTGCCCGGTGGACGGCGCCTGGCTCGACGAAGGCTGGGGTGATGGTGGCAAGAGCGTCTGCAAGCGTGCGGCGAGTGTTCCCTGGGGTGCGGTCCCACCGCTGCTCGATGTACTTCCGAGCCAGGACGTACCAAGTCGTCCGCTGCTTCAGAGCCCTGATCTCGGAGGCCGGCAGACCCGACTGCGTATCGAACGGCTCGCCATCGCGAGCGACGGTCATCAGCTTGGCCCGTCGGCTCTCTCCCAGTCCTTTGGTAAGGAAGGACTCGGACTTCTCCCGGCCGTTGACCGTCCGCCGGACCTCAAATCCCTTGCGGCGATCCGGCCGCTCGCGGATTTCCCAGAACCGGACCCTGTAACTCATCGCCATTCAGGCGTATCCCTTTCACACGCTTCCCACCACGCATCCAGATCGGCGCGGCGGCAGCGCAGTTCACCATTAGGTAGCTTGATCATTCGGGGAGCCTGACCACGAGCACGCAAGCGATAAAAGACCGATGGGCTCATGCGAATCTCCGCCAGGACCTCGGCAAGCTTGAGCGCAGGGGGACGAGCCAATGATGTCTTCCTTAGGCTTTGAGGAGCTGCCAGACACCGGAGAGCAGCACGCAATCTGCAGCACTTCGTCACATATGACGGACTAGCGCCGTGAATTCCGCAACTGATCAGGTGCTGACACAGAGGGGCCACAGTGAACGAACGGCTCCACCGTCAAGCAGCCGCTACGAACGACATCAATGGTCCGTAGGATCCCCGGTTTCCCTAAGAGCTCGTAACACGATCTTGTTGAGGTGTGCTGGTCGTGCGTGACCGGTAGGAGGATTCTGCCGTTCTTGAGGTGTGGGGAATCGGCCGTGGATCGTGGATGACGAACTGTGGGCGCTGATGGAGCCGTTGCTGCCTCCGTGGCCGCAGAAGGCTCCCGGCCCGAAGCCGGTGGATGACCGGTTGTGCCTGCAGGGCATCTTGTACGTGCTCTACAACGACGTGAGCTGGCAACTGCTGCCGCTGGTCGGCTCGGGGCAGACCTGCTGGCGTCGACTCGGGCGGTGGCACGAGGCCGGCGTCTTCGACAAGCTGCACCGCATACTGCTCGCCGAGCTGCACGCGGCTGGCGAACTGGACTGGACCCGGGCCTGCGTGGATGCCTCCCACATCCGCGCGAAAAAGGGGGCGAGGCCACCGGCCCGTCGCCGGTCGACCGCGGGAAGACGGGCAGTAAGCACCATCTGATCTGCGACGGCAGAGGCACCCCGTTCAAGGTCATCACCACTGCGGCCAACGTCAACGACGTCACGCAGACCCTGGCCCTGGTCGACGGCGTGCCGCCCGTGGCTGGCAAACCCGGCCGACCGCGCAGGCGTCCGGACTCCCTCCTCGGTGACAAGGGCTACGACAGCAATGCCAACCAGCGTGAGCTGCGCAGGCGCCGGATCCTGCCGGTGATCTCCCGTAAGGGCGCCCCGAACATCAAGGGCCTGGGCAAGCTCCACTACGTCGTCGAGCAGACCTTCTCGCTCCTGCACCACTTCAAACGGCTGGCCGTCCGCTGGGAAAGCCGCCTCGACCTGCACGACGCTCTCGTCTCCCTGGCCTGTGGCCTCATCTGCTGGAGACGCCCCAAGAAGACACGTGCCTGCTTCACAATGAGCGCATAGCGGACCGCAAGCAGGCTGTGGTCAGCGCGGCGCGCCACCGAACCCGATCTCGTTCCCGTCGGGATCGCGGTACGTGGCCTTGCGCACGCCGTTCTCGTAGGTCTCCCGCTTCGCGGGCTCAAGGCCCCGACCGGCGATCTGGCTGATGAGGGTGTCGAAGTCGTCGACGAAGATGGTGTGTATCGCATGACCGGCGTGCTCGGGTAGGTGCTCGATCGCCACCGACCGGTGTTCTGCCAGTTCCCACACGGCCTCGGTGTCGCTCGCGACGAACGTAGGTGGAGAGCCGAAGAGTCGTTCGTACCAGTCCAGCGCCGATGCGTAGTCGTTGACTGGGATGCCTGCGAATAGGTCGATGGACATGCCGCCATAGTAGGTCCGCTGACTCCATCAAGTCTCGACGCCGATCACCCCCACCTACGGCCAGCCACAAGATCGTGTTACGAGTTCTAACCGGGGATCATCGGCTATGTTGCACCGGCACTCCGCCACAGACTCGCCCGACGCTGCCAGGCACGACAACCCCGCCCATATTCGGCCTCGGCCAGTCCTGATGCGCAGAGAGCCGATGCAAGGTTCCTACCGCCACGGGCAAGAATCGGGCGATCGAAACGGGACGCCCCATCACTACACCAGCGCAGCTCTACCAGCAGACGTCTGAGGAGACTTCCCATAGCGGGTTGGGGCTAGGCGGTCCACGCGTCTAGCACACCGACAGCAAAGAGGATGGCGGCCGCCAGCCAGACACACCGGAGAGGTTGCCTTGACAGAAAGAGCTCCTCCTCAAATCACCCGGCGGGCCATTTGTTGACCTCGCACTTCCGGGGGTGTTGTACGTTGACATGGCCCAGGAGAAGGTTCCAGTCTTTCGGGGGGTCATTCTCGTCTGCCATGGGCGAACGCGGAGCCGACTACTGAGCTCGACCTCGAGTTGACGTCGATGTGAGACCGTGTTTTGAAGCCCATTTCACCTGGGATGCGCCCCCGTACGAGCCGCTGTCGGACGCGGACGTGGTCGACGTGCTCGGCGCGATCACGGACCGGCCGTACTGGCTGCGCCCGTACCTGCGCGGCGTGATCAAGGCGACGCCGCGCGCCGCTCCGTTCTACGTGTACGCCAGCGAGGCCCAGGACCCGGATCGTGGCCCCGCGCCAGCCGATTGAGCCGGTGAAGGCTCCTCGTCTGCGTGAGGGCGACGAACTGGTGGGCCCGCTCACGCTATCGCTGCTGAAGCCCGGCCAGTTCAACGCACGGCGCGCCCGGTACCTCGACCCGAGGATCGCGCCCGGTGCGGCGAACCTGGCGATCGCGGTCCGGGACGGCGGCGGGCGGTTGCTGGGCGTGTTCGCCTTGGCTCCCCGCACGTACACGCCGGACGAGGCGTACGTGCTCTCGGACTTCGCGGTCACGCCGGCCGACTACCCCCGGTTGTCGAAGCTGATCGTCCTCGCCGCCACGCCCAGCGAAGCGCTGTTGCTGTGCCAGGGGGCGTTCTCGCGGCGGATCCGTCGGGTGGCGACGACCGCGTTCAGCAACAACCCGGTGTCGATGAAGTACCGCGGGCTGCTGCGGCTGAACATAGCCCGTCGAACGAGGACGGCTGGAAGTTCCAGCACCAGTACCAGGGGGGGGCCATCGGCCAGCGCACGCTGGCCGATGCCTTGGGGATATGGGTGAAGCGGTGGGGCGCCCCGGCTACGAAGACGGGAGTCTGACCATGGAGGACTGCGTGAGCTGCCACCGCCCAGTCCGGAGCCGAGCCCGAGTGGGAGTCGCCTGCCGAGGCGGCAGTCGGCCAGGGCGACGAAGCAGACGACCCGACCGGCAAGTTCGCCGAGCGGACCCGTGCCCACCACGCCCTGGTCCACGAGCTCCTCGACCAGGGCATGGGCCTGCGCCACATCGCCCGCCACCTGGGCTGGGGCCGGAACACCGTCCAGCGGTATGCCCGCGCCGCCCGTTGGCAGGACATGGTCAAGGGCCGCAAGCGGCAACTCCCCAGCAAACTGGACCCGTTCAAGCCCTACCTGGAACAACGCTGGGCCGAGACCGATGGGAAGGTGACGATCCTTGACCTCTACCGGGAGATCACCGCCCGCGGCTTCCGCGGCCACTACTCCACCGTCCGCGACTGGGCCCGCCGCGGTCTGCCCCGGCCAGAAGGCTTCACCCCCGCCCCTCCACCGCCGTCGGTACGGCAGGTCACCGGCTGGCTCACCCGCCACCCGGCCACCCTCACCGAGGAGGAGAAGCTGCACCGCAAGGTCGTGCTCGACCACTGCCCGGAGCGGGCATCCGCCGCCGAGCTGACCAGTTCGTTCGCGGAGATGCTCACCACGCTCGGCGGCACCCGGCTGCCCGGCTGGATCGCCGAGGCCACGGACGCCAACCTGCCCGGCATCAGCAGCTTCGCCCTCGGCCTGCACAGCGACTTCGACGCGGTGACCGCCGGTCTGACGACCGACTGGAACTCCGGCCCGGTCGAGGGAGCAGTCAACCGGATCAAGATGCTCAAACGCCAGATGTTCGGCCGTGCCGGATTCGCTCTCCTGCGCAAGCGAGTACTCCTCGCTTCATGACCGCTGTCAGTGGCTGCTGGAATTCTGCCTCAGCCAATGACCAGCGATACCAGGAGTTGAACATGGGAACGTGGGGAACCGGCCCATTCGACAGTGACCTCGCCGCAGACTTTGTTGATGAGCTGGAGGGACTCTCCTCTGAGCAGATCATCAATGTGCTGCACGGGCCCTCCAGCGTGTCGCAGACTCCGGCACACGGGTGGACGGCGGAGACGGGGTGGAAGCCGTCGCCGTTGCTGCCCTGGTCGCTGCCCAGGTTCCTGGCAGCGGGATTGTGATCGACCCTGACGGCGGACCGAAAGAGCCGCTGCCCCAAGTCCCAGTATCCCTACGTGCACTGGCTCGCAGGGCCCTCCACCGTGTCACCGAAGACGGATCCGAGCTAACGCAGGGCTGGGTGGACCGCAACGACGCCATCGCATGGCGCCAAGAGGTGCAGTTGATCCGTGATGCGCTGGACACAAGCGACTGACGACAGTCACGCACAGTGGTGGAACCACGGAACCTGCGCCAGACCCGGTTCGGGCTCCACTTGCCAGTCAGGGCTGGGCCCACCGGCGTTGAAGGCAGGGCGATGTGAATGAGTTGCTTCAGTGGAGGCGGCGGGGCGGTGCCGAGGCCGAGGCGGCCCTCTCGTGAGGGCTGCCGAAGGGATGGTTTTCCAGCGAGCGACCCCGCCTCCGTGACTCCAAGTTCCCTCACGGACCCGCCCTGACCATCCCCCCGGAGGCGTTCGCGGCGTTCGTCGATCATGTGCGCTGGGGCGTCCGCTTCCAGGGAGGACCGCGAACGGCGACATGGCCGACGGGCGGGGGCCTGCCGGTCTCCTGCCCGGCCGCACCTGAAACCTTATAGGTACCGGTACCCGCGACTCCCCCTGAAGCTGACTGCTGTAACGCACAAGGCTATTGGCCTCAGGAGGGGAACGAACATGACCGGCAGAACTCTGAGCCGCAGGACCGCGGCCGCCACCACCGCCGCGCTCGCCATGACGGCCGCGCTGATCACCGGGGCGGCCGCCGCCCCGGCGAGCGCGGCGACGGCGGCCGTCGTCTGCTCCGACCTGGGGATCCTGAGCGATCCACAGAATGCCTCCAGCACGGGCACGGCGAAGACGGCCACCGGCACCACAGGCACAGCCCAGGTCCGGTACGGCACCTACGGCGGTGTGCGGTACGCCTGGGCGCGGACGACCAGCTACGAGTACGACAACCTGTACATCAAGTTCGAGATCGACACCAACGGCGACGGCGACGCCAACTGCTCCCACTACAGGGAGGCGACGAGCCGGACGTACACCACGGGCAGGCAGACCGAGCGGGGGGACGGCGTCCGCTACCGGGGCTGCCTGCTGTTCGACCCCGCCCACGACTGCGACGCGGCCGCCACCAAGACCGGTTGGTGGTAGGAGCCGGTGCGTTCCCTGGTCGTACACCTAACAGGCCTTCACTCGGGTGTGCGACCGTGGCTTGGTCACGGCGGGCAGGTTCGTCCGGGTGTGCACCCCCTGGACAACAGTGCCCTCAACAACGTGTACGTCGTGCCCACGCGCATGTGGGGGGCGCCGCCCTCGCTGTCCCAGTACTGGAAGGTGATCCTCCCGCCTGAGCAGTAGGCGGAGGCAGGCGCCGGAAGTCAGGGCTTCTTGGCAACTCTGGGTGAACGAAGCCAACAGGGAGCCGGGCGCCCTGATTGCCGGTGCCGCAGCTTTTTGACGGTTTGAGCATGTTCACGTCGGGCCGCGTATGTACGGACCTGCGGACGCCATGGTTCCGGCGGAAGGACACGCGCGACGCGATCCTCCCAGCGACTCCCTGTTCAGCAACTCCCTGCCCCCGGGCGGTGTCCGGCTGCGTCTCCCGGACTCATCACCGGTCGTCAGTTCTGCACATCAGCATCCGTAGGTGGTGAGAATCCTTCGGGACGTGCCGTTCGCGGGTGCCAGGTGCCGGAGGCCGCCGTCCGTCGCGTTGTCGAGCGCGAGGACGGGCAGCCCGGGTCCGACAGGGCGGACGATCATCCGGTCCGGGCGGTGCTCGGCGAACGTGGTCTGCGCGCGGTCAAGGTTGTAGGGGGTGTTGTGCAGGCACTGGCGGCGGCGCCGGCGCCCGCGGCTGCGGCCAGGTGCTGGCGGTGCCCGAGCCGACCCCGCCGCCTCCGACAGCCGTCGGCGTCGATGAGTACGCGATGCGCAAGAGCCGCGTCTACGGCACGGTGCTGGCGGACGTGGAGACCCGGCGCCCGGTGGAGCTGCTGCCCGACCGGGAGCCGGAGACGCTCGCCGCCTGGCTCGCCCAGCACCCTCAGAACCAGGTCATCTGCCGAGACCGCGCCCCGTTCTACGCCGAGGGCGCCGCCCTCGGCGCCCCGCAGGCTCTCCAGGTGGCCGATCGGTGGCACCTGTGGCACGTGCGCCGTGAAGCGCCGATTGATCGAGTGGAGGTGGGAGACCTTCGCCGCTGTCCTGTCGCAGCAGGGCGGTGAAGCTGGGGGCAGCCTGAGCCGGGAGATGCCGGTGAGGGTGGCAAGCGGCCCCTACAAAGCCGGGACGTATCAGCACTGCCAGATGGTGCGGGTCCGGCGAGCGAGACGGAGAGGTATACGCGAGGAACCGGTGCGTGAAGCCTCCTGAGGTGCCACCAGCTCGAACCTGGCGGATCTGGGCTGGTAGCGGCGCGCACCCGCACCGTGGTTGTTGGTGTCGGGGAACTTCCGGGTGGTTTGTGCTAGACGGCTCGGGAGGCCACAGCGAAGTGCTGCGGGTTAGCTGTGGCGAAGCCGCGGGGGTATAGCCGGGTGCCTCCTTCGTCGAGCGATCGATCGGTGAACACGGGAACCTTCCCGGTCTCGCCCCTCGTCCGCGCTGCCAGCGTGGCCGGGACGGGCTGGGCACATCGTCTGCCGAACAGGCTGGGAAAGGGGCGGAGCCGCCGTAGTAGTCCGAGGCCGGGAAAGCCGGCCATTGGCGAAGGGCGGCAGCGAGATTGCAAGGGAGGTACTGCAATGTCCGAAGACACCGGGGTGGATGTCCCGGTCGCGTGGCCGGTGGCTGAGTACGCCGAGCTACGGGTACGGAAGATGCAGATCAACCTGCACCGTTGGGCGGTAGCCGATCACGGCTTCCGGTTCGACGATGTGTTCAACTTCGTGTGTGACCCGGCCACTTTGGTAGTGGCGTTCGAGCGGGTCGCAGGCAACACCGGAGCCCGAACTGCGGGCGTGGACGGCCTTCGTGCCGACCACGTGCAGGCATTCGGGGCGGAAGCGTACTTTGGAGCAGATCCGTTCGCAGTTGAGGGCAGGGGTCTTTCGGCCAATGCCGGTGAGTGAGCGGATGATCCCCAAGGCGGGCGGGAAACTGCGTCGTCTGGGGGATTCCGACCATCGCGGATCGGGTGGTTCAGGCTGCGCTGAAGCTGGTTATGGAGCCCATCTTCGAGGCGGACTTTCGTCCGTGCTCGTACGGGTTCCGGCCCAACCGACGCGCGCACGACGCGATCGCCGAGATCCATCTGTTCGGCACTCAGGGTTACCGATGGGTGCTGGACGCTGACATCGAGGCGTGCTTCGACCGGATCGACCACGTGGCCCTGCTGGGCCGGGTGCGGATGCGGCTGAAGGACAAGCGGGTGCTTGCGCTGGTGAAGGCGTTCCTCAAGGCCGGGATCATGACCGAGCTCGACGAACGGAACGAAACCACCTCCGGGACGCCCCAGGGAGGGATCCTCTCACCCCTGCTGGCCAACATCGCGCTGTCCACTGCTCGACGACTTCGCCGCCGAGCAGTGGACGAACACGATGGCGACCCGGCGGGATCGCGAACGTCGACGGAAACATGGCCTGGGCACCTGGCGACTCGTCCGCTACGCGGACGACTTCGTCGTCATGGTGCACGGGACCAGAGAGCACGTCGAGGAGCTTCGCGGACAGGTGAGCGAGGTCTTGGCGACGATGGGGCTGGTCCTGTCGCCGTCGAAGACCCGGATCGTCCACCTGGCAGACGGGTTCAACTTCCTCGGGTTCCGCATCGTGTGGAACCGCAAGCGGGGAACGGACAAGTGGTACGTCTACACGTTCATCGCCGACAAGCCGGTCAAGGCGCTGAAACGGAAGATCAAGGCACTGACCCTCAGGTTGTCGCATCTCGATTACAGGGGCGCGCTGATCAGGATTAACCAGATCCAGCGTGGCTGGGCCAACTACTTCAAGCACGCGGTCGCCAAGCACACCCTGGCGCGCCTTGCCACCTTCGTCTGGTGGAGGGTCGTGCACTGGGTGATGCACCGCAACCGCATGACGTGGAAGGCCATCCGGCGATGGCTCCACACTCCGCAAGGATGGGGAGCGATCTGCATGGACGGAATTGAACTGTTCAACCTCGCCACGGTGCCGGTCACCCGCTACCGCTACCGAGGCAACAGTATTCCCACGCCCTGGCCGGAACTCTGACCGAACCGATCCCAACGGCATGATCTCGTGGAGAGCCCGGTGCGGTGAAAGTCGCACGCCGGGTTCGGCGGGCCGGTCCGGGAAACGGACCTGGAGCGATCCAGGAACCGCGCCCGGACCCGACCCGACAACCTGGGCGAAGCCACGGAACGTTGCGTCACCCTCCATCGCACCTGCCTGCGCCCCGTTGATGGCGGGCTCACCGGTGAGAGGGCCCCGAAGAACAGCGAGGCGGTTGAGGACGAACGGTCTTCGACGCCGTGGCGGACAGGGCACCGCTTTGCCGAGCGCACTCGACAGAAGCACGCCCGAATCCACGCACTGCTGAACCAGGGCTACAGCCAGCGGGGAGCCGCACGGGCGCTGGGCATGACGCCACGCACTGTGGCCCGCTTCCAAAAGGCCGCCCGGCCCGAGGATCTCTTCCGTGGCAAGTGGCAGGACCGCGCAAGCAAGCTCGACCCCTTCAAGCCGTTCCTCCAGCAGCAGTGGAACGAGGGCTGCACCAACGCCTGGAAACTCTACGAAGACATCAAAGTCGCTGGCTATCAGGGCAGTTACGGCACCGTCAGGGACTGTCTCAAGCCTTTCCGTAAGGTCCCCGGACCTATCGGCCCCAGGCCGCCGTCCGCACGATCCGTGGCCGGCTGGATCCTCAGCCATCCCGACACCCTCGACGAACTGCAGCAGCGCCAGCTCAAGACCATCCTGGACGGCTGCCCCGAACTGGCCGCGCTGACCAGCCATGTCCGTACCTTCGCGACCATGCTCACCCAGCGCCAAGGAGAGCGGCCACCGGCCTGGATCGCCGCCGTCCATGATGAAGACCTACCTGCCCTGCACAGGTTCGCCTCGCACCTCGAACGCGATCTCGACGCCGTCATCGCCGGGCTCACCCTCCCCTGGAACTCCGGCGTCGTCGAAGGACACGTCAACCGGATCAAGATGCTCAAGCGCCAGATGTATGGCCGCGCCGGCTTCCAGCTCCTACGCAAACGCGTCCTGCTCACTCCGTGACTGTGTTTCGGCGCTCAACCGGATACCAAACGGACCGGCCAAGAACACGAGAAGCTGGAGCCATGAACACGGAAAAGGACGAAGTACCACTGTCCGGAGGGCGGATCACTCAGGGCGTCGTCCGTGTCGGCGACACCGTCCGGCGACCCGTCACAGCCAGGTCGGCCTTCGTCGCCGAATTGCTGAACCATCTTCAACAACGCGGGTTCAACGGCGCACCGCGATATCTCGGGCTCGACGACACCGGCCGTGACACGTTCACCTACATGCCTGGCCGAGTGCCGGCCAGATTCCAGCTCTGGAGCGACGATCAGGTGGCGGCTGCCGGTACCCTTCTGCGCTCGTTGCATGAGGCCACCCTCGGCAGCCGCCTTGCCGCGGCTCATCCGGTCGTCTGCCACCACGATCCCGGCCCGAACAACGCTGTCTTCCACCAGGACCGGCCGGTGGCCTTCATCGACTTCGATACAGCCGCCCCCGGCGACCCTCTCGAAGACCTCGGATACATGGCCTGGACTTGGTGCATCTCCTCCAAGCCACAAGCCCCACCCGCCCAGGAACAGGCAACCCAGGTACGGATCCTCGCCGACGCCTACGGGCTCGACATCCCAGCACGCAGCAGCCTCGTCGACGCCATCCTTGACCGCCAAATCAGCAATGCCCTCTGGTGGCGTCAGCACCTCAACGCTCCACAGCCACACGTGGCCGACAACGAACAAGTCCATGCCCGGATCGCCTGGTCCAGGCGTGAGCACGACTACACAACCGCCAACCGCACCGTCTTCGCGAGCGCCCTGCGCTGACTGCCCTCGGCTTCGCCACAAGGGGCTCGAATACGCAGCGTCACACTCCACACAACGAGAGCCAGAACCTGTTCGTTGACTCCGTTTGCAGGTGAGTTCTGACTCCACCTGGCGGCCGGAGGGTCTCGTTTGGTAGGTGAGAAGTGACTCCACTTTGGGAGGTGTCGGCCCACGGTGCCCAGGGCCGTCTGCGCGGCGTCAGTCGTGACGGGCGAGCTTGGCCGAGGAGACGAGCAGGATCAAGGCCAGCACGGGGATGAGCACCAGGTCCGAGAACACGCCGACCAGCAGCCCGCCCGGCATCGCGCCGGCGATTGAGCCTGCGGCCATGACCAGGGTGAAGCGGCGGTTGGCGCCCAGCACCGCGAAGCTGCCGTCCCGGCTGTATCGGGCGAAGGCGACCAGCATGGTCGGCAACGACACCAGCAGGGACAGACTCCCTGCCGTCTTGATGTCCACGGCGAACAGCAGCACGATCGTCGGGATCAGCAGCTCGCCGCCGGCCACACCCATGATCGCGGCGACCACCCCGATGCCGAACCCGGCGACCACGCCCAGGGGCACTTGCGCCCACAGCGGCAGCGACAGCGTCCCGACGGTGGTGACGTGGGTGACCAGCAGGGCCGCGGCCATGAGCACCATCAGGGCGGCCAGCACCTTGTAGAGGGTGGAGCTGCACATCCGCACCGCCCACGTCGCTCCGGCCCAGGCGCCGATCAGGCTTCCGGCCAGCAGGTTGACCGCGATCGCCCAGCGCGCGGCCAGTGCGGAGGCGGGAACCGCTGCGAGCCGTGCGGGCAGCGCGACCAGCACCACGACCAGGCTCATCGCCTTGTTCAGGATGACCGCGGAGAGCGCGGCGAACCCGAACAGGCTGATCAGCAGCGGCAGGCGGAACTCCGCGCCGCCCAGGCCGATCATCCCGCCCAGGACGCCGATGGCCGCTCCCGCACCGAAGACCAGGGGCATCGGGTGGGTGGAACGTGCGGGAACGGTGTTCTGGTCAGTGGCCATGACGGGCATCCTCCCTGATGGAGGGACCTGTCCGCCATGGCGCGGGCTCACGTTCGGGGTAAGGCACCGGCCACCGGCCCGGCATTCGTCCGGACCAACCAACCGCTGACCCAACGGCTGTAGAGCGGGGCCCCAGCGCCGGTAGAGGGTGCAGATGTCGGCGTACGGATTGATGCACATAGCTGCGTACGGATGGACGTGCACAGCGATGTGTACGTGCACTGCTTCGATCCGGATGAGGGGGCCCGGCTTGTTCACATGTTCTGGCGGTGGTGATCCACAAGGGCGGCGAGGAGTCGGGCCAACTGCTCGCGTTCCGACGGGGTCAGTGGCGCAAGCACCTCGTTTTCCACCCCGGCAAGCAGTTTGTCCAGCTTCAGTAGTTGCCGGTGCCCCTGCTTGGTGACGGCGATGATGTTCTGCCGGCGATCGGCAGGGTTGGGGGAGCGTTCCACCAGTCCGCGATCGGCCAGCTCGTTGATCACCGTGACCATGTCGCTGCGGTAGATCCCCGTCCGGCGACTCAGCTCCGCCTGGCTGGCGGGTCCGAACTCGTCCAGCGTGGCGAGCGCCGCGTAATGCCACTTGCGGGCGCCCGCGCGCGCCAACTCCTCGTTCACCAGGCGATCCGACTGGATCGCGGCCAGTGCCAGAAGCCGGGTCCCCAGATTCCGCAGCCGCGCGGCAGTGGCCAGGCGGTCGGTCGAGCTCGCCTTGTCGGGCGTGCTGTTGCTCATGCCGCGATCGTACGTTGCGTTAGTCCCACTAACAAACTATCGTCGCTAACGAGAGGGACGTTAGTGTGACGAACGATTTGGTACCACACGCTGGCCGTCCGAACTTTTGGACGCCGAATGAAGCCCCTGGAGTTGAGACCATGATCAAGCCGTTCCGCATCGACATCCCCCAGGCCGACCTCGACGACCTGACCGACCGGCTCTCCCGCGCCCGTTGGCCCAACGAGGTCGCCGACGCCGGGTGGGACTACGGCTTTCCGCTGGCGCGGCTCAAGGAATTAGCCGAATACTGGCGCACCGGCTACGACTGGCGCGAGCACGAGGCCAAGCTCAACGAGCTTGCGCACTTCACCACCGAGATCGACGGCCAGAACATCCACTTCGTCCACGTCCGGTCTTCGAAGCCGGACGCGCTCGCGCTGATCCTCACCCATGGCTGGCCCGGTTCGTTCTTGGAGTTCCTCGACGTGATCGAACCGCTGTCGCGCGACTTCCACCTGGTGATCCCGTCCATCCCTGGTTACGGCTTCTCCGGGCCGACCCACGAGCGCGGCTGGGATATCGTCCGGGTCGCGCGGGCCTGGGCTGAGCTGATGCGCCGTCTCGGGTACGAGCGCTATGGCGCGCAGGGTGGCGACTTCGGCTCGGGCATCTCGACGGCGCTCGGCGCGGTGGCACCCGAGCAGGTCGTCGGGGTGCACGTCAACTACCTGCCGACCCGGCCGGTCCCGGACGCCGACATTGAACTGTCCGAAACGGATGAAGCTCGGCTGGACAAGGTCAGGCAGCTGATGGCGAATCGTCCACCGTACCAGGCTCTGCAGGCCCTCACCCCGCAGACCATCGGCTACGCGCTGACCGACTCGCCGGTCGGCCAGCTGGCCTGGATCGCCGAGCGCTTCGCGCAGTGGACCGACCCTCGCTCGCCGATCAGTGACGAGCGGATGCTCACTGACATCTCGCTGTACTGGCTGACCGCCACCGCGGCTTCCTCGGCGCGGCTGCACCACGATGCTCCGCAGCGGATCGAGCCGTGCCCGGTACCGGTTGGCGTGGCGGTGTTCGCGCACGACATCACGCACTCGGTGCGACCGCTGGCCGAGCGGCTGTACGACATCAGGCACTGGTCGGAGTTCGAGCGAGGCGGCCACTTCGCCGCCATGGAGGTGCCGGACCTGCTCGCCGAGGACGTCCGGGACTTCTTCCTCACCCACATCAAGGACGACCACCGGATCGCCACCCGTTAGGACACACTGCTGGCCGCGAACTCCCGGGCACTCGGAGCTCGCGGCCAACAGGCCGTTCGCCTCCGATGTCTAGCCCGCCGCGCTCGGCGAGCAGGCATCCCAACTCTCCGTCGCCCGGTGCTGGAACAGCACGCTCGCTACCGCTGGACGGGGAGCCGGCCGAGGTCGCCGAACGGATCGAGCACTACGGCAAGTGGCTGGCGGGCAGCGGTGAGGTCCCCAAGCTGCTCCTCACCTTCGACTCCTCGCCGTTCCTTGCCGATCGGCAAGGAAATGGCCGTTTGGTGCGCGGCGAACATCACCGCGCTGCAAACCCGACACGGCGGCCCGGCTGGTCACCACGCACCCGAGGACCAACCCCAGGCCATCGCCGACACGATCGGCGCATGGGGCGGCAGGCTCTGACCAGCGACCGGCAACACTGATCACCTTCGTCACCGAACACCTGCCCCCAACACGCCACGTCCCTGTGCACGTTCACCCGTACGCGCCTGTGCACGCGAGTCCGCACGCCGACAGCAGACGTTGGTCTGCGGTCGGGAGTCAGTCGGCAGCCTGCTGTGCTGCGGCCTGTTGTTCGGCGCGGGTGCGGGTGGCCGCCAGCCGGTAGGAGCCGGTGCCGGTCTCGATGATGTTCCCGCCGAACGTCAACCGGTCCACTATGGCCGCGCAGAGCCTTGGATCCGTAAAGGTTATGGTCCACCCTCCAAAGGATTCGTTGGAGGCGATCGCCACAGAATTCTTTTCCTCACGCTCCGTCAAAACCTGGAACAGCAGCTCCGCCCCGCGACGGTCAAGCTCCATATAGCCGAGTTCATCAATGCACAAAAGGTCGACGCGGCCGTAGCGGGCGATGGTCTTGGCCAGCAGCTTCTCGTCGGCGGCCTCCACGAGCTCGTTGACGAGCTTGGTGGCCAGTACCGGCCTTGGTACTGGTGGGCTCTCCTATTCAACTGTCGCCGGTTCTCCGAGGAACCCAGCCATCTGGTGACCGACTGTGGCCGCCAGTGGCGTATCGCTCCAGGTCCCACCGGCCTCGTTGCGGAGCCGGGTGGTGGTCTTGTCGTGATAGCCGAGAGCGTCCGCGGCGAGGGCGCGGGATGCGGGACGGGGCGGGAGAACAGCTGCGAACGGCGGGGTGTTAACTTCCTTCCCGTGGTGGAGCACCAGGACGAGACCAGGGCGGCCTACGACGGGGTCGTCGAGCTGTACGCGTCGTTGTTCGCTGATCGGCTGGAGACGCAGCCGTTCTCGCGGAACATGATCGGCATCTTTGCCGAGCTGGTGCGTGGGACGGGGAACCTGCGGGCAGCCGATGTCGGCTGCGGGCCCGGACATCTGACGGCGATGCTGCATGACCTGGGGCTGGACGCCTTCGGGCTCGACCTCTCCCCAGCCATGGTCGACCACGCCCGGCGGGCCCATCCGGCGCTGCAGTTCGACGAGGCGCGGATGGAGGCCCTGCCAGTCGAGGACGGCGCGCTCGGCGGCGTGCTGGCCCACTACTCGATGATCCACACCCCTCCTGGGGAACTGCCCGCGCTGCTCGCCGAGCAGGCGCGTGTCCTGGCACCAGGGGGCCTGCTCTTGGCCTCGTTCTTCGCGACCGACGGGGCCGAGCCGGTCCGCTTCGACCACAAGGTGACGCCCGCCTATAGCTGGCCTGCGGACCAGTTCGCCGAGCTGCTGGATCGGGCCGGGCTCGTCACGTTCGCCCGGCTGCTCCACGACCCGGCCTCTGAGCGGGGCATCCTCGACGCCCACTTGCTGGCCCGCCTCCGCTAGAGCATGGCCTTCGGTACTGATGGGCTCTCGTATTCAACTGTTGCCGGTTCCCTGAGGAACCCAGCCCACTGGTGACCTTGTGTGATCTCCCGAGGCGTATCGGCTCCAGGTGCCTCCGGCTTGGGCGGCCAGCTTGGCGGTGGTGACCTGGTGGTAGCCGAGGGCGTCGGCGACGACGGGTGCAGGCATCTCCAGGACGTGCTGGCGGATCGCGGAGACCCGGCTGGCGATGGTGGGGATGCCGAGGTCGTTGACCAGAGCCGAGAGAGCGTCGGGGTGCATCGGCTGTCCGGCCCGGCGCCCGGGGAACAGCCAGCGCGAGTCGCGGTTTGTCGCAGTGTTCATGTTGTCCCGGTTGGGGATCCAGCTGAGCAGGAGATCGGCGACCGGCCCGGGGACCGGGGAAGGTGGTTCGCCGAGCCGTAGGAGGACTTGGTCGCCGTCGTGGACCACGTCGTCGACGGTGAGGCGGACGACGCGGCTGAGCGGTTGTGCGTAGAGCAGGACGATGGCGGCCGCGACCCGGGGCCGGAGCGGCAGGTCGTGATCGGTCAGGAGGCGTCCGAGCAGGTCAATGCGTTCGTGTTGCGGGAGCGGTGTCGCTTGGCGGATCACTGCGGCGGGAAGACGGAAGCGCCTGGTGAGCTTGCTGGCCATGCACCACAGCAGGAAGGGCCGAATGGTGTTGCGGCCGTGCTCGGTGTGCTCGACGTGCCAGGCATCGATGTCGGTCTGACGGCAGGTGGGCAGGGTGAGACCGTGCTCGGCGAGCCATCCAAGGAACGCTGTGGCGTGCTTGACCTGGTCGCCGGCATAGCGGCGGCTTGCCGGGGTGAGCGGCTTCTTCTCCGCCCGGGTGCGGAGCTTCGGCAGGATTTCCCAGGTGGCGAATCGGCGGACGAGTTGGGCGTGGTCCGGGTCGGTGATGTCGGCGAGATGGCCGACGAGCCACCGCTCGAAGGAGCAGATCTGCTTGTCGACGGCGGGGAGCACGCCGCAGGCCATCAGGAGTTCCCGCAGGTGGGAGGCTGCCCGCCAGGGCTGGAGAGGGTGGAATGCCTCGTGGGTCAGCTCGATCTCCCCGAGGCCGAGGCGCCGCATCAGGTGTTCGGGCGAGTCGGTCCGTCCCTTGCGGGTGTAGAGCCAGGTCAGACCGGACAGCGGGTTGTCCATGGCGAGCAGGGAGTCGGCGAGCGGGACGAGTTCGGGGCGGATCCGGCCGGTGCCGTCGTCCAGGAGCTCGGTGAGGCGGTCGGCGAAGGTGCAGCGAGTGCACAGGTGCCGGGCGTGGAGTTTGCCCTCGTGTCCGCAGCGGACGCACTGGTAGGAGACGGTGAAGCCCGCGCAGTCCGGGCATATGGACGCGTCGTCGTCGGCCCGCAGGCCGGGGAGTGCGCGGTCGGCGCCGCAGCCGGGGCAGTGTCCACGAACCCGTAGGGCCTTGTCGTGACAGGTGCGGCAGACGTATCCGTCCGGCCACCGTGCGGCAAAGCAGCCGTGGCGTGTGCAGCGGGAGCATGTCTTTTTGTGCCAGCGCTCGTATTGCTCGGCGGTGGTGTAGGCGGGGCTCATGCGTCGGGCAGGATGCGGGCCGGGCGGGGACGCAGCTTCGCGACGTTGTCAGCGGGCGGCGCGGGCAGGTCGCCGGTGGCGGTCTTGCGGACGCCGGCGTTCTCGGCGGTGGTGGCCACCAGGTCGGCCGGAGTGCAGGCCAGGATGTCGCAGAGCGCGGCCATGACCTGCAACGACAGCCGTTCCGGCGTGCCGGAGACCAGGCGGTGGATCTGGGAGGCGGACAGGTCGATGCCGCGCTCGCGCAGCAGCGGTACCAGTTCGGTGGCCGTGAAGACCTGGTGCTGGGCCATCAGCTCACGCAGCCGCCATGTGTAGCCGACCTTGCGTTTCATGCCTGCCTCCCGGTCTGGGTCTCAAGAGCGGCGGCGATCGTGGCGTCGAGGTGCCGGCGCAGGGTGCGGGTGCGGAAGTCCGAGGACACGCAGGTGTAGATCGAGGTGGTGCTGGCGTGCTCGTGGCCGACCTGTTCCTGGACGAAGCGCGGGTCCCAGCCGTCCTCGATCAGATGGGTGACGTATGACCTTCGCAGCGAGTGGAAGTCCAGGCCGTCGTCCAGGTCCAGGGCCTTGCGGTAGGCGATGAAACGGGAGTTCAGCCGCTGGCAGCCGATCCGGGCACCGCGTTCGGAGGGCCAGAGCGCCGGGTTGTTGTCGGTGCCGAACAGGGGACGGACCTCGGTGGACCACTCGTCCAGGACGTCCGCGCTCCAGCCGAACACGGTCAGCACGCTGCGGCGCTTGGGCGGCGAGCCCTTCTTGGCCTTTCCGAAACGGACCAGCAAGCGGCCGTACTCGCCGTGCTCGGCGCCGTGCGGGTTGCGGCCGAAGTCGGCGGCGTCCAGCATCCGCGTCTCGTTGCGCCGCAGCCCGTAGGCGTACGCGGTCTTGAACAAGGTGGCGTCGCGGAACGCGGGCAGCCAGCCCTTGCGGCCGAAGGCCCGGATCCGGGCGACCTCGTCGTCGCAGTGCGCGAAGAACGCGTGCAGTTCGGCCTTGGTGAACGCGCGCTTCTTCGGGTCCGACTCGTTGTCCTGGACGTGCACCGCGGTGTTCCACTCGTGCACCACCTGGACCGGGTGGGTTCCGAACCGCTCCTCGCAGGTCGCGGTCCACTCGTAGAGCGGATCGGTGACGAAGTGGCAGAACGCCCGTACGGCCTCGGAGTACGAGCGGATGGTGGAGCGCTTCAGGTCACGCAGTGAGCGCAGGTCACCGAGCCATTCGTCGACCATCGCCGGCGTCCAGTGCCAGGGGTAGGTGTTCACGTAGGCGGCGAACGCCTTGACCGTGTTCTCCCTGCCCTCCACCGTCGTCCGGGCCAGGTTCCGTGCCAGCTGCTGGTTCGCGAACCCCGTCAGCATTGCCGTGAAGACCTGTTCCTCCGGCCGCAGCAGCGCGACCCCGTCGACCAGAAGCAGCCTCGCCGCCCCCGGTATCGACCCGTTGAACCCCACTGATCTTGCCACCCTCCGCCACTCGCATCAGATGCGAGAAAACCGCATCCTATGCGAGTCGCCGGAAGGGGCGCAGGCCAGCCCCCTGGACCGGTGCTGTCCACGCGTTGCCAGCCGCTATCGTGAGCACCAGCGCAGTAGCCCAATTCCCTGGTCAGGCCGGGTGATTGATGCCTTGGACGGCGACGATGCGCATACCGTCGCGAGTTCGCATCAGATGCAATTGGCGGCGCTTGGAACATCGGTACAGCCGTTGGCGCTGAGAACGATCACGGTCGGCTAGCACAGCGATCGTCCCCAGAACAGGGGTTCGCTGAAAGATCGTCGATCACGGGCGGGGCCTGGCTACGGTCCGCCTCATGCCGGTGGAGTTCTTAACTGATGATCAGGCCGAGGCGTACGGGAAGTTCGCCGAGAAGCCGACGAGACCTGAGCTGGAGCGGTTCTTCTTCCTGGACGATGTCGACCGGGATCTGATCGCGCTGCGGCGTACGAAGTATCACCAGCTGGGCTTCGCCCTCCAGATGTGCACGGTCCGCTACGTGGGGCTGTTCCTGGAGGACCCCCTGGCGGTGCCGTGGCCGGTTGTCGAGCACCCGGCCGCGCAACTCGGTGTCGAGGACCCGTCGTGCGTGAAGCGGTACACCGAGAGGCTGAAGACGGCGTACGAGCACGCGTGAGAGATCCGGGACGCCTACGGCTACCACCCGTACGACGATCCGGAGTGGGGTCGGAAGTTCCGTACGTTCCTGCACGGCCGGGCGTGGACGCACGCGGAGGGGCCTGTCGCGTTGTTCAACCAGGCGGTGGGCTGGCTGCGGCGGAACCGAGTGCTGCTGCCGGGTGTCTCGGTGCTGGCCCGGCAGGTGTCAGAGGTCCGCACGATCGCGGAGAAGCGGCTGCACGCCACCGTGGCCAGGGCGGCTCAGCGCGCGGACCCGGCGCTGCCGGTGGACCTGGTGGCCACGCCGGTGACGCCGGAGGGCGGCCGGTACTCGGAGCTGGAGCGGCTGCGCCGGCCTCCGACGCGGACGACGGGCACGGCGTTCGCGCGGTCGCTGGAGCGGGTCGATGAGATCGGTGCGTTCCAACTGGGGCGGTTGAAGCTGTCGCAGATCCCGCCGAACCGGCTTGCGTCGCTGGCCCGGTACGGGCTGGGGTCAAAGGCCGCGAGCCTGGAGCGGGCCGCGGAGCCCAAACGCACGGCAATGCTCACTGCGGTGATGCGCCACCTTGAGGCCAAGGCGATCGATGAGGCGCTGGACCTGTTCTCGGTGCTGATGGCGACGAGGCTGATCAGCAGGGCGAAGAGGGCCACCGACAAAGAACGGCTCTCGACACTGCCGCAGCTGGAGAAGACGTCGCGGACCCTGGCGCGGGCGGCGAAGGTGCTGTTCGAGGAGCTGGAGCTGGTCGAGGCACACGGCACGCATCTGGACGCGGCGGCACTGTGGCGGGCGGTGGAGGAGGTCGTGCCCCGGGCCGCGGTGATGAGTGCAACCGCGCTGGTGGTTTCGCTCGTGCCGGAGGACGAGGACTCGGCGGCCGTCGCGATGCGGGCGGCGCTGGCCACCCGGTACAACACGGTGCGGCCGTTCCTGTCGCTGCTGGGCGAGTCGAAGGCGCTGGATGCGGCGACTGGCGGGAAGCGGGTGCTGGCCGGGGTGAAGCGGCTGCCCGCTCTTGCGCGGCGGCGGGTGAAGGACAAGCCGCTGCTGCCGCGCGAGGTCGATGACAAGCTGGTGCCCGCCGCGTGGCGCAAGGCGGTGTACGCGAACACGGAGCTGCCGCCGGGAGCCGTGGACAGGGACGCATACGTGGTGTGTGTGCTGGAGAGCTGTACCGCGCGCTTCAGCGCCGGGACGTGTTCGCCTCTCCCTCGCACCGCTGGTCCGACCCGCGCGCCCGGCTGCTGGACGGCACGGAGTGGGAGGCCGTGCGGGAGGACGTTCTGGCGGGTCTGAGCCTGGATATGCCGGTCGAGGAGCATCTGGCCGCGCTGGTGACGGCGCTGGATGCGGCGTGGAAGCAGATGGCGGAGCGGCTGGAGACGGCCGGGCAGGACACGAAGGTCACCATCGAGGTCCCGCCGGGCCGGGCGAAGCTGAACGTGTCCAAGCTCGGCGCGCTGGGCGAGCCGAAGTCCCTGACGTGGCTGCGGGGGCGGGTGGAGAAGATGCTCCCGAAGATCGACCTGCCGGAGCTGTTGTTCGAGGTGCACGGCCGGACCGGGTTCCTGGACGCCTTCGTGCACCTGGGCGACGGCACAACCCGTATGAAGGACTTGACCACCTCGCTGGTGGCCCTCCTGGTCTCGGAGGCGTGCAACATCGGCATCGAGTGGGCACAAGCCGCACATCGCCTCTGGTTCATGGCCCAGCGGGGATAGCCCCTGGCCGGTCGCGCGTCCTGGTGTCCCTTACCACCCCCACACGCACGACGAACTTCGAAGCGCGCCGGGCCGCCCTCGGCCTACCGAGAGCGGCTTCCTCGCTGGTGCGCCCTCGCCGACATCCTGCGCCTCAGCGAGGACGACCTCGCGCTGCTCCTCCCCGGTGCCGGCCTTGAAGAGGCTTGCGACACCTGGCACGCCGCCGGCGCACGACTCGTCGTCATCACCCTCGGCGGACGCGGCGCACTCGCCTCCCTCGACGGCCACCGCGTCACCGTCCCGACCCCGGCCATCGACATCGTCGACACCGTCGGCGCCGGAGACTCCTTCACCGCTGGCCTGCTGCACCGCCTCGCCGCCGTCGGACACCTCGGCGGACGACTCGACCGGCTGGGCCTCGAAGACGTCGCCGACGCGTGCGCGTTCGCCGCCCACGTCGACGCCCTGACCTGCTCCGTCCCCGGCGCGAACCCGCCCAGGGCAGAACACCTGGCGACCCCGTTTCTCTCCGGGGAACGGGGTCGCCAAGTCGGCGTGCCGTCCACTTCCACCCTCCTGCCCTGACCATGACCGAACCGCACACGCAAGGGCAGTGCCGTAGCCGACGCTGGTGGTGACCAGCATGGTCGAGCCGTCGGCGACCATCGCGTGGCGGTACGAACGACGAGACTGGGCAGCGTGGACGACAAGGTGGGCCTGCCGCTGAGGCTCAACTCGACGTCGTCCATGTCGTCGTTCGCCGCCGGATCCGCGCTTCGCAAGGACGGGACAGCGCAGGCGAAGGCAGCGGCGCGCAGCTCCTCCTATCGGGACTGAGGAAAGGAGTCGCGGCTTCTGCCTCATCCACGCCCAAGCCACCGCTCTGGATCGACATCAAGACCTCAGGAGCGGCCGGAGCTCGTTGAGGCCCGGCGGTCGCGCCAGCACGGACTTGCTCCTTGCGGAACTGACACGTCAGGCCCCCTCTCCGCATCTGGTCCCAGGGCGCCGGAGACGCTGAGTACGCGGATGAGGTCTGCGGTCACGAACCGGTAGGCGCCGTTGTCCGGCCGATGCCGAACGCTTTCCCGCATGTCTCGACGTGATCGTCGGGGCACACCTTCAGCAGGTCACCATCGGTCAGCCATTGGAAGCTTGCCATTCGATCCGAGTCCTTGCGACACATCCGAACTGTTTCCCAGGTTCGGGCGGACGGTACGGCATAGGTTCCAATGTGCCAATGACTCACAAGGGTGTAAGCGCACTGCGGCCGGGATCGTCGACGAATCGTGCGACGCCGGCGGGACCGAGGCCCTTGATCCCAGTCCATCGCGACTACCGCCGCTGAGAGACCTGCCAGGCGGCACTTCCTGCTTCGTCTGCAGATGGACCAAACACACATGACCAAACTCAGGCCGGTCCAGCATCTCCGGAATCACCGATCGAAACCTCGCAGGCTCGCGCCAGGCCGAGTGGAAAAGCCGATCGCGCCAGGCTGCCCGCACCGATTGGCGACACCCGGGAGGCACATCCTCGCAACGCGCGACCTGGCGGATAGTCCTCCTGAGCACACGCGAGAATGAAACCCGTCGGGGTAAATCGAGCCATATGACGGTGTGGGCCCGAGCCCCCACCAGATCTGCGACCTGGCTGAAGTAGCTGCCCGCAATGATCCAGGACTCGTTGGCAAGCACCTCCTGCGTCCGCTCACGAAACACATTGAGGTCGACACGGCTCCAGGCCGGCCCCCAGAACAGCAAGTCCAAGTCCGTGACCGGTCTCCCGAGACCCTCGCCCAGTGCCCTGGCCAGCGTGGTCTTGCCCGATCCGGCAACCCCCACCACCACGATCCGCTTCATCACCCGGTTCACCCGCTCAGCGACATATTTCGGACCTGACTGTCCCTCAACCGCGCGGAGGGAGGGGGCGACCGACTCGCAGTAACACATCACCAGCGCGGTGACGTTGCCCAGCCGTTGTTCGACCTCGTCGAAGACGCGTGTCGGCGTGCCCGAGTCGGCGAGGTCCGCCTCGATCGCCGCAGTGGACGCACCGTATTCGATCAGTGCCTGGCTGATCGCTTCGGTTGCACCGGGCTCCCTGCCCCAGGCCATGCGGTCCTCATATGGGGGTCCAGTAGGTGAAGGCGACGTCCCAGCCTGACGCGGCCAGACGGCGGGCGATGCCGGCGCCGATACCGACGGTGCGGCCCAGCCCGTGACCAAGGCGAGGGGACGGGAGGTGGGAGGAATCTGGCTGCGGGCGGACTGGTCTTGATCAGTGCTCGTCGTCGCAGTCTGGGATCGTCCATGACTGGTGCTGGAGCGTCAATCGCTCTTCCCTCAGAAGCCGTTGTCCTATCGATCATGAGGACGGTTCTGATCGAACGGGATTCCTGGCCGGGTGATCTTGGCCGGGTAGGCGCATGAAAGCAGGACCTCCGGTGCAGCACGAGGGTTGCGAAGCCGTCTCGAATGCAGGGAGGCCCTGTTGTCCCAGTCTTGCGTGCCGGTGCCGGTGCCGGTGCCGGTGGCGTCCAACTCGCGTGTGTCGGCGTGCGATTGCCTCGCTCACCGGTTCGGGAACGCGGCCGACCGCCCCGACCGGGTGCGGCGGTATCCCACCGGCATGACGGACGCGGAGTGGCAGGTGGTGCGCCACGCGATGCCGGTCCCGGCCTGGCTGGAGGGCCGGGGCGGACAGCCGGAGGGCTACTGCCACCGGCAGATGCTGCACGCCGTGCGGTAACGTCACCGACAACGGGTGAAATGGCGCGCGCTTCCCGCGGACTTCCCGGCGTGGGACCGGGTCTACGCATTCTTCCGCAGGTGGCGCACGAAGGGCCTGGCCCAGGAGTTCCACGGCCGGCTGCGGGAGCAGGCCCGCCAGGCCGAAGGGCGCCACCCGCAGCCGACGGCGGCGGTCATCGACTCGCAGTCCATCAAGGCGGCGGCCTCGGTGCCCGCGGTCTGACGAGGCTACGACGGCGGCAAGAAGATCAACGGCAGGCGCCGGCACGTCATCACGGACTGCCTGGGCCCGCTGCTGATGGTGCTGGTGACGGCCGGGAACGTCACCGACCGCCAGGCCGCCCACACCATGCTGCCCCGCCTGCACGAGCGGTTCACCGCGATCACGTTGGTGTGGGCCGACAGCGGCTACCACGGCCGGCTCGTCACCTGGACGAAGGAGAAACTGCAGCCCACCCTGCAGATCGTGAAACGCTCGGACGACATGCCAGGGTTCGTGGTTCTGCCGAGACGCTGGGTGGTGCAGAGGAGTCTGGGATGGCTGATGTGCTCGCGCCGCCTGGTGCGGGACTTCGAGACACTGCCCGCCTCCAGCGAGGCGTTCATCTACTTCTCCCAGACCATGCTCCTCAGCCGCCGTCTCGCCCGGCGCGCTTCCCGACGCCGGGCCCAGCAGGACCGGTGGGCTGTCACCGCGTGAACCGCCCCGACGGCGACGCCGTCAGCCAGCCCCGCTCGGCCAGCCGCCCCGCCTTGGACCGCACCCCCTCGATCTTCGCGGGCACCAACTCCAGCTGAAGCCCGGCGGCAAGCTGCTTCGCCCAGATCCCCCCGCCGTCACCCGCACCGGATTCCACCAGCTCGACGATCCGCCGGTAGTCCACCGCGAGCGCGTCCACCGTCGCCGCCTCGTGCCAGCGCGGCACGACGGACCCCACAACCGGAACCGGGGACCTCTCAGTCATGGCCGGCGCCTCCCGCACACCGGCAACGGGCGCCTGCGTCTGTTCGCCGCCGGCAGCCAGGGCCTCGGCGAGTTCCGTCCGGGCGATCACCCGCCGTTCCAACACCACCTCCGCATCGGCGAGTTCAGCGGTGATCCGCTCCATCTCCGCGCGAAGCTCCTCCGCCTGCACCCAGGCAGCCGCCTCCCGTTCCTCCAACAACCCCATCACCGATGGCATCGGTCATCTCCGCATCACCGAGAACGAACTGATCGCCCGAACTCTCCCACGGCGACGCCGAAACCATCCCTGAACAGCGGAAACTCAATACTCACACCCGGAAAGACAACGGCTTCTGACCGCAGGTCAGCTCCCCCTGGTAGACAACTTCAAGAAGATGTCCTCTTGGGTGGCGATTCTGTTCGCTCCGACGCTGGTCGGGACCATCTACGGGATCAACTTCGAGCACATGCGGAGCTACCCTCGGGCGGGATTGACTCTGAGTGGTCTGTTGTGCGAGCCCGTGTCCCGCAGGCTCGAAGCGACGTTCACGCGTGTCGCAGCCCCTCTCAGGCGGCTGGGGAGAATCAGGCACGAATGCGATCCAGCACTGGCCAAGGTTGAGGCCGGAGAAGGGGCAAGCCGCCCAGCAATCCCGCCACGAGCGGCGAAGTGGCCAGAAGGCGGCCCACGGTCTGGCGGCTGAGCGAGACGCGACGGTCCGACCAGGGCAGCACTGGATTGATTTCCTTGATCGAGGATGGTGCCGATCAACTCTCCGCGGGGGGAGCCTTGAGTTCTACCAGCACGGCAAGGGCCTGTCATGGCGCCCCGACGAGTCTCCTCGCCCAGCCATGAGACCTTGCCGGCCGAGGAGTTGACCTTTCGAAAGCGCCGAAGATTTTAACCGCCAATTAATCTTGAAACATAAACAAACAGGTATCATGACCAGCACACACGCGGGACCGTCTCCTGCCGGAGCGGGTGACCTCCGTGTTCATCGCTTCGCACCGTCGGGCAGCAAGGCTGCCACCTTTCGTCGTGCACAACAGAAAGCAACACGAGCATGAGCATCAGCAGGGGCCGAGGGCTCCAGGCCAATGTCCTCGGTACGTTCGACACGGTGGTGATGGCGGTCGCGGGCAGTGCCCCGGCGTACTCGATCGCCGCGACCACGGCGGTCCTGGTCGGCGCGGTGGGTCTGGCGAGTCCGGCCGCGCTGCTGTACTGCGCGATTCCCATGCTGGGCATCGCTCTGGCGTTCAGCTATCTCAGCCGCATCGACGTGAACGCGGGTGCCAGCTACTCCTGGGTGGGCCGCACGCTCCACCCCTTCCTCGGGTTCATCAGCGGCTGGTCACTGGTCGTCTCGGCGACCATCTTCATGGTCGCCGGCTCGCTCCCCGCGGGATCGATGACGCTGGCCCTGTTCGACGAGGGGCTCGCCGAGAACACCGCACTGTCCACGGTGGTCGGCGCCGGCTGGTTCCTGGTCATGCTGGGCGTGGTGCTCGGCGGCGCCCGGCTCACGGTCCGTGCTCAGCTCATCATGTCCGGCGTCGAACTCGCCATCCTGGCCCTGTTCGCCGTACTCGCCCTGTTCCACACGGACAACGCCCGTTCCTTCGAGTGGTCCTGGCTCGGCTTCGGCCACTTCGACGGGATGTCGGGCTTCGCGGCGGGTGCCCTGGTCGCCGCGTTCTACTTCTGGGGCTGGGACGTCACCAGCAACCTCAGTGAGGAGACCCGCAACAGCCGCCGCACGACGGGCCTCGCCGGCCTCATCGGGGTGGGCGTCGTCTTCCTGCTGTTCGAGGTGTTCACCATCGCCACCAACGTCATCCTCACGTCCAAGCAAATCGCCGACAACGATGCCAACGTGCTGGCCGCGCTCGGCGAGGAGATCTGGCCGGGCTGGGGCGGCAAGCTGCTCATCATGGCCGTGATGCTGTCCACCATCGCCACCCTGGAGACCACCCTCATCCAGGTCACGCGCTCGCTGTTCGCGATGGGCCGCGACCGAACGATGCCAGAGGCACTCGGCCGGGTCCACCGCCGGTGGAACACCCCCTGGGTGGCCATCGCCGCGGTGGGTGCGGTGGCGCTGCTGCTGTTCATCGCGTCCAACGCTCTGGGTTCGGTGGGCGACATCCTCTCCGACGCCATCTCGGCGATCGGCCTGCAGATCGCCGTCTACTACGGGCTGACCGGCCTCGCGGTGGTCGTCGCCTACCGCAAGATGCTGCTGAAGTCCGTGGGCAACTTCCTCTTCGGCGGGCTTTGGCCGCTGCTCGGCGCGGTGTTCATGTTCTGGGTGCTCGTCGAGTCCCTCGGCGAGCTGAGCAGCGCGGCGGTCACGATCGGACTCGGGGGTCTGGCCGTCGGCCTGGTGCCCATGCTCTGGTACTGGCGCAAGGGCAGCGAGTACTACCGGCCGGTGAAGCTGGACGCTTCCCGCACCGTCGAGACGGACTACGTCCCCGACGACCGGGTGCCCGCCGGGTCCCATGCCTACGAGGGCCTTTCCACCGACTTCTGAGGGAGAGCCCCATGGCGCGACACAAATCCCCCTCCGGCTCCGACATCGCCTTCGACCCCGACGACGGGGACGCGCACCTCACCTCCGCCCGCCAGGACGTCGTCATCGGCCGCTGGCAGGGCCTGCGCGATCTGCTGCAGGCCACCGGTGCCGACTGGCCGACGCGCGGCCACCGGATCCGGCTGCTCGGGCAGGCGTGCGCGAGCAGTACGACCGTGGAGTCGTGGCTGGCCGCCGAGCCGCACAGCACCGACGCGCTGGTTCTGCGGGGGGCCACGGAGACCGCCAGGGCCTTTGGCCTGGCGATCGCGGCGGGCCGCGGCGCGCCGATGGACGTGGACCGCATCGACACCGCGGTGGTGGCGTGCCGGCGGGCCGCCGACGCATACCCGGCAGATCCGACTCCGTGGATCTCCCTGATCTCCCTGGCCCGGCTGTACCCGTCAGGTGTACAGCAACAGGAAATGGCCCGCTGGTGGGACGAGTTGGACGCCCGTGACCCGTACAGCATGGAGGGCCACCTGCAGGTGCTGCACTACTACTCGGCCCGCTGGCACGGTACCCACGGCTTCATGTACGACTTCGCCCGCGACGCCGCCGGAGTAGCACCGCCCGGCTCCCCGCTGCCCGTGCTGGTGCAGTACGCCCGCGTCGAGGAGTACCGCTACATCCTCGACGCGGCGAAGGGCCGCCGGGAGACCGTGGGGCTCGGGCAGCACTGGCATCACGACGGTGCCGTCAGCGACGTACGCCGGACATGGGAACGCTGGATCCTGGGGCGCCCGAACACCGCCGTGCCCCCTGCGGAACTGCGCGATCTCAACTACCTGGCTCACGCGGCCTGCCTCGCGGGCACCACCGACATCGCCACCGCACTCCTGCGGATGCAGGGGCCATATGCCACGCGAACTCCCTGGTTGTACACCGGAGATCCGGTCAAGCAGATCGGTAAGTGGCGTGAGCATGGGCGAGTGTGAGCAGAAGCCATAACCGCAGACGTCGGGTACTGCCATGCTTCCCTGGCCGTGCCGCGCAGCATCCGGCAGCTCATACCCGAGTTCGATGTCCGGGACGCGTACATCGCCCGCCCGTGGATCGCAGTGCTGATCGCGCCGCTCGGGCTCGCCGGCTACCTACTCTGGGTCGGCAACCAGATGGGCGACCTCGGCGGCTATTTCACACACCAGGAAGGAGCCTGGGCGCATACCTTCGACTACGGCGAGCACACACTCGATGTCCTCACCGGCGTCGCAGTGGGCCACGTCGACTACTTTTTCGCGTACCGCTACGCGGACACCGCTGCGTCGCCCCACCAAGATCCGGATTATACGCGGGCCGAAGCCTGCCAACTCCCCTACCGACGGTGCATACATACAGGTCAGAGGCGTGAAACGGATGTACCACCAGCAGACCAAGAACCTGCTGGTGTCGTACTCGCCGATCGCAGTGCTGATCGCGCCGCTCGGGCTCGCCGGCTACCTACTCTGGGTCGGCAACCCAGATGGGCAAGAAGCTGGGCTTCTTCTAGGCATCGAGCAAAGGGCGTCTGACCAGGCATGCTGCCCGGCAGACGCCCTCCCGCAGAAGTTCCAGGGCCGGCTCGTCGAGCGTAAGCGCCGCCTCGCGTGCTCGGCGCCGCCTTGTGCCGTATGCCGCTCAATGAGCGTGGAAGCCGTCCCGCAGGTGCGTGAGCACCGTGGCCAGTGGCGGGTCGTACTGGTCCTTGTCCTTCTCCCACCGCCGCATCACGGCTGCCGAGGCTTCGGCCATCTGAGGCGGTAGCCCCGACGCGCGCAGACTCTCGGCGACTTCGTGCATTTCGGGAGCCCGGCGCCAGGCGCGGGCGGCGACGCCGGACAGGGGTCGGGGGTCGGACAGGAAGTCCGAGGGCATGCGCTGAGCCTCGGCGGTGAGAAGATCGGCGACTCCGTGGCTGTTCGCGAGGGCGTGCGACACGGCGGCAAGCGTCCAAGTAGAGGCGGCACATGTGCTGGTCGCCGGGCGGTGGGCCGATGACGGCACCGTCGAGCACCGACGAAGCGGGCCTGACGTCGTGCGCGATGCGCTCCATGCGCTGGGGGCTGATGGCGTTGGCCTCGACGTGGAGGCCCGTGAACCCGTGCCGGGCGACGGGTGTGGCGACCTCTTCGGCCGCGTGCGGCGGGCGGAGGGACAGCACGACCGCGCCGGCATCGAGCGCCTCCCTGAGGGATGAGCAGGCCGTCAGTCCGGCCTTCCGGGCCCGTTCCTGTGTCGCGGCGCTTCGATGAGCGGGTATCCAGAGGACCTGATGACCCGATCTGGTCGCCTGAGTGGCCACGGACGCCCCCATGGCGCCCGGGTGCAGCACGGTCAACGTGGTCACTGCGTACCTTCGTACCTTCCTGTGGGCAAGTCGGGCCGTCCGCCGGGCAGGCCCGGCGGACGGCGTAGGAACCGGTCAGCGGGTCGTGCCGGCCATCTCACGGACCGGCGCGCCGGTGGCGTCGAGGCTGCGCAGGATGTCCTCGACCCGCTGCTTGGCGTCGCCGAAGAGCATCTGGCTGTTCTCGCGGAAGAACAGCGGATTCTGCACGCCCGCGTACCCGGTCGCCATGGAGCGTTTGAAGACCACGACCTGGGCCGCTTCCCACACGTGCAGGACCGGCATCCCGGCGATGGGACTGGCCGGGTCCTCGGCGGCGGACGGGTTGACGGTGTCGTTGGCGCCGATGACCAGGACGACCGAGGTGGCGGCGAAGTCGTCGTTGATCTCGTCCATTTCCAGCACGATGTCGTACGGCACGTTGGCCTCGGCGAGCAGCACGTTCATGTGTCCGGGCAGCCGGCCGGCGACCGGGTGGATGCCGAAGCGCACGTCGACGCCGCGTTCGCGCAGTTTGCGCGCCAACTCCGCGACGGGGTACTGGGCTTGGGCGACGGCCATCCCGTATCCCGGGGTGATGATCACCGAGGAGGCGTCCCGCAGGAGTTCGGCGGTTTCCTCCGCGCTGATCTCCCGGTGCTCCCCGTGGTCGCCGCCGTCGCTCGCCGCCACCGCCTCGCCCCCGAAACCGCCCGCGATCACCGAGAGGAAGGAGCGGTTCATCGCCTTGCACATGATGTACGACAGGTAGGCGCCGGAGGAGCCGACCAGTGCGCCGGTGACGATCAGCAGGTTGTTGGCGAGGAGGAAGCCGGAGGCGGCCGCGGCCCAGCCGGAGTAGCTGTTGAGCATCGAGACCACCACCGGCATGTCGCCGCCGCCGATGGAGGCGACCAGATGGGCGCCGAGGGCCAGTGCCACCACGGTGACCGCGATGAGCAGCCCCATGTGAGGGCGCGCGACGAACGCCACGGTGAGCCCGACGAACGCGGCGAGCGCGCCCAGGTTGAGGGCGTGTCTGCCGGGCAGCATGAGCGGGCGGGACTTGATCCGCGCCGCCAGCTTCAGGTAGGCGACGACGGAACCCGTGAAGGTGACGGCGCCAATGAACACACCGATGAACACCTCGGCGTGGTGGATGCGCAGCAGCGAGCCGGTGATCTCCTGCCCGGTGTGGCCCCCGGCATCGACGTCGAGATAGCCGTTCCAGCCGACGAAGGCGGCGGCGAGGCCGACAAGGCTGTGCATGATGGCGATGAGTTCGGGCATGCCGGTCATCTCGACGACCCGGGCACGCCACAGTCCGATGCCCGCCCCGACGGCCGTGGCGACGGCGATCAGCACGAGACCGGTGACGGTGATGCTCCGGGAGGCGAGACCGATGGTGGCGGCCAGGGCGATGACCATGCCGGCCATGCCCCAGACGACTCCCGCGCGGGAGGTCCGGTGTTGCGACAGTCCGGCCAGGCTGAGGATGAACAGCAGCGCGGCGACGACGTATGCGGCCTCTGCGGCCGTGGCGGTGGTCATCCGTGATCAGCCTTTCGAGAACATGCCGAGCATGCGGCGGGTGACGGCGAATCCGCCGAAGACGTTGATGCTCGCCAGCAGGATCGCGGCGAACGACAGCACGGTCACCACGGTGTTCCCGTGCCCGATCTGCAGCAGCGCGCCGACCACGACGATGCCGGAGATCGCGTTGGTGACCGACATCAGCGGGGTGTGCAGCGCGTGGTGCACATGGCCGATGACGTAGAAGCCGATGACGATCGCCAGGACGAAGACCGTGAAGTGGGCGATGAGTTGGGGCGGCGAGAAGGCGGTGACCAGGAAGAGCGCGAGTGCTCCGGCGCCGACGAGGGCGTACCCCGACCGCGCGGAGCGGGTGGGCTTCGCCGCGGCGTCGGGGACGGCGGCGGGTTCGGGGCCATGGGCAGGGGCGGGGGTGGTGGGCGCGGCGGACACCTGCACAGGTGGCGGCGGCCAGGTCTTCTCGCCCTCACGCACCACGGTCATCGAGCGCTGCACCACGTCGTCGAAGTCGAGGACGAGTCGGCCGTCCTTGCCGGGAGTGAGCAGCTTCATCAGGTTGACGAGGTTGGTGCCGTACAGCTGCGACGCCTGGGCCGGGAGCCTGCCGGGCAGGTCGGTGTAACCGATGATCGTCACGTCGTTGTCGGTGACGACCGCCTTCCCGGCGACCGTTCCCTCGACGTTGCCTCCCTGGGCCGCGGCCATGTCGACGATCACGCTGCCGGGCTTCATGCGTGCGACGTCCTGGGCGGTGATGAGCCGGGGCGCGGGCCTGCCCGGGATGAGCGCGGTGGTGATGATGATGTCGACGTCGGCGGACTGGTCGGCGTACAGCTGCGCGGCGAGCCGGTTGTAGTCGTCCGAGGTGGCCTTGGCGTATCCGTCGCTGCTGACCTCCTGTTCGGCTTGTTCCGGCCGTACCTCCAGGAACTCCCCGCCCAAGGAGCGCACTTGCTCGGCGACCTCGGGCCGGGGGTCGGTGGCGCGGACCACGGCGCCCAGGCTGTGCGCCGCGCCGATCGCCGCGAGTCCGGCCACCCCTGCTCCGGCCACGAGCACCTTGGCCGGCGGCACCTTGCCGGCGGCGGTCACCTGACCGGTGAAGAAGCGGCCGAAGGCGTGCGCGGCCTCGACCACGGCCCGGTATCCGGCGATGTTCGCCATCGAGCTGAGGACGTCCAGCGACTGGGCGCGCGAGATGCGCGGGACGGCGTCCATGGCGAGCACGGTGATCGGCCGCCGCACCAACTCCTCGACCAGTTCCGGGTTCAGCGCGGGACCGATGAGCGCGATCAGCGTCGCTCCGTCGCGCAGTCGGCCGATCTCCTCACTCGAAGGACCGTTGACCTTCAGCACGATCTCGGCCGGCCACGGGTCGCCGAGACGGGCGCCCGCCTCCTCGTACGCCGCGTCGGAGAAGCGGGACAACTCCCCCGCCCCCGGCTCCACGACCACCTCGTATCCCAGCGCGACAAGTCGGCCCACGGTGGCCGGTGTCGCCGCCACCCTGGTCTCACCCGCGGTGGACTCGGCGGGTATGCCGATCCGCTGGGCTTCCTGTTCCGGTTCCCGTTCCGATGGGACCATCGTCTTCCTCTCTGATCGGGTTCGCCCCCCGCCCGAAGGTCTGCCCCCACTCAGTCATCGGGAAGCCGAGGTCGATTCCCCCGTACGACGCATCGAGCCGGCGCTGGGTGACGGCCTTGGTGAACAGGGCCGTCCCGTTGCCGTACGGATTCGCGTCGATCAGCTCCAGGACCGGGCTTGACGTGGTCGAAGGGCGTGGGGCCGAGCCAGAAGCCGTCTGCGGTGCTGCGAGCGTCCGCCCGCGGCCCACTCGCCGCCGAAGCCGAGGCCCTGCAGTACGCGGATGACGATGAGTTGCTCGAAGTTCTGCGAGAAGCCCGCGACGACCGTGAACACCGCGAACCAGAGGGTGGTGAACTGCATGACGCGGGGCGCGGCCCCAGCGGTCCGCCCGGTAACCACACGCCCAACCGCCGATGGCCGCCGATGGCCGCCGATGGCCGCCGACAGCAGCGTCGCCGTGGCCAGATAGCCGGCCTGCGCCGTCGTCAGGCCCCAGGTGGTGATGAGTACGGGGAGCACGAAGCTGAAGAGCTGCGGCTCATACGACGAGGGGTGTGAGAGCGCCGTCCATGGTCAGGGCCGCACCGGTTACGTAGGACGCGCGGGCACTGGCGAGGTACAGGGCCGCGTCGGCGACCTTCTCCGGAGCGGCGTACCGCCCGAGCGGGACCCGGGGTTGATGACGTTGACGCGGACGCCGGCGTGCCCCCGGGCCGCGGCCAGGCCCGCGGAGGCCAGCATCGGCGCCGAGTTCGCCGCGCCGTCGCCGGGAAGGTGGATCGGCGAGGCGAACTTCCCTCCGATGCCGATGATGTTGACGATCGAGCCGGACTCCCTGGCCACCATCCGCGGCAGCAGGTGGTCCATGACGTTCATGTAGGTGGAGAACTTGGCGTCCATCGCCGTACGCCAGAACCTGAGGAGTATGGGCGGCGCTGACGACGATGCCCTCGGCGCCGCGGACGTAGCAGAGCCGACAGCTGTCACGTACTGCGCCGGCCCGCCGAGGAGTTCGGCGCCGTGGGAGCGCGGGCGGGCAACGACGTCCGACGCGATTCCGTCGGTGACGAAGTAGATACGTGGTGCCGCCGTCCATCGGCTGCGGCTCGCGCGCGTGGTGGGTCAGCACGAACACCGGCTCGTGGAACGGCGGATCGTCGCCCCACGAGCCGTTCCACCGCCGATCCCACGCGCCGCGCACCGGGCCGAACATGTTGCGGCGCATGACGAATGCCTTGGCGGCGGTCATCTGGTCGGCCTCGGCCCGGTTCTCGTCGGGAGTGTCGAACATCCAGGCGTGCAGCTTGTCGCCCGAGCCGTCGCCGTCGCCGTCGCCGTCGCCGTGAGCCTCCAATCAAGCGGCGGCATGAAACAGACCCAGCATGATGCAACGCCAATCCTGCTGTGAGCCGGACGTGTGCTCGGCCGCCACCCGGAAACGCCCCGGCCTCTCGTGCATGGGCCGTGACCACCGTGGCACCCGGTCATTCATGAGCACGACCAGAACGCCCGCCGTACAGCGAAACCGAGCCGTCACCGCCGTCTTCACCTGGCAGGTGCGGCCCGGCCGGGAGGCGCAGTTCGAGGAATGGACGCACCGCGTCACACGGACCGCCTCGAAGTTCCCGGGCAGCGAGGGTGTCGTCTGGGTACGGCCCGAGAAGGGGCACCTGTCCCACGCCATCGCGCGTTTCAGCGACCCGGAACGGCTGAAGGCGTGGCTGGTCTCCCCCGAGCGAGCGGAATGGCACCGGCGGATCGCCGACATCGCGACCGAGGTCAGCAGTGAGCGGCAGGCCACGACCGGCATGGAGACCTGGTTCAGCCTGCCGGGCACGACAGTGCACTCCCCGCCCCGCTGGAAGATGGCCCTGACCACTCTGCTGGCCGCCTACCCCCTCGTACTCCTGCTGCAGTGGCTGGTCGTGCCCGCGACCGCCGACTGGCCTCTGCCGCTGCGTGCCGCGCTCTTCCCGGCCGTACTCCTGCCGTCCCTGACCTACCTGATCATGCCGTCGCTCAGCCGGCTGCTCAGGCTGTGGCTGTATCGCCCACCGAACTGATACGACACCGGCCACTCAGCAGCACGGTTTGCTGCCCCCTCTACGGGCCCGGCTTGAGGGTCTTCATCGTGAAGTGCGAGGTCACGTTCTTGATCCGGGGGATGGTCATGACCCGCCGGCTGAGGAAGGCCTCGTAGGCCGGCAGATCGGCGACAGCCACGCGTACGAAGTAGTCGGGGCTGCCGAACAGCCTCCGCAACTCCAGTACTTCTTCCGCCTGCGCGAGGGTCTTCTCGAAACGCTCGACCGTCTCCGCGTCCTGCGCCTCAAGACTGAGGTCGATCAGGACCTCGAAGGAACGGCCCACGGAGGCCGGGTCGATCACGGCCCGGTAGCCGCGGATGACACCGTCGGCCTCCAGCCGCTGCACCCGGCGCAGACACGGGCCGGTGGTCAGCCCGACCCGCTGGGCCAGCTGCACGTTGGTCAGCCGCCCGTCCTGCTCCAGCTCGGCAATGATTGCCTTGTCGATCGCGTCCACAGGGAGAATATTGCCGGAATCAGGCTGATCGCTGCAATATTCGCAACCACCTGCCAGGGCTTCTACGGGACGTGGGCCCGTGAGACAAGACGTACTCCCCCACCCGGCCGCCCCGGCGCCGACCACCCGCCGCACACAGATCGCCCAGGGCATCCGCGACTCCTTCTCCGTCGGCCTCGGCATCTTCCCCCTCGGCATCGCCCTCGGCCTGCTGATCATCCAGGCCGGGCTGCCCTAGTGGCTCGCCCCCGCCCTGTCCCTGGCCGCGTTCGCCGGCTCCCTGGAGCTGTTGCTGGTGGGCATGACGGCCACCGTCGCACCGCTCGCCGCGGTCGCCCTGACCGTCCTCGTGGTCAACTTCCGGCACGTCTTCTACGCCTTCTCGTTCCCGCTGCACCTGGTCAAGCACCCGGTGGCCAAGGCGTACGCCGTCTACGCCATGATCGACGAGGTGTACGCCGTCAACGCCTCCCTGCCCGAGCACGAGCGTTCGGCGGCCCGGCTGCTGGCCATGCAGATCGCGTGCGAGGCCTACTGGGTCGGCGGCGGACTCGTCGGCGTCGCGCTCGGCTCGGCCCTGCCGGCGCCCGTCAAGGGCTTGGAGTTCGCTCTGTGCGCCCTGTTCACCGTGCTCACCCTGGACGCGTTCCACTCCCGCGAGGAGCTTCCGTCCCTGCTGCTGGCGGGCGCGAGCGTCACCGTCGCCCTGATCCTCACCCCAGGCATGGCCATGTTCACCGCACTGCTGCTGTTCGTCGGCCTGCTCCTGGCCCGCCACGCCATCGCTGCCCGCCGCACAGTCCAGGAGGCCGCCGGTGCCTAGCACCTCGTATCTCGCCGCCGTCCTGGCGATCGTCTTCACCATCACCCTCGCCCTGCGTGCCGTCCCCTTCGCCCTGCTGGGCCGACTGCGCGACTCGGCGGTCGTGCGGCGCCTGGCGGTGTGGATGCCGGTCGGCATCCTCGCCATCCTCGCCGTGACCGCCCTGCACGGCACGATCACGACCGACCCGCGCGGCACCTGGTACGCGCTGCTCGCCGTCGCCGTCACGGCCGGCGTCCACCTGGCCTTCGGCCGTCGCACCATCCTCAGCGTGGGCGCGGGCACGGCCGTGTACGTCGTCCTGCTGAACGCCCTCTGAACCCCGTCGCCGCCCTCCGGCCCCCCGCCTCCCTCCCCAACTCGCCAACTCGCCAACTCACCGAGGAGAAATGACCGTTGCTCCCCGACAGCTACTACGAACCCATCGACGACCACCACTACAAGCCGACGACCCACGCGAGCGGAGCCTGGAGCACGGACGAACAGCACTTCGGTCCGCTCGGCGGGCTCGTCGCGCACGCCATCGACCGGCACCGGGCCGCCCGGCCGAACGACGGCCTGCTTCTGTCCCGGATCAGCTACGACATCCTCGGCCGCCTCACCCTCGACGAGTGCGCGATCGAGTTGGAGACCATCGGCCCGGGCGGACCATCGAGCTCCTCGAAGCGGTCGTACGGATCGCCGGCCGCCCGGTCGTCCGGGCCCGCGCCTGGTTCCTGTCCGGCCACGACACCACCGCGGTCGCGGGCGGCTCCGACGACCGCCTCACCTCACCGGAGTCGCTCGCCTCGTGGCCGATGTCCGACGTGTGGCCCGGCGGCTGCACAGCCTCCCTGGACGTCCGCCCCGTCACACCGCCCCGGCCGGGCCGTGCGACCGTCTGGGTCTCCACGCCAGTGGATCTGGTCGCCGGTGTTCCCGTCAGCCCCCTCGCGTCGTATCTCGCCCTGGTCGACACGGCCAACGGCATCGCCGTCCGGCAACCGCCCAGCGCATGGCTCTTCCCCGATGCCGACCTGACCGTCCATCTCCACCGACGGCCGCGAGGGGCCTGGACGGGACTGGACACCAGCGTCACCTTCGGCCGTTGCGGACAGGGCCTCACCAGTACGGTCCTGCACGACGCCGACGGCCCCGTCGGTCACGCCCAGCAGATCCTCACGGTCCGACCCGTGCCGGGGGCATGAGGGCTCGTCGTCCCTCCCCAGGCCGCCCCTGCGCTCCCAGGCCGCCCCCACCCTGCGCAGGCCACACCCACATCCGCACAACTATGCCAAAATCGCCTATGAGCATCAGAGGAGAATCCCCGTGAGCAGCTCCGCTGACAAGGTCGACTACGGCGATATGCAGCTCGACCGCACAGGCCAGGCCGAGGCCTTCAACGCCATCGGCGAGCGCTATGACGAGGCCTTTCCCCACAAGGAAGGGCAGGTCGCGTCCGCCGAGTGGCTCGGTGTCTCCCTGTCGGCCGGGGCCCGGGTGCTGGACCTGGGGTGCGGCACCGGGATCCCGACGGCGCGCCAGCTGGCGGAGGCGGGCTTCGAGGTCGTCGGTGTCGATCTGTCGGACGGGATGGTCTCGCTGGCCCGCGACCAGGTGCCCGCCGGGGAGTTCCATCGGGCGGACATCGCGGATCTGCGGCCCGGAGGCCCTTTGGACCTCGGCCACTTCGACGCGGTGGCGGCGTTCTTCTCGCTGCTCATGCTGCCGCGCGCCGAGATCCCGCTCGCCCTGCGAACCGTCCACCACCTGCTGGTTCCGGGCGGCCTGTTCGCGCTGTCGATGGTGGAGGCCAATGTGGACGACTTCTCGATCCCGTTCATCGGCGAGAACATCCGCGTCTCCGGCTATCTGAGGGACGAGCTGCGCGACGTCGTCGAGGCGGCCGGCTTCGAGATCACCGACGAGTCCTCGTACACGTACGCTCCCGCGACCGCGGACGTCCAGCCCGAGGTACAGATCTTCCTGCGCTGCCGACGGCGCCCTGCCGACGACTCCTGATCCGCCCGCTCCGGCGCGGGCCCGCACGGCGGGAAGGACACGATGACGAAGCGTCTCGGGGCCGGTGAAGGCACCGGCAGGCAAGCGGCCGGCGCGCAGCGGCACGCTGGGCTCCCGCATCGGCCGCCTCGGTTGCGGCACGCCGCTCCGTCAACCCCGTCAGCGCCGTCAGGCTCATCAGCGCCGTCAGCCGCGTCGGCGCCGTCAGCCGCGTCAGCCCCGTCCAGCGACCGTGCCGACGAGGCCAAGGACGTGGCACGGTCGGAAGCGCGTTCCGGTTCGCACGACAGTGCCCCGGCGATGCTGCCGACGCCCGCGCCCGCGAGAGCCCCTGCCGCCGGGCTGGGGGATCCACGGCGGGACGTGCCGGACGTCATCGAGCCGCAGACCGACAGGCTCCGCTATCTCGACGCGGCGACCCGGCAGATCGCCCGCGGTATGAACCTCGACGAGACGTTGTACGAGCTGTGCCGGGCGGCCGTTCCCGCCTTCGCCGACGCGGCGTTCGTCCATCTGTACGATCCGCTGCCGGTCGGCGACGAGGCCGCCGCCGCTCCCGGCATCCTGCGGCTGCACACCACGGACCGCGTCTCCCCGCAGGAGCCGGTCACCCCGGCCGCTACGGCCTCCCCGGCCTCCCCTGGCTTTCCGGCCGCCCCGGGCTTTCCGGCCGCCCCTGGCCGTCCGAACCCCCTCGCTCCGAGCCGCCCGTGCCGGCGGCGGAAGTCGTACACCCGACCGCCGACGGTCGGCTCGCCAAGCTGCTGGAGGAGGGGCGGCCGGTGCTCGGGAGCACCGCGGGCGTCGCCTCCACCGCGGCCCAACTGCTGGGCGGCGCGAACGCTCCACAGGCCATGCCGCCCGGGCAACGGCTGATCATCGCCCCGCTGCACGGCCGTAGCCATGCCCTGGGCAGCGTCGCCCTCCTCCGCGGACCCGGTCGGCCCGACTTCACCGGCGACGACCTTCTCGTGGCCTCCCAGCTCGCCACACACACCGCTCTGGGCATCGACAAGGCGATGCTGTTCGCGCGCGAGGCATCTGTCGCGGACGCGCTGCAGCGCACGATGCTCCCGCCGTCCCTGCCCGAGCCCCCCGGCGTCAGGCTGGCCAGTCGCTACCTGCCGGCCTCGCGGACGGCGCAGGTCGGCGGCGACTGGTACGACGCGATCCCGCTGCCCGGCCACCGTGTCGCCCTCGTCATCGGCGACGTGATGGGCCACTCCATGACATCGGCCGCGATCATGGGCCAGCTGCGCACCACCGTGCAGACCCTGGCCCTGCTCGACCTGCCCCCCGACGAGGTCCTGCACCACCTCGACGAGCAGGCCGGGCGCCTGGGCACCGAGCACACGGCGACCTGCCTCTACGCCATGTACGACCCCGTCCTGCACCGGCTGCTGGTCTCCAACGCCGGCCATCTGCCGCCGGTCCTCCTGCACCCCGACGGCCGCGGGGAGATTCTGCGGGTCCCGCCCGGAGCGCCGATCGGCGTGGGCATCGGCGGATTCGAGTCCACCGAGCTGCACGCGCCGGCCGGGGCGACTCTGCTGCTGTACACCGACGGCCTGGTCGAGTCCCGTGACGCGGACGTGCTGACCGGGGTGGAGCGGCTGCGGGCCCGGCTGCGCGCGGCCGCCTCGGGCCCGGTGCCGCCGGTGCTGGAAACGCTGTGCGACGAGGCGCTCGGCACTCTGGGTGCGGGCGACCGGGACGACGACATCGCGCTGCTCGCCGCCCGGTTCGAGGGCATCCTGCCGGAGACGGTCGCGTACTGGTACATGGCCCCTCGCCCGCAGACCGCGGGACAGGCCCGCCGGCTGACCCGCAGGACGCTCCACCTCTGGGGGCTCGACTCCCTGGTGGAGTCCACCGAGCTCCTGGTCAGCGAGGTGGTGGCGAACGCCGTACGCTTCGCCTCCCGGCCGATCACGCTCCGACTGCTCTGCACGGACGTCCTGCGCTGCGAGGTCGGTGACGACTCCCCGGTGGTGCCGAGGATGCGGCACGCCCGGCTGAGCGACGAGGGCGGCCGCGGACTGTTCCTGGTCGACCAACTGGCACTGCGCTGGGGAGCGACGCGGGTGAGCACGGGCAAGGTGGTCTGGTTCGAGCAGCCGCTGCCCGGCGATCAGGGCCGCGGCTGAGGCTTCGAGCCGCACCGTACGGGACCGCGTGGAGGAACCCCTCCCCGCACGGGATGCTTGAGGGAGGGCGACCTACGAGGACGGCCGGGAGGTGATGGCGGTGATCACCGTCAACCCGATGGACAGTGCCTCGGTGCTGGCGACCTTCGGCGCGCTCGGTGTCCTCGTGGTGATCTTCGCGGAGTCGGGGCTGCTGGTGTTCGGCTTCTTCCTGCCCGGTGACACGCTGCTGTTCCCGGCGGGTGTGCTGTGTGCGGGGACCGCCCAGCAGGCGCCTCGGCTGGTGCTGTGGCAGGTGCTGCTGGGCGCGGCGGTCGGCGCCGTCGTGGGGGGCCAGGTCGGCTTCCTGCTCGGGCGGCACGGCGGGCGTGCCCTGCTGGCCCGCACTTCGAAACGGGGCGTGCGGGAGACGGCGGCACGCGCGGAGCGGCTTCTGGCTCGCTACGGCTACGGCAAGGCCCTGGTGATCGGCCGTTTCATCCCGATGGTGCGCACCGTCCTGCACCCGGCGGCGGGCGCGCTCGGCGTGCCCACCCGCACCTTCACCATCTGGCAGATCGTCGGCGGGCTGCTCTGGTCGCAGAGTCTCGTCCTGGCCGGATACGCCCTCGGGGCCTCCGTCCCCGACGTGGACGACTTCCTGCTGCCGCTGGTCGCCCTCGTCGTCGTGATCTCCCTGCTGCCCCTCCTCCCCCTGCTGACCGAGGCACGCCGCGCGAGGCGGAATCGCTGACTCCCATGCGCAATGTTCGACCTGTCGGACATTGTTCGAAACCTCTTGACGCTGCACCACACTCCGTTTGACACTCTCGCAACACAGCCGAAACGGCAGGGTGCCCATGGCCGAGGCCCGCGGCCCCGCCATGCCTCAGCAGGGACTCCACATGCCGTACATCGCACGCGACATCGCACGCGTCCGTGGCCGCGCGAGACGCCTGGCGGGTCGACTCGCCGGACTGACCGCCGCCTCGCTGGTCCTGGGACTCGCCGCGTCCACCGTTCCCGCCCATGCCGCGGACGCGGCCGCACCGGCGGAGATCACGGACGGTCTCGCCCTCTGGTACAAGCTCGACGCCGCCTCCGGCAGCACCGTGACCGACGCCTCCGGCAACGGCCGTGACGGCACGGTGAGCGGCGCCGCCGACTGGTCGGGCACCGGTGAGGGGCTCGCCTTCAACGGCTCGGACACCTACGTCAAGGTGCCGAACGACGTCATGAAGAGCATGGACGCGATCACCGTCTCGATGGACGTGCGGATCGACTCCACGCAGTCCACGCCGTACTTCCTCTACGGCTTCGGCAACACGAGCGGCAGCAGCGGCAACGGCTACCTGTTCACCACCGGCAACTCCTACCGGACGTCCATCGCGACCGGCAACTGGTCGACGGAGCAGACCACCCGGCCCGCCGACTCGCACAATCTGACCCGTTCGGTGTGGAAGCACGTCACCTACACCCAGACCGGCAGCACCGGCGTGCTGTACGAGGACGGCGTGGAGGTCGGCCGCAACACCTCGGTCACCATCACCCCCGGCGCCATCGGCTCCGGCACCACCACCGCCAACTACATAGGCAAGTCGGTCTACTCCGGCGACAAGCTCTTCAAGGGCCGCATCCGCGACTTCCGGGTCTACGACCGCGCCCTCGCCGGCTCCGAGGTCGAGCAACTCGCCCTCCCGGTCGCCACGCAGGGCGTCGCCGACGACAAGGCCGCGCTGAGCCTCGGTGACACCAGCGCCGTCACGGCCGACCTCGACCTGCCGAGGACCGGCACGGCCGGCGGCTCCTCGATCAGCTGGGCCAGCGACAACCCGGCCGTCGTGTCCGACTCCGGCGCGGTGACCCGCCCCGCGGCCGGCGAACCGGACGCCCACGCCACGCTCACCGCGACCCTGGAGAAGGGCACGGTGACCGACACCAAGGCCTTCGACGTCACGGTCCTGCCCGCCTTCGACGACGAGACGGCCACCGAGCAGGCCGCCGAGTCCCTCAGCGTCCACAACCTCGACGACGTACGCGGCAACCTGACGCTCCCCGCACAGGGTGACTACGGCACCGAGGTCGCCTGGGCCTCCGCGAACCCGGACGTCATCTCCGCCGACGGCGTGGTCCACCGCCCCGCGCACGGCGACGGCGCCACCACCGTCGAGCTGACCGCCACCGTCACCAAGGGCGAGGCGAAGGCGACCCGCACGTTCACCGCGAAGGTCCCGGAACTCCCCGCCGACGCAGCCCTCAAGGGCTACATGTTCAGCTACTTCACCGGCGAGGGCACGTCGGACGGCGAACAGCTCTACGCCGCCCTCAGCAAGGGCAACGACCCGCTGAAGTGGCGGGAGTTGAACGACGGCAAGCCGGTCCTGACCTCCACGCTCGGCGAGAAGGGCCTGCGCGACCCGTTCATCATCCGCTCCCCGGAGGGCGACAAGTTCTACCAGATCGCCACCGACCTCAGGATCTACGGCAACGGCGACTGGGACGCGTCCCAGCGCACCGGCAGCAAGTCCATCATGGTGTGGGAGTCCACCGACCTGGTCCACTGGACGAACCAGCGCCTGGTCAAGGTCTCGCCGGACAGCGCGGGCAACACCTGGGCACCGGAGGCGTTCTACGACGCGCAGCGCGGTGAGTACGTCGTCTTCTGGGCGTCGAAGCTGTACGACAACGAGGCGCACTCCGGCGACACGTACAACCGCATGATGTACGCGACCACCCGCGACTTCTACACGTTCAGCGAGCCGAAGGTCTGGATCGACCGCGGCTACTCCGTCATCGACTCCACGGTGATCGCGCACGACGGGACGTACTTCCGTCTCTCCAAGGACGAGCGGAACAACACCTCCTCCACTCCCAACAGCAAGTTCATCTTCGAGGAGAAGAGCGACTCCCTGCTGGACCTGTCCTGGGACGCCGTCGCCGAGGGCATCGGCAAGGGCGCGATGAGCGCGGCCGAGGGGCCGCTGGTGTTCAAGTCCAACACCGAGGACAAGTGGTACGCGTTCCTCGACGAGTTCGGCGGCCGCGGCTACATCCCCTTCGAGACCACCGACCTCGCCTCCGGCACCTGGACCCCGTCCACCGGCTACGACCTGCCGGCCAAGCCCCGCCACGGCACGGTGCTCCCGGTGACGCAGGCCGAGTACGACCGCCTGCTGCGCGCCTACCAGCCGGACCAGCTCGTGGAGAGCGTCGAGGGCGTGAAGGTGACGACGAAGACCGGCCAGGCGCCCGTCCTGCCGGCCACCGTGATCGCCGAGTACGCCGACGGCGTCAAGCGCCCGGTCGCCGTCACCTGGGAGGACGTCCCGGAGTCGAAGTACGCGCAGACCGGCACCTTCACCGTGACCGGAAGCCTGCCGGACGGCGCCGCGATCCCGGTCCGGGCCGAGGTCACCGTCTCGGAGGAAGGCCCGGACGTCCCGGCCGACCTGCTCCTGCAGTACGACTTCGACGAGACCGGCGGCAACATCGCCCGTGACTCCAGCGGACACGGCTACCACGGCACCTACGTCCGTACGCCCGACTTCGGCACCGGCGTCGAGGGCGGCTCGTTCAAGATGTCCGGCGGTGCGGGCTCCTCGACCACCTCGCCGTACGTCCGTATCCCGAACGGCGTGCTGAAGAACGCCGGCAGCGTGACCGTCTCGACGTACGCCAAGTGGAAGGGCGGCGACAGCTTCCAGTGGCTGTTCGGGCTCGGCCCCGACAGCAACAAGTACCTCTTCGCGACCCCCTCCAACGGCGGCTCCAGTCTCTACTCGGCCATCACGAAGGCGAGTTGGTCGGCGGAGTCGAAGCTGACGGCCGGCTCCCAGCTCACGCCCGGCGAGTGGCGGCACGTCACCGTCACCCTCGACGGCGCGACCGGCACGATGGTCCTCTACGTCGACGGCATCCAGGCGGCCCGGGCGACCGGCGTCACCACCAAGCCGTCCGAGCTGTACGACGCGAACAAGGACCACAGCGGCTACATCGGCAGGTCCCTGTACTCGGCCGACCCGTACTTCGGCGGCGAGGTCGACGACTTCCGCATCTACGACCGGGCCCTCACGGCAGCGGAGGTCATGGAGCTCAGCGGCAACACCGCGGGCATCGCCAAGGCGACGGACCCGGCGCTGAAGGTCGACGCCCTCGTCGACAACGCCGGCAGCAGGATCACGCTGCCGATGAAGGAGGGCACCGATCTCACCGCCCTCGCCCCGGAGTTCACCCTCGCCCACGGCGCGGCGATCAGCCCGGCCTCCGGCAGCGTGCGGGACTTCAGCAAGCCGGTGACGTACGAGGTGACGGGCTCCGACGGCAAGAAGCGCACCTGGACGGTCTCGGCGCTCGTCATGAAGAGCCCGGTCCTGCCGGGGCTCAACGCCGACCCGAACATCGTCCGCTTCGGCGACACCTTCTACCTCTACCCGACCACCGACGGCTTCCCGGGCTGGAGCGGTACGCAGTTCAAGGCGTACTCCTCCACGGACCTGGTCCACTGGAAGGACCACGGCGTCATCCTCGACCTCGGTCCCGACGTCTCCTGGGCGGACAGCAGGGCCTGGGCGCCGGCGATCGCCGAGAAGGACGGGAAGTACTACTTCTACTTCTGCGCCGACGCCAACATCGGGGTCGCCGTCTCCGACTCGCCGACCGGTCCGTTCAAGGACGCGCTCGGTCAACCGCTGCTCAAGGCGGGCCAGTTCAGCGGCCAGATGATCGACCCGGCGGTCTTCACGGACGACGACGGGCAGTCGTACCTCTACTGGGGCAACGGACACGCCTACGTGGCCCCGCTGAACGACGACATGACCTCCGTCGACACCTCGAAGATGAAGGACATCACGCCCAGCGGCTACAACGAGGGCACCTTCGTCATCAAGCGCAAGGGCACCTACTACTTCATGTGGTCGGAGAACGACACCCGGGACGAGAACTACCGCGTCGCCTACGCCACCGGCCCCTCTCCCACCGGTCCGTGGACCAAGCACGGCGTGATCCTGGAGAAGGACCTCTCCCTCGGCATCAAGGGCCCCGGCCACCACTCGGTGGTCCAGGTCCCGAACACCGACGACTGGTACATCGCCTACCACCGGTTCGCCATCCCCGGCGGTGACGGCACCCACCGCGAAACCACCATCGACAAGCTGGAGTTCGACGCCGACGGCCTGATCGAGAAGGTCGTGCCCACGCTGACCTCCATCGACCCCGTCACCATCGTGCACGCCGGCGAGGACACCGACGGCGCGGAGGGCGACCGGATCCCGCTGAACGGCTCGATCTCCGGCGCGGGCAGCCCGAAGTGGGCGGTCGAGGAGGGAGCGCCCTGCGCCGTCACCGACGCCGGGACGGCGAAGACCACGCTCACCTGCACCGACGACGGCACCTACACGGTCACGCTGACCGGGGGCCGCAGCAGCGACACGGCCACCGTCAAGGTCGCCAACGCGGCACCGGCGATCACGTCCGCGAACGGGCCGGCGTCCCCGGTGTCGGCCGGCAAGCGCACGGTGGTCACCGCCGAGTTCGCCGACCCGGGCACCAGTGACACCCACACCTGCCGCATCAACTGGAAGGACGGCACCGAACCGACGGACGGCACGGTGAGCGGCACCAGCTGCCGGGCCGAGCACACCTACACCGAGGCCGGCATCCACCGCCCGGTGATCACGGTCACGGACGACGACGGCGCCTCGGACAGCACCACCCTCCCCGAGCTGATCGTCTACGACCGCGCGGCGGGCCCCGCCCTCGGCACCGGCGTGATCACTTCCTCGGCCGGCGCCTACCCGGCCGAGCCGGACCTGACCGGCAAGGCGGCCTTCTCCTTCGCCGCCGCCTACGCGAAGGGAGCCGCGGTCCCCACCGGAAAGGCCGACTTCGACTTCGGTCCGGCGCGGCTGAAGTTCCGCTCCACCGGCTCCGACTGGCTCGTGGTCAACGGCTCCCAGGCCGTCTACCAGGGCAGCGGCCAGGTCAACGGGAGCAGCGGCTACGGCTTCCGCGTCACCGCGACCGACGCCCCGGACACCTTCCGTATCAGGATCTGGAAGAAGTCCACCGGTGACGTCGTCTACGACAACGTCACCGGCGCGAAGGCCACGGGCTTCGTCACGATCGGCGACGATCGTCGATAGGCCCTACCTGCCCTGAGCCAGTGCCGAGACCTCGGCACTGGCTCAGGGTTTTGCCGCGGCGCGGCAGGCCACTGCCACGCCGCCGCTCATGGACTACTCAGCAGAGGCAGGGGTCGGTGCCCCACCCCAGGCCGCCGATGTCGCCGTCCCTCAGGGCGCCGGCGTAGGCCTGCACCTCGTCGACGTCGCCGTGCAGGTACTCGCCCCAGCCGTCACCGGCCTTGGCCCGGCCGATCTGCAAGGCGCCGGAGCTGTGCCAGCCGCTCGGGAGAGTGGCGGTGGCATCGGTGTTGGTGTGGCCGTCGAGGTAGAGCTTGATCCGGTCGGTCGCGTCGTCGTAGAGGACGGCCAGGCGGTGCCCCGGACCCTCGCCGCCGTCCGCGGCCTCGATCTGCGCGACGACGACCTCGGGCGCCCCGGCCTCGTCCCTCTGCGGCATCACCAGCTGCCAGGCATGGACGGACGGGTCGTAGCGCACCTTGAAGGCGTCCGTGTGCTCACCGCCCTGCGACAGCACGGTCATCGGAGCGGCCGGTTCGGCGTCGGCGAGGCGGACGACGACGCCCACGGTGAAGCTGTCCGAGGTGTCCACGACGGCGCTTGCGGTGGCCGCGTACCCGGTCTCACCGTCCAATTGGAGGTGGCCGTCACCGACGAGGGGGTAGGGCACGAACGGGCAGTCCGGATCGAGCTCGGGGAGGCAGGAGCCGTCCGGGCCACGGTGGATCGAGGCGCCCGGGCCGAGCGTCAGCGGCGCCTTGCCGCTCTGCTCGGGGCTCACGCCGTCGGTGGCGGTCTCCAACGACCAGTGGCCGAGCAACGTCGGTCGACGGTGGGCGAGTTCGATGACCTCGTCGGGGACGACGACCCGGTCGTAGGCACGGATGTCGCCGAGTGCGCCGTGCCAGCGGTCGCGGTAGCCGTCGCCGTTGCGGGAGCGGCCGATCTGGAAGGCGCCGAGGGGCACGGAGGGCGTCGCCTCGGACTTGGTGCCGACTTCCTGGCCGTTGACGTACAGCTGGGCCTGGCCGGTCTCCCTGTCGTACAGGCCCAGCAGGTGGGCCCACTCACCGGTCTCCGGGGCGCCGCCCGTGATACGGGTGCCGCCGACGGTGAACGACCACACCGGGCCCTCGTCCCGGGTGCGCAGCCCCAGTTCGAAGGCGGCGGAGTCGCCCGCGTCCTGGCCTGCCACGGCCATGTTCCGGTCCGTCTGCGCGGGCCGCGCCCAGGCGCTGACGGCGAAGGTCCTGCCGGTGTCGACGGCCGGGGCGGCCGGCGTGAGGAAGGCGTGGCTGCTGCCGTCGAGGCTCGCCACCGAGGGCAGCGCGGTCCCGCGCGGTGCGCTCGCACCGAAGGTCACACCGGAGCCGGCACCGGCGGCGGGTCCGGTCTCGGCCGCGGCGGTGGTGGAGCCGGCCGCGTCGGCGAGGGTCCAGTGGGCGACGGGGGCGCGGCCCGACTTGACCAGGAACTCGTACGTCGTGGTCGTACTGCTGCGGCCCGAGCGGTCGATCGCGCGGACACTGAGTCGGTCCGGGCGGGTCTTCAGCGGCAGGTGGCGGATCGTGACGGGGCCGCCGAGTTCGGCGGGGCGGGCGGTCAGCTGAGGGCCGCCGAGGAAGCTGTAGACGTACTGCGCGACGTCGTCCGACGGGGAGTCCATGGTGAAGCTGCCGTAGACCCCGACGCCGTCCTGCCACTGGTCCTCGGGGTAGTCCGGGGACGTGACGACCGCCTTCTCGGGGCCGGCGTCGTCGTACACGAACTCGCAGACCGAGCCGTCGCCCTCGGAGCTCCACGCGGAGGCCGCGGTGCCGTCGTTCGCGCGCACGCGCCAGGAGACGACCGTGTTCGCCGGGATGTCCTCCGGCAGGCGCCAGAGCTGCCGGGTGCCGGACAGGGTCTCGGATGTGGTGTAGGTGCGGCGCTGCTCGGCCCCGTCCGCGTCCGTCCACCAGGCCTCGAAATCGCCGCTGACCAGGTTGGCCTCGGCCGGCTGGTTGTCCTCCTCCGGGTCGTACAGCACGGCCCGCAGGGTCGGCGGCTCCCCGACGTACGCCTTCTGCTCCCCCGTGGCGCACGGCTTGGTACCGGTCTGCAGGTCCTGGACCAGCGGCTGACGCGGCGGCAGGTTGTCGGCGGCGTGGGCGACGCCGGGCGCGGTCAGGACCGCGGCGGTGACGAGGCAACCCACCGCTAGACGGCCGGGTCTGTGCCGACTCCTGCTGCTTCTGGCACTGTTCACGTTTCTCCTCCCCTGGTGGGCCCGTGGATGACACGGGCCGCAGGAGGCTAACAGCGCCCACTGACATGTCCCCTGGCACGTCCCCTGAAACCGCCCTGAAACCGCACCGAAGGCGGCCCCCCGCACGCTCTCGGGCATGAACTCACCACGGCAGCACACCGGTCAGACACCGCCGGCCATCGAGGCCGCAGGGCTGCGCAAGGCGTACGGCGCGAAGGTCGTGCTCGACGGCATCGACCTGCGGGTGCCGCGCGGCACGGTCTTCTCGCTGCTCGGGCCGAACGGCGCCGGCAAGACCACCACCGTCCAGATCCTCTCCACCCTGATCCGTGCCGACGGCGGCTCCGCCCGTATCACCGGGCACGACGTGGCCGCCGAGCCGCAGTCCGTGCGCGCCGCGATCGGGGTCACCGGCCAGTTCTCCGCCGTCGACAACCTGATCACGGGCGAGGAGAACATGGCGCTGATGGCGGACCTGCACCATCTGGACCGCCGCGAGGGCAGGCGCGTCACCGCCGAGCTGCTCGAACGCTTCGACCTCGTGGACGCCGCGAAGAAGCCCGCCGCCACCTACTCCGGCGGCATGCGGCGGCGCCTGGACCTCGCGATGACGCTGGTGGGCTCTCCCGAGGTGATCTTCCTGGACGAGCCGACGACCGGCCTCGACCCGAGCGCACGGCACGCCGTGTGGCAGATCATCCGTGAACTCGTCGACGGCGGGGTCACGGTGTTCCTCACCACGCAGTACCTGGAGGAGGCCGACCAGCTCGCCGACCGCATCGCGGTCCTGAACGGCGGCCGGATCGTCGCCGAGGGCACCGCGGACGAGCTGAAGCGGCTCGTCCCCGGCGGCCATGTCCGGCTCCGCTTCCTCGACCCGGCCGAACTCGCCCGCGCCGCCGCGGTGTTGGGCGTGGGCCTCAGGGACGACGAGGCGCTGACCCTCCAGGTCCCGGGCGACGGCAGCGTCCACACCCTGCGCGCCCTGCTCGACGCCCTCGACGGCGCCCGCGTCGCCGTGGACTCGCTGACCATGCACACCCCCGACCTCGACGACGTCTTCTTCGCGGTCACCGGCCGCCCCGAGCACGAGAAGGTGCAGATCCGATGACCACCGCCGCCCAGCCCACCACCCCGCATCTGCGCGACTCGCTCACCATGCTGCGCCGCAACCTGCTGCACGCCCGCCGCTACCCCTCTATGACGCTCCAGGTCGCGCTCATCCCCGTCTTCCTGCTCCTGCTGTTCGTGTATGTCTTCGGCTCCGCGCTCGGCACCGGAACCGGCCAGGGCGGCGACCGCACCGCCTACCTCGCCTATCTCGTCCCCGGCATCCTGCTGATGACCGCGGGCGTCGGAGCCGTGCCGACGGCGGTCGCCGTGTGCACGGACATGACCGAGGGCATCGTCGCCCGCTTCCGCACGATGGCGATCTCCCGGGCGTCGACCCTGGTCGGCCATGTGGTCGGCAGCGTCATCCAGACGGCGATCACCCTGGTCCTGCTGATGACCGTCGCCCTCGCCATCGGTTTCCGCCCCGACGCGAGTGGCGTGGAGTGGCTGGCGGCCTGCGGGCTGCTCGCGTTCTTCGTCCTCGCGCTGACCTGGCTCTCGGTCGCCCTCGGACTGATCAGCAAGACGCCGGAGGGCGCCAGCAACGCCCCGCTGCCGATCTCGTTCCTGCTGCCCTTCGTCAGCAGCACCTTCGTACCGGTCGACTCGATGCCCTCCGGGATCCGCTGGTTCGCCGAGTACCAGCCGTTCACCACGGTCATCGAGACGGTGCGCGGGCTGCTGACCGGCACAGAGATCGGCCACAACGGCTGGATGGCCGTGGCGTGGTGCGCGGCGATCACGGTCGTCGGGTTCATGTGGTCGCTCCGCCTCTTCGACCGCGATGCCCGCTGAACACCCCGACTCCGGAAGGGCAGTTGCCATGACCGCCGTACGCCTCACCCCCGAACTCGTCGAGAACCCCGTCGGTGCCTACGCCGACCTGCGCGCCCGCCCCGGCCTCGGCCACGTCCTCCTGCCGGGCCTCGACACCCCGGTACGGCTGGTCACCCGCCACGAGGACGTGCGGGCCGCGCTGAGCGAGCCGCGCCTGATCCGGGACCGTTCGACGATCGCCGGCTCCGACATGCCGGATCCGCAGGCCGAGTTGCTGGCACAGGGCCTCGACGGCCTCCCGCCCGAGTACGCCCGGTACCTCTCCGGCCACCTGGCCCTCTTCGACGGCGACGAGCACACCCGCCGCCGGGGCCCCCTCACCCGTGCCTTCACCGCCCGCCGGGTGGCCGCACTGCGCCCCTTCGTCGAGAAGACGGCACAGGAGCTGATCGAGGCCCTCGCCGAGCGCGAACAGGCCGATCTGCTGGGCGAGTTCGCCTACCCGCTGAGCACGGCCGTGATCTGCGCACTGGTCGGCGTGGACGCGGCCGACCAGGACAAGGTGTGCAGGTGGATCCGGGACTTCGCGTACGGCGACGGCAGCCGCCTCATCGAGGGGCTCGGCGGTGTCGTGGAGTTCGCGTTGGACCTGGTCGCCCGGCGCCGAGCCGAGCCCGCCGACGACCTGGTGTCGGCGCTGCTGGCCGACGGCGGCATGACCGACGACGAGATCGTCGCCGTCTTCTTCCTGCTGATCAACACCGGCATCACCCCGCCCGCCCTGTTCCTCGCCCACGCCGTCCTCGCCCTGCTGGACCACCCGGAGCAGCTGGAACGGCTGCGCGCCGAGCCGGAGCTGCTCGGCCGCGCGGTTCCCGAACTGCTGCGGTACGTCACGCTGGTGCGCATGGGCGCCACGCTCTACGCCACCGAGGACTTCGTGTTCGCCGGCACGCCGCTGTCGAAGGGCGAGGCGGTGACGGTGGCCCTGTTCGCCGCGGACCACGACCCGGCCGCGTACGAGGCCCCCGAACGCCTCGACGTGACCAGGGAGTTCGGCCGCGGCGACGGGCACCTCGCCTTCGGGCACGGCCCGCATTACTGCATCGGCGCGGCGCTCGGCCGACTGGTGACGGGCGTGGTGTTGGAGGGGCTTCTCGTGAACCGGCCCACGGCACCGAAGTTGGCCGTGGACCGGGCCGGCCTCCGCTTCGGACACTGGCCCGGCGACGGCCGCCACCTGCTGAGCCTGCCGGTCAGGCTCTGAGCCTCCCCCGCCCCCGCACCAGGCCGAGCGCGGCCTCGCGCAGCCCGTCGTCGTCCAGGGCGGCGTACGTGGACACCGCGTCCTCGTACGCCGCCTTGTCGGCGTTCTCGGCGTCCTCGCGGGCGCCGGCCGAGGACATCGTGGGCTGGAAGCTGCGCAGATACCGGAACCGCTCGGCGAGCGCGATCAGCCGTACGCCGCCCGTGTCCCCCTTGGCCAGATCGGCCGTGCCGAGCGCGAGCAGCAGCGCGCCGCACAGCGGGAAGTAGGCCGGCTGGACGGCAGGCGAGCGGGTCAACAGGCCCGTGAGGCGGTCGGGGAAGGCGGCGAGGAGGTGTGCGACGAGGTCCGCGCGGCCGTAGCGGGCGTGTGCGGTCACGGCGACCGACTGGAGCTCCGGCTCCCAGGCCTCCAACACAGGTTCACCGCCGGGTACCGAATGCGCGTTGTGCGCCAGCCGGTCCAGGGTCCGGCGCCACAGGCCCAGTCCCGTCTCGATGTCGCCCCGCGCGAGCGCCATCTCGGCGCGGGCGCCCAGGTCGGGGGTGAACGGGTCGGACACGGCGCTCTCGCGCTGGTACCGCAGCGCCTCCTCCAGCCAGTGTTCCGCCTCGTCGAGATGCCCGGCCTGCAAGCTGGCCAGCATGATGCCCCAGCGCAGGCCGATCGAGTCGGTCCACTCGCCGTACTCCTCGATGGCCGCCAGCGCGGCCTTCATGGGCCTGATCGCCTCCGTGCCGCGCTCCATCTGCAGGCACAGTTCGGCGAAGCGGGCCCGCGGCCAGATCCGGAGCACCGGGATGTCCTGGTCGCCGACCGCGTCGAGCATCCGGCGGGCGGCCACGAGGGCCCGGTCGGGTTGCCTCTCGTGCTCCCACACATAGCTGGCGGCACCGTTGGCGATGCCCGCGAGCAGCGGCTCGTCGCTGTCGCACAGCGCGTGGAGCGTGCCGCGGCCGCCGGGTGCGAGTATCTCCGGCAGGGCGCTGAGCACCGTCGCCACGGCGCGGACCAGGGTGTCCGGCGGGGCGGGCGGCAGGCGGCGCAGCGTGACGAGGGTGCGCGGGGCGCCGGGGCCGAAGCCGAGGAAGGCGTTGGCGGTCAGCAGGGCGGCTGCGGTGCGGGCCGGTTCGACGTACTCGGGGCCCGGCCGGTAGTGGGAGAGCAGCGGCGCGGTGTCCTCCATGAGGGCGATCAGCCGGGCGTAGTTGGTACTGGCCTCGGTGGACCACAGGCTCCCCAGTACGGCCGTGACCGCGGCGACGGTGTCCGCGTCCGCGAGGCCGAGCGCCGGCCGCAGGGCGTGCACGAGGTTGTCCTGCTCGGCGCGGATCAGATGCCAGGACGCGAAGGGGTCGGCGCCGAAGGGCGCGTCGTGGTGGGCGGCCCCGAAGTCCCGTGCCCAGCACAGGAATCGCTCGGTGACCGCCTCGTCCTCACCGGCCCGCTCCCGATGGGCGGCCGCGAACTCCCGTACCGTCTCCAGCATCCGGAAGCGGGTGCCGTGCGGGGTGTCGGTCACCTTCAGCAGGGACTGGTCGACGAGGTCCTCGAGGATCTCCAAGGCGTCGGGTTCGTCGAGGAGTTGTTCCGCTGTCTCGGCGGTGAAGCCGGCCGGGAACACCGACAGGGCGCGCAAGGCGGCCTGCCCCGGCTCCTCCAGGAGGTTCCAGCTCCAGTCGACGACGGCGTGCAGGGTGCGGTGGCGTCGGGGGGCGTCGCGGGGGCCGCCGCGCAGCAGGGCGAAGCGGTCCTCCAGGCGGCGGGCGATCTCCGGGACCGACAGCACGCGGACGCGGGCGGCGGCGAGTTCGGTGGCGAGCGGCAGCCCGTCCAGGCGGTGGCAGAGGGCGGCCACGGTGTCGGCGGGCAGGTCGACGTCGGTGCGGGCGGAGCGGGCGCGCTGCTCGAACAGCTCGACGGTGGTGGCGAGGTCGAGTTCGGGGAGGGGGTAGACGGTCTCGGAGGACAGTCCGAGCGGGGCCCGGCTGGTGGTGAGGACGCGCAGATCCCTCGTCCTCGACACGAGTGCCTGGACGAGATCGGCGACACCCTGGACGACCTGCTCGCAGTTGTCCAGGACGAGCAGCGCGGACCCGGAGCCCAGTGCTCCCACGATGCCGGCGATCAGGTCGCCCCCCGCAGCGGGCCGCAGCCCCTCGCCGACGCCCAGCGCGGAGGCGACCTCGGGGGCGACGTCCGCGTCCTGGCGGACACCGGCGAGCGGGACCAGGTGCACGACCCGCTGCTCGGCGTCCCGGGCGACGGCGCTCGCGAGCCGTGTCTTGCCCAGCCCACCGGGGCCGACGACCGAGGTGACGCGGGCCCTGTTCAGCAGCCGCCGCACGGCGTCGACGTCAGCGTCCCGGCCGAGCAGTGGGTTGGGTTCGTGCGGTACGCCGCGCCGGACGGCGGGCGCCTCGCCGCGCAGCAGTTCCTGGTGCAGCTCCTGCAGGGCGGGCCCCGGATCGGTGCCGAGCTCGTCGCGCAGGCGTCGCCGGTAGGTGTCGTACGCCGCCAGCGCGGCGGCCGCGCCTGCCGTGGCCGCCTGACAGCGCATCAGCTCCAGCAGCAGCTCCTCGTCGAGTGGATGCGCACCCACCAGCTCGCCGAGCGGCACGGCCGCCTCCTCCCGCCGCCCCGAACGCGCCAGCGACAGCGCCCTCAGCCGCGTCAACGCCCCGTACGTGACGGTGAGTTCAAGGCGCAGTGCCGCCACCGGATCGTCGTGGAGCCCCCCTTCCGCCGGGCCGCCGTCCCACAGCGCGAGCCCCTCCTCGGTCTCGGCGACCGCGCCGTGATAGTCGCCGGCCCGCGCCTTCTCCGCGGCCGCGGCGGCGTGCAGCTGGACGGCCCAGGCGTCGACCTGGTCCTCGCGCAGGGCGATGCGGTAGCCGGCGGGTGTGCTGGCGATGACCTCGCCGCCCAGCAGCGAGCGGGCCCGCGAGACCAGGATCTGCAGCGCCTTCGTCGGGTTCTCCGGCTGCTCGTCCGGCCACAGCCCGTCCACGAGCCGCCCGATGCCGCATCCCGCCCGCGGCTCCCCGGCCAGCAGCACGAGCAGGGCGCGCAGACGGGGCGCGGTGATCTCCTTGCCCCGGTGGGAGACGGACGTCAGCAGCGTCAACTCGATGGTCACCCGAGCAGGTTACGGGCGCAACCCTCTCGCAACGTTCCCCGTGCTGCCCTTGCTCCCATGTATGAGGAGACCCCGCGCGTCGAACTCACTCCCGCCGCCGCCGACCTGCTGCGCCGTCTGCGCGCGACGCACGGCCCGCTGATGTTCCACCAGTCCGGCGGCTGCTGCGACGGCAGCGCGCCGATGTGCTATCCGGCGGGCGAGTTCCGCACGGGCGACTCGGACGTGCTGCTCGCGGAGCTGGACGTCGAGGGGGTGGCGGAGCCGGTGACGTTCTGGATGGCGCGCAGCCAGTACGAGGTGTGGAGCCACACCCGGCTGATCGTCGACGTCGTCGAGGGCCGGGGCAGCGGCTTCTCGCTGGAGGCACCCGAGGGGGTGCGTTTCCTCACCCGTTCGCGGGTCGTCGGCGCCTAGCAACCCTGCAGGTCATCGCCGTCTGGTGCACTTCCCCTGAGCCCTGGGACATTTGACGAGACATCAGGGAAAATCATGACGCGTCGTCAGAAACGGTTCGGAACAGGCAGAGCGGCGCTCACGCTGCTCACGGCACTCAGCGCGCTGGCCGGTGCGGCCCTGGCGGGGGCGGCCCCGGCCGACGCCGCGCAGCCGGGCACCCCGATCGCGCCGGGTGTCGTGTACGACGAGTTCGACATCGCGGCGGCGAAGGGCACCACGCACGCCCATCTGCTCACCGTCGACCTGGGCGACCCGCACGTACGTCTCGATCTGCTGCACCCCGGGGCGGTGGCGGCGCGGGCGACCGTCTCGCAGCAGGCGACCGCGCAGGGGGCCGTCGCGGGCGTGAACGGTGACTTCTTCAACATCAGCGAGGCCCAGCATCCGGGCGTGCAGGCGACGGGCGCGAGCGTGGGCCCGGCGATCGCGCGCGGCCGGGCCCTGAAGGCGGCGGTGCCGGACGGTCAGCGTTTCGGTCCGGCACTGCCGCCCGGCACGAACACCGAGGACGTGCTCGGCGTGGGCGTCGACCGCAGGGCCCGGCTGGACGGCCTGCGCCTCGTCGGCTCGATCCGCACACCCGAGGGCCGGCTGCCGCTGCGCGGGCTCAACCAGTACGCGCTGCCGGTGGGCTCCATCGGGGCGTTCACCGCCGCGTGGGGCAGCGCCTCCCGGGTGCGTGCCACTTGCGGCACGGACACCGACCGGGCGGCTCCGTGCAGCACCGACACCTACGAGGTGACGGTCCGTCGCGGCCGGGTCGTGTCGATGGCCGACACCCCCGGGAGCGGGCCGATCGCACCGGACACGACCGTCCTCGTGGGCCGGGAGGAGGGCGCGCAGCAGCTGCGGAAGTTCTTCGCGGGCGAGCCGGTGAAGGTACGGCACCAACTGGTGGCGGCGGCGTCACGGGTTCCGTACCGCTTCGCCCTCGGCGGCTACCCCGTGCTCGACGACGGTCAGCCGCTGCCCGGCCTCGACGACAGGGCCTCGGCCGTGCGCACCGCCGTAGGCATCGCGAACGGCGGCCGACGCCTGCTGCTGCTCGCGCTGGACGGCGCGCGGGAGTACCGCACCGGACTGACCATCGCCGAAGTCGCATCCGTGATGCGCGAGTTGGGCTCGGTCGACGCGTTCAGCCTGGACGGCGGCGGTTCGTCGACGCTGGTCGCCCGCGAGCCGGGAGCGGCGAACGTCTCCGTACGCAACCACCCGTCCGACGGCGTGGAACGCCCCGTCCCCAACGGCATCGGGGTCTTCTCGACTCCCTGAGGCCACTCCCTGACGGTCACGGTCTGACGGTCACGGTCTGAGGCTGCTGACGATGTCCGCCGTGGCCGTCAGACCGCTGCTGATGGTGGGCGCCATGCTCGTGCTGGCCAGGTAGAAGCCGAGCAGCAGACACACCAGCGCATGGGTCATCTTCAGCCCGCCGCTGCGCACGAAGATCACCGCCAGGATGAACAGCAACAGCACCACAGAGATGGAAATGGCCATCGTCAACCTCCTCCGCCACGCCGCCTTGCCCGGTTCACGGCGTTCGGCCGCAAGTGTGGCGTAGCGGAGGGTTCGTCCGGGCGGCTGAGCTGTACTCCGAACGTGTGGTGTCCCGCGCGGCGTTCCCGGCGTCGCGGGGCAGGCGGGAAGTGTCAGACAGGCCCTATGCCGTCCGGTGGGCGCCGAGGAAGGCCTCCAGACCGGCGAGGTCGTCGGTGTTGAGGAAGTCGACGTCGGCGGCGAGCAGCTCGCCCCACAGGGCGTCCCGGGCGGGACCGGCCACGTCCGGGGTGGCCCAGAAGCGCACCTTCTGCCCCCGGGAGTGCGCCGCCCGGACGATGTCGCGCAGCTTGCGCCGCTCGGCGTCCGGGAAGGCGCCCACGCCGAGCCAGGTGAAGTTGAGCGTCCAGTTGTCGGAGATCAACGGGATGAAGGAGGCGGGCGCGGAGCTGCCGAGGTCGGCGAGACGGCCGTCGTAGAAGGCCCGGCGGACGGTCTGGGCCTCCATCGGCGCCCGGGCGGCACGGTCACCGGAGATCACGGCGGTGACCGCGCCGGGGAACACGCGGCCGTGGGCGTACGTCGTGCACAGGTGCTTGTAGCACCGCAGGTGGCGGTCGAGTTCGAGGTACGTCGACGAGCCCTCGGTCTTGATGTCGATGAGCAGTTGGATCGGCTTGCGGTGACCCCGGTAGACGGAGCCGTGGTTGGCCCTTACCCGGGCGGCGAGCGGGTCGAGGTACAGGGACTCCAGCGTGCGGGCGGGGTCGAGGTCCTCGGGGTCGTGGGCGACGAGGAGTTGGTCGCCGACCAGGTAGATGTCGGCTTCGAGGCTGCCGAAGCGGTGGTCGAGGGCGTCGAGGAGGGGGCGCGGGTGCTCGTAGTCGTTGTGGGCGTGCGCCCGCCACAAGGGGCGCGGGCCGTGCTTCTGTTCACCCGCCGACGCACGGGTGGCGGGCAGGGCGACCGTGCCGGCGAGGGCGGCGCCGAGGGTGGTGAGGGCTCTGCGGCGGGTGGTGAGGGCCATGCTCTGCCTCCCTGACAGGGGCGATCGGGGCGTAGGGAACCGCTGCGAGTATGCGATTCCGAAGGCCACAAACAGCAGAGGCGGGCAGGGAGTTGGCCGGACTGCCGCCCCGCGTTCACTTCGTCCGTCAGGGCGTGTGCAAGGCACACGAAAAAGCCCGCCCCAGGTGGGGCGGGCTTTCCGCGTGGTTCGCTCAGGCGTACGTCAGGGAGCCTGGAGGCCGACGAGTTCGGCCAGCGCGGCACGGTGGGCGCCCGCGGTGCCGTAGGCGATCGAGTCGGCCTTGGCCCGCTTCAGATACAGATGGACCGGGTGCTCCCAGGTCATCCCGATACCACCGTGCAGTTGCAGCGCCTCCTCGGCGGCGTGCACGGCGACGGGCGCCGCGTACGCCTGGGCGACGGCCACCGCCACGTCGACGTCGTCGCCCGTCGCGAGCGCGTCGGCGGCACCCCGGGCGGCCGCGCGCAGGTTGACGACCTCCAGCCACAGCTGGGCGAGCCGGTGCTTGAGGGCCTGGAAGCCGCCGACGGGACGGTTGAACTGCTTGCGGTCCTTGAGGTAGCGAACCGTCTCGGTCAACGTCCAGTCGGCGAGCCCGAGTTGCTCGGAGGCGAGCAGCCCGGCCCCGGCACGCAACGCTCGCCGTACGGCGGGTTCGGCGTCCCCGAGCAGGCGGCCGGCCGCACCCTCCAGAACCACGGTCGCCACCGGCCGGGTCAGGTCCAGGGACGCCTGCGGGGTGACGGTCACGGCGTCGGCGTCCACCGCGTACAGCCCACCGTCGTCCGCGGGCACGAGCAGCACATCGGCGACGGCCGCGTCCGCGATGCCGGTCAACTCCCCGTGCAGGGCACCGTCTTCATGCCGTACGACCTTGTAGGCACCGCCGGGGGCGACGTTCAGGGCGACGGCGAGGGCCCCGATCCGCCGACCGGACGCCAGCTCGCCGAGCAGGCCCCCTTCGCCCTCGCAGGCAAGCAGAGCCTCGGTCGCGACAACGGCACTCGTCAGGTATGGCACCGGAGCGACGGCGCGCCCCAACTCCTCCAGCACGACGGCGACTTCGCGGTGCGTGGCACCCTGGCCTCCCTTCTCCTCCGGGACCAGGAGCCCCGCCAGGCCCATGCCGTCGGCGAGCGCCTTCCAGGCCGCCAGGTCGTGCGGGGCGTCCGACTCGGTGCGCGCGATGACGCCGGGCGCGTCGCAGTGGTCGGCGAGCAGGTCCCGTACGGCGGCCCGCAGCGCCTCTTCCTCCTCCGAGTACAGCAGGTCGGGCTGTGTGCTCATCGGGACAGGTCCTTCCACGCGACGTCCTTGTCGGTGCGCGGCTCGGACGGCAGGCCCAGAACGCGCTCGGCGACGATGTTCAGCAGGACCTCGGTGGTCCCGCCCTCGATACTGTTGCCCTTGGAGCGGAGGTAGCGGTAGCCGGCGTCGCGGCCGACGAAGTCCACCAGCTCGGGTCGGCGCATGGTCCAGTCGTCGTACAACAGGCCCTCCTCGCCGCGCAGTTCGACCTCCAGGCCGCTGATCTCCTGGTTGAGGCGGGCGAAGGCGAGCTTCATGCCGGCGCCCTCGGGGCCCGGCTGGCCCGCGACGAGCTGCTGGCGGAGGCGTTCGGCGGTGAGGCGGGCGACCTCGGCCTCGACCCAGAGCTTGAGCAGCCGCTGGTGGAGGTCGTGGGTGCGCAGTTCGGGGCGTTCGCGCCAGGTCTTCGAGGCCGGGCCGATCATGCCGCCCTCGCGGGGCAGGCGCATGCCGCCGATGGCGACGCGCTCGTTGTTCAGCGTGGTCTGCGCGACCCGCCAGCCGTCGCCGACCTCACCGAGGCGGCGCGAGTCCGGGATGCGGACATCGGTCAGGAACACCTCGTTGAACTCGGCCTCGCCGGTGATCTGACGCAGCGGCCGGACCTCGACGCCGGGGTCGGTCATGTCGCAGAGGAAGTAGGTGATGCCCGCGTGCTTGGGCACGTCCGGGTCGGTGCGGGCGATGAGGATGGCCCAGCGGGAGTTGTGCGCGCCGGACGTCCACACCTTCTGCCCGTTGACGACCCACTCGTCGCCCTCACGGACGGCCCGCGTTCCCAGCGCGGCGAGGTCGGAGCCGGCGCCGGGCTCGCTGAACAGCTGGCACCAGACCTCCTCCCCCACCCACAGCGGCCGCAGATAGCGCTGCTTCTGCTCCTCGGTGCCGTACTTGAGGATCGTCGGGGCGGCCATGCCGAGCCCGATGCCATTGCGGCGCGAGTCGTTGTCGGGGGCTCCGGCAGCCTCCAACTCGGCGTCCACGACGGCCTGGAGGGAGCGCGGGACACCCAGTCCGCCGAGGCCCTCCGGGTAGTGCACCCACGCCAGACCCGCGTCGAAGCGGGCGTGAAGGAATTCCAGGCGGTCGGTCGTGGCCGGCGGGTGGGCGGCCAGCAACTGGGCCGTACGGCGGCGCAGTTCGGCGGCGTCGATCATGCCGCTCCTCCTTGGGTGAGTCCCAGGATCACAGCGACGCGCCCGGTGGTGACGCCGTCGGCGACCCGCTGCACGGCGGCCGCGGCCCCGCCCAGCGGTACGCGCTCGCTCACCAGGGGCTTGATGGCGCCGCGGGCGGCCAGCTCGGTGAGCTGCTCGTGGCAGTGCTGGATCAGCTTGGGGTTCTTGGTGTTGTACAGACCCCAGTGCAGGCCGAGGATCGAATAGTTCTTCACCAGGGCGTGGTTCAGCCCCGGGCTGGGGATGGTCCCGCTCGCGAAGCCGACGACCACGATCCGTCCCTCGAAGGCGACGACCTTGGTGGACTGGGCGTAGGCCTCACCGCCGACGGGGTCGTAGACGACATCGGCGCCACGACCGCCGGTGGCCTGCTTCACGGCGGCGATGACGTCCTCGCCGCGCCGGTCGATGACGACGTCACAGCCCAGCTCCCGTGCCACGGCCGCCTTCTCGGCGCCGCCGACGACACCGATGACGGTGGCGCCGGCGGCCTTGCCGAGCTGCACGGCCGCGCTGCCGACCCCTCCTGCGGCAGCGTGGACGAGCAGCGTCTCGCCGGCTTCCAGCCCGGCCCGGCGGTGCAGGCCGAACCAGCCGGTCTGGTAGCCGATGTGCAGGGCGGCGGCCTCGGCGTCGTCCAGCGCCTCGGGCGCGGGCAGGACGGCGGCGGCGTCCGCGACGGCGTACTCGGCGAAACCGCCGTACGGCAGCGCGGGGTTGGCGAGGACGCGGCGCCCGTCCTCGGTCTCGCCGCAGATCTCCACGCCCGGCGTGAACGGCAGCGGCGGCCGGACCTGGTACTGGCCCCGGCACAGCAGGGCGTCCGGGAAGTTGATGTTCGCGGCACGCACCTTCAGCAGGACCTGGCCGCCACCGGGCGTGGGCGTCTCGACGTCCTCGAGGCGCATCACCTCGCTCGGCTCGCCGTTCTCGTGCACTTGCCATGCCTGCATGCGGGGCCTCCACGGGGGACTGCTTCGTCTGACCGGGGTCGGTTCGCATACTAAGCGGTCGCTTGCCGATCAGGGAACAGCCGGCCGCGGAACAGTAGCGGGCATCACGACCGCGACGGGCTCACGAACGCCGTGGCTCACGAGCGCCGGGGCTTCGCCCGTACATGCATCCGCTCCCCCTGCGGCCCGAACAGACTCAGGAACTCCGCCGGCCCCTCCCCCGTCGACCCGAACCAGTGCGGCACCCGCGTGTCGAACTCCGCCGCCTCTCCCGCCGTGAGCACCACGTCGTGCTCGCCCAGCACGACCCGCAGCCGCCCGGACAGCACGTACAACCACTCGTAGCCCTCATGGGTACGGGGCTCGGGCTCTTCCCTGCGCTCCGGTACCAGCACCTTGAAGGCCTGGAGGCCGCCGGGCTGCCGGGTGAGCGGCCAGTAGGTGCGCCCGTGCCGCTCCAGGGGCTTGGCCCGCACCCGCGGGTCCCCCACCGGCGGCGTCCCGACCAGCTCGTCCAGCGGCACCTGGTGGGCCTGCGCGATCGGCAGCAGCAGTTCCAGGCTGGGCTTGCGCAGGCCGGACTCCAGCCGGGACAGGGTGCTCACGGAGATCCCGGTCGTCTCGGACAGCGCCGCGAGGGTCACCTCCCGATCCTTGCGCAGCCTCCTGAGCCGCGGCCCCACTTCGGCGAGAACGTCGTCGGTGCTCATGACCTTATTGCAGAATCGGCAAAGACGTTTGTCAATCCCGCGCCTCCGGAGCGACCGTCGTCGTGGAGGTGGTCACCATGACCGAGAGGCACACCGGGAAGCACACCGAGCAGTACGAAGTCGTAGTCGTCGGAGGCGGCGCGGCCGGCCTGTCCGCCGCGCTCGTCCTGGGCCGCGCCCGGCGCCGCACCCTGGTCGTCGACGCCGGCGAGCCACGCAACGCGCCCGCCGCCCATATGCAGGGCTATCTGTCCCGGGACGGCATACCGCCCGCCGAGTTCCTGGCCGTCGGGCGCGAGGAGATCGCGCGGTACGGCGTCGAGCTGGTCCGGGACCGGGTGGTGCACGTCCAGCGCGGCGAGGGCTTCGCCGTCGCGCTGGCCGGCGGCCGGCACGTGCACGCCCGACGGCTCGTCATCGCCACCGGCATCGAGGACGAGCTGCCGGACGTCCCCGGCGTCGCCGAGCGCTTCGGCAAGGATGTGCTCCACTGCCCGTACTGCCACGGCTGGGAGGTCCGCGACCAGGCCTTCGGCGTGCTGGCGAGCACGCCGATGAGCGTGCACCAGGCGCTCATGGTGTCGCAGTGGTCGAAGGACGTGACGTTCTTCCCGCATGAGGTCGCCGACGAGGAGTTCTCGGACGACGACCTGCGCAGACTGGCCGCGGCCGGAGTCAAGGTGGTGCCGGGCGAGGTCACCGGGCTGGTCGTCGAGGGCGACCGGCTCACCGGGGTGCGGCTGGCGGACGGTGCGACGCACGCGCGTGAGGTGCTGTTCGTCGCACCGCGCGCGGTACCGCAGACCGGGCTGTTGGAAAAGCTCGGCGCCGAGCTCCAGGAGACCCCCTTCGGCGCCTACCCGGTGGTCGACCCGACCGGGCTCACCTCCGTGCCGGGCGTCTGGGCGGTCGGCAACGCGATGGGCTTCTCGGAGCAGGTCATCAACGCGGCGGCGGGCGGCTACCGAGCGGGGGCCTACATCAACGGGGAGCTGCTTTTTGCCGACCTCGACGCAACGCCCTGAGGGGCGCGGGGCTGTGTCGATATGCGGCTCCGCCGCGTGGGCGCGACCAGCCACGACGGGCCGGCAGACGATCGACGGCCAATCTCGGCGCTACCCGCGGAGCGGTTCGTCGGCGTGTAATCCAGCGGAGCGCGTCGCACCATGGGCTGCATGCTGCTGACCCGTCTAGCCCAGGTGTCCCAGGACGTCGCCGCGACCTCGGCGCGGTCCCGGAAGATCGCTCTGCTGGCGGAGCTCTTCCGGGACGCCGAGGCGGACGACGTGCCGATCGTCATCCCGTATCTGGCGGGACGGCTGCCGCAGGGGCGGCTCGGCATCGGCTGGAAGGTGCTGAGCCGCCCCGCCGCCCCGGCCGCCGAGCCCACTCTCACCGTGCGCGAGGTGGACGCGCGGCTGACCGAGCTCGGCAAGGTCTCCGGCACCGGATCGCAGGCCGAACGGGCCCGGCTGGTAGGTGAGTTGATGGGTACGGCCACGGAGGACGAGCAGCGTTTCCTGCTCGGGCTGATCACCGGCGAGGTGCGGCAGGGAGCCCTGGACGCCGTGGCGGTGGAGGGCCTGGCCCAGGCGACCGACGCACCGTCGGCGGATGTCCGGCGGGCGGTGATGCTCGCCGGGTCGCTCCAGACGGTGGCGCAGGCCCTGCTCTCCGAGGGCCCCGCCGCCCTCGCCCGCTTCCGGCTCACCGTCGGCCGCCCGGTCCTGCCGATGCTGGCGCACACCGCCTCCGCGGTGGCCGAGGCGGTCGACAAGCTCGGCGCCTGCGCGGTCGAGGAGAAGCTGGACGGCATCCGTGTGCAGGTCCACCGCGACGGCGACACGGTACGGATCTACACCCGCACCCTCGACGACATCACCGACCGCCTCCCCGAACTCACAGCCACCGCCCTGGAGTTGAGAGGCGAGCGCTTCATCCTGGACGGCGAGGTCATCGCCTTCGACGACGCGGGCCGCCCCCGCTCCTTCCAGGAGACCGCCGGCCGCGTCGGCTCCCGTGTGGACGTGGCGACGGCGGCGAAGGAGGTCCCCGTCTCCCCCGTCTTCTTCGACGCCCTGTCCGTCGATGAGCACGACCTGCTCGACCTGCCGTTCACCGAGCGGCACACGGAACTGGCCCGGCTGGTCCCGGAGCCGATGCGGGTGCGCCGCACGCTGGTGTCCGGCCCCGAGGACCTCGCGCAGGCCGAGGACTTCCTCGCCGAGACCCTGAGCCGCGGCCACGAGGGCGTGGTCGTCAAGGCCCTGAACGCCCCGTACAGCGCGGGCCGACGCGGCGCCTCCTGGCTGAAGGTCAAGCCCGTCCACACCCTCGACCTGGTGGTGCTGGCCGCCGAATGGGGCCACGGCCGCAGAACCGGCAAGCTCTCCAACCTCCACCTGGGGGCCCGCACGGCGGACGGAGGTTTCGCCATGCTCGGCAAGACCTTCAAGGGCATGACCGACGCGATGCTGACCTGGCAGACCGAGCGGCTCCAGGAGCTGGCGGTCGAGCACAAGGGATGGGGCGTGACCGTACGCCCGGAACTCGTCGTCGAGATCGCCTACGACGGCCTGCAGCGCTCCACCCGCTACCCGGCCGGCGTCACCCTCCGCTTCGCACGCGTGGTCCGCTACCGCGAGGACAAGCGGCCGGAGGAGGCCGACACGGTCGAGACCCTGCTCGCCGCCCATCCCGAGGCGAAGCCGTGACCGCGGGGGTGAAGCCGTGACCTCGTCCCGCGGGAAGCACAGCGCCGGCCTGCTCCTCTTCCGCCACACCGACAACGGCCTGGAGGTGTTGCTCGGCCATATGGGCGGCCCGTTCTTCGCCAAGCGCGACGCCGGGGCGTGGACGGTACCGAAGGGCGAGTACGACCCCGACGAGCCCGCCTGGGAGGCGGCCCGCCGCGAGTTCCAGGAGGAGCTGGGGCTGGCGCCGCCCGACGGGGAGGCCGTACCGCTCGGCGAGGTCAGACAGACAGGCGGCAAGATCGTCACGGTGTGGGCGGTGGAGGCCGACCTCGACCCGGCGACGGTCGTCCCCGGCACCTTCGTGATGGAGTGGCCGCCGCGCTCGGGACAGACACGGGAGTTCCCGGAGCTGGACCGGGTGGAGTGGCTGGGCGTCGACCGGGCGCGCGAGGTGATCGTCAAGGCCCAGGCCACGTTTCTCGACCGGCTGGCGGAGCACTCGGCCTGAGCGGCCGTACACGCGTTGCGGTACCCCCCGCCGCGCGCGAAGGTCGAAGCATCAGCCCGCTCCCAGGAGGTCGGTCATGCCCATCGCAACGGTGAACCCGGCGAACGGCGAGACGCTCAAGACGTACGAGGCCATGAGTGCCGAGGAGATCGAGCGCAGGCTCCAGCTCGCCGAGGCCACGTTCCGCACGTACCGGATGACGAGCTTCGTCGACCGCGGGCGTCTGCTGGTCCAGGCCGCGAACCTCCTGGAAGGCGACCAGCAGGACATCGCCCGGGTGATGACCACCGAGATGGGCAAGCCCATCAAGCAGGCGCGCGCGGAGGTCGCCAAGTGCGCCAAGGCGATGCGCTGGTACGCCGACCACGCCGAGGACCTGCTCGCCGACGAGGAGCCGGCCGAGTCCGACGTCAAGGACTCGGGCGCCTCCCGGGTGCGGGTGCGCTATCGCCCGCTGGGCCCGGTGCTCGCGGTGATGCCGTGGAACTTCCCCCTCTGGCAGGTGATCCGCTTCGCCGCCCCGGCGCTGATGGCGGGCAACGTCGGCCTCCTCAAGCACGCCTCGAACGTCCCCCAGACCGCCCTCTACCTGGAGGACCTGTTCCACCGGGCGGGCTACACGGAGGGCTGCTTCCAGACCCTGCTCATCGGCTCCGGACAGGTCGACGACGTCCTGCGCGACGACCGCGTCAAGGCGGCCACACTGACCGGCAGCGAGCCGGCCGGCCGCGCGGTCGCCGCCACCGCCGGGGAGATGGTCAAGAAGACGGTGCTGGAACTGGGCGGCAGCGACCCGTACGTCGTCATGCCGTCGGCCGACCTCGACCGGGCCGCGCAGACCGCGGTGACCGCGCGCGTGCAGAACACCGGGCAGTCGTGCATCGCCGCCAAGCGGTTCATCGTGCACAGGGACGTCTACGACGCCTTCGCCGAACGGTTCGTCGAGGGCATGAAGGCGCTGGTGGTCGGCGACCCGATGCGGGAGGAGACGGAGGTCGGCCCGCTGTCGACCGAGAAGGGGCGAGCCGATCTGGCGGAACTCGTCGACGACGCCCGGCGCAGTGGAGCGGCCGTGCTGTGCGGCGGTCACCAGCTCCGCCGGCCCGAACTACCGGGCTGGTACTACGCGCCCACCGTCCTCGCCGGCATCACCCGTGAGATGCGGATCCACCGGGAGGAGGCGTTCGGTCCGGTCGCCACGCTGTACCGGGCGGGCGACCTCGACGAGGCGGTGCTGATCGCCAACGACTCGCCCTTCGGGCTGAGTTCGAACGTGTGGACGCGCGACGAGGCCGAGGTCGACCGGTTCGTACGCGATCTGGAGGCCGGGAGCGTGTACGTCAACGGGATGACGGCGTCCCATCCGGCGTTCCCGTTCGGCGGCGTGAAGCGGTCCGGGTACGGGCGTGAGCTGTCCGGGCACGGAATCCGGGAGTTCTGCAACATCACTACCGTTTGGCACGGTGCGTGAACGCTGCGGAGCTACGATCCCGGGTGTGAACCGCGAAGTTACTCTGCCGCTGATCGTTGACGCCCACGGGACCTTGCAGGTGGCTGCCGCCGATGTGAGCAAGCTGCTGCGGACCGTGGGTGGTCGGTGGCTGCACCTTGTCGAGGCCGGGGAGGACGGGCTCGACGAGGACACGGTGGCTGCGCTGACCATCGAGCTGGCGAAGCTCGCGGACCGCATTGACGTGGCGTGCATCGCGCACAGCAGCGGGACTACGCCATAGGGTTTCGGTGCCTTGCCGGCTGCGGACAACCCTTTAGGTGTGCGGGGAACTGCGCGACCAGCCACGAACCAGCCGCAGCCCGCATCGCGCAGCGACCCCTACAGCGCTACCGAATCGACATCCCCGACAACGTACGGGCGATCACCAGCCGCTGAATCTCACTCGTACCCTCGAAGATCGTGTAGATCGCGGCATCACGGTGCATCCGCTCCACCGGGTACTCCCGGGTGTAGCCGTTGCCCCCGAGGATCTGTATCGCCTGAGCCGTGACCTTCTTCGCCGTCTCGCTCGCGAACAGCTTCGACATCGACCCCTCGGCCGCCGTGAAGGGCTTCCCGTTGATCGCCATCCAGGACGCACGCCACACCAGCAGCCGCGCCGCGTCGATCTGCGTCCGCATGTCGGCCAGCTGGAAGGCCACACCCTGGTTGTCGATGATCGGCCGCCCGAACTGCTCACGCGTCATCGCATAGTCGAGGGCGACTTCGTACGCGGCACGGGCCGTACCGACGGCCATCGCACCCACCGCCGGCCGCGAGGCCTCGAACGTGGCCATCGCCGCGTTCTTCACCCGCTCACCGCCCGCCTTGGCGCGCTCCCGAGCCCGCGCCAGGCGCTCGTCCAGCTTCTCCTTGCCGCCCAGCAGACAGGAGCCCGGCACCCGCACGTTGTCCAGGATGACCTCGGCGGTGTGCGAGGCGCGGATGCCGTGCTTCTTGAACTTCTGGCCCTGGGCCAGCCCCGGCGTGTTCGGCGGGACGATGAAGGACGCGTGCCCCTTGGAGCCGAGCTCCGGGTCGACGACCGCGACGACCACGTGGACGTTGGCGATGCCGCCGTTGGTCGCCCAGGTCTTCGTGCCGTTGATCACCCACTCGTCCTTGGCCTCGTCGTACACGGCACGTGTCCGCATCGAGGCCACGTCGGAGCCGGCGTCGGGCTCGGAGGAGCAGAACGCGGCGAGCTTGACATCGTTGGCGTCGCCGTACATCTGGGGCACCCAGGTGCCGATCTGCTCCTCGGTGCCGTTGGCCAGGACGCCGACGGCCGCGAGACCGGTGCCGACGATCGACAGGGCGATGCCCGCGTCACCCCAGAAGAGCTCCTCCATCGCCATGGGGATGCCGAGACCGGTGGAGTCGAAGTACTGCTGGGCGTAGAAGTCGAGCGAGTAGATGCCGACCTTCGCGGCCTCCTGGATGACCGGCCAGGGAGTCTCCTCACGCTCGTCCCAGTCGGCGGCCGCGGGGCGGATCACATCGGCGGCGAAGCCGTGCAGCCAGTCCCGGACCTCCTTCTGCTCGTCGTTGAGCTCCATGGTGAACTCGGCCATGTCCCCTCCAGCGGCGTACGTGCGTGCTTGATGCTTGTTACTTGCGGTAACCCTAGTTTGTTACTCATGAGTAGTGAAAGTCAACCCGTGCCGCCCGATCGGCAGCCCGTTCGATGATGGAGGCAGGCTGAGTGTTAGTTTGCGCAGGCGTCACCGATTCAGGGGGAGAGTTCATGGACACCACACAGCGGACCGAACAGCAGCGGTCCGCCGACCGCCGTCGGCGCGAGCTGCTGGAGGCCGCCGACCGGGTGGTGCTGCGCGACGGCCCACAGGCCTCGATGAACGCGATCGCGGCGGAGGCGGGCATTACGAAGCCGATTCTGTATCGGCACTTCGGCGACAAGGGTGGACTTTACGCGGCGTTGGCCAAGCGTCATACGGATGCCCTGCTGGACTCCCTGCGGGCGGCGCTGGACGCCCCTGCCGATCGGCGTGAGCGCGTTGAGGCCACGTTGGACACGTACCTCGCCGCCATTGAGGCGCGGCCTCAGGTGTACCGGTTCCTGATGCATCCGGCGGAGGGCGGCCAGCCGGGCGACCCGGGCTTCGACGTCGGCAAGCACAGTGCGCCGTTGCTCCGCAGGATGGGCGAGGAACTGGCCACCGTCATCGAGGAGCGGTTGGATCTCGGGCCCGGTAGTCAGCAGCTGGCTCGGGTGTGGGGGCATGGGATTGTCGGGATGATGCATGCCGCCGGGGACTGGTGGTTGGGGGAACGCCCTTGCTCGCGTGCGGAGTTGGTGCGCAGCCTGGCCGACCTGTTGTGGGGAAGGCTGGCAGCGGCGGGCGACAAAATGGGTGGCCCCGGGTTCTGAAGCGTCCCGAGGGGCGCGGGGAACTGCGCGACCAGCCACACGCGACCCGCAGCCGCGCGACTCAACGCCCCCACGGCGCTCGCGCGGCCTGCCGCAGCACCCGTCGCTTTCGCCACCCCGTGACGTGATCGACGTAGACCCGGCCCTCCAGATGGTCGCACTCGTGCTGGAGGCAACGCGCGAAGAACCCCGTGCCGTGAATCGTCACCGGCTCCCCCGTCATCGTGAAACCCTCGACCACCGCGTGGTCGTAGCGCTCGGTACCCGCCTCCAGCCCCGGCAGGGACAGGCAGCCCTCCGGACCCCGGATCACCACCCCGTCCGTCTCCACCAAGCGCGGGTTCACCACGTGCCCCAGGTGTCGTACGTCCTCGTCGTCCGGGCAGTCGTACACGAACACCCGCAGCGACTCCCCCACCTGGTTCGCCGCGAGGCCCACGCCCTGCGCCGCGTACATCGTCGCGAACAAGTCCTCCACCAGCGTCCCCAATTCGGGGCCGAAGTCGGTGACCTCCTCGCAGGGTGCGTGCAGCACCGGGTCGCCGAGCAGGGTGAGGGGACGGACGCGCCCGTGCGCGCCCGGAATGGAGGCGTTTCGCATGGCCGCAAGGGTACGGCGATTCGGGAGTGCGAATGGATCTCGATAGGCTGACCACCACCACGTTGCCGTAGGGCTTCAGGCGCGGCGCGTACGCAAGGAGGATCGAGAACTGATGGCAGGCAACTCGGACCCGCTCACGCCGCGGGCCAAGCTCGCCGTGACCGCGGGCAAGGCGGTCGCGGCGGCATCGCGCGCCGCAGGGCGCGGCAGTGGTTCGGTGATCGGCGGCCGGGTGGCGCTCAAGCTCGACCCCGACCTGCTCGCGCGGCTCGCGCAGAACCTGGACGTGGTCCTCGTTTCGGCGACCAACGGCAAGACCACCACGACGCGGCTCATCGCTGAGGCCCTGCGGGCCGCCGGGCCGGTCGTGTCCAACGCGCTCGGCGCCAACATGCCGGCCGGTATCACCTCGGCGCTCGCGGGCAACTCGGAGGCGCGGTACGGCGTCATCGAGGTCGACGAGAAGTACCTCGCCGGCGTCGCCCGGGACACCGACCCCAAGTGCATCGCGCTGCTCAACCTCTCCCGTGACCAGCTGGACCGCGCCGCCGAGAACCCGCATGCTCGCCGAGAACTGGCGCGAGGGGCTCGCGGGTTCGAAGGCCGTGATCATCGCCAACGCCGACGATCCGCTCGTCGTGTGGGCGGCCTCGTCGTCCCCGAATGTGATCTGGGTCGCGGCCGGGCAGATGTGGAAGGACGACGCCTGGTCCTGCCCGTCCTGCGGTGGTGTGATGCGGCGGCCGGGAGACGACTGGTTCTGCGGTGAGTGCGGGTTCCGGCGGCCTACGCCGAGCTGGGCGCTCTCCGGTGATCACGTCCTTGACCCGCACGGCTCCGCCTGGCCCATTCATCTGCAGCTGCCCGGTCGCGCCAACAAGGCCAACGCGGCGTCGTCGGCCGCCGTGGCCGCCGTGTTCGGGGTGCCGCCGCAGGTCGCCCTGGAGCGGATGTACCAGGTGCAGGCCGTCGCCGGGCGCTACGACGTCGTCCAGTTCCAGGAGCGGGATCTGCGGCTGTTGCTCGCCAAGAACCCGGCCGGCTGGCTCGAGACGTTCTCCCTCATCGACCCGCCGCCGACCCCGGTGATCCTCTCGGTGAACGCGCGCGGTGCCGACGGCACCGACACCTCCTGGCTGTGGGACGTCGACTACACGCGGCTGACCGGGCACCCGATCTGTGTCATCGGCGACCGCAAGCTCGACCTCGCGGTGCGCCTGGAGGTCGCGAACCAGCAGTTCCAGGTCTGCGACAACCTCGACCAGGCCGTGCAGATGAGCCCGCACGGCCGGATCGAGGTCATCGCCAACTACACCGCGTTCCAGGACCTGCGCCGCCGCGTCGGCAACTGAGCACGAGACTTCAGGGGACTTAAGTGAGCGACAACCAACTGCGGGTCGTCTGGATCTACCCGGACCTGCTCAGCACCTACGGCGACCAGGGCAACGTGCTCGTCGTGGAGCGCCGGGCGCGGCAGCGCGGCCTCGACGTGGCCCGGCTCGACGTGCGCAGCGACCAGCCGATCCCGACCTCCGGCGACATCTACCTGATCGGCGGCGGCGAGGACCGTCCGCAGCGGCTGGCGGCCGAGCGGCTGCGCCGGGACGGCGGTCTGCAGCGGGCCGTCGAGAACGGCGCCATCGTGTTCTCCGTCTGCGCCGGCTACCAGATCCTCGGGCACGAGTTCATCAACGACCTCGGTCAGCGTGAGCCCGGCCTCGGACTGATCGACGTGGTGTCGGTGCGGGGCGAGGGCGAGCGGTGCGTCGGTGACGTGCTCGCCGACATCGACCCGCGGCTCGGCCTGCCTCCGCTGACCGGCTTCGAGAACCACCAGGGCGTCACCCACCTCGGCCCGACCGCCCGTCCCTTCGCCCAGGTCCGTCTCGGCAAGGGCAACGGAACCGGTGACGGCACGGAGGGGGCGTACAACGACACCGTCTTCGGTACGTACATGCACGGTCCGGTGCTGGCGCGGAACCCGCTGATCGCCGACCTGCTGCTGAAGCTGGCGCTCGATGTGAACGCGCTGCCGCCGACCGACGACCGCTGGTACGAGGCGCTGCGGGGCGAGCGCATCGCGGCCGCGCAGCAGCCTGCGTGACCTGCCGTCCAGCCCGTGGAGAGCAGCCCGTCTGACGGCCCGTCCGCACAGGTGAGCGCGGTCGTCCAGCAGGCGGACGCGTGCTTCGGCCCCGCCCCCTGATGCCGCTAGGGTGGCGGGGATTCGAGCCGGACAGCGTGGTCCGGTCCCGGCCCACGTGGAGAAGGTATTTCGGGCTATGCGCATTGGTGTCCTCACGTCCGGCGGCGACTGCCCCGGCCTGAACGCCGTCATCCGGTCCGTCGTGCACCGCGCCGTCGTCGACCACGGCGACGAGGTCATCGGCTTCCGGGACGGCTGGAAAGGCCTCCTGGAGTGCGACTACCTCAAGCTCGACCTCGACGCGGTGGGTGGCATCCTCGCCCGCGGCGGCACGATCCTCGGTTCCTCCCGGGTCCAGCCCTCCCATCTGCGGGACGGTGTGGAGCGGGCCAAGGGCCATGTCGAGGAGCTCGGCCTCGACGCGATCATCCCGATCGGCGGTGAGGGCACGCTGAAGGCGGCCCGGCTGATGTCGGACAGCGGTCTGCCCGTGGTGGGTGTGCCGAAGACCATCGACAACGACATCGCGGTCACGGACGTCACCTTCGGTTTCGACACGGCCGTCGGTGTGGCCACCGAGGCCCTGGACCGGCTCAAGACCACCGCCGAGTCCCACCAGCGGGTACTGGTCGTCGAGGTCATGGGGCGGCACACCGGCTGGATCGCGCTGCACTCCGGCATGGCGGCCGGCGCGCACGCCATCGTCGTACCGGAACGCCCCTTCGACATCGAGGAGTTGGCGAAGCGGGTCGGCGAGCGGTTCGAGGCGGGTAAGCGCTTCGCGATCGTCGTGGCGGCCGAGGGGGCGAAGCCGCGGCCCGGCTCCATGGACTTCGACGAGGGCGGCAAGGACATCTACGGCCACGAGCGGTTCGCCGGGATCGCGCGCCAGCTGTCGATCGAGTTGGAGCAGCGGCTGGGCAAGGAGGCACGGCCGGTGATCCTGGGGCATGTGCAGCGTGGTGGTACGCCGACCGCGTACGACCGGGTGCTGGCGACTCGGTTCGGGTGGCATGCGGTGGAGGCCGTACACCGGGGCGAGTTCGGTCACATGACCGCGCTGCGGGGGACGGATATCGTGATGGTGCCGCTCGCGGAGGCCGTGGAGACGCTGAAGACGGTTCCCGTGGAGCGGTACGAAGAGGCCGAGTGCGTCCTCTAGATCACGTCGTACGGAACCGAGTCGTACAGAACTGAAGAGCCTGCCCCCGGCCGCAGCTGCGGCCGGGGGCAGTTCTAGTCTGTGTGCGGACAGACTTGCACAACCCCCACGAATCAGGAGCCGCCGGAATGGATCACAGCGGGCACGGCATGATGATGGATCTGCCGCCGTTCACGCTGGGGCGGGGTCTTCAGTGGTCGGCCGACCCGTTCTTCCTCGTCGCCTGCCTGGTGGGGCTCGCGCTGTATGCGTGGGGGGTCGTGCGGTTGCGGCGGCGTGGGGACTCGTGGTCCGTCGGGCGGACCGTCTCGTATGTCGCCGGGGTCCTGTCCGTGATGCTCGTCATGTGCACCGGGCTGAACGACTACGGCATGGTCATGTTCAGCGTGCACATGGTGCAGCACATGGTGATCAGCATGCTGTCGCCGATCCTGATCCTGCTCGGCGCCCCGATCACGCTGGCCTTGCGGGCGCTGCCGCCGGCGGCGCGGGGGCGCAAGGGGCCGCGGGAGTTGTTGCTGGCCCTTCTGCACAGCCGGTACATGCGGATCATCACGCATCCGGCGTTCACGATTCCGCTGTTCATCGCCAGCCTCTACGCGCTGTACTTCACCCCGCTCTTCGATTTCCTGATGGGATCCAAGACGGGGCACATCGCGATGATGGTGCACTTCCTCGCCGTGGGTGTGGTGTTCTTCTGGCCGATCATCGGCGTGGATCCCGGTCCGCGTCGGCCGGGGTATCTGCTGCGGATGCTGGAGTTGTTCGCGGGTATGCCGTTCCACGCGTTCTTCGGTATCGCGTTGATGATGGCGTCGGAGCCGATGGTCGAGACGTTCAAGAACCCGCCCGCCTCGCTGGGCATCGAAGCGCTCTCCGACCAGAACGCGGCCGGTGGCATCGCCTGGGCGTTCAGTGAGATTCCGTCCGTGCTGGTGCTGATCGCGCTGCTGTTCCAGTGGTACGGCTCGGAGCAGCGGCAGGCCAAGCGCCAGGACCGGGCCGCCGACCGGGACGGCGACAAGGAACTCGAGGCGTACAACGCCTATTTGGCCTCATTGAACGCACGCGGAAACTGAGGAAACCGAAGGGCGTCGCCTTTCAGTAGCATGAAGCGCGTCGGGGGAACCGCCGGGGGGAGCGGTAATGGCGCTTCGCGTTTTCATGCACAGGGCCGGGAAATCGGCGATTCGGAAGATCACCGTCCTGTTGGTCTTCGTTCTGGTGCTCAGTGGGTGCGACAGGGACGCACCGTTGGCAGCGGTGAGGGCGGTGGCCTCGGGCGTTCCGTCGCTCGCGCCGTTCTTCGACGAGAGCCAGGGGCTGGGGCGGGACCAGCAGGTCAGGGCCCAGACGGCGCACGGCGGTCTGCAGCAGGGCGACACTCCTGGTCTGTACGGGGGTTCCAAGCAGCCGACGATCTGTGACGTCGTACGGCTCAAGGGGTTCCTCACCGCTCCCGCCAACGCGCGGAAGGCACAGGCGTGGGCAGCGGCGCTCTCGATCACCACCGACGAGATTCCGGATTATCTGGATCGCCTCACGCCCGTACTCCTGCGTCACGACACTCTCGTGAAGAACCACGACTACAAAAAGGGCAAGGCCGCCCCCTTCAACGCGCTGCTTCAGACGGGAATCGCGATTCTCGTCGATGCGGAAGGTCTTCCCGCCGTGAAGTGTTCGTGCGGAAATCCGCTGCGGCCCTTCGAGGGTGACACGACCCGGATAAAGGTCGAATTCGACGACCGCAACGAGGAGTGGAAGGGGTACGAAAAGGCGTCCGTGGTGGCCGTGCGGCCCGCCGAGCGGGAAGTGGAGCGGCTCGCTCTCGTCGACGTCCATGAACCGGACCGGGGCATCAACCGTCCCGTCGGCACCACGGGCGAGGACGACACCGCCTTCGACACGCGCGAGCGGCGCTCGGTGCCCGACCTCGCCGGGACGACGGTCGGGCAGGCCAGTCGGCAACTGGCGGGCAAGGGGCTCGCGGTCGCATACGACGGCGGGGGGCTGCCGCCGGACGACGCCCGGGTCACGGCGTCGGATCCGCCGGCCGGGACCGAGCTGCGGTTCGGGGAGTACGTGAAGTTGAGCGTGGCCGGGGGCAGCGCTTCCGGTGACTCGTCCGGTGGGACGTCCACTCCCCCGGGCTCGGGGACGCCGCCGCAGCCGCCGAAGGATCCGTCGACCTCGACGCCGCCGCCGTCCACGTCCTCGCCGTCCACCTCGACGCCGCCACCCTCGTCCTCCGAACCCGGCAGCGGGCCTCCGTCCTCGGGACCGCCGTCCTCCGCCCCGCCCTCCTCGAACCCGCCGCCCACCTCCACCCCGCCCCCGTCGACCAAGGACCCCGCGTCCGGCTCACCGCCCCCGCCCGTGACCGGCTCACCACCGCAAACCACCATCTCGCCCCCGACCGGCGCCCCGGTCACCAGCAGCGCCCCGCCGCCCGAGACAAGCGTGCCCGCCACGACCGATCCGGCGACCGGCGCCCCGTCCACCGGCGAGCCCGCCTCGCCCACGAACGCATAGCAACCGCACGCAACCACACAGCGCCCCCGCAGATCGCAGAACCCGGGAGTCACGGGATGCCTTCAGGATCATCGACGTCGGGAGTGGGCCGGGTCATCGCCGGCCGTTATCTGCTGCTGAACCGGCTGGGCAGCGGCGGTATGGGACATGTCTGGCTCGCCCACGACCAGAGACTCGCCTGCGAGGTCGCGCTCAAGGAGATCGTGTTCCGGGACCCGGCCGAGGCCGACGAGCGCGAGGCCCGGGTGGCCCGCGCCCGCGCCGAGGCCCGGCACGCGGCGGGGCTGCGCGGGCATCCGCATGTGGTGACCGTGCACGACGTGCTGGAGCACGAGGGGCTGCCGTGGATCGTCATGGAGTACGTGGCCGGCGCCGTCAACCTGCGCGACCTCATCGAACAGCGCGGCCCGCTCGCGCCCGCGGAGTGCGCCCGCGTCGGGCTCGCCGTACTCGACGCGCTGACCGCCGGACACGAGCGGGGCGTGATGCACCGGGACGTGAAACCGGCGAACATCCTGCTGGCACCGGACCGCAGCGGGGCACCGTACGGCCGGGTGCTGCTCACCGACTACGGCATCTCGGTGCAGCCGGACGCCGGGGAGACGCGGTACACGCTGGCGTCGGTGCTCGTGGGTACGTCGGGCTATCTGGCGCCGGAGCGGGTCACGGGCGGGGCGCCCACGCCGGCCACGGATCTGTTCTCGCTGGGCTGCACGCTGTACTACGGCGTCGAGGGCCGGGCTCCCTTCGACCGCGAGTCGCATCTGGCGGAGATCACGGCAGTGGTCATGGAGGAGCCCCGGCCGGCCGCGCGGGCCGGCGCCCTGGGCCCCGTCCTGGGGGCGCTGCTGGAGAAGGATCCGGAACGGCGGATGTCCGCGGCGGAGGCCGAGGAGGCGCTGTCGCGGATCGTCACGCCGGAGGTCGACGCGTACGCGCGGACCCAGACCGACCTCGGTTCGCAGCCGCACTGGGGTGGCGCGGCACGGCCGCCGGGGCCCACGTCGGATCGGCCCGGCGGCGGACAGGGTTTCCGTCCCCCGGCCGGGCACCCCGGGGGACCGCATGGCCTGGCCTCCGTGGCCGGGCAGCCCGGCGGCCCGCAGGGCCTCCTCGGCTCCCTGCCCGATCAGCCCGGCGAGCCGCAGGTGTTCGTCGCCCGGCCCGGTGCGCGGCGTCGTACCCGCCCCCGCGTCCTTCACGCGGTCCTCGCCGGACTCCTCGGGCTGGCGCTCGCCGGGGCCGGGGTCTGGTACGCCATGGCGCAGGAGCCCGAGACCGGCGGGACGCAGGGGCCGTACGGCGCCGCCGTCGGGCTCGGTGATCCGCTGACGGGCGGTGACTGCGTGCTCGCCGACTGGCCCGGCACGGCCCCCTTCCAGGGCACGCCGCGGCTGAGTGTGGATCCCAGCTGCGGGGCGAAGGCACCGGACGGGCAGGTGATGGCGTTCGTGCCGGCCGCGTCCGCCGCCGAGGCGCGCGAGGAGGGGCCGGCGGCGTGCGAGGAGCGCACGGAGGAGATCCGCGGGCGGCTCGCGGACGTCCGCAGCTTCGCCGTCGTACCGACTCAGGCGGGGTTCGAGGCGGCCGGGCGGCGCACCGCCTGTCTGGTGCTGGGCGCGCACGGGCCGGTGTACGGGCCGCTGGGCGAGCATCGGAAGGCGGGGGCGGCCTTCGCCGACACGGCGACCATGCAGCGGCGGGACTGTCTGGATGTCCGCTCCCACCGGGAGGCCCGCCTGGTTTCCTGCGAGGGCCCGCACGACGAGCAGGTGCTCGGATTCACCCGACTGGGCGCCGATGTCACGCTGACCGAGGCGCGCACCGAGTCGGACACGGCGTGCGCCCGGGAGCTGCCGCCACGCGAGTACGGCTTCGACCCTTCCGTGTACACGGCGGGCTCCTGGACGAGCGAGGGGTCCTGGAAGAACGGCACTCATTTCGTCGTCTGCACCGTCCGGAGGCAGAACGGGGGCACCATGGAGGGGGACGAACCATGAGGAGGGTGTCGCGATGCCCGGTTCTAGCGGTTCCAGCGGTTCTACGGACGGTTCTACGAAAGCGATGGGGGTGCTCACCGTCGGCGGACTCGTCGTGGTGACGGCCTACACGGTGGCGCTCGGGAGCAATGGCTGGCTGTGGTTCGGGTGGGTGGTGCTGGGGCTGATCACGCTGGGGATGGTCGCCAGCCGCAGCACCTGAGTCTCACTCCCGGGTGAGCCGTCCTGCGGAGTGCACGCCCGGCTGGTACTTCGGCAGCCGGGCGGTGATTTTCATGCCCGCTCCCAGGGCGGTCTCGATGACGAGGCCGTAGTCGTCGCCGTACACCTGCCGGAGCCGGTCGTCGACGTTGGACAGCCCGATGCCACCCGACGGGCTGACCTCGCCGGCGAGGATGCGGCGCAGCAGGGCGGGGTCCATTCCGGCGCCGTCGTCCTCGATCACGACGAGGGCTTCGGCGCCGGCGTCCTGCGCGGTGATCTGGATGCGGCACTTGTGGGCCTTGCCCTCCAGGCCGTGCTTGACGGCGTTCTCGACGAGCGGCTGGAGGCAGAGGAAGGGCAGGGCCACCGGCAGCACCTCCGGGGCGATCTGGAGGGTGACCGACAGGCGGTCGCCGAAGCGCGCCCGGACCAGCGCCAAGTAGTGGTCGATGGCGTGGAGTTCGTCGGCGAGGGTGGTGAAGTCGCCGTGCCTGCGGAACGAGTAGCGGGTGAAGTCGGCGAATTCCAGGAGCAGTTCGCGGGCGCGCTCGGGGTCGGTGCGGACGAAGCTGGCGATCACCGCGAGCGAGTTGAAGATGAAGTGCGGGGAGATCTGGGCGCGCAGGGCCTTGATCTCGGCCTCGATCAGACGGGTGCGGGACTGGTCGAGGTCGGCCAGTTCCAGCTGGACGGAGACCCAGCGGGCCACCTCGCCGGCCGCCCGCGCGAGCACCGCCGACTCACGGGGCGCGCAGGCGACGAGCGCGCCGTGGACCCGGTCGTCGACGGTGAGCGGGGCGACGACCGCCCAGCGCACCGGGCAGTCGGGGGTGTCGCAGGTGAGCGGGAAGGCCTCGCCGCGGCCCGACTCCAGGGGGCCGGCGAGGAGTTCCATGATCTGCGTACGGTGATGTCCGCCCACCCCGTCCCAGACCAGCACGTCCTTCTGGTCGGTCAGGCACAGCGCGTCCGTGCCGAGCAGTGAGCGGAGCCTGCGGGCCGACTTGCGAGCGGTCTCCTCGGTGAGGCCGGCCCGCAGCGGGGGTGCGGCGAGGGAGGCGGTGTGCAGGGTCTCGAAGGTGGCGTGTTCGACGGGGGTGCCGAGGTCGCCGAGGTTCTCGGGGCGGGTGGTGCGCCGGCCGAGCCAGAAGCCGGCGGCGAGCAGCGGCAGGATCGCCACGCACAGGCCCGCGATGAATCCGCTCATGCCGTCACCGCCTCACGCCGTCCGGCGACGAGATACCTCATGCCTGCACCTCCGCCCGCAGCTCCTCCGGCAGATGGAACCGCGCCAGGATCGCCGCCGTGCCGGCCGGCACCCGGCCCGGGGTGGCCAGGGACACCAGGATCATCGTGAGGAAGCCCAGCGGCACCGACCAGAGCGCGGGCCAGGCCAGCAGCGCGTGCAGCGCCCCGGAGCCGGGGAAGCCCGCCATCGTCGCCGCGACGGCGAGCAGCGCCGAGCCGCCGCCCACCAGCATCCCGGCCGCCGCGCCGGGCGGGGTGAGCCGCCGCCACCAGATGCCGAGGACGAGCAGCGGGCAGAACGACGACGCGGAGACCGCGAAGGCCAGGCCCACCGCGTCGGCGACCGGGAGCCCGCCGACCAGGGCGCTCGCGGCGAGCGGGACGGCCATGGCGAGGACCGTGCCGAGCCGGAAGTGCCGTACGCCCCGGGACGGGAGCACGTCCTGGGCGAGGACGCCCGCGACGGCCATGGTCAGGCCCGATGCCGTGGACAGGAACGCGGCGAAGGCGCCGCCCGCGACCAGTGCGCCGAGCAGGTCGCCGCCCAGGCCGCCGATCATGCGGTCGGGCAGGAGGAGGGCTGCGGCGTCCGCGTCGCCGGCGAGGGTGAGTTCGGGGGCGTAGAGGCGGCCGAGGGCGCCGTAGACCGGGGGCAGCAGGTAGAAGGCGCCGATCAGGCCGAGCACGGCGACGGTGGTGCGGCGGGCGGCGACGCCGTGCGGGCTGGTGTAGAAGCGGACGACGACGTGCGGCAGGCCCATGGTGCCGAGGAAGGTGGCGAGGATCAGGCCGTACGTGGCGTACAGCGGGCGTTCGCCGCGGCTCTCGGCCTGCGAGGGGGACAGGCCACCGTTGGCCGAGCGGTCGGGTTCGGGGACCTCGGCGCCCTTGGCGAAGGTCAGGCGGGTGCCGCCCTCGATGTGGTGGGTGCCGGCGGGGAGGCGGAGCTGCTTCTCGTCGTGGCTGCGGCCGTCGATCGTGCCGCTCACGGTGACGGTCAGGGGGCGGTCCAGCTTGAGGTTGAGGGTGCCGTCGACGCGGACGACGCTCTGTTCGCGGAAGGTCGTCGGTTCGTCGAAGGCGTGGCGGGGGGCGCCGTCACCCTGCCAGGCGAGGATCAGGAAGAGGGCGGGGACGAGCAGGGCGGTGAGTTTGAGCCAGTACTGGAAGGCCTGCACGAAGGTGATGCTGCGCATGCCGCCCGCGGCGACGATGGCGACCACGACGACGGCGACGATCACTCCGCCGAGCCAGTCGGGCGCGCCCGTCAGCACGGTCAACGTCAGCCCGGCGCCCTGGAGTTGGGGCAGCAGATACAGCCAGCCGGTGCCGACGACGAAGGCGCCCGCGAGCCGCCGTACCGCCGGGGAGGACAGGCGGGCCTCGGCGAAGTCGGGGAGGGTGTAGGCGCCGGAGCGGCGCAGCGGGGCCGCGACGAACAGCAGCAGGACGAGGTATCCGGCGGTGTAGCCGACCGGGTACCAGAGCATGTCCGGGCCCTGTACGAGGACCAGGCCCGCGATGCCGAGGAAGGAGGCGGCGGAGAGGTACTCGCCGCTGATCGCGGCCGCGTTGAGGCGGGGGCCGACGGTGCGGGAGGCGACGTAGAAGTCGGAGGTGGTGCGCGAGATGCGCAGGCCGAAGGCGCCGACGAGGACGGTCGCGAGGACGACGAGGGCGACGGCGGGGACGGCGTAGCTGGAGTTCACGGCCCTGTTGGTTCCTCTGGCTCAGCGGTCTTCGACGAGCCGTACGAAGTCCCGTTCGTTGCGCTCCGCGCGGCGCACGAACCAGCGGGCCAGCAGGACCAGCGGTGCGTAGAGGCCGAAGCCGAGGACCGCCCATTCCAGGTGGCGGGAGGCCGGCATCGCGGCGAACAGCAGGGGCAGCGGGCCGACGAGCAGGCCGAGGACGGCGAACACGACGAGTGCGGTGCGCAGTTGGGTGCGCATCAGGGAGCGGACGTAGGTGTGGCCGAGGGTGGTCTGCTCGTCGATCTCGGTGCGCGGGCGGTAGTAGCCGGAGACCCGGCGGGCCTGCCGGGGCGGGCCGGTGACGACGACACGACGGTCGGCGGGGTTGCTGGGCATCGTCACGGCCTCCTCATGAGCAGGTCCCGCAGCTCGCGCGCGTGCCGGCGGCTGACCTGGAGTTCCTCGGTGCCGACCAGCACGCTGACGGTGCCGGCGTCCAGCCGGAGTTCGCCGATGTGGCGCAGGGCGACGAGATGACGGCGGTGGATGCGGACGAAGCCGCGGGAGCGCCAGCGCTCCTCCAGGGTCGACAGGGGGATGCGGACGAGGTGGCTGCCCTTGTCGGTGTGCAGTCGGGCGTAGTCGCCCTGGGCCTCGACGTGGGTGATGTCGTCGACGGAGACGAAGCGGGTCACGCCGCCGAGCTCGACGGGTATGTGGTCGGGGTCGGGCTCGCTCACGGGTATGCGGGGGGCGGCGGCGTCGCGGAGCTCGGCGGCGCGCAGTTCGACGGCGCGACGGACCGCCTCCGCCAGTCGCTCCTTGCGGACGGGCTTGAGGACGTAGTCGACGGCCTTGAGGTCGAAGGCCTGCACGGCGAAGTCCTCGTGGGCGGTGACGAACACGACCAGCGGCGGCTTGGCGAACCCGGTCAGCAGCCGGGCCAGGTCCAGCCCGTCCAGGCCGGGCATGTTGATGTCGAGGAAGACCACGTCGATCGCCTCGGGCCCGGCGGGTCCCGACTCGAGAGCGCGGTTGATCCGGCGCAGCGCCTCGGTCGCGTCGCCCGCGCCCTCCGCGCTGCCGATGCGGGGGTCGGCGTTCAGGAGGTAGAGCAGTTCCTCCAGCGAGGGTCGTTCGTCGTCGACAGCGAGGGCGCGCAGCATGAACCCGGAGTGTAGGAGTAATTCGCACGCTTGGACATGCCCTCCCGGCGGACGTTCGCGCTGGGTATCGCGCCGCTTACAGTGCCCTCATGAACAGCGGCGCGGCGTCCTTCGACGAACTCGACCGAAAGATCATCACCGCCCTCATGGCGAACGCCAGGACGAGCTTCGCCGAGATCGGCACGAGCGTCGGACTGTCCGCGACGGCGGTGAAGCGGCGCGTGGACCGGCTGCGCGACACGGGCGTGATCACCGGGTTCACCGCCACGGTCAGGCCGTCGGCGCTGGGCTGGCGTACGGAGGCGTACGTCGAGGTGTACTGCGAGGGCGCGGCCCCGCCGCGGCGGCTCGCGGAGGTGGTCCGCAACCATCCGGAGATCACCGCGGCGATGACGGTGACGGGCGGCGCGGACGCGTTGCTGCATGTGCGGGCGCGGGATGTGGAGCACTTCGAGGAGGTGCTGGAGCGGATCCGCGTCGAGCCGTTCATCCGGAAGACGATCAGCGTGATGGTGCTGTCCCATCTGCTCCCCGAGAGCCCCGAGGCGGGCGCGAGCCAGCCGGCGCCCGAGCAGACGTCCCGCTAAACCTTGCGACGCGCAGCAAGCCTGCGTCTGCCGAAGAAACTACGCAGGATTCCTGCGTGGACACGCAATACTCCTTCCTTGTCGCTCGTATCCGGCACTTCCTACCTTGGTGTCAACCCTCAGTCGACACTCGCAGGAAGCGGAGGAACCCCTCTGTGCCCGACTCCCGTGTGCCGCGCCGGCGGCGGTATCTCGTCTGCGAACCCAGACACTTCGCCGTGCAGTACGCGATCAACCCCTGGATGCGACCCGACGCCCCCGTCGACGTCGATCTCGCCCAGGCTCAGTGGCAGGCGCTGATCAGCGCCTACCGCACCCACGGCCACACCGTCGACACGGTGGAGCCCGCCCCCGGCCTGCCGGACATGGTCTTCGCCGCGAACTCGGCGGTCGTCGTGGGCGGCCGTGTCTTCGGCTCCCTCTTCCACGCGCCGGAGCGGCGCCCCGAGTCCACGCACTACGACACCTGGTTCAAGACGGCGGGCTACGACGTGTACCGCCCCGAGTCCGTCTGCGAGGGCGAGGGCGACCTGGTCTGGACGGGCCGGTATGTGCTGGCCGGCACCGGATTCCGTACGACCCGCGAGGCCCACCGCGAGGTGCAGGAGTTCTTCGGCCATCCGGTGATCAGCCTGACGCTGGTGGACCCGCGCTTCTACCACCTGGACACGGCGCTGTTCGTCCTCGACGACGACAACATCGCGTACTACCCGGAGGCGTTCTCGCCGGGCAGCCGTGAGGTGCTCGCTCGGCTGTACCCGGACGCGGTGCTCGCCACCCGCGACGACGCGATGGCGTTCGGGCTGAACTCCGTGTCCGACGGACGCAACGTCTTCATCGCGCCCCAGGCCGAGGCGCTCACCTCCGCCCTCGCCGACCGCGGCTATGTCCCCGTCCCCGTCGACCTGTCGGAGTTCCGCAAGGCCGGCGGCGGCATCAAGTGCTGCACTCAGGAGATCCGCTGATGACCGCTCCCGTGACCACCCGCTCGTCCGCCGACCTGATCCGCGCCGAGGAGCCGGTCCTGGCGCACAACTACCACCCGCTGCCCGTGGTCGTCGCGCGCGCCGAGGGCACGTGGGTGGAGGACGTGGAGGGCCGCCGCTACCTCGACATGCTGGCCGGTTACTCGGCCCTGAACTTCGGCCACCGCCACCCGGCGCTGATCGAGGCGGCGCATCGCCAGCTGGACCGCCTGACCCTCACCTCCCGCGCCTTCCACAACGACAAGCTGGCCGAATTCGCCGAGCGGCTCGCCCGGTTGACGGGCCTGGACATGGTGCTGCCGATGAACACGGGCGCCGAAGCGGTCGAGTCCGGCATCAAGGTGGCCCGCAAGTGGGCGTACGAGGTGAAGGGCGTCCCGGCCGACCAGGCGACGATCGTGGTCGCCGCGGAGAACTTCCACGGCCGTACGACGACGATCGTGTCGTTCTCCACGGACGAGACGGCACGGCAGGGCTTCGGTCCCTTCACGCCGGGTTTCCGGATCGTGCCGTACAACGACCTGGCGGCGCTGGAGGCGGCGGTCGACGAGACGACGGCGGCGGTGCTGCTGGAGCCGATCCAGGGCGAGGCGGGCGTCCTCATCCCCGACGACGGCTACCTCACCGGGGTGCGCGAACTGACTCGCCGCAAGGGCTGCCTCTTCATCGCGGACGAGATCCAGTCGGGCCTGGGCCGCACGGGCCGTACGCTCGCCGTCGAGCACGAGGCGGTCGTGCCGGACGTGCTGCTGCTGGGCAAGGCGCTGGGCGGCGGCATCGTGCCGGTGTCGGCGGTGGTGGCCCGCCGGGACGTACTCGGCGTGCTGCGCCCGGGCGAGCACGGCTCCACGTTCGGCGGCAACCCGCTGGCCGCCGCGGTCGGCACGGCGGTGGTCGAGCTCCTCGAAACGGGCGAGTTCCAGCGACGGGCCACCGAGCTCGGCGTGGTCCTGCGGGGCGGCCTGTCGGCCCTGGTCGGCAAGGGCGTCCTCGGCTTCCGCGCGCGGGGCCTGTGGGCGGGCGTCGACATCGACCCCGCGGTCGGCACGGGCCGGGAGATCGGCGAACGGCTCCTGCGCGAGGGCGTCCTGGTCAAGGACACCCACGGCTCCACGATCCGCCTGGCCCCACCGCTGACGATCACGGCGGACGAGCTGACGGGGGCACTGGGGGCGCTGGAGAAGGTACTGGCGTAGACGTCCCGGCTCGGCAGCCCGGTCCTGAGGCTTCGGGGCCGGGCTGCCGCTGTTCCACCGCACTGACCTCGCTGTTCCACCGCACTGACCTCGCTTTTTCCACCGGACTGACCTCGCTGCCACCACCCGCGTTTCCGACAGCCCACACTCCCCCACCCCGCTCCCCGCTCCCCCTCCTCCCCGCACACGCCCGGCCCCCGCAAAGAGGCAGCGTTGACCGGAAGGGTGAAGATGGGGACAAGAGGTGGTAGACCGCTCTCAGCGACAGAGAGGTCGGCCGTGGGCACACACGAGGAGCGGGGCGTTGCCCGGCAGGGGTTCGACGTGGCGGACGCCGTGCCTGTGCTGCTTGACGCGCGGGGCCGGGTGGCGGGGTGGACCAGGGACGCGCAGCGGCTGCTGGCGTACGCGGCCTCCGAGGCGGTGGGCAGGAGCGCCGCCGAGCTGCTGAGCGCCGAGGACGCGGGGCGGGTGCCGGAGCTGATCGAGCGGTGCCGCGCGGACGGCGGCTGGGCGGGGCTGCTGACGGCCCTGCGCAGGGACGGGCTGCCGGTCAGGCTGATGGTGCGGATCACCGCGGCCCTGGACAACCAGGGCCCCTCGCGCTGGCTCGCACTCCTGTCGGAACTCGACGAGGCGCCCGGCTGGGACATGAGCCGGGCCGTACTGGAGCAGATGGTCGCCGGGTCCCCCGTCGGCATAGCCATCGTCGACACGGACCTGCGGTACGTCTGGTCGAACAGCGCCCTCGCCCAGTACGGCGGCGGCCCGCCGACCCGTCGGCTCGGGCTGCGGCTCGCGGACATCCAGCCCGGCCTGGACGCCGAGTCCATCGAGGCGCAGATGCGCCGCGTGCTGACGACCGGCGAACCGATCGTCGGCTACGAGCACGTGGGCCACGCCCGCTCCGCACCGCTGCGCGAGACCGCGCACATGATGTCGTTCACCCGGCTCGACGACGGCCAGGGCCACCCCATGGGCGTGTACTACACGGTCGAGGACATCACCGACCGGCACCGCGCCCGGCAGCGCCTGGCCCTGCTCGACCGGGCCGGCGAGCACATCGGCCGCTCCCTGGACATCACCCGCACCGCTCAGGAGCTGGCCGACGTGGCCGTACCGGGACTGGCCGACCTGGTCACCGTGGACCTGCTGGAGTCGGTGCTGCGGGGCGGGGAGCCCACCGCCGGGCCGCTGCGCGACACCGGTCCGGTGCCGCTGCGCCGCGCGGGGCACCGTTCGGCCACCGCGCGGGTGCCGGAGGCCGTCGTCGACATCGGCGAGGTGGTCACCTATCCGGCGGACTCGCCGCCGATCCGCTGCCTGAGGACGGCCAGTTCCTGGCGCGAGGAGAGACTGGACCCCCTCGGCAAGGCATGGACCCAGCACGCGCGCGGCGGGCGGGCCGCCATCTTCCTGGAGCTGGGCCTGCACAGCGTGATGATCGTGCCGATCCGCGCCCGGGGCGTCACCCTGGGCGTCACGACCTTCTTCCGGCGCCACCGCCAGGAGTCCTTCGAGGAGGACGACCTGAACCTGGCGGAGGACCTCGTCTCCCGGGCGGCCGTCTGTGTGGACAACGCCCGGCGCTACACCCGCGAGCGCGACGCGGCGCTGGTCCTGCAGCGCAGCCTGCTGCCGCACCAGCTGCCCGAGCAGGACGCGCTGGAGGTGTCCGCGTGCTACCGGCCGGCCGACGAGCTCACCGGCCTCGGCGGCGACTGGTACGACGTCATCCCGCTGTCGGGCGCCCGCGTCGCCCTGGTGGTGGGCGAGGTGCCCGGGCACGGCATCGACGCCGCCGCGGCGATGGGGCGGCTGCGGACCGCCGTACGGACCCTCGCCCTGCTGGATCTGCCGCCCGAGGAGGTGCTGGCCCACCTCGACGACCTGGTCGCGCGTTCGGCCCGCGAGGAGGCCGTCCAGATGGGCGCGGAGGAGGCCGCCATCGCCCAGTCCGTGGGGTCCGGGTGCGTGTATGTGATCTACGACCCGGTCGACGGGCAGTGCACCATGGCGGCCGCGGGCCATCCGGCGCCGGCGGTCGTGCGGCCCGACGGCGGTGTCACCTTCGTCGATCTGCCGCAGGGAGCGCCGCTCGGGGTGGGAGGCCCCCCGTTCGAGTCGGTCGAGCTGGCCCTGCCGGCGGACAGCACGCTCGCCCTGCACACCGACGGGCTGCTGGCGCGCGGGGACGACTGGGCCATCGACGCCGACCGGGACCGGCTTCGGGCGGTCCTGGAGCGGCGCGCCGACTCGCTCGACCTGCGCTGCCGGACCGTGGTCGACGCGCTGGTCCCGGACCGCCCGCACGACGACGTGGCCCTGCTGATGGCCCGCACCCGCCTCCTCGGCACCGATCAGGTCGCCGACTGGGACCTGCCGACCGACCCGGCCGCCGTCGCCGACGCACGCAAGACGGCGGCACGGCAGCTGTCGGAGTGGGGCCTGGAGGAGTTCGCCTTCACGACGGAACTGGTCGTCAGCGAGCTGGTCACCAACGCGATCCGGTACGCCACCGGCCCCATCCGGCTGCGCCTGATCAGGGAGCGCGCGCTGATCTGCGAGGTCTTCGACGGCGGCGCCACCGCCCCGCATCTGCGCCATCCGCGCACCACCGACGAGGGCGGGCGCGGGCTGCTGCTGGTCTCCCAGTTCACCCAGCGGTGGGGGACCCGCTTCGTCCCCGAGGGGAAGATCATCTGGGCCGAGCAGTCCCTGACGGATCCGTCGCCCTGACCTGTCGTACTCGTACAGACGCAGTAGATCGGCACATAAGTGATACACCGTGAGAAACTGGTCTGATCCCGGTGGTGAGGCGGGAGCCATGAACGAGAAGGCGATCGACTACGAGGCGGTGTTCCAGGGCCTGCCCGGAATGGTGGCGCTGCTGACCCCGGAGCTGGTCTACGCCGACGCCAACGAGGACTTCCAGCGCCTGTCCGGGCGCACCCGCGCACAGCTGGTGGGCCGGTACATCTTCGACGTCTTCCCCGACAACCCCCACGACCCCGCCGCCACCGGCATGCGCGACGTCCGGGCGTCGATGCTGCGCGTGGTGGCCACCGGCGAGCGCGACACCATGGCCCTGCAGCGCTACGACGTCGAGGACCCCATGCGCCCCGGCCACTGGGAGGAGCGCTACTGGAGCCCGGTCAACGCGCCCGTCTTCGGCCCCGACGGGCGGGTGGCCCTCATCGTGCACCGGGTGGAGGAGGTCACCGAGCTCATCCGCCTCCGCGGCAGACAGGGCGGCGACAGCCGGGCGCGGGTCCTGGAGGCCGAGCTGTACACGCGCGCCCGCGAGCTGCAGGAGCTCAACGAACGGCTGCGGCAGGCGCACGCCCGCGAGCGCGAGGTGGCCCTCGCCCTGCAGGAGGCGATGCTGCCCGCCGGCCGGCAGGTGCGCAACCATCGGGCCGCCGTGCGCTACCGGCCCGCGGTCGGCGCGCTGAACGTGTGCGGCGACTGGTACGACGTGGTCGACCTGGTGGGCGGCCACCGTATCGGCGTGTCCGTGGGCGACGTGGTCGGCCACGGCCTGGAGGCGGCCGGTGTCATGGGTCAGCTGCGCAGCGCGCTCAGCGCCACCTCCCGCGTCGCCGACGGCCCGGCGCAGGCGCTCGACGTGCTGGGCCGGTACGCCCATGTCGTCGACGGCGCCGAATCGGCCACCGCGGTCACGACGTTCGTCGACTTCGACGCCCGCACCGTCACCTACAGCAGCGCGGGCCATCCACCGCCGGTGCTGGTCCACGCCGACGGCCGCGTGGAGTTCCTCGACCGGGCCACCGACCCGCCGCTGGACGCCCGCCCCGATCCGATGCCGAGACCGCAGGCCGTCACCACCTTCACCAGCGGCGCCACGCTGGCGCTGTACACCGACGGCCTGATCGAACGCCGCCGCGAGGACATCGACTCCGGCCTGACCCGCCTTGCCGACTCCCTCGTACGCCACCGCACGGCCGACCCCGAGCCCCTCGCCGACGCCGTCCTGCTGGAGCTGCTTCCGCCGGAGGGCGCGACGGACGACACGGCGCTGATCATCGTGCGGCTGTGATGAGCGAGCAGACGGGACGGCTCCCGGCAAGGGCGGGCCGCCTGCCACCCGGCAACCGTGATCACGCCAAACCACGCCACCGGGTTGCCGCACACCGGTTCGTGACACCAGGCTGGTCCGGCGGTCCTCCCCACCCGCAAGTGACGCTGCCCACCAAGCTTCTGACATCCAGTCAGGACATTCGGTATTGGTCGGCATCCGTCCGACCCGACCCGGTTCCGGCCTGTCACCCCTGCGCCTACACTGGCAGCCCCACGGCACGCCGGTTGACCTGCCAGAACGCGGCGGTAGGAACTGATCCGCCGGAGTGAGGAGCGACCCCTTTGTTCTACTACGTACTCAAATACGTGTTGTTGGGACCTCTGCTGAGACTGGTCTTCCGCCCCCGAATAGAGGGCCTCGAGCACGTGCCGGCCACCGGCGCGGCCATCGTCGCCGGCAACCATCTGTCGTTCTCCGACCACTTCCTGATGCCCGCGATGCTCAAGCGCCGCATCACGTTCCTCGCGAAGAAGGAGTACTTCACGGGCCCGGGCATCAGGGGACGCCTGACCGCGGCCTTCTTCCGCAGCGCCGGGCAGATCCCGGTCGACCGCACGGGCAAGGAGGCGGGCCAGGCCGCGATCCGCGAGGGGCTCGGGGTCCTGAGCAAGGACGAACTCCTCGGCATCTACCCGGAGGGCACCCGCTCGCACGACGGCCGCCTCTACAAGGGCAAGGTCGGCGTCGCGGTAATGGCGCTCAAGGCCGGGGTCCCGGTCATTCCCTGCGCGATGATCGGCACGTTCGAGGCCCAGCCGCCGGGCAAGGTCATCCCGAACCTCCACCCGGTGACGATCCGCTTCGGCAAGCCCCTCGACTTCTCCCGGTACGCCGGCATGGAGAACGAGAAGGCGATCCTGCGCGCGGTGACCGACGAGATCATGTACGCGATCCTGTCGCTCTCCGAGCAGGAGTACGTCGACCAGTACGCGGCCGTCGCCAAGGCCGAGGAGGCCGCCGCCAAGGCGGAGAAGGAGCGCAAGTTCCCCCGGTTGCCCATCAGTTGACGCGACCTCGCGGTCGGCGGGCCGGGCGGGGATCTGACGGGCGGGCGGCCCGGCGGCCGGCACCAGGCCTGAGTTCCGGGCTGCCGCCCGCCCATGGCGCACCGCCGAGATCCTGCGTCGACGACCGACCGACGGGAGGGGCAGCCGACCCGGCAGGACGGGCGAAGGGGCGGGGCGACCTGGGCGGACCGGCGAGAGCGCGGTTGGCGAAAGAGCCGACCGCCCGGCACAACCGGCGGGAGGCGTGCCCGGATTCGGCGCAGGCGGGCCTCCGCGCCGCGCCGGCGCCGACCGCACCGAGGTCCACCGGACTCTCGCACTGCCCGGCCAGGTCGCGGTCGAGCTCCTGGACGCGGCCGTCCTGCACAAGAGCGAGCTCGGCCCGCTCAAGGGGTCGGCGGCTGCCCGGCGGCGCTCAGTCGAGGGACTGGAGCGCCTCGTCGAGCAGCCTGCGCAGCAGCAGCGCGTCCGCCGCCACGGCGCTCACCAGAGCGGCGGGGCCGGCAAGCGGCACGACGGCGGCGTTCTCCCCCAGCACCCGAGCCGCCACCGGAGACTCGGCGAACTCGGGTCGTACGACGACGAGTTGGCCGACGGCCCGACGCCCGCCGAGCCCGGCGGGCCCGTCCCAGCCACCCGGCGCACCGGGACCGCAGGCAAGCTCCTGATCGAGTACGACCCGACCCGCGACGCTCACCCGGATCCGACTACTGAGCCGCCCCGGCTCCTCCCCCACCCGCCCGAGCACCTGCTCCTCACGCAGCACGAGCCGCCCCGCCGCGCCGACGTCGACGCGCGTCGTGACGTAGAGATCACTGCCCCGGGCGGAGATCAACTGCTCGGGCAGCCAGTGCAGTTCGCCCCCGTCGGCGACGGAGAGCCGTACGTCGTAACGGGCCTCGCCCTTGCTCTGTCCCGGCAGCGCGATGGTGGCGGCCGCCGACCCGACGCGCAGCCGTGCGCCGGCCTGAACGTCGGCCTCCACGGTGAAGTGGTCGCCGCCTAGAGGCCCGCTCATCGCCCCGACGAGCACGACCCGCGCCTCGGCACCGCTCCCCCGGGTCCGCCGCAGCGCCAGCGGCCCGTCACCCTCCAGCACAGGCAGCGAGGTGCCGCCCCGCCCGTCGTCCCGGGCGGCGATCCGCGCGACGGCCCGGACACCACAGGCCACGGTCACGCCGTCCATGCCGCGAGCCGCGTCCGTACCCAGTCGGCGACGTCGCGCACGCCGGGCTCGCTCCGCAGCGACTGGAAGACGACCGGCAGTTCGGCCCGCTGCGTCTTGGCGTCGGCCGCCATGCGCGCCAGGTCGGAGCCGACGTACGGCGCGAGGTCGGTCTTGTTGACGACGAGCAGATCGGCGGTGGTCACGCCCGGCCCGCCCTTGCGCGGAATGTCGTCCCCACCGGCGACGTCGATCACGAAGATCTGCGCATCGACGAGCCCCTTGGAGAAGGTCGCGGTGAGATTGTCCCCGCCGGACTCGACGAGGATGAGGTCGAGGGGGCCGACCTCGTCCTCCAGATCCTCGACGGCTTCGAGGTTCGCGGAGATGTCGTCCCGGATCGCGGTGTGCGGACAGGCCCCGGTCTCCACGGCGGTGATCCGCTCGGGCGGCAACACGGCCTCCCGCAGCAGGAACTCGGCGTCCTCGCGCGTGTAGATGTCGTTCGTGACGACGGCGAGGGAGAGCTCGTCACGCAGGGCACGGCAGAGCGCGGCAACGGTGGCCGTCTTACCGGACCCGACGGGCCCTCCGAGACCGATGCGCAGCGCACGGCGCGAACCGTCGGGACGGCGGGCGTCGGCACTGACGGCGGAGGGGCCGTCGTGGGAGTGGTCGAGATGCATGGTCGGCTCCTTTGGAACTCGGGTCATCATTCAGCCCGTCCGGCGTTCGAGGACGAGGCCCTTTCAGGGCCGAAGCGGGGTCTGGGGGCGCAGCCCCCAGCGGGGTCCAGGGGCAGCGCCCCTGGCGGGGACGAAGGGGCAGCGCCCCTGGGGATGGGAACGGGTAGGGGCGGCGGGGGCGAAGGAAATCCCTACGACGCGAACAGCCGCACACCCCAAGCCGCATGCACCTCCGCCCCGATCTCCAGCAACGGAGCCGAAGCGGCGGGCAACTCGTCGACTCCCCCGTCGACGACCAGTCGCCCCGCCTCCACCGCCCGATCCACCACCCGGTCCAACTCCGGCGCCAACCGAGCCAGCACCGCCGTGGCGTCGAAGGGATCAAGGCTCAGCAACCGCACCGTCGCGGACGCCGGCCCACTCACGCTCTCGTACGCCGCACAGTAAGCCGCCTCGACGGCCCCCAACCCCGCCACCCGGGCCACGGCCCCCAGCACGACCGGCTGATGGGCCCCCCTGGGAAACCGCCGGGCAAGGTCATCCAGTTCCGGGGACGGCCACGTCGCCCGAGCGGCCCGCATCAACTGCCGCCCCAGCTTCCGCGCGGCACCCCGCAACGCGGGCGACGGCGTACGGGCATCGGCGGCCTCGTCCAAGGCCACCGCATCGACCCCGAGCGCGGCCGCCGCGGCGAGCGAGGCCGCGACCAGCCCCGCCGTGTGCAGCCGCCCCCGGCAGAAGTCCTCCAGGCTCGCGGCCCCGGTGATCCGCCCCGACTTGACGGCCTCCTCCGCCCCGCCGGAGTGCGCGTGCCCCCCGGCGGGAAAGCGGCCGTCGGCCAGGACGAGAAGTGCTGCCCGTGACATCGAAAACCCTGCTCTCAGAACAGAAAGTAGCGCTGGGCCATGGGCAGTTCGGCGGCAGGCGTGGCCTCCACCAGCTCCCCGTCGATGTGCACGGCGAAGCTGTCGGGATCGATCCGCACGTCGGGCCGCGCGTCGTTCTGCCGCATGTCGGCCTTGGTGACCCCACGCGTCGACTCGATGGCCACGAACCGCTTCCCGAGCTGGAGCCGCTCCGCGAGCCCGTCCTCGATGGCGAGCGGCGCCACGAAGTTGACGGAGTTCGAGGCGGGCGCCCGTCCGATCGCGCCGAACATCGGCCGGGGCAGGATCGGCTGCGGCGTAGGGATGGACGCGTTGGCGTCGCCCATCTGCGCGTACGCGATCTGCCCGCCCTTGATGACGAGGTGCGGTTTGACGCCGAAGAACGCCGGCTCCCACAGCACCAGGTCGGCGAGCTTGCCGGTCTCCACGGAGCCGACCTCGTGGGAAAGCCCCTGGGCGACCGCCGGGTTGATCGTGTACTTGGCGACGTAGCGCCGCACCCGCTGGTTGTCGGCCCGCCCGTCGCCGGGCAGCGCACCGCGCCGCCGCTTCATCACATGGGCGGTCTGCCAGGTCCGCATGATGACCTCGCCGACGCGGCCCATGGCCTGGGCGTCGGACGAGATGATCGAGATCGCGCCGAGGTCGTGCAGGATGTCCTCCGCCCCGATGGTCGACGGCCGGATCCGCGACTCGGCGAAGGCGAGGTCCTCCGGCACCGCCGGGTTGAGGTGGTGGCACACCATCAGCATGTCGAGGTGTTCCTCGGCGGTGTTGACGGTGAACGGCCGCGTCGGGTTGGTCGAACTGGGCAGCACATGCGGCTCGGAGACGACGGTCATGATGTCCGGCGCGTGCCCGCCGCCCGCACCCTCGGTGTGGTACGCGTGGATGCCGCGTCCGGCGATCGCGGCGAGCGTGTCGCCCACGAAGCCGGCCTCGTTCAGCGTGTCCGTGTGGATCGCGACCTGGATGCCGGTCCGGTCGGCGACGGTCAGCGAGGCGTCGATGACGGCCGGGGTGGAGCCCCAGTCCTCGTGCAGCTTGAGGCCGAGCGCGCCGCCGCGGATCTGGGACAGCATCGCCTCGTGGGAGACGGTGTTCCCCTTGCCCAGCAGGCCGAAGTTGACGGGGTGCTCCTCCATCGCCTCCAGCATCCGGGCCAGATGCCAAGGACCCGGCGTGACCGTGGTCGCCTTCGAGCCCTCGGCGGGTCCGGTGCCGCCGCCGATCAGCGTGGTGATGCCGGAGGCGAGCGCCTCGTCGGCGATCTGGGGGCAGATGAAGTGCACGTGCGCGTCGATGGCGCCGGCCGTGAGGATCCGCCCGTTGCCGGCGATGATCTCGGTCTCGGGGCCGATGACGAGGTCGGGGTGCACCCCGTCCATCGTGTCGGGGTTGCCCGCCTTGCCGATGCCGGTGATCCGGCCGTCGCGGATGCCGACGTCGGCCTTGACGATGCCCCAGTGGTCGATGATCACGACGCCCGTGATGACGGTGTCGGGGGTGCCGTCTGCGCGCGTAGCACGGGACTGGCCCATGGATTCGCGGATGACCTTGCCGCCGCCGAACACGGCCTCGTCCCCCGCGAGCCCGGGACCGCCGGAACGGTCCTGCTCGATCTCGATCAGCAGGTCGGTGTCGGCGAGCCGGATGCGGTCACCGGTGGTGGGGCCGAACAGGTCGGCGTACGCGGCACGGGAGATCTCAGGCATCGAGGGCACCTCCGGTCTCCCCGCGCAGTCCGGGCACCACACGGGCGCCGGTGAGGGGGACGAGTTCGATGTCGACGGGGATCCCGGGTTCGAAGCGCACGGCGGTGCCGGCGGCGATGTTCAGCCGCTTGCCGCGGGCTGCGGCGCGGTCGAAGTCCAGACCGGGGTTGGCCTCGGCGAAGTGGTAGTGGGAGCCGACCTGGACGGGCCGGTCGGCGGCGTTGAGGACGGTCAGCCGGGTGACCTCGCGGCCTTCGTTGTAGGCGATCGGGCCGTCGGCGAAGAGGATCTCTCCGGGAATCATCGCCGCCCCCTTCAGACGATCGGGTCGTGGACGGTGACGAGCTTGGTGCCGTCCGGGAAGGTCGCCTCGACCTGGACGTCGTGGATCATCTCGGGGATGCCCTCCATGACGTCGTCCCGGGTGAGCAGCTTGCGCCCGGAGGCCATGAGCTCGGCGACCGTACGGCCGTCGCGGGCACCCTCGAGGATGTGCGACGTGATGAGGGCGACCGCCTCGGGGTGGTTCAGCTTGAGCCCGCGGGCCCGGCGCTTTTCGGCCACGTCGGCCGCCACGTGGATGAGCAGCCTCTCTTGCTCGTGCGGGGTCAGTTGCACGTCCCACCTCACAGTCCTCGCTCCGGACCGTGCGGGGTCCGGTTGCCGCAGCCCCGGGGCAAAGTCCCTGGTGGCGTAGACCGGCAGGCTAGTTGGACCGGGTTTCAAGCAAGTTAACCGAGCTGTGATCCAACCGAGCGGGGATCCCTCAGTTCGCGGCGGGCTCGTCCCGCATGCTCATCAACGCCCGCAGACCGTCCCGGAGGATCTCGACCGGGGCGGGCCCGAAGAGGGACTGCTGGGCGAGGAAGCCCAGCACGGCGGCGATCATCGTGCGGGCCACATGGTCCGGCGCCACGTCCGCCCGCATCATCCCGGCTTCCTGGTAGCCCTTGGCGATCCGCCCCCAGGCCGCGCGCACCGAGCCGTAGCCCTCCCGCAGCACGGCCGCGAGCTCTTCGTTGCGCAGCGTCTCGGTCCAGACCTGGATGACGAGCCGTGGAAACGCGGGCTGCCCGTCGACGACCAGGGCCTCGCGGGCGGCGAGGGTCCGGCCGAGGACGGAGGCGACGAGTTCGTCCGGTGGCGGGGGCGGGCTCTGCCGCGCCGCCTCCTCGAAGGCCGCGCGGACCGATCCGAGCACCTCGCCGACGATCGCGCCGATCAGCTCCTCCTTGCCGCTGAAGTAGCGATATACCGCCCCCGCCGAGAGGTCGACCTCCTTCAGCACGTCCTGCATGGACGTGGCGTGGAAGCCGTTGCGGGCGAAGCAGATCGCGGCGCCGTCGAGGATCTGCCGACGGCGGGCGTCGAGGTGTGCCTGGGATACGCGGGCCATGGTCCAAAAGTAAAACGAACATTCCTTCTTGACAAGGAGACACATCCGCAGGACGGTGGTGGCACACGTAAAACGAACGCTCCTTCTTTTTACCCGAGCTCGCACCTCAGGGAGTCCCCATGTCCACCCGCCGCCTGATCGCGGTCGTCGTCCTCGTTCCCGCCCTGGCCTCCCTCGCCCTGTGGGCCTTCGCCTGGCCGGCCGCCCGCACGGCCCCTCGGGACCTGCCGCTCGGCGTGGCCGGACCGACGGCCGCCACCGCCCAGGTGGCGAAGCAGCTGGCCTCGCACGAGGGCGCCTTCGAGATCCACCGCTACGCCGACGAGACCGCCGCCCGGGACGCCATCGAGGACCGGACCGTATACGGCGCGGTCGTCGTCACCCCGCAGGGCCCGGAGCTGCTGACCGCGTCGGCGGCGAGCCCGGTGGCGGCCCAGTTGCTGCAGCAGGCGGTGGCCCAGCAGGCCGCCGCCCAGGGCACCGGAATCAGGGCGGTCGACGTGGTGCCCGCACCCGAGACGGACCCGCGCGGGGCGGCCCTCAACGCGAGCGTCCTGCCGCTCGCCCTGGCCGGCATCGCGGCCGGCGCGGCGGTGACCCTGCTAGGGCTGCGCGGAGTGCGCGCCGTGAGCGCCCTGGTCGGCGCCGCCGCCCTGATCGGCGTGACCGCGGCCGCGCTCGCGCACAGCTGGCTGGAGGTCCTCACCGGCAACTGGTGGACGGAGGCCGGGGTCTTCGCCCTGTCCACGCTGGCCGTGAGCGCTGCCGTCGCGGGGCTCGCCGCCCTCATCGGCACCGCCGGCGTCGGGATCTCGGCGGGAGTCGTGATGCTGCTGGGCAACCCGTTCTCCGGGGCGCCCTCGGCACCGCAGTTGCTGCCCGAGCCCGCCGGCGCGATCGGCCAGTGGCTCCCCCCGGGCGCGGGCACGACCCTGCTGCGCTCGGTGTCCTTCTTCGACGGCGCGGCAGCTACGGGCCCCGCCCTGACGCTCATCTGGTGGGCGGCGCTGGGCCTGGGCGCCGTACTGCTCGGCAGTGCGCTGAAGTCCCGCACGAAGGCCGTTGAGCCCCACAGGGAACTCGCCCCCGTCGGCTGACCAGCCGGCCATCACACAGAACCGACCGTGCACCCCCGCCATGGCGGACGGGGGTGCACGGTCTCGTCGTTTCTACGGGCGGCCGCCGCGAGGAGCGGCTACGAGGGGCCGGTCCCCCGGTGCTCCGCCGCGATACCGAAGCGGTGCCGTTCGCGGGGGGCGGAACCGGCCTCGCGGACGGCGGAGACGGCGCTGATCACCTGCTCCTCGACAGGGCCGTCGAGGGCGTCGAGTCGCTCCAGGTCAGCAGCGGACACAAGGGCGACGAGGGGCTTGCCGTGCCGCGTCACGACGACGCGCTCGCCGCCGTACACCACGCGATTGATCAGTTCGGCGAGCTCAGCCCTGGCTTGCGTCACCGGAATCTCGTAGGCCATGCTCCCTACATTACGTCATGTACGTCCTGTACATTTTTTACAGGCACCCCGGCAAGGGAGCGTGAGCCATGACCCGACCGACCGCCCGTCACGTGCTGCCCGAGTTCACCGAGCGCACGAGTCACGGCACCAGGACGCAGGACCCGTATTCGAAGCTGCTGGAGGAGCGCATCGTCTTTCTCGGCACGCAGATCGACGACATCTCGGCGAACGACGTGATGGCCCAGTTCATGTACCTGGAGCACAAGGACCCCGGCCAGGACATCTCGCTGTACATCAACTCGCCCGGCGGCTCGTTCAGCGCCATGACGGCGATCTACGACACGATGCAGTTCGTCACCTGCGACGTGGAGACGATCTGCCTGGGCCAGGCCGGGGCATCCGGCGCGGTGCTGCTGGCCGCGGGCACTGCGGGGAAGCGATTCGCGCTGCCGGGGGCCCGGATGGTGATCCATCAGCCGGGGCTGCCCGAGCCGATCGAGGGACAGGCGAGCGATCTGGCCATCCAGGCCGACGAACTGACGCGCGTTCGGACCTGCCTGGAGGAGCTGCTCGCCCGGCACACCGGGCGCAGCCGCGAGCAGGTGAACCGGGACATCGAGCGGGACAAGATCCTCAGCGCCCAGGAGGCGCTGGAGTACGGGCTGGTGGACCGGATCATCCCCAGCCGCAAGGCCACCCTCGCCCCGCCCACAGGGCGGTGATCGACCGGTGCTTCCACCCGAGTTGCCGCCGCTGCCCGCACTGACGCGTGCGGAGGGGGAGTTGATCGACCGTTATCTCGATGTGGTGGACCTGCTCGGCCGGATCAACCCGACACGGCACGGCGACACGTACCGCGGACTGCGCGCCGCCCAGGCGCTCGTCGGCAAGGCGACCGAGCTGCGGGACGCGCTGGCGCTGATGCACCAGCGGGGCGAGACCGAGCTGCACTCCCCCACGCTGGCGCGTGCGCTGCGCGTGCTGGACGGGGAACGCCGCACGGCTCGCGTCAGGGTGCCGCCACGCTCCGACAGTTGACGAGTCGTACAGAACGGTTCCGGACGCCTCGGCCCACGGACGAGGCGTCCGGATGGACGCCGAAACGAACCAAAAGGTGTACCCACTTTCGGCGTAGCAACCTGCCCATTTATGCGCCCCTCCGGTTGCGCAACAGGCTTGGCCCCAAGGCGGAATGGGACGCTCCATCGCTGGTCGGGGGCTCGTCGAGTACCTGGACACCCGGTCGAACACGGGGGTGTCCACCCGAACGGGCGAGTGGTGAGTAACGCCACAAATCCCCGGTTCCGTTGGGTTTTTCGTTCATCCGTGCGTCAAGATCCCTGTCTGACGACAAGCCCCCGCCGCAGCGGCGGGGCGGTCCGGGCGGACGCCGAGTCCTGCCGCCGCCCGGATGACCGGTCGACAGGAGTGGATCGGCAGGAGTGGAGGACCCGAGCAAGACGGGTCGCCGGAGCGGACGTTCGTTCGATCCGAGCAACCCTTGGGGTGAAGCCGCGGCAACGCGGCCGGGCAACTTCGCCAGCCCGAATCCGACAGGTCATCCTTCACAGGCGGCTGACGAAGGGTTGCGCATGACTGCGCTCAATCGTGTCCCGTCGCTCATGGCCCGAGCCGGTACGGCCTCGGCTCTCACCATCGCCGCAGTGGGCGGCTCGATCGTGGCGCCCGGCTTCGCCTCAGAGGCCGAAGCCGCCACACCGGCGACCAAGGCACTTCAGATCGCGGCCTCCAAAAAGGGCTCACCGTACAAGTGGGGCGCCACAGGTCCGCACAGGTTCGACTGCTCCGGGCTCACGCTGTACTCGTACAAGAAGGCCGGCAAGAAGCTGCCTCGTACGGCGGCCCAGCAGTACAACAAGACCCGCCACATCTCCGCCGGCAACCGCAAGGCCGGAGACCTGGTGTTCTTCCACTCGGGGTCGAACGTCTACCACGTCGGCATCTACGCCGGGAAGGGGAAGATCTGGCACTCCCCCAAGAGCGGGGACGTCGTGCGGCTGCAGAAGATCTGGACCAGGAGCGTCTGGTACGGCCGGGTCAAGTGACCCTCCCCGGGGGCGGTGACGGCAGCCTGACGCGCTGTCACCGCCCCGGGACACCGGACTGAGGGCCAGCCCCCGGAAAGGGCGTCAGACGTCCACCAGCGGCCCGGCGAGGAGTGCCACGCCGAAGGCCGTCAGCGCGGCGCCGGTGACGGTCGTGACCGCCCGTGCGACGCGCGGCCGGCGCAGCCACCTGCCGAGCCGGTCCACCAGCAGGGCGACGACCTGGAACCAGACGAGCGCGATCGCGACCACGATCAGCGCGAGCAGCAGCGTCCGGGGCAGCGCCGGGGCGCCCGCGGGCACGAACTGCGGCAGCACGCTGAGGAACGTGAGCGACGCCTTCGGATTGAGGGCGTTGGTGACGAAGCCCTGCCGCAGCGGTCGCGTGGTGGAATCCTCCCGCGCGGCCTCCCCTTGCGTGTGCCGCTGCCGCAGCGTCTGGACACCCAGATACAGCACATAGACGCCGCCCACCACCTGGAGCGCGCGCAACAACGCCGGTACGGCGGCCAGGACCGCGGCGACTCCCACCACCGCCAGCGTCACATGGACCAGCAGCCCGGCCCCGATCCCGAGCGCACAGGCGATGCCCGCCCGGCGGGAGACGAGGGCGTTGCGTACGACGACGGTGAAATCGGCCCCGGGCATGGCGACCAGGCCGGCGGAGACCCCGGTGAAGGCGATGAGCTGAGCGTCCATGCGGCCAGCCTGCCGCGCCGGGGCCTTCAGCAGGTATTTCGAATATTCTGGGTATTCCTTAAGCAGTGCTTTAGGCAGTGCTTTGGACAGTCACCGTCGGCGCCACGCTCGAAAGGGACCCAGCATGTACGACCCGACCCGCCTCGCCGCCCTGGTGGCGGTCGCCGAGGCGGGCTCGATCACCCGGGCCGCCGAGCGGCTGGGCTACACCACGCCCGCGCTCTCCCAGCAGCTGGCCAAGCTGGAGCGCGAGACGGGCACCGCCCTTCTGGTGCGGCACCACCGCGGGGCGCGGCTGACCGGTGCGGGCGAGTTGCTGGTGGCCCGGGCTCGGCGGGTGCTCGACGAACTCGACCGGGCCCGGCATGAACTGGCCCGGCTGACCGGCCTGACGGGCGGCACCCTCCGGCTCGGCACGTTCCAGACCGCGGGCATCCATCTGCTGCCGCCGGCCCTCAGCGCGTTCCGCCGGGCGCATCCGGACGTGGAGCTGACGGTCGCCGACTACGAGCCGTCGGCCGGTGTCGCCGCCGTCGCGGCCGGCGAGGTCGATCTGGCGCTGACGCACACCTACACACCCGGCGACCCGGTCCCGCTCCCGTCCTCCGTCGGCATCGAGCCGATCCTCGTCGAGGAGCTGGTCCTGGTGTCCGCTCCGGGCCACGCCCTCACCAGCGGGGCCGCACGGCTGCCGCTGACCGAGCTCGCGGGGCAGCCGCTGATCAGCATGGCGCCGGACGCTCCGGCCCGGCGGGGCGTCGAGACGGTGCTGGCCCGCGTCGGGGCCACGCCCTCGGTCCTGGTCCCGACGCCTGGGTACCTCCTGGTGTGCGCGCTGGCCAGTGCGGGGCTCGGGGTCGCGGTCGTACCGGAGATGGTGGCGCGCACGTCGGTCACTCCGGTGGGGGTACGGGCGTTGGAGGGCGGCGAGCTGCGCCGTACGGTCTCGGTCGCCTTCCGGAGTGACGAGGCGGCTCCCGCCGCGGACGCCTTCCGGGCGCTGCTGCGCGGCACGTTCGGACGGGCCGGGCAATCGCAGCAGCCCTGAGGGTTACGGCTCTTGCTGTCCCGCGGCCGGCACCGGCTCCGCGGCCGCCGTCCAGGGCAGTTCGATGGAGACGGTCTTGCCGCCCTCGCGCGTGGGCCGCACTCTCAGCTTGCCCCCGCACTCCGCGGTCAGCCAGCGGATGATGACCAGGCCGCGGCCGTTGTCCTGCTGGACGGCGGCCGGCAGCCGCTTGGGGAAGCGCGGGTGGCTGTCGGTGACCCCGATACGCAGGTGTTCGTCACGGTCGAGTTCGAGGTCCACCGTGAAGGTGGGTGACTGTCCGAGGGTGTGCTGTACGGCGTTGGTGGTGAGTTCGGAGACGATCAGACGGATGGTGTCGGCCACCTCCGTGTCCGGTGGCAGTCCCCACTCGGCGAGAGTGGTGACCACGTAGGACCGGGCCGCGGAGACCGAGGCGGGATCGCTCGGCAGAGTGACGGATGCTTCCAGGTGATCTGCCATGGCGACGTCGTCCCTTTCCCAACGGGACCGCAGTCCGACACGGAGCGGATGGTTCGAGTACGGTCCCGGACTGGTGCTTCGTCGCCAGACTGCCATTACCAGGGCCGTCAGGGTGCCGATCCACCAAGATATGCATATATCTGTCGCTCGAAGCGGTGAACTCTGCGACGGCAGACCGTATTTGGGCGGCTCGGTTGGAGTAAGGAGTTGCCCATGCAGCACGGTCCCGCGGTGCGCCGCCGGAAACTGGGCGCGGAACTGCGTGCGTTGCGCACCGGGGCCGGGCTCACCAGTGGTGAGGCGGCCCGGCTGGTGGGCTGGCACCAGTCCAAGGTGAGCCGGATCGAGACCGGCGCCAGCGGGGTGAAACCGGCCGATGTGCGGTTACTGCTCGACACCTACGGCGTACAGGACTCCCAACTGCGGGAGTTGCTCCTGGTGTTGGCGGGATCGGACGAGGGTGGCGGGCGGCATCACTGGTGGCACGCGTACCGCGGAGTGCTGCCGCCGACGTACCGGGACTTCATCAGCCTGGAGTCCCAGGCGAGTGCGATGCGCACGCTGGAGACGTCCGTGGTGCCCGGGCTGCTTCAGACGCCGGAGTACGCCCGGGCGGTGACCCGGGCCGCGGTGGGCGGACTCGCCGACGAACCCGGCGCCGCCGACGAACGGCTCGACGCGCTGGTCGCGGTCCGTCTGGCCAGGCAGGACGTGCTGCACGGCGATCCGCCGTTGCGCCTGAGCGCGGTGCTCGACGAGGCGGTGTTGCGCCGGGAGATCGGCGGGCCCGAGGTGATGGCGCGGCAGCTGAGGCGGCTGGTGGAGGCGGCGCGACTGCCCCAAGTCCGGCTGCAGGTCCTGCCGTTCGCGGCCGGGGAGCACATCGGCATCACCGGACCTTTCGTTATCTTCTCATTTTCGCGCACTTCTGATCTGGATGTGGTTGTTCTCGACCACTTGACGAGTAGCCTCTACCTCGAACGGAAAGAAGACCTCCAGGCCTACACGGAGGCCTTCAACACCCTTCGGATCCACGCCCTTTCGCCCGAGGAATCGTTGGATTACATCGCCGCGCTTGCTGGCGGCGCGTAAGGAGGCACCATGACCGCACTGCCTCGGAACGTGACTTCAAGTACCGATCTGCTCGGCGCGCGATGGCTGCGCAGCAGCTACAGCACGGGAGCGAACAACTGCGTCGAGACGGCACGGCCGCACTCCGGTCCCTGGACCGGACTGCTCGCCGTGCGCGACTCCAAGGACCCGGCCGGACCCGCGCTGCTCTTCTCCCCCGAGAGCTGGGCGGGCTTCACGACCGCGTTCCAGTCCTGACCATTCACCCTGACCATTCCGATCAGGTCTGACCAACTCTGATCAGTTACGCCAGGTGCGGCGGCAGGGCCGTGTCACGCCGACTCATGGTCGTGTCTCGTCGATGACCCGTACCGCGCGTTCGATCTGCCCCTCGGAGAGGTCCGCGCGGGCGGTCAGCCTCAGCCGCGAGATGCCGTCGGGGACGGAAGGAGGACGGAAGCAGCCCACCGCGAGGCCCGCCGCACGGCACTCGGCGGCCCAGGACACGGCCTCTTCGGGGGACGGCGCGCGCACGGAGACCACGGCGGCGTCCGGACGTACGGCTTGCAGGCCCGCGGCCGTCAGCCGGGTGTGCAGTTCGTTCGCGACCGTGCGTGCCCGCGCCGCACGCTCCGGCTCGCGGCGCAGCAGTCTCAGTGCCGCCAGGGCCGCGCCCGCCGCCGCGGGGGCGAGGCCCGTGTCGAAGATGAACGTCCGGGCCGCGTTGACCAGGTGGTCGATCACCCGGGCGGGGCCGAGGACGGCTCCGCCCTGGCTGCCGAGCGACTTGGACAGCGTGACCGTCACGACGACGTCGTCGGCGCCCGCGAGTCCCGCCGCGTGCGGGGCGCCGCGGCCGCCGTCGCCGAGCACGCCGAGGCCGTGGGCGTCGTCGACGACCAGTCCCGCGCCGTGTTCCCGGCTCGCCTCGGCGAGCCCGCCCAGCGGGGCGGCGTCGCCGTCGACCGAGAAGACGGTGTCCGACACGACGACGGCGGGCCCGTCGTGCGTCTGGAGCGCCGTGCGCACGGCGTCCGGTTCGGCGTGCGCGACGACCTGTGTGGTGCCGCGCGCCAGCCGGCAGCCGTCGATCAGCGAGGCATGGTTCCCCGCGTCGGAGACGATCAGCGAGCCGTGCGGCGCCAGCGCCGTGACCGCGGCGAGGTTGGCCGCGTAGCCGGACGAGAAGACCAGCGCCGCCTCGAAGCCGCAGAAGTCGGCCAGCTCGCGCTCCAGCTCGGTGTGCAGCTCGGTCGTGCCCGTGACGAGCCGGGAACCGGTCGCACCGCCGCCCCACGTCCGGGCGGCCCGCGCCGCGCCCTCGGTGACCTCGGGGTGGTGGGCCAGCCCCAGGTAGTCGTTGCTCGCGAGGTCGAGGAGCGGCGAGTCGGCGGGGCGCGGGCGCAGGGTCCGTACGAGTCCGGCGCGGCGGCGCAGCTCCGCCTGCTCGTCGATCCAGCCGAACGCCATGGCTCCTCCGGGCTTTTGTAGGCAGTGCACAGACACTAGTCGCACGGTCGGCCACCCACGGTGTGGCAATACCCACACATCGAAGTGACAGGGTTGTCCGAAGTCTCCTTGGCTCGGAGCCCCTCCGTACGTCAGGATCAGCTCCCATGGATCTGCTGAACACGCTGGTGGACAAGGGGCTTCGGCGCGAGCTGCCGACCCGCGAGGAAGCCTTGGCCGTCCTCGCCACTTCCGACGACGACCTGCTCGATGTGGTGGCCGCGGCCGGCAAGGTACGCCGGCAGTGGTTCGGCCGACGGGTGAAACTCAACTATCTCGTCAACCTCAAGTCGGGCCTGTGCCCGGAGGACTGCTCCTACTGTTCCCAGCGGCTCGGCTCCACCGCCGGCATCCTCAAGTACACCTGGCTCAAGCCGGACGAGGCCTCGCAGGCCGCCGCCGCCGGTTTGGCGGGTGGCGCCAAGCGGGTCTGTCTGGTGGCGTCCGGGCGCGGCCCGACCGACCGTGACGTGGACCGGGTCTCCGACACCATCAAGGCGATCAAGGACCAGAACGAGGGCGTCGAGGTGTGCGCCTGTCTCGGTCTGCTGTCCGACGGCCAGGCGGAGCGACTGCGCGAGGCGGGCGCGGACGCGTACAACCACAACCTGAACACCTCGGAGTCCACGTACGGGGACATCACGACCACGCACACGTACGCCGACCGTGTCGAAACCGTGCAGAAGGCGCACGCGGCCGGTCTGTCGGCCTGCTCGGGGCTGATCGCGGGCATGGGCGAGTCCGACGAGGACCTGGTCGACGTCGTCTACTCGCTGCGTGAGCTGGACCCCGACTCGGTGCCGGTCAACTTCCTGATCCCGTTCGAGGGCACCCCGCTGGCCAAGGAGTGGAACCTCACCCCGCAGCGCTGTCTGCGGATCCTGGCGATGGTGCGGTTCGTGTGCCCGGACGTCGAGGTGCGCATCGCGGGCGGCCGCGAGGTACATCTGCGCTCGATGCAGCCGCTCGCCCTGCACCTGGCCAACTCGATCTTCCTCGGCGACTACCTCACCAGCGAGGGCCAGGCGGGCAAGGCCGACCTGGAGATGATCGCGGACGCCGGGTTCGAGGTGGAGGGCGCCCACCAGGTGACGCTGCCGGAGCACCGGGCTGCGGCCGGGGGCGGGTGCGGCTCGCACGAGAGCGCGGGCTGCGAGTCCCAGGAGAGCGCCGGGTGCGGGTCGCACGAGGGTGGCAGTGTGTGCGGTACGGCCGCTGCCGCGCCGGGTGCCACCGAAGCGCGCACCGACCTGGTCGCCGTACGCCGCCGGGGCGCCGGAACGGACCTCGCGCCCAATGCCTGACCTGCGCCCCATGCCCGACCTGACCGTGCCCGAGCTGCTGGAGCTCGACCGGCGGCACGTCTGGCACCCGTACGGCCCCATGCCCGGCCGCGTCGAGCCGCTGGTGGTGGAGTCGGCCGGCGGGGTGCGGCTGAGGTTGGCGGACGGCTCGGGCGAGCTGGTCGACGGCATGTCGTCCTGGTGGTCGGCGATCCACGGCTACAACCACCCGGTGCTCAACGAGGCCGCGCGCGAGCAGCTGTCGCGCATGAGCCATGTGATGTTCGGCGGGCTCACGCACGAGCCCGCCGTACGCCTGGCGAAGCTCCTTGTCGACATGTCACCCGAGGGCCTGGAGCATGTCTTCCTCGCCGACTCCGGGTCGGTGTCGGTCGAGGTCGCGGTCAAGATGTGCCTGCAGTACTGGCGTTCGCTGGGCCGCCCCGGCAAGCAGCGGCTGCTGACCTGGCGCGGCGGCTACCACGGCGACACCTGGCAGCCGATGTCGGTGTGCGACCCCGAGGGCGGGATGCACGAGCTGTGGACCGGCGTGCTCCAGCGCCAGGTGTTCGCCGACCCGCCGCCGGCCGAGTACGAGGAGTCGTACGCCGACCAGCTGCGGTCGCTGATCGAGCGGCACGCCGACGAACTGGCGGCGGTGATCGTCGAGCCGGTGGTGCAGGGTGCGGGCGGGATGCGGTTCCACTCCCCCGCGTATCTGCGGGTGCTGCGGGAGGCGTGCGACGCGCACGACGTGCTGCTGGTGTTCGACGAGATCGCGACCGGGTTCGGGCGCACGGGCGCGCTGTTCGCGGCGGACCACGCGGCGGTGACGCCGGACGTGATGTGCGTGGGCAAGGCGCTGACCGGCGGTTATATGACGATGGCCGCCACCCTGTGCACCTCGCGGGTGGCTGACGGGATCTCGCGGGGCGAGGTGCCGGTGCTGGCGCACGGCCCGACCTTCATGGGCAATCCGCTGGCGGCCGCGGTCGCCTGCGCCTCGATCGAGCTGCTGCTCGGCCAGGACTGGTTGGCCGAGGTCAAACGGATCGAGGCGGGGCTGCGCGAGGGGCTGGCCCCCGCGGCGGACATGCCGGGCGTGAAGGACGTGCGGGTCCTCGGCGCCATCGGGGTCGTCCAGCTGGACCACGAGGTGGACATGCAGGCGGCGACCGCCGCCGCCGTACGTGAGGGCGTGTGGCTGCGGCCGTTCCGCGACCTCGTCTACACGATGCCGCCGTACGTCACCGGTGACGTGGACGTGGCACGGATCGCCCGCGCGGTGTGCGCGGCGGCGCGGGAGGGCTGAGATGCCGGTACTGGTGATCACGGGCACGGGCACGGAGGTCGGCAAGACGGTCACGACGGCCGCGGTCGCCGCGGCCGCGGTGGCGGCGGGCCGGTCGGTGGCGGTGTTGAAGGCCGCGCAGACGGGCGTACGGCCGGACGAGCGCGGCGACGCGGAGGAGGTCGCGCGGCTCGCCGGTGCCGTGACGATCGCGGAAGTCGCCCGGTATCCCGAGCCGTTGGCGCCGGCGACGGCCGCACGCCGGGCGGGCCGCCCGCCGGTCCGTCCGCACGAGATCGCCGAGGCCGCCGCCAAGCTGGCCGCCGAGCACGATCTGGTGCTGGTGGAGGGGGCGGGCGGGCTGCTCGTCCGTTTCGACGAGGCGGGCGGCACGCTGGCGGACGCGGCGGAGCTGATGGCGGCGCCGGTCCTGGTCGTCGCGTCGGCGGGCCTGGGCACGCTGAACACGACGGAGCTGACGGCGCGTGAACTGCGCGGCCGACGGCTGGACCTGCTCGGCGTGGTGATCGGCAGCTGGCCCGCGGCACCGGATCTGGCGTCGCGTTGCAATGTCGCGGATCTGCCGGAGGTGGCGGGGGCGCCGCTGCTGGGTGCCGTGCCGGCGGGTGCGGGGGCGCTCGCGCCCCCCGACTTCCGTGGCGCGGCGCCGGGTTGGCTGGCGCCGCGGCTGTTCGGGACGTGGGACGCGGACGGGTTCCGGGTGCGGGAGGCGCCCTGAGCCATGCCCACGGGGACGCCGGCGACGATGTCAGACCCTCGTGCCATCCTCTGATCATGGTCAATGCAGACGCGGTCGCCGAGTGGGACGTCCTGATCGGCGAGTGGGACGAGATCCGGCACGGCTACCACATGGGCGATGCGCCGGCGAAAGTACTGGAGTGTGCGAGGAACCTTGAGGCGAGCGTGGCGGCGGACGGGCCGGACACGGCGCTGTGGACCCTCGGGCTGGTGCTCATAGGCCCCTACGTGATCTACGCCCACCCGGACGCGGAGGCCGAGGCCCATGCGCTGAAGGCGATGGGTGCCGTCGAGCAGGCTCTCGGGCAGACTCCCTGCGCCCATGACGAGCATCCGTGTGACGACATCGACGATGCCGAGCTGGACAACTTTCGGTACGTCCTGGAAATGCTGGCCCACCCGGAGCGGGAAGCCGCCGGTGAAGCGGCCCTGACCGATGACGAGCTCTGGCCCGACGACGACTCGGACACCTGGTTCGAACGCCGGATGACACGGGAGATCTGGGCCTGCCCGCGGAACCTCGCCGGCTTCGCCCGCGCCTTTACCGAGGTCTAGTCGCCTCGCTCTCGTCGCTCTCCGCGACGATCCGCACCAGTTCGATGCGCGAGCGGATTCCCAGGCGGGTGAAGACGCCGCGCAGGTGGTGGTCGATCGTGCGCGGGCTCAGGGCCAGGCGAGCGGCGATCTCCCGGTTGGTGGCGCCCTCGGCGGCCATACGGGCGACCAGGAACTGTTGGGCCGTCAGGCGGTCGGCCGGGGCGTTGGGGCCGGGCCGCGCGACGCCGGCCGGGGTGCCCAGGGCGCGGAGCTCGGTGCGGGCCTGGGCCGCGCAGTGCGGGGCGCCGAAGGAGTCGAACGCCTCCAGGGCGCTGTGCAGGCGGTCACGTGCCTCCGTCCGGCGGCGCAGTCGGCGCAGGGCGCTGCCGAACAGCAGCTCCGTGCGGGCGCGTTCGAAGTCCCGGGTGCCGTGGGAGTGCAGGTCGAGTGCCGTGCGGTAGTGGTCCACCGCTTCCTCGCCGGGTGCGAGCAGGGCGCGGCAGCGGGCGCTGAGGGCCAGGTCGTCGGGGCTGCGCACGGTGCTCGCCCAGCGGTGGTAGTCGGCGTGCGCGACGCGGGCGACGCGGGTGTCGCCGGTGCGGACGGCGGCCTCGACGTAGTGCGGGGTGGCCAGGTGGCGGATGGCGCGGTGGCCGTGTCCGGGGCCGAATCCGGCGAGGGCGCGCAGTCGGGCGGCCGCGGCGGCGAAGTCGCCGGTGCTCAGGTCGAGGAAGGCGAGCGCCCACTGGGCGAGGGCGGCGGGCAGGCCCAGGCCGCGGGCGAGGGCGTACGACCGTGCGGTCGCGGCACGTTCGCGGCAGACGTCCGCGTCTCCGGTGAGCGCGGCGAACATGGCGAGGGCGGCCTGCAGATGACAGGCGCCGTTGTCCTGCCCTGTGGCGTGGGCCTGCCACAGCGCGTCCGTCGCGGTGGCCTCGCCGGCTCTGGGGCGCCCGGTCCAGAAGTCGGCGTACGCACGGAACTCCATCGCCTGCGGCACGGCCACCGAGGTGCCCCGCGCCCGGGCGGAGGCGGCCGCGCGGACGGTCGCGGTGGCCGCACGGGTGTGGTCGCCGAGGAGCAGCTCGGCGATCCCGGCGTGGATGAGGACGGTGGGGTCACTCCCCGGCCCGCACTGCCCGGCGGCCCCCTTCAGCAGGTCGCGCGCGTCCTCGTACCGGCCGTCGAAGGCGGCCACGAGCCCGCTCAGCGTGCCGGGCGGCGCGACGCCGACCCGATCGGCCACGCGGGCGGCCTCTCGCAGGCGGCGAATGTCTCCGGTGTAGATGGCGGCTTCGGTGGCTCGGGCGAGGAGGTGGGCGGCGCGGTGGTCGGGGGCGAGGGCTGTGGCTGACGCGGCGGAGACGGGGGCGGAGCCGGGGGCAGAGGCGGAGCCGGGGGCGGAGGCGGGGGCGGAGGCGGGGGCGGAGGCGGGGGCAGAGGCGGAGCCGGAGGCGGGGGCAGAGGCGGAGCCGGGGGCGGAAGCGGAGCCGGGGGCGGAAGCGGAGCCGGGGGCGGAAGCGGAGCCGGGGGCGGAAGCGGAGCCGGGGGCGGAAGCGGAAGCGGAGCCGGGGGCGGGGGCGGGGGCGGGGGCGGAGGCGGAGGCGGAGGCGGAGGCGTCAACGGCCGACGACCGCACAGGGCCTGGGGCAGCAGGGGCGGCCGAAGATACGGGAGCCTTGCCGAGGGAGGGCGGCGCGGGCCGAGCAGCGGTGCTCGCCGGGGGCGGGCAGGTCACCGCAGTCAGCAACGCGTCGAACGCCTCCGGCGCGTTGCCCGCCCGAAGGGCGAGCACCCCGGTGAGCGCGTCGTCAGCGCCGGCGGCAGCCAACCCGCGTGCCCGGTCCCCGTCGCCCGACTGCCAGGCGTAGGCGGCGGCCCGGGCGACCAGGCGGGACCGCTCGGACGGGTCGGGGCACAGTTCGGCCGCCCGTTCCGCCAGAGCCCGTGCCAGGGACAGCCGGCCCGCGTCACCCGCCTTGCCCGCGGCGGCGCCGAGTTCCGCCGCCAGCCGCCCGCTGGGGCCGAGCGCCCCCGCGCCCCGGTGCCAGGAACGCCACGGCGTCTCCCCTTCGCCGCTGAGCACCCGGGCCAGCAGGCGGTGCACGTCGCGGCGGTCGGCCGGGGAACCCGTCTCGTAGGCCGCGATCCGCGTCCACGCGTCGCGGAACACCACCCCGCCCGCGCCGACGTGCGCGAGGCCGGCCACCTCGGCGGCGTCCAGGGGCCGGATGTCGAGGCGCGCGGCCATGACGGCGCGCAGGAAGGCGTCGGTGGGGACCGGGTACTGGTCGGCCGCGGCGAGCAGCAGCAGGAGGCGTGTGTCGTCCGGCAACGCCCTTGTCTCCGCCCGGCGTTCCCGCAGCAGGGTCGGGGCCAGCTCCGCCGGTTCCGTCGGGAGCGGGTCGGTGCCCGCCGCCTGGCGGTCGGTCAGGCGCGGGACCAGTTCGGCGGCGGCGCGCACATCGCCGTACACGGCACGCAGCACCCGTACGCGGACGCCCTCGGGAAGGGCGGCGGCCGGCTGTCGCCACTGGTCCGTGCATCGCGGTGGCGAAGTGCGGTCGAGGGGCGGGGGGTTCACCGGAGTCACCACACAAATGACGTTACTGGCGAGTTAATTGAACCGTAAAGACCGGCGATTTCGCCGATGCGGCGCGCGTAGACCCGGCTCGACACTCCTGACAACCCCACACGTTTCAGGAGGCATCATGCAGCGCCGCAAGCGTCGCATCGCCACGGCCCTGACGGCCTTGGCCTCTTCGCTCCTTCTGTCACTGTCCCTCTCCCCCACACCCGCGCACGCCGCCACCCACGACCCCGTCGTCTTCGTACACGGCCTGAGCAGCTCGGCGAGCAGCTGGGACGACTGGATCGGCTACTTCAAGGCCGACGGCTACACCTCGGCCGAGCTGAACGCCGTGTCGTACGACTGGGCCAAGTCGAACGCCACCACCGCCCAGCAGCTCGCGACCGAGATCAGAAACGTGCTCGCCCGGACCGGTGCCTCGAAGGTCGACCTCGTCGTCCACTCCATGGGCGCGCTCAGCTCCCGCTACTACCTCAAGAACCTCGGTGGGACGTCGTACGTCGACGACTTCGTCTCGACGGCCGGCACGAACCACGGCACCTCCACCGCCTCATGGTGTGCCTGGCTGTACACCTCCTGCGCGGAGATGAACACCGGCAGCTCGTTCCTGACCGCCCTGAACTCCGGTGACGAGACCCCGGGCAGTGTGTCGTACGCCAGCTACTGGTCGAACTGCGACGACGCGCTCACCCCCGACACCACCGCGATCCTCAGCGGCGCCACGAACGTCGAGGTCGGGTGCGTCTCGCACACCGACATGAACAACGACCACGGCGTGTACGAGCAGGTCAGGGACTTCATCGGCTGAGACCGGGCCTGCCCCGACGACAGCCGTAAGACAACCACGGCGACAACGGGGGTGCGCCGGTCCCGTACGGGGGAGAATCGGGAGTGAGTCCCGTCCCGCCCGCCCGGGAGGTCCCCATGGCCCTACGGTCCCTACGGCCCGCCGGTTCCGGCAAGGTGTCACGGGATGCCGTGCACCACCCGCTGTTCGCCCGCTTCTACGCCCGGATCAGCGTCAACGCCGAGACGCGGATGGGCATGGGCGACGTCCGCGACCGGCTGCTGACCGGGCTGTCCGGCCGGGTGATCGAGATCGGCGCGGGCAACGGTCTGAACTTCGCCCACTATCCGCGTGCGGTCTCGGAGGTCGTCGCCATCGAACCGGAGCGCCTGCTGCGGAAGTTGGCGGTGGAGTCCGCGCTGCGGGCCGGGGTGCCCGTGGACGTGGTGCCGGGCGCGGCGGAGGCGCTGCCGGTCAAGAGCGAGGCCTTCGACGCGGTGGTGCTCTCGCTGGTGCTGTGCAGCGTGCGGGACGTGCCGCGGGCGCTCGGTGAGGTACGGCGGGTGCTGCGGCCCGGCGGTGTGGTGCGGTTCTTCGAGCACGGCCGGGGCGGCGGGCGCGTGATGACCTTCACGCAGCGCGCACTGGACCGGACGGTGTGGCCGCTGCTGAGCGGCGGCTGCCATGTCTCGCGCGACCCGGTCGCGGCGCTGCGCGAGGCCGGGTTCGAACTCGGCCCCCACCGGCGGGTGATGATGCCGGAGAAGGGTCCGGTGCTCCCCTCTTCGTACTGCGTGCTGGGCACGGCTTGGCGGCCGACGGAGGAGCAGCCCGGCTGATCACGGACTCCGCTTCACAGACTCCACTGGCGCAGTTCGCGCGCGATGTCCTCGACCGAGGCCTCACCGCTGTTGACCAGGCGTGCCAGATCGCGCACCTGCTCGGGTGAGGTGACGACCTTGAGGCCGCTGGCCACCAGGTAGGCGTAGGCCACCGCGGAGGCGAACAGCGCGTTGGAGCGCTCCAAGGCCGGGACGTGGATGAGCAGTTGGAGCAGGGCCGCGGCGCGGGCCTGCGGGCTGTCGTAGACGGGGACATCGAATATCTCCGCCTGGTGGCGGGCGACGGCGGCGACGAGTGCGCCCCAGTCGGTGATCTGCGGGTCCCCCGGTGTCCTCTTCTCGGCGAGCATCAGCAGCCAGGCAAGGTCGACGTTCAGATTGCTCAAGGGATCAGCGACGACCTTCGCGCTCCGCGCCGAACTCCTCGGCGAAGACGGACTCGTACTGCTTCATGAAGTCGGCGGCGGCGTCCACGAACGTATGACCGACCTCCCCGGTGTCCTTTCTGACCAGGTCCTCGATGTAGCGGTTGACACTCATGCCGCGGGCCAGGGCACGTTCGCGTGCCGCGCGGGCCGTGCCCTCGTCGACTCTCACGTTCAACTGGGTCTTCGCCATACTTCGAAGCTAGCGTGCCGGTGCTAGCACCGGCAAGGGGCAACCCCGGAGGCAGAAGGTGCCCCTTACATCGAAATCGGGGGCCCGACCTGGGGCGGAGAGCGACCGGGACCTTGGGCGGATACCGGATGTGCGGTGGATCACATTAGGCTCGGCTGGGCGAGGAGTCCGTGACGTCCGCGAGGAGGCGGCCTTGTCCACAGCAGCTGCGGAGCACGCCCCGAGCCCTGCGCCGACCGACGGGATCGCGGCCCGCGCCCGCGGTCTGACCAAGGCGTACGGCTCGGGCGAGACGACGGTACTGGCCCTCGACGCGGTGGACGTGGACATCGCGCGCGGCCGCTTCACGGCGGTCATGGGGCCGTCGGGTTCCGGGAAGTCCACGCTGATGCACTGTCTGGCGGGCCTCGACAACGTCTCCGCCGGGCAGGTGTGGCTGGGCGACACCGAGATCACCGGGCTGAAGGAGCGCGAGCTGACCCGGCTGCGGCGGGACCGGATCGGATTCATGTTCCAGTCGTTCAACCTCATCCCGACCCTGAACGCGGCCGAGAACATCACCCTGCCCATGGACATCGCGGGCAAGAAGCCCGACGAGAAGTGGCTGGACCAGGTCATCGACACGCTGGGACTGCGCGACCGTCTCAAGCACCGGCCCGCGCAGCTCTCCGGCGGCCAGCAGCAGCGCGTCGCCTGCGCCCGTGCGCTGGCCTCCCGGCCCGAGCTGATCTTCGCGGACGAGCCGACCGGCAACCTGGACTCGCGGGCCGGCCTGGAGGTGCTCGGCTTCCTGCGGGAGGCCGTCGACCAGCTGGGGCAGACCGTCGTCATGGTCACCCACGACCCGGGCGCCGCCGCCCACTCCGACCTGGTGCTCTTCCTGGGGGACGGCCGGATCGTGGACGAGATGGAGCGGCCTACGGCGGAGGCGGTACTGGAGCGGATGAAACGGTTCGACGTGATCCGCGGCCAGTTCGACGACGGCGGCCCCGCACCGGGGGCGATACCGGCCGACGGCCCCTCGTCGGCGTCACCCGAGTCGGCCGCTTCCGAGGAGCGCTGACCCCGTGCTCAAGGCGACGCTCCGCAGCTTCCTCGCCCACAAGGGGCGGCTGCTGCTCTCCGCCCTGGCGGTGATCCTGTCCGTGGCGTTCGTCGCGGGCAGCCTGATCTTCTCGGAAACCGTCAGCCGCACCTTCGACCGGCTCTTCGCCTCGACCGCAGCCGACGTCACCGTCACGCCGAAGGAGACCCTCGACGAGACCGTGCCCTCCGGGCAGACCCTGACCCTGCCGGCCTCGCTCGCCGACCGCCTCGCCCGGGTCCAGGGCGTGGCGGCGGCCCGCGCGGAAGTGGACGTGGACGGCCTCACCGTCGCCGACGAGGACCGTGAGTCGGTGGGCCCGACCACGGGCGCCCCGACGATCGGCACCGCCTGGAACCCGACCGAGCGCAGCCCCGTGGAGCTCACCTCCGGCCACGCCCCCGAGGGCGACGCGCAGGCGCTGATCGACGCGGACACCGCCGACAGCAAGGACGTGCGGATCGGCGACCGCCTCACGGTCATCGGGCAGGAGGGCTCCTTCCCGGTCGAGGTCGTCGGCATCGCCACCTTCACCACCACCAACCCCGGTGCCGCACTGGTCTTCTTCGACCCCGCGACGGCGCAGACGAAACTGCTGGGCGACCCGAAGGCGGCCACCGGCATCTCGGTCGACGCGGCCGAGGGCGTCAGCGACACGGAGCTCAAGCGGCGCGTGGCCGACGCCCTCGGCACCGACGCCGGCACCTACGAGCTGCGCACCGCCGAGGAGCAGGCCGAGTCGGACGTCGAGCAGCTGGGCGGGTTCCTCGACATCATCAAGTACGTCATGCTCGGCTTCGCCGGGGTCGCCGTACTGGTGGGCGTGTTCCTGATCGTCAACACGTTCTCGATGCTGATCGCCCAGCGCACCCGCGAGCTGGGCCTGCTGCGGGCCCTCGGCGCGGACCGGCGCCAGGTGCGGCGGTCGGTCCTCGCCGAGGCGCTGCTGCTCGGGCTGGTCGGCTCGACGCTGGGTCTCGCGGCCGGCATCGGGCTGGCCGTCGGACTCATCGAGCTGATGGGTCTCATGGGCATGAACATCAGGACGACCGAGATGGTCATCGGCTGGGGAACGCCCGTGGTCGCGTACGTCGTCGGCCTGGGCGTCACCTTCGTCGCGGCGTACCTCCCGGCCCGGCGGGCGGCGGGCGTCTCGCCGATGGCGGCGCTCGCGGACGCCGAGATCGCTGACATCGGGCGGCCGCTGCGGCTGCGCGCGGTGGTGGGCTCGGTGGTCGGCGCGGCCGGTGCGGCGGCGCTCGTGGGGTGTGCCGTGTCGTCCGAGACGTCGTCGGCGGCGTCCCTGCTGGGTCTCGGCGTCCTGCTGACTCTCATCGCGACCGTGATCGCGGGACCGCTGCTCGTACGGCCCGTGATCAGGGTCCTCGGCGGGGCCTTCCCGGCGCTGTTCGGCCCGGTCGGCCGGATGAGCCAGCGCAACGCCCTGCGCAATCCGCGCCGCACCGGGGCCACGGCCGCCGCCCTGATGGTGGGCCTCGCGCTGGTCGGCGGGATGTCGGTGGCGAGCGCCTCGATGACCAAGTCGTTCGACCAGCAGATCGACAAGACGCTGGGCGCCGACTTCGTGGTGCAGAACAGCAACTTCGTGCCGTTCCCACCGGAGATCACCGACAAGATCCGCGACACCGAGGGTGCGGGGCTCGTCGTACGCTCGCAGTTCACGACCATCGCTGTGCGCCTCCCCGACGGCGACCGCGTGAAGACGACCGCCGCGGGCTACCAACCCGAGCTCGACGAGGTCGCCAACATCACCTACGCGCAGGGCGACTCCGCGGCCGCGCTCGCGGACGGGCGCCTCGCCATGGACAAGGACTTCGCCGAGGACCACGGCGTACGCGTCGGCAGCACCCTCCCCGTCGAGTTCCAGGGCGGTCGGCGGGCCGAGCTGACGGTGGGCGCCCTGACCGACCAGGAGTCCGCCGAGGGGTTCGGCGCGCAGGGCGGGATCTACTTCGGCCTGGGCACGCTGGAGAAGTACGCGCCGGGCGGGCAGGACGCGGCCGTGTACGTCAACGCCGCCTCCGGCACGAGCTCCGACGATCTGCGGGCCGGCCTGGAGAAGACGCTCGCCCCGTATCCCCAGGTGCAGGTCCGGGACATCGCCGACTACAAGGAGCTGGTGCACGACCAGATCGCCGTGCTGCTCTACCTCGTCTACGCGCTGCTCGGGCTCGCGATCATCATCGCGGTGCTCGGCGTGGTCAACACCCTCGCGCTGTCGGTCGTCGAGCGCACGCGGGAGATCGGCCTGCTCAGGGCCATCGGGCTGGCCCGGCGGCAGCTGCGCCGGATGATCCGGCTGGAGTCCGTGGTGATCGCCGTGTTCGGCGCGGTCCTGGGCCTCGCGCTGGGGCTGGTGTGGGGCGTGTGCACCCAGCAGGTGCTGGCGTTGCAGGGCATGACGGCGTTGGCGATCCCCTGGGGCACGATCGTGGCGGTGGTGATCGGCTCGGCGGTCGTGGGCATCGTGGCGGCGCTGCTGCCCGCGTTGCGTGCATCGCGCATGAATGTGCTGGCGGCCATCGCGCACGAGTGATGGAATCGCGGCGAGTACTCAAGTCCCCTGAGGATGAGGAGAGTTCATGTCGCGACCGGTGAGCCCGCGTCCGTTCCGCTTCGGTGTCAACCTGATGACCCCCGCCCCGGCCGACGAGTGGCGGGCCAAGTGCCGCCGGGCCGAGGAACTCGGCTACGACGTGATCCTGGTCCCCGACCATCTGGGCATGCCCGCGCCGTTCCCGGCCCTGGTCGCGGCGGCCGAGGCGACGGAGCGGCCACGCGTGGGCACGTTCGTGCTCAACGCGGGCTTCTGGAACCCGGCCCTGCTCGCCCGGGAGGTGGCGACGACCGACGCCCTGACGGGCGGGCGACTCGAACTGGGGCTGGGTGCGGGCTACGTACGGGCCGAGCACGACACCGCGGGGCTGCCCTTCGGCACTCCTCGCGAGCGCGTCGACCATCTGCGGCGTACGGTCGGGGAACTGGAGCGGCTGCTCGGCTCGCCGGAGTACCAGCCGCAGCCGGCGCAGAAGCCGCGCGTGCCGCTGCTGATCGGCGGAAACGGCGACCGCGTCCTGCGGCTGACCGCCGAGCACGCCGACATCGCGGCGTTCGGAGGCGCGTACCCGGACCCGGAGAGCACGAGTGGCCGGCTCATCCCCGTCACGGCCGAGCAGTTCGACGAACGGGTGGCCCGTTACCGGAAGTTCGCGGCGGGCCGGGAGGAACCGGCGGAGCTGAACCTGCTGCTGCAGATGGTGGCCGTCACGGAGGACCGCGCGGGCGTCGTCCAGCCCCTCCTCGACCGCGTTCCGGAACTGACCCTGGAGCAGGTCCTGGAGCTGCCGATCCTCCTGGTCGGGACCTTGGACCAGATCGTCGACCAGGTGCTGGCCCGGCGGGAACGGTTCGGGTTCTCGTATCTGACCGTCCTGGAGCCGTACATGGAGGCGTTCGCGCCGGTGATGGAGCGGCTGCGCGGCAAGTAGCCGTCCGGATACTGGAATTCCGCGTCCGGCTTCGTCGCCCGTGATGGGATCACGGCATGACTGATCTGCGCATACGGGCCGCGACGGCCGACGACCTCGACACCGTGCTGGCCTTCTGGAAGACGGCCGCCGAGGGCACGAGCATCAGCGACGACCGGGACGGCGTGGAGCGGCTGGTCGCCCGCGACCCGGAGGCCTTGATCCTGGCGGAACTCGACGGCGAGCTGGTCGGCACGGTGATCGCGGGCTTCGACGGCTGGCGCTGCCATCTGTACCGGCTGGCGGTGCACCCCGAGCGGCGCCGCCGGGGCATCGGCTCGGCGCTGCTGACCGCCGCGGACGAGAGGTTCGTACGGCTCGGCGGGCGCCGCGGCGACGCGATGGTGCTGCAGCGCAACGAGACCGCGCACCATGCCTGGCGCGCGGCTGGGTACACGCCCCAGGAACAGTGGCGGCGGTGGGTGAAGCAGCTCACGGACTGATCGCCGGTGATCACCCACCGACCACCGACAGGAGCACTTTGCTCATACTTTACTATTGGAGGGCCACTTCGGTCCTCCAATGAAAGGTGTGAGCGTCCGCCCATGGGCGAGCCTCCCAGTACCCGACATCGCGCGTTCCTCCCCACCCTGTCCGACCATGGGACGGAGGTGACCCGATGACCGAAGTGATCCTCCTGTTGGTGGCGATCCTGCTGTCGCTCGCCTGCGGTGCCTTCGTCGCGGCCGAGTTCTCGCTGACCACGGTCGAGCGCAGCGAGCTGGAGCGGGCCGCGGAGCGCGGCGAGCGGGGCGCTGTCGGCGCCCTGAGGGCCGTACGGAATCTGACGTTCCAGCTCTCCGGCGCCCAGCTCGGCATCACGGTCACCAACCTGGTCGTCGGCATGCTCGCCGAACCGTCGATCGCCGCCATGCTCGCGGGCCCGCTGGAGTCGATCGGCATCTCCCGCTCGACGGCGAGCTCGATCGCGCTGGTGATCGGTACGGCCCTGTCGACCATCGTGCTGATGGTGGTCGGCGAGCTGGTGCCCAAGAACTGGGCGATCTCCTCGCCCCTGGCCGTGGCGAAGACGGTCGGAAACGCGCAACGCTGGTTCAGCGCGATCTTCCGCCCCTTCATCACCCACCTCAACAACACGGCGAACCGCATAGTGCGCCGCTTCGGCGTGGAACCCACCGAGGAGCTGGCCGCCGCGCGCGGCCCCCAGGAGCTCGCCGCCCTCGCCCGGCACTCCGCCCGGGAGGGCGCCCTGGAGGCGGACACCGCCGAGCTCTTCGTACGGACCCTGAACCTGGCCGATCTGACCGCGGAGAACGTCATGACCCCCCGCGTCCAGGTCATCGCCCTGGAGGCCCAGGCGACCTGCGAGGACGTGGCGAACGCGACGCGCGCGACCGGGCTGTCCCGGTTCCCCGTCTACCGCGGCACCCTCGACGCGGTCGTCGGCACCGCGCACATCAAGGACATCCTGACGGTGCCCGCCGAGAGCCGGCCTCGCGTCTGTGTCGCCGAGCTGATGCGCGAGCCGCTCCTCGTCCCCGAGACGCTCACCGTCGACCGGCTCCTCGACCGGCTGTCCGGCAAGCGCACCATGGCCGTGGTCATCGACGAGTACGGCGGTACGGCGGGCGTGGCCACGCTGGAGGACATCGTCGAGGAGGTCGTCGGCGAGGTGCGCGACGAGCACGACCCGCACGAGACGCCCGACCTCGCCCACGCCGGAAGCGACGACGACGGCCGGCCCCTGTACTCGGCCGACGGGTCGGCGCGGGTGGACCAGCTCGCGCGCGTCGGACTGAGGGCGCCCGAGGGGCCCTACGAGACGCTGGCCGGTCTGGTCGCGACCGAGCTCGGACGCATTCCCGAGGTCGGTGACCTTGTCGAGGTCGCCGGCTGGCGGCTCGACGTGGTGGACGCCGCGGGCCGCAGGGCCGCACGGGTGCTGCTGCACGCGCCGCTCGACGACGAGGCGACCGACCACGAGAAGGAGGGCGGGCGATGACCGCCGTACAGCTACTCATCGGTTTCGCGACGCTGGTCGTCAACGCCTTCTTCGTGGGCGCCGAGTTCGCGCTGATCTCGGTGCGGCGCTCGCAGATCGAGCCGTACGCCGACCAGGGTGACCGGCGCGCCAAGAGCGTGCTGTGGGGCCTGCAGCACGTGTCCGCGCTGATGGCGGCCGCACAGCTCGGCATCACGCTGTGCACGCTGGTGCTGGGTGTGGTCGCGGAACCCGCGATCGAGCATCTGCTGGAGCCGCTGTTCCACGCGGTGGGCGTGCCGGAGAGTGCGGGGCACGTGGTGTCGTTCGTGATCGCGCTGGCGCTGGCCACGTATCTGCACATGCTGCTCGGTGAGATGGTGCCGAAGAACATCGCGCTGGCCGAGCCGGTGCGCAGCGCCCTGCTGCTCGGTCCGCCGCTGGTCGCGCTGTCCCGGGCGCTGCGGCCGGTGATCTTCACGATCAACGCCTTCGCCAACACGCTGCTGAAGCTGCTGCGCGTCGAGACCAAGGACGAGGTCACCGCGACCTTCTCGGACGCCGAGCTGGCCCGCCTGGTGCGGGACTCCGGCGAGGCCGGCCTCATCGACGACCGCGCGCGGGAGCGGCTGCACGATGCGCTGGAACTGGGCCGCCGGCCGGTGCGTGACGTGGTGCTTCCGCTGGAACGTGTCGTCTACGCGCGCGTGGGCGTCACGCCGGAGGAGCTGGAGCGGCTGTCGGCCGAGTCGGGCTTCTCCCGGTTCCCGGTCGTCGACGAGGCCCGCCGCATCGTGGGCTATCTGCATGTGAAGGACGCGCTGGACGCCTCCCCGCGCGACCTGCCGTTCCAGGTGCGGGACATGCGGCCCATCGCGCGCGTGCGGGAGAGCACGCCGCTGGACGACGTGCTCACGGCGATGCGGGGCAGCCGTACGCATCTGGCGGCCGCGCTCGGCGGCGACGGCCGCCTGGCGGGGCTGGTGACCATGGAGGACGTGCTGCGGGAGCTGTTCGGGCAGCGGGCCTGACGGTCGGTTTCCGCCTGAGCGCCGGGCTCTGCCCGAGCGCCGGTCCAGGCGGGTTCCGGGCTGACCGACCGCTGGGTATGGAGCCGGGTTACCATCTCTGTCGCCATGCAGACGAACCCCACGCACACCAGCCTGGTCGCGGTCGGCGACTCCTTCACCGAGGGCATGTCGGACCTGCTCCCGAACGGCTCCTACCGGGGCTGGGCCGACCTCCTCGCCGGGCGGATGGCCGCCCGCACGCCCGACTTCCGGTACGCCAACCTCGCGGTGCGCGGGAAGCTGATCCGGCAGATCGTCGAGGAGCAGGTCGACGTGGCGGCCGCGATGGGCGCCGATGTGATCACGCTGGTCGGCGGGCTCAACGACACGCTGCGGCCCAAGTGCGACATGGGGCGGGTGCGCGGACTCCTGGAGGAGGCCGTGGAGAAGCTCGCCCCGTCGTGCCGGCAGCTGGTGCTGATGCGCAGCCCGGGGCGGCAGGGGCCGGTCCTGGAGCGGTTCCGGCCGCGCATGGAGGAGCTGTTCGCCTGCGTCGACGAGCTGGCCGAGCGGCACGGAGCGGTCGTCGTCGACCTGTACGGGGCACCGTCGCTCGGCGACCCCCGCCTATGGGACGTGGACCGGCTGCATCTGACGGCCGAAGGGCATCGCCGGGTCGCGGAGGCGGTGTGGCAGGCGCTCGGCTACGACCCCGAGGACACCGAGTGGCACGCGCCGATGCCGGCCACGCTGCCGCCGGGGTGGGCAGCCCGGCGGGTCGCGGACGCGCGGTTCGCCCGGCGGCATCTGCTGCCGTGGATCGGGCGGCGGCTCACGGGACGGTCGTCCGGGGACGGGCTGCCGCCGAAGCGGCCGGAACTGCTGCCGTACGAGGGCCCGGCGGCGTAGCCGCGGACAGGGGAAAGCGCCCGGTGGTCCCTGGTGGGGTACCGGGCGCTGTCACAGGTGCGCGCTACTGCTGACGCGCGGCCCGGCTTCGTCGGTAGAGGAAGGCTCCGCCGACCAGCAGCGCCCCGCTGCCGACGATGCCTCCGACGATGGCTCCGGTGTTGGTGCCGGTCTCGGGCATCTGGGGGTGATCCGGCTTCGCGGGCGGCGCCTTGGGCGGAGGCGTCGGCTCGGGCTTGTGGGGAGGCGGCGGCGTCTTGCTGGGCGTGGGTTCGGGTGAGTCGCCGTAGCAGGAGCCGTAGCCGCATTCGTCCGGCTCCTCGGAGCCGTAGCCGCTCGGCTCCTCCTTGCCGTAGCCGTAGCCGCTCGGCTCCTCCTCGCCGTAGCCGTAGCCGCTCGACTCGTCGTCGCCGTAGCCGCTCGGCTCCTCCTTGCCGTAGCCGCTCGACTCTTCCTTGCCGTAGCCGTGGCCCTTCGGCTCCTCCTTGCCGTAGCCGTGGCCCTTCGACTCCTCCTTGCCGTAGCCGTGGCCCTTCGACTCCTCCTTGCCGTAGCCGTGCTCCTTCGGCTTCTCCTTGCCGTAGCCGTGCTCCTTCGGCTCCTCCTTGCCGTAGCCGTAGCCGTGGCCGCTCGGCTTGTCGGCGCCGTAGCCCGACTTGCCATATCCGGAGGTGTCGTGTTCGGAAGCGGACTCCGGGTAATCCGGCGAGTTGAATTTGTCATTCAGCTCATAGAACTTGTCCCGCATCGCGCCGAACTTTTCCTGCATCTGGCCGAATTTTTCATCCAGCCCGTCCAGCCCGTCCGGTTCCCATGGATCCGTACGGCCCGACAGTGCGGCCGCGGAGTTCACCACGGTCCCCTGCATGCGTGGGGCCGCGGACGCCCACGTACCGGATAGTGACAGGGCGCTTGTCGCGGCAGCGGCCACGATCAATCCCCTGGTCAGGGCCTGTCGCATTCTCGTTGTCTTTCTCTCAGGCGGAATGGGGAAGCCAACGTCGGTCATTGACGCGATCTTGTCGATTGCCGGGATTTGCGAGGTCATCGCAGGAGCCGTGATGCCGCACGTTCACACTCGCCACGACCTGCAGACTATGAACGAGACAGGCGGGCCCCAGAAACCAGGACGCGTCGACGGCCAGGGAATTCACCCGATCGCCCGGTATCCGGATCGCCCTGCATACGGCCGACGGCCTCACCCCGACGGCGACAGCAGCGTCCGTCTCGCGATCCCTCTCGCAGACCAGCGGAAGGACGGCGTGCAGAGCACGCCTGACCTGGGGTGCTCCGGACCGTATGCGCGATCGGGGGCCCTCGGGGCGCCGGGTAAACTCCGTACACGTGACTTCTGCGCCCGCCAAGCCCCGCATCCCGAACGTCCTCGCCGGACGCTACGCCTCCACCGAGCTCGCCACGCTCTGGTCCCCCGAGCAGAAGGTGAAGCTCGAGCGGCAGCTCTGGCTCGCTGTGCTGCGGGCCCAGAAGGATCTCGGCATCGAGGTTCCGGACGAGGCGATCGCCGACTACGAGCGTGTCCTGGACACCGTCGACCTGGCCTCCATCGCCGAGCGCGAGAAGGTCACGCGGCATGACGTGAAGGCGCGGATCGAGGAGTTCAACGACCTCGCCGGGCACGAGCACGTGCACAAGGGCATGACGTCCCGCGACCTCACGGAGAACGTCGAGCAGCTGCAGATCCGGCTCTCGCTGGAGCTGACGCGCGACCGTACGGTCGCCGTCCTGGCGCGCCTCGGCAAGCTGGCCGGCGAGTACGGCGAGCTGGTCATGGCCGGCCGCTCGCACAACGTCGCCGCGCAGGCCACGACGCTGGGCAAGCGCTTCGCGACCGCCGCCGACGAACTGCTCGTCGCGTACGGCCGGGTCGAGGAGCTGCTCGGCCGCTACCCGCTGCGCGGCATCAAGGGCCCGGTGGGCACGGCTCAGGACATGCTGGACCTGCTCGGCGGGGACGCGTCGAAGCTGGCGGACCTGGAGGACCGGATCGCCGGGCACCTGGGCTTCTCGCAGGCGTTCACCTCGGTCGGCCAGGTCTACCCGCGCTCGCTCGACTACGAGGTCGTGACCGCGCTGGTGCAGCTGGCGGCGGCGCCGTCGTCGCTGGCGAAGACGATCCGGCTGATGGCCGGGCACGAGCTGGTGACCGAGGGCTTCAAGCCGGGCCAGGTCGGCTCCTCCGCGATGCCGCACAAGATGAACACCCGGTCCTGCGAGCGCGTCAACGGCCTGATGGTCATCCTGCGCGGCTACGCCTCGATGACGGGCGAGCTGGCGGGCGACCAGTGGAACGAGGGCGACGTGTCCTGCTCGGTGGTGCGCCGGGTCGCGCTGCCGGACGCGTTCTTCGCGCTGGACGGTCTGCTGGAGACGTTCCTGACGGTGCTCGACGAGTTCGGTGCCTTCCCCGCGGTCGTGGCGCGTGAGCTGGACCGTTACCTGCCGTTCCTCGCCACCACCAAGGTGCTGATGGGCGCGGTGCGCGCGGGCGTGGGCCGAGAGCTGGCGCACGAGGCGATCAAGGAGAACGCCGTCGCCTCCGCGCTGGCGATGCGCGAGCAGGGCGCCGAGCGCAATGAGCTGCTCGACAAGCTCGCCGCCGACGAGCGCATCCCGCTCGACCGCGACCGGTTGGACGCGCTGATGGCCGACAAGCTGTCCTTCACGGGCGCCGCGGCTGACCAGGTCGGCGTCGTCGTGGGCCGCATCGAGGAGATCGTGAAGCAGCGCCCGGAGGCCGCCGGTTACACGCCCGGGGCCATCCTCTAGCGCGTCGCTCGGCATGGCGCGCTTCACCGCCGAGCAGTTGGAGGCCGCTCGCGACCGTCTGGTACCGGACGTCGTCGCGGACGGTCTCCATGTGCTGTTCTGTGGCATCAACCCCGGTCTGATGACGGCCGCGACCGGCCATCACTTCGCCCGCCCCGGCAACCGTTTCTGGCCTGTGCTGCACCTGTCCGGCTTCACGCCGAGGCTCATGAAACCGTCGGAACAGCAGGAGTTGCTGTCCTACGGACTCGGCATCACGAACGTCGTGGCACGGGCGACGGCACGGGCCGACGAGTTGAGCGCGGAGGAGTATCGCGAGGGCGGGCGGCTGCTGGCGACGAAGGTGGCGCGGCTGCGGCCACGTTGGCTGGCCGTGGTGGGCGTGACCGCTTATCGGGCCGCCTTCGACGACCGCAAGGCCCAGGTGGGCCCGCAGGAGCGGGTGATCGGGGGCACGCGCGTGTGGGTGCTGCCGAATCCGAGCGGGCTGAACGCGCATTGGACGGCGGCGACGATGGCGGAGGAGTTCGGACGGTTGCGGGCGGCGTCGGAAGAGGCCTGACGCCGCTCGGGTCACGGCGGGTCGACTTCCGTGACCACGGCGAGGAGTCGCACGTCGTCGGCCTCGTCCCGGTCGGCTACGGCCACCGCGACCCAACGGCCCGTCCCTTCCGCTTTCCAGAGGTGGGCGACACGCGCGCGGGCGCTGAGGGAGGCCCAGGGCTCGGGTATCTCTTCTCGCGCGGTGCGCAGCAAAGTGGTCTGCAGGTTCAACGGGTCCGTGTCTCCCCAGCGGAGCGCGAGCAACTCGTAGAGGGCGTCCCGGTCCTTCTCGTACTGCTCCACCGTCGTCGCCCGCGTCCCTCGGTCGCCCTGGCTCCTCTCCAACACCACCAGGTGATAACCGGGGCCCTCGCCGACGGCCGACGGGCCGTGCTTCGCCGGGAAGGGACGGAAGCACAGCTCGTCGATGAGGGCGAGATGCCGTGCGATGTTCATGTCCTCCAGTAAACCCGGCCCCACTGACAATTGGCGTGCCGTCAGACGTCCCTGCGCCGCACGCTCCACACGGACGACACCACGAGGATGTACGGGATCAGCACGGCCGGCGTGGCGACACGGCTACGGCCCGACGTGGTCGCCATGGCGCCGTGGTGACCGGGCGGGCGGGGTGCGCGGCGAGGGCCGACGGCCGGGCCGGTGGTTTCGGCCGGCGGACCGGCCGGTAGGCGCGGCAGGTGCCCACCTCTCGCCCGCGTCCGTCCCGGCGAGTAGCATCCGCCCAACATGCGCACGAGCTGGGAGGACGGACGTTGGGGCGGCTGACCGGCGGGGATCCCTCGCTGCTGCGAAGGATCAATTCCGCGGTGGTGCTGCACGCGCTGCGTGCCACGGACGCCGCGACGCTGACGGAGATCACCCGGGTCACCGGACTGTCCCGCCCGACCGTGGAGGGCGTCGTCGAGGGCCTCATCGAGGCGGGTTATGTCGTCGAGAAGGCCGCCGACGAGAGTGTCGTCCGGCGCCAGGGGCGGCCCGCGCGGCGGTTCCGGTTCCGGGCGGAGGCGGGGCATCTGCTGGGCGTGGACGTCGGGTCGCATCGGGTCGCCGCGCTCCTGGCCGACCTGGACGGCCGGGTGCTCGGCTCCATCGCGAAGGACGTCGACGAGACGGCTCCGGCCGACGAGCGGCTGGAACGGCTGCGTACGGCGGTCGCCGAACTGCTGCGCCGGGCCGGTGTCGCACGCGGCTCGCTGCGGGCCGTGGGGGTCGCGACGCCGGGCATCGTCGAGGCGGACGGCACCGTACGGCTGGGCGCCGCGCTGCCCGAGTGGACGGGCCTGCGGCTGGGCGAGCGGCTGAGCCGGTCCTTCAAGTGCCCGGTCCTGGTGGAGAACGACGCCAACGCGGCGGCGGTCGCCGAGCACTGGAAGGGTTCGGCCACCGAGTCCGACGACGTGGTGTTCGTGCTGGCCGGGCTGAGCCCGGGCGCCGGTGCGCTGATCGGCGGGCAGCTGCACCGGGGGTTCGGCGGGGCGGCCGGCGAGATCGGCGCGTTGCATCTGTTGGGCCGCGAGGCGACTCCGGAGACCCTGCTGTCCACCACGGACGAGCCCCTGCGGCCCCTCGACGAGCACGCCGTGGCCGAGGTCTTCGCGCAGGCACGAGAGGGCGACGAGGGGGCCCGCGCGGCCGTCGACCGCTTCATCCAGCGCCTCGTCCACGACGTGGCCGCCCTCGTCCTCGCGCTCGACCCCGAGCTGGTCGTCATCGGCGGCTGGGCGGCCGGCCTGGACGGCGTACTGGACCCGCTGCGGCGCGAGCTGGCCCGCTACTGCCTGCGCCCGCCGAAGGTCGCCCTGTCCCTCCTCGGCGAGGCGGCGGTGGCGACCGGAGCGCTGCGGCTCGCTCTCGACCATGTGGAGGAGCAGCTGTTCGCGGTGGAGGGCACGGTGACGGGGCGGCGCTGACGCTCAGCGGTCAGTCGCCGGTTCCCCGGCGGTGCGGTGCCGGGTGGGCCGGTGAACGCCTCGCGCCCCGGAGCGGATCCGGGGCGCGAGGCAGGTGCCGGTACGGCGGTCAGGACGCCCGGCGTTCCGGGTCCTGGTGGATCTCCACGCCGCCGAAGTCGCCGAAGGTCAGCCGGCACGTGTCCGCGCGGTACGTGGCGACGGACAGCGCCGCGGTGCGGCCCCCGGCGATGTAGCGGGTGGTGACGACGAGGACGGGCGCCCCCGGCAGTCGGTCCAGCTCCTTGGCGTCGTCCGCGCGGGCCGAGCCCAGCTCGACGGCGTTCTCCTGGCCCTCGAGGTCCAGGCGCTGCAGCTCGCGCAGCACGGCACGCGCGCGTGCCGCGGCGGACGGGGCGTCGATGGCGGAGAGGTCGGGCACCGACGACTGCGGGACGTAGAGCAGCTCGGCGGCGACGGGCTGGCCGTGCGTCACGCGGGAGCGGCGCACGATGTGCACGGCTTCGTCCCGGCCGCTTCCCAGGGCGTCGGCGACGGTGGCGGGCGGGACCGCCAGTACGCAGTCCGCGGGCTGCCAGACGTCGTCGGCCGCCCCCGGCCAGGCGTGCTGCTCGGTTCCGACGGCCACACCCACGCGCGGCGGCGCGACGGTCGTACCGACACCGCGGCGGCGCTGCAGCCGGCCTTCCAGTTCGAGCTGTTCCAGTGCCTGGCGGAGCGTGGCCCGGGCGACGCCGAAGCGGGCGGCCAGGTCGCGCTCGTTGGGCAGGATCTCGCCCACGGAGAACTCGGATTCCAGTGCCTCACTGAGCACGGTCCTCAGGTGCCAGTACTTCGGTTCCGGCACCGATTCCAGCTGCGTGGTCCCCACCCTGTCCTCCGCAATCGCCGTGGCCCATCGGCGTTTTAGCGCCCTTGTTTATTAAAGGTTGTTGCACTTCTCTGCGACCATAGGGCGGCCCTCACCCTTGGTCAATACCAATCGCCGGGAACGTTCACGGCACGGGCTGGGGCTGCCACGCCCGCACCCCGGCGGTGGGAGCTACGCCGTCGCCAGGGACGTCAGCTTGTCAGGGTTGCGGATGATGTAGACCGACTGGATCCGTCCGTCCAGGACGTCCAGCTGGAAGACGCTGTCGGGCTTGTCGCCGGACCGCACCAGTACCGCGGGGCCGCCGTTGAGTTCCAGGAACCGGAAGGACACATCGGCGACGCCCTTCTGCGCGGCGCCGATGAGGAAGCGGCCCACCTTGTCGGCCGTCTCCAGGACCCGCACCGGCGCCTTGGCCTTGCCGCCGCTGTCGCCGACGAGGCGGACGTCCGGGGCCAGCAGTGACATGAGCCCCTCCAGGTCGCCCTCGGCCGCCGCGGCCAGGAACCGTTCGGTGAGATCGCGGCGCTGGACGGGGTCGACCTCGTAGCGCGGCCGCCGCTCGTCGACGTGCTTGCGGGCCCGCCCCGCCAGCTGCCGCACCGCCGCCTCGCCGCGGTCGAGCATGGCGGCGATCTCGGCGTACGGGTAGCCGAAGGCCTCCCTGAGGACGAACACCGCCCGTTCCAGGGGCGACAGCGACTCCAGGACGACGAGGACGGCGAGGGAGACGGAGTCGGCGAGGACGGCACGTTCCGCGCTGTCCGGGACGGTGTGCCCGAAGTCGGTGGCGTACGGCTCCGGCAGCCAGGGGCCGATGTAGGTCTCGCCCCGCGCCTTGACCTGGCGCAGCCGGTCGATGGCGAGGCGGGTGGTGATGCGCACCAGGTAGCCGCGCGGTTCGCGCACCTGCGACCGGTCGGCGCCGGACCAGCGCAGCCATGCCTCCTGCACCACGTCCTCCGCGTCGGCCACGCGGCCGAGCATGCGGTAGGCGACCCCCAGGAGAACGGGGCGGTGCTCTTCGAAGACGTCGGTCTCGGTGTCGGTGGTCACCTCACCATCCCAGCCGACGCGTCCGGCCGTGTCCAGGCGAATTCGGCGGTGCCGGGCTTGTGTAGTTCAACGCCGGGGCGCGCGGGACGCGTTGAGGGGCTTTCCGGTCTCCAGGTCGGCGGCCACAGGGGCTACCCGCCGGTAGCAATTGCTGACAAGCTGTCTACGCCGTCCGTCAGCGTGTCCCAGACGAGGAGCACCCCATGTCCGCCACCGTCTCCTTCAAGGTTCCCTCTCCCCACGGCCCGCAGAGCGTGACCGTCGACTACGCGCGCGTGGGGCGCGGCGAACCGTTGCTCCTGCTGCACGGCATCGGTCACCACCGGCAGGTCTGGGACCCGGTGGTGCACATACTGGCGGCCGAGCGGGAGGTGATCTCCGTGGACCTGCCCGGCTTCGGCACGTCTCCGGGCCTGCCGGACAGCCTCAGCTACGACCTCGCCACGACCACGGCCGTGTTCGCGGCCTTCTGCGAGGCCATGGAGCTCGACCGGCCGCATGTCGTGGGCAACTCGCTGGGCGGGCTCATCGCGCTGGAGCTCGGCCGCGAGAAGCTCGTGCGGTCCGTCACCGCACTGTCCCCGGCGGGGTTCTGGTCCGAGGCCGAGCGACGCTACGCCTTCGGTGTGCTGCTGGCGATGCGGCACATCTCCCGGCGGCTGCCGGTGCCGCTGGTGGAGCAGCTGTCCCGGTCAGCGGCCGGTCGCACGGTCCTCACGAGCACGATCTACGCCCGCCCCGGCCGCCGTTCACCCGAGGCCGTGGTCGCCGAGACCCTCGCGCTGGCGCGGGCCACGGGCTTCGACCAGACTCTCCGGGCCGGCCGGGCCGTCCGGTTCGCCGACGACATTCCGGGGGTCCCGGTCACCGTGGCGTGGGGCACCAGGGACCGGCTGCTCGGGCGCCGGCAAGGGGTGCGCGCCAAGCAGATCATTCCCCGGGCGCGCCTCGTCCGGCTGCCCGGCTGCGGCCACTGCCCGATGAACGACGACCCGGCCCTGGTCGCGCGCGTCATCCTCGACGGCAGCCGCTGACCCGCGCGGGGCACGCGTCAACGCGCCGGAGCCCAGGGCGACTCCGGCGCCGACGAGGGCGCTGCCCAGGGCCTGGACGGCGCCGTAGGAGCCGGTTCCGACGAGCGGGGCCGTGCAGGCGGCGGCGACCGGGATGAGGCCGGAGAAGAGCGTGGCGCGCTCGGCGCCGATCCGTTGCATGCCCATGTACCAGCACACGAAGCCGACGACGGTCACGACCACCGCCTGCCACAGCAGCGCGGCGGTCTCCGTGGCGTCGGGACGCCGCAGCCACGCGGTGCCGTCCAGCAGCAGCCCGGCCGCCGCGGACTCGACGGCGGCGATCCCGCACACGGTGGCGGACAGCAGCCGCGGGCCCAGGGGCCGCAGCACGGGCACGGCGAGGACCGCGAAGCCGACCTCGCCCACCAGCGCGCAGACGGAGAAGGTGATGCCCGCGCCGTCCGTGCGGCCCCAGCCCTGGACCGCGAACGCGCCTGCGGCGACGATCAACGCCCCGTACAGGACGGTGCGTTGGGGTCGGCGTCCGTCCAGCAGGGGGACGGCGACGGCCACGACCACGGGCGCGCAGCCGACGAAGACACCGGGAACCGCCGGTTCGGCGGTGCGCTCGGCGGCGATGACGGCGAGGTTGAAGCCGACCATGCCGACGGCCGCCAGCACCGCGAGGCGGGCCCACTGACCCGCGGCGAGTGCCCGCAGCCGGACCGCGGCGTCCCGTCCCGCCAGCGGGACGAGCAGGAGACAGGCGAGGCCGTAGCGCAGGAACTGGCCGCCTGCGTAGGGGTAGTCGCCGAGGAGGCTGTTGGCGGTGAAAGACCCTCCGACGAGGACACAGGCGAGCGCGGCGAGCAGGGCACCGCGTGTGGTGGTGGCGTTCATGGCAGCGACGCTAGGAACCGCCGCGGTCCGGATTAAGGTCCACTTTCATGACTCCATCGGAGACCAATTCCGCCGGGTGGCCGACGCGGTCCACCGCGACGCCGTGCGCCGCCGAGCCGAGCAGGCCGGGACGTTCCGCAGGCGACGCGGAGCGTCAGGTGCCCTCCCCCGCCTGGGAGTTGCTCCTGCCCGCCGCGTCGGCGCCGGCACGCGCGCGTGGGCGTTCGCTGCAGGCGGCGCTGCGTGAGGCGGTGCGGTCGGGGCGGCTCGCGCCGGGTACGCGGCTGCCGTCGAGCCGGGATCTCGCCGCCGACCTCGGCGTGTCGCGCGGGCTGGTCACCGAGGCGTACGAGCAGTTGACGGCGGAGGGCTATCTGCGCAGCGGCCGGGGTGCCGGGACCTGGGTGGGCGATGCGGTGCGGGCCGCCGGGCCACGCGCGCGTGACCTCGCGCCGCGCTCCGCCGACGCCAGGGCCGACTTCGTGCCCGGGACGCCGGACGTGTCGCTGTTCCCGCGTGCCGCGTGGGCGGCGGCCCAGCGCGGGGTGCTGGCCGAGCTGCCGCACCACGAGCTCGGCTATCCCGACCCGCGCGGGCTGCCCCGGCTGCGTACGGCGCTCGCCGAACTGCTCGCTCGCCGCCGGGGCGTGGTCGCGGACCCGGAGCGCATCGTGGTCGTCTCCGGGGTGGCGCAGGCGACGACGCTGCTCGGCTCCGTGCTGCACGCGCGCGGGATGCGCGAAGTCGGCGTCGAGGACCCGGGAAGCCCGCAGCACGACGCCCTCTATGCCGCCGCCGGCGCCACCACCCTGCCACTGCCGCTGGACGAGGAGGGGCTCGCCATGGGCCCACTGCGGGAGTCGGGCGTACGGTCCGTCGTCACGACCCCGGCCCACCAGTTCCCCACCGGCATCGCCTACTCCGCCCGTCGCCGCACCGAGCTGCTCGACTGGGCGCGGTCCGTCGAGGGCGTCGTCCTCGAGGACGACTACGACGGGGATTTCCGGTACGATCGCGCCCCGGTCGGTGCGCTCCAGGGACTCGACCCCGAGCGCGTCGCCTACGCGGGGTCGGTCAGCAAGTCCCTCGCTCCGGGCCTGCGGCTGGGCTGGCTGCTCGTACCGGAGTCGCTGGCCGAGGACGTCGTCGAGCGGAAACGGACCATGGATCTCGGTCATCCGGCCCTGGATCAGGCGCTGTTCGCCCGGTTCCTGGAACGTGGTGACTACGACCGCCAGCTGCGCCGCTGCCAGCGCGCGTACCGGGAGCGTCGTGACACCCTCGTCGCCGCTCTGGAGGAGCACTTTCCGGGCGCGGAGGTGACCGGGATCGCCGCGGGCCTGCACGTCATCGCCGCCCTGCCGGAACGGTACGGACCTCAGGAACGGTTCCTCGCGCGCGTGGCCGCGGCCGGGGTCGCGGTGCGCCCCCTGAGGGACTACGGACACGCGCGTGCCGGTGACGGGAACCGGCCGGGCGTGCGGCTGGTCCTGGGATACGCGCACCTGTCGCCCACGCGGATCCGGGCGGGCGTACGGCTGATGGCCGAGGCGGTCGTCGACCGCCGGGGGACTGCATCTACCGGTAGGTGACCGGAACCGTACGTCCGCCTGTCTCCCACGCGACTCCCCGGTTCCCTTGCCGATGCGGTCAGTTGTTCACTTGTGGTTTCCGTGTGCGCTGCGGCGCACCAGTAGTTGTGGCACTGCACACTGGCCGGATCCCGTCCCTGGAGGCCTCCATGTCACACCGTCCGTTCCCGGGCCGTCGCAGCGTCCTGCGCGGCTCGCTCGCCGCCTCGGCGGCGCTCACCCTGCCCACGGCCCTCGGCTCGGCACCGGCGTTCGCCCTGTCGGGACGCCCCAAGGCGGGATGGGGCGTACAGACGGGAGACGTGACCTGCGACTCAGGGCTCGTGTGGGTGCGGTCGGACCGTCCGGCCCGGATGGTCGTCGAGACGTCCGCCACCGAGTCGTTCCGCAACCCGCGCAGATGGCAGGGCCCGCTGCTCGGCACCGACACGGACTTCACCGGCACGACCCGGCTGCGCGGTCTGCCGTCCGGCGAGCAGATCCACTACCGCGTCCTGCTCGCCGACCCGGACGACCCGCGCCGCACCGGCGAGCCCGTCACCGGCACCTTCCGTACGGCCTCCGCGCGGCGGCGCGACGGGGTGCGCTTCGTGTGGTCGGGCGACCTGGCCGGGCAGGGCTGGGGCATCAGCCCGGACTTCGGCGGCTACCGGATCTACAACGCGATGGCCGCGCTGGACCCGGACTTCTTCCTCTGCAGCGGCGACAACGTCTACGCCGACGGCCCGATCTCGGCCGCCGTCACCCTGCCCGACGGCAGCACCTGGCGGAACATCACCACCGAGGAGAAGTCCAAGGTCGCCGAGACCCTGGCGGAGTTCCGCGGCAACTTCCGCTACAACCTGCTCGACGAGAACCTCAAGCGGTTCAACGCCCAGGTCCCGTCCATCATCCAGTGGGACGACCACGAGGTGACCAACAACTGGTACCCCGGTGAGATCCTCGGCGACGCCCGCTACACGGAGAAGAACGTCGACGTCCTGGCCGCTCGCGCCCGGCAGGCGTTCTCGGAGTACTTCCCCATCTCGACCCTGCGCCGCCCCGACGGCCGCGTGTACCGGGTGATCAACCACGGCCCGCTGCTGGACGTGTTCGTGCTGGACATGCGCACCTACCGCAACGCCAACTCCACGGACGACCAGGCCACCGACGCGCAGGGCATCCTCGGCGCCGAGCAGCTGAACTGGCTCAAGCGTGAGCTGTCCCGCTCCCGGGCGGTATGGAAGGTGATCGCCTCCGACATGCCGCTCGGCCTGGTGGTACCGGACACCGGCGACGGCAAGCCGAACATCGAGGCCGTCGCCCAGGGCGACCCGGGGGCGCCGCTGGGGCGGGAGCTGCAGATCGCCGAGCTGCTGCGGTTCATCAAGCACCGCAGGATCACGGGCACGGTGTGGCTGACCGCGGACGTGCACTACACCTCGGCCCAGCACTACCAGCCGTCACGGGCGGCCTTCACCGACTTCGAGCCGTTCTGGGAGTTCGTCTCCGGCCCGCTCAACGCGGGCGCGTTCCCGGCGAACACCCTGGACAACACCTTCGGCCCGGAGCGGGTGTTCATCAAGGCGCCGACGACCGCGAACGTCTCGCCAGCCGGGGGCTACCAGTTCTTCGGCGAGGTCGACATCGACGGCGGCAGCGGCGAGCTGACGGTACGCCTGCGCGAGTCGGACGGCACCGTGCTGTTCACGCAGGTGCTGCAGCCGGGCCGGGTCGGTCAGTAGATCCCGTAGCCTGAAATCCGTGCCGCGCACCGGTGTCATCCCCCGGTGTGCGGCACGGTCGTGCCGGTCGGGCCCGCAACATAATTGAAAAACCCACAAATTAGACATAAGCCTTCTTTACCGCCCGGTCACAAAGCGTTCGTGATCACGCAACACCGTTCCTTCACAGTGGGTGCATGAGTCGAGACATGTCTGATGTGACGCGTGCGAAGCACGGACGTCCTGTACACCACTGGCGGCGTGACGTCATCGAACTCGCCGCGCTCTTCACGGCGGTGGCGGTGGCCGACGCCGTGGCGAACCTGATCGGGCACGGGCCCGACGGACCGACGCTACTGCTGATCTCGGCGGCCGTGCTGGTCGCCACGGCGGGGTTCCACACATGGTGGGCACGCCGCCACGGTCACGCACCGCCGACAGGCGATACCGGTGCCCGGCCGCGCTCCGAGGAGCGGGCCGGGCAGTCGGACGCCGGACCGTCGCACCAGGCGCGGGCTGCGGCCGCGACGGTGCCCGGGGACAGTGCGCTGTGGCGGATGCGGACGACGGTGAAGGACGAACCGGGATCGCTGGCCACGCTGTGCACGGCGCTCGCCGAGCTGCGGGTCGACATCCTGAGCCTGCAGACGCACCCGCTGGCCGAGGGCACGGTGGACGAGTTCCTGCTGCGCGCGCCCGGCGGGCTCGCGGCGGCCGAGATCACCCGCGCGGTCTCGGTGGCCGGCGGTGCCGGGACCTGGATCGAGCGGGCCGACGCCCATGACCTCGTGGACGCGCCAACCCGGGTGCTCGGCCTCGCCACCCGTACCGCCCTGGACGCGGCGGAACTGCCGCTGGCGCTGCGGCAGTTGCTGGGCCGGTGCACCATCCGGTCGCTGCCCGCCGTGCCGGCCGGGGGCGGCCGGGGGCCGGAGCCGGTACCGATGGAAGGGGCTCTGGAGGAGACCGTGATGCGGCTGCGGGCGCCGGAAGGTGGAGTGATCACTGTGGAGCGGCCGTATCTGCCGTTCACACCGACCGAGTTCGCGCGGGCGCGGGCGCTCGTGGAGCTGGACTCGCGGCTCGGCCCGCGTGTGCCGCGCAGCCAGGACGTGCTGACGCTGCCCGAGGGCAACGACATCACCGTGCGCCGGGCGGACACCGGTGACCTTCGGGCCGCCAGGGAGATGCACGAGCGGTGCTCGGCGCGGACGCTCGGGAGGCGGTACCACGGGCCGGTCGGTGACGCGGAGCGCTATCTCAACCATCTGCTCAGTCCGCGGTTCGGGCGGACGCTCGCGGTGCAGACCGCGTCGGGGCGCGTCGTCGGGCTCGGTCATCTGCTGTGGGACGGTGACGAGACGGAGGTCGCGCTGCTCGTCGAGGACGCGTGGCAGCGGCGTGGCATCGGCAGCGAGTTGCTGCGCAGGCTGGTGGGGATGGCCGTTGATGCGGGCTGCGAGAGTGTGTACGCCGTGACGCAGTCGTCCAACACCGGGATGGTCGCGGCGATGCGGGGGCTGGGGCTCCCCCTCGACTATCAGATCGAGGAGGGGACCCTCGTCATCACGGCTCGTCTGGATGGTTCGCTGGACGAGCCGGTTACGGAACGGCTTTCGCGTGCGGGTGAGTTGGGTAAGGCCTGAGCGCCATGGAGGCTAGGGCTGTGTGGTGAGTGCGGGCTTGTTGTGGCTTGTCGCGCCCCGCGGCGGAGCCGCATGTCGATACCGTCCCGCGCCCCTTCGGGGGCGTCCCAGCGCGGCGTCCAGATCTGACCACAGGTCCTCCACGTCCTCCAGGCCCACCGACATCCGCAGCAACCGGTCGCTCACCCCGGCATCCCGGCGGTCGTCCGCGTCCACGACGCGGTGGCTGATGGATGCCGGGTGCTGGATCAGGGTGTCGACGCTGCCCAGGCTCACGGCGGGGGTGATCAGGCGGACGCCGGCGATGACCTCGTGCGGGTCGCCGTGGACCTCGAAGGCGATCATCGCGCCACCGATGCGGGGGTAGTGGACGCGGGCGACGCGCGGGTGGGCGGCGAGGCGGCGGGCGAGTTCGGCGGCGGTCGCGGAGGCGGCCCGGACGCGTACCGGCAGGGTGGACAGGCCGCGCAGCAGCAGATAGCCGGCCAGCGGATGCAGGACACCGCCCGTGGCGAACCGTATCTGCCGCAGCCGTCCGGCGAACTCCTCGTCGCAGGCCACCACGCCCGCCATCACGTCCCCGTGTCCGCCGAGGTACTTGGTGGCGCTGTGCAGCACCAGCCGTGCGCCCTGTTCGGCGGGGCGCTGGAGGACCGGCGTGGCGAACGTGTTGTCCGCGAGCAGCGGGACCGAGCCGCAGGCATGGGCCACCGCCCGAAGGTCCACCTCGGCGAGGGTCGGATTCGCCGGGGACTCCACCATCACCAGACCGGTGTCCGGGCGCAGCGCCTCCGCGATCCCGGCCGGGTCGGTCCAGGTCACCTCCGAGCCCAGCAGTCCGGCGGTCAGCAGGTGGTCGCTGCAGCCGTACAGCGGACGTACGGCGACGACGTGGCGCAGGCCCATCGAGGCCCGTACGAGAAGAACCGCGCTCAGCGCCGCCATCCCGCTGGCGAAGGCGACCGCCGCCTCGGTGCCCTCCAGGCGGGCCAGGGCGGTCTCGAAGCGGGCGACGGTCGGATTGCCCAGGCGGCCGTAGACGGGCGGGCCGTCCGGCTCCGCTCCGGTCGTGGCGAACGCGTCGATGCGGGCGGCCTCGCCGCGGCTGTCGTAGGAGGGGTACGTGGTCGACAGGTCGATCGGCGGAGCGTGCAGTCCCTGCCGGGCGAGGTCGTCGCGGCCGGCGTGCACGGCCTCGGTGGCTAGTGCTCTGGGTGCGGGGCGGCGTACGGCGTCGTACGCCTGCGTGTCCAGGGGCGTGTCCATGACCGAAGGGTGAACATCGACCGGGGGACAGTGGTGATACTCCGTGCTACGTTCGGTCAATGGGCGAATCTGTCGTACTGGACCCGGTGGATCTCCAGCTGCTGAGACTTCTGCAGAACGACGCCCGGGCCACTTACCGCGACCTCGCCGCGCAGGTCGGGGTCGCGCCCTCGACCTGCCTGGACCGGGTGACGCGGCTGCGCCGCTCGGGCGTGATCCTCGGCCACCGGCTTCAGCTCGATCCGGCGAAACTCGGGCGGGGGCTGCAAGCGCTGCTGTCCGTGCAGGTCAGGCCGCACCGACGGGAGTTGGTGGGGCCGTTCGTGGAACGGATCCGCGCCCTGCCGGAGGCGCTGACCGTCTTCCACCTCACCGGTCCCGACGACTACCTCGTCCATGTCGCGGTGGCGGACATGGCGGATCTGCAGCGCCTGGTCCTGGACGAGTTCACCGCCCGCCGGGAGGTCGCCCGGGTGGAGACCCGGTTGATCTTCCAGCAGTGGGACTGCGGCCCCATGCTGCCGCCTTCGCCCTCAGCTCAATCCGAGTGACGTACCGCGGCCCTCGTATGAGGATGGACCGCATGTCTGAGACCAACAGCCCGCTGCCCCGTGAGGTCGCCGACGCCTATGTCGACGAACTCATCGCCCTCGACCCGGTCACCGGTACGTATCTCGGCGTGAAGGAGAGTTCGAGCAGGCTTCCCGACCTCTCCCCCGCGGGCCAGGAGGCGCTCGCGGACCTCGCGCGGGCCACACTCGCGCGGCTCGACGAGGCCGAACGCCGGCCCGGCGCGGACAGTGACATCGAGCGCCGGTGTGCGCGCCTGCTGCGCGAGCGGCTGACCGCGGAACTCGCCGTGCACGAGACCGACGAGGGCCTGCGCACGGTCGGGAACATGGCCACGCCCGCGCACTCGGTGCGCGAGATCTTCACGGTCACACCGAACCAGACCGACGAGGACTGGGCGGCGATCGCCGAGCGGCTGCGCGCGGTGCCGGCCGCGTACGCGGGGTACCGCGAGTCCCTCGCGCTGGGTCTGGAGCGCAAGCTGTACGCGGCCCCGCGCCCGACGGCCACCTTCGTCGAGCAGCTCACCGAGTGGTCCGACACCGGCGAGGGGCGCGGCTGGTTCGAGGACTTCGCCGCGGACGGTCCCGAGGCGCTGCGCGCGGAGCTGGACGAGGCCGCCCGCGGGGCGACGGCCGCCGTGGTGGAACTGCGGGACTGGATGCGCGAGGTGTACGCGCCGGCGATCGAGGGCGCGCCGAACACGGTGGGCCGCGAGCGCTACGCCCGCTGGGCCCGTTACTTCAACGGCATCGACCTCGACCTGGACGAGGCGTACGCGTACGGCTGGTCCGAGTACCACCGGCTGCTCGGCGAGATGAAGAAGGAGGCCGAGAGGATCCTCCCGGGCGCCGCGACGCCCTGGGTGGCCCTTGCGCATCTCGACGAGCACGGCAAGCACATCGAGGGCGTCGACGAGGTCCGCGACTGGCTCCAGGGCCTGATGGACGAGGCGATCGAGAAGCTCGACGGCACGCACTTCGAACTCGCCGAGCCGGTACGCAAGGTGGAGTCGTGCATCGCCCCGCCCGGGGGTGCGGCGGCGCCGTACTACACGCCCCCGTCGGAGGACTTCTCGCGTCCGGGCCGCACCTGGCTGCCGACGATGGGCCAGACCCGCTTCCCGGTCTACGACCTGGTCTCGACGTGGTACCACGAGGGCGTCCCCGGCCATCACCTCCAGCTCGCGCAGTGGACGTATGTCGCCGGGAACCTCTCCCGTTACCAGGCCACCATCGGCGGGGTCAGCGCCAACGCCGAGGGCTGGGCACTGTACGCGGAGCGGCTCATGGACGAGCTCGGCTTCCTCACCGACCCGGAGCACCGGCTCGGTTACCTCGACGCGCAGATGATGCGGGCCGCCCGCGTCATCGTCGACATCGGCATGCACCTGGAGCTTCAGATCCCGGCCGACTCCCCGTTCCACCCGGGCGAGCGCTGGACTCCGGAGCTGGCCCAGGAGTTCTTCGGCTCGCACAGCAGCCGTCCGGCGGACTTCGTGGAGAGCGAGCTGACCCGCTATCTGACGATCCCGGGCCAGGCCATCGGCTACAAGCTCGGCGAGCGGGCGTGGCTGCTGGGCCGCGACAAGGCACGCGAGCGGCACGGGGACGCCTTCGACCTCAAGGCCTGGCACATGGCGGCCCTGTCCCAGGGTTCCCTGGGCCTGGACGACCTGGTGGACGAGCTGGCCGCGCTCTGACGGTCACCTTGTGATCAGCGCCGGAACCCGCCCTCGGAGTCGATGACCTGACCGGTGATCCAGCCCGCCTCGTCCGTCGCCAGCCAGGCGATGAGGCGGGCGGGGTCGTCGGGCATTCCCCACCGCCCGGCGGGGAAGCGGGCCGCCACGGCCTCGTACGCCTCGCCGGTCAGGTAGTCCGTGTCCACGGGGCCGGGGTTGACGGTGTTCACCGTGATCCCCTGCTCGGCGAGCGTGGTCGACAGGGAGCGGGTGATCGAGGCGAGGGCGCCCTTCTGGAGGGCGTAGGCGATCTCGCCGGGCATGCCGCCCGCGATGTCCTGGCCGGAGGTCATCATCACGACGCGGCCCCCGGGGCCGGCCGGCCTCAGCCGGGCGTGGGCCTGGACGAGCAACAGCACCGAGCCAGCGCACCTCGTGTTCCCAGACCGCCGTGGCGAGGGCGGCCGGAACCCGGGCCAGCAGTTCCTCCTCGGAGTCGGCCGCACACCAGCGTACGAAGGCGCCGTGGTCGGGCAGGTAGGAGGTCGAGGCGGGCTCGTCACCGAACACCAGCGCCGCGCTGTCGCCCACGGGCAGGAGTCCGACCGACCCGTCGACCTCGCAGGCCCGGTCGTAGTCCGAGGCCGTCTCGTCGCCGTCGGCGCCCGCCCAGAACGGCAGCACTGTCTCGGGTACGGCTATCAGGGGGCCGCCGCCCGACTCCACCCACTCCACCGCGCCCGGTTCCGCGTATCGCACCATGGCAGCAGAACCTACACGCACCGCGGGCCCGCCCTCTCACCGCGCCCGGCCTCCCCCTCAGCAACCGCAGTTGTCGGCGTCCACCGGTGCCGTGAGCGGGTCGGTGGTGCGGCGCTCGCGGCCCTGCCAGGTCTCGAACTCGAAGCCCTCGCGTGCCCAGTACTCGAAGCCGCCGAGCATCTCCTTGACCTGGTAGCCGAGTTCGGCGAGGGCGAGGGCGGCGCGGGTCGCGCCGTTGCAGCCGGGGCCCCAGCAGTACGTCACGACGGGCACGGACTTGTCGAGGAGCTGCTCGGCCTGCTCGGGGATGAGGGCGGTGGGCAGGTGGATCGCGCCCGGGATGTGGCCCTGTTCCCAGGAGTCGGTGGAACGGGAGTCCAGGACCACGAACCCGGGGTCCCCGTCGGCCGCGAGCGCGGCGGCGACGTCGGACACGTCGGCGTGGAAGACGAGGCTCGCACGGAAGTGGGCGGCGGCCTCGGCCGGCGCGGCGGGCGCGACCCGCAGTACGGGGTTCACGGTGGTGGCGGTCATGATCTGGTTCCTTCCCCGGCGGATCTCGATCCCTGGCGGATCTCGACGACCAGAAATCTACGGCCGCTGATCCCCTTCCTGAAGGGCCGTTCCACGGCGCTGACCTTGATCCGGCGGGGATTCCCCTGCTATTCCTCGGGCATGACCGCGTATTCCCCGGACGCCACCGACTGGCGCATCCTCGACGTCCTCCAGCGCGAAGGCCGCGCCAGCTTCGCCGAGCTGGCGCGTGCCGTCTCCATGTCCGCGAGCGCGGTCACGGAACGGGTACGGCGGCTGGAGGAGGCGGGCGTCATCCGGGGGTACGCGGCGGTCGTCGACCCCGAGCGGCTGGGCCTGCCGATCCTGGCCTTCGTACGCCTTCGCTATCCGAACGGTAACTACAAGCCGTTCCACGACCTGGTCGCCGCGACACCGGAGATCCTGGAGGCGCACCACGTGACGGGCGACGACTGCTTCGTCATCAAGGTCGCCGCGCGGTCGATGCGGCACCTGGAGGAGGTGTCCGGCAAGATCGGCACACTGGGCTCGGTGACGACGAGCGTGGTCTACTCGTCCCCGCTGCCCCGCCGGCCGCTGGGGCACTGACGGGCCTCGGCATCGGGGCGGAACACAACCGCCGCGTCCTGGCAGTCCTCGCCTACCTCACGGCCCGAGGCGGCCGGTAGGGAGTGGAGACCGGCCGGTACGGGATCCTGTCGTTCACGCCTTACGCGCCGCGCTGCCGCAGCACCGACCCCGATCTCCCCTTCACGACCTCCAGTTGCGCATGGATGCGCCGCCGCAGATCGGCGACATGGCTGACGATCCCGACGCTGCGGTCGCGCTCGCGCAGGGAGTCGAGGACGTCGAGCACCTCGTCGAGGGTCTGGTCGTCGAGGCTGCCGAAGCCCTCGTCGATGAACAGGATGTCGCAAGATCGAATTCTACGGGAGCACTAGCTCTGACCAGGCAAAACAGGGTATGAAAAGCCCCTCGGAGTGATCTCCGAGGGGCTCTCGTGTCGACAGGGGGACAAACGGGGGACGGCGCGATCAGGCGGCGCCCAGCGCCTCGTCCCGAAGGGCTGGCCGTACGACGCGCAGATGCCGGTCGCCTGTTTCTTCGTCGACCGAGGCGGTGGTCGCCGCTTGCTCTATTTCTTCTCCGTCGCGGACTGGGGTGGGGAGTTGCATGGGGTGCGCCTGGGCCGTCTGGGCTTGCTCATCGGTGGGCTTCTCGACGCCGTTGCGGCGTGGTACCAGATCAAGGGGTGCGTTGGCGGCGGCTTGTTCGAACTGTGGCAGCAGGCTGGTGTAGGTGTCGGCAGTGAGTTGGTAGCTGGTGTGGCCGAGCAGGGCTTGGATGGCTTTCATCGACAGGCCGGCGGCCAAGCTGAGTGATGCGGCGCAGTGACGCAGATCGTGCAGGCGGACCGGCGGGAGGCCTATGCGCTGGATGAATCTCCAGAAGGCTTGGGAGACATTTGGGGGTTGTGGGGGCGGCCGTCCGGGCGCGTGAAGACGTAGCCGGAGTCGACGTACGGACCGTACTTCGTGGGGTCTTGGCGGTGTTTCTCCTCCCATTCGGCGCGTTGGGCTTTCTGTACGTCGCGCCAGGCAGTGAGCAGAGCCAGTGTGGCGTAGTCGAGGGCGATGGCACGACGGCCGCTGCGGCTCTTGGGGGTGTCCTGCCACATGTTGTAATTCGAGTCGGTGACGAGTTGTCCCGAGACGTAGGCCACGCCTTTGGTCAGGTCGAGTTCGGTCCAGGACAGGCCTGTTGCCTCGCCGCGGCGCGGTGCCCGGTAGACCATGAGGTGCCACATGATGTACATGGGGTGGTTGACGGCTGCGTCGAGGAACTGGCCGGTCTGTTCTGGGGTCCAGACCATGACGGGTCCGGGCTTCTCGCCGGTTTCGCGCCAGCAGGCTACGCGCTCGTCGGTCCAAACGAGCGGTTGGGGGCGTTCGTATTTGGGGAGGACGACGAGCTTGGCCCGTTCTGGGTGATCAGCTTTTCGCTCACCGCGTCACCGAGTGCGGCGGAGAGGCAGTCGAGTATCTCTTCTGCGAGGCGGGGCCTGTGTTCTGGCGAGGCTTGGCCTTGGCTTCCTTGAGGGCTGCGCGGGCCTGGTCCCATGCCTGGCGAAGTTCTGGCGGCCGTGGGGTGGGGGCCTGTCTCCAGGCTCGGTGGGCGGCCTCGCATTCGATTTTGGCCAGCTCAGCCGCTTCCTGGTTGGCCTTCTTGATCTCGTTGAATGCCCATATCTGCTGGAACATCTCCTGGATGTGGCGGTCGCGGAGTGCGAGGTGGCCGAGGGCAGGTTTGAATGCGGTCGATGAAGTCGCGGTAGCCGAAGCGGGTTTTGCGTTTGAGGTCGACACGCTTGGCGTGCCAACGGTCTAGGTACTCGGCGACGGTTTCCTTGGTGTCGACGTCGATGCCACCCTGGGCTTGGTCCCACAGCTTCTGTGCTGCTTCCTTGGCTTGGTTTTGGGTGAGGAAGCCGCCCTTGCGGGGGCGTCGGCGCTTGCCGCCGGGGCCGTCGGGAAGCTTGACGTAGTAGTACCAGGTGCCGTGATCGCGTTTTTTGAGCAGGGGGCATGCGGAGCCGAGTTCACGCACCTTGGGCTTGCCGTTCGCGTCGATGATGGGCTGTCCGTCTGCGTCGAGCTTGGGTTCGGTGCACTTGCATCGCTTGTAGGTGCTGCCGTCGAACACGCGGGATCCCCCTGACTGTGCCGGGTTATGCCTTAGTAGCTGTTGTCGTTCCGATCTTGAGCGGTGTCCGTCGAACGGGAGTCTCGATTGGGTGGTCGCGAGGTGTTCGGCGCATACGAGCAGGGCCTCCTGAACAGCTCGTTGGTGTCGAATCACCGAGCAACATCAGGAGGCCCTGGTGCCGCAGTGTTCCGTGTCGATGGGCGCGCAGTCCAGTTCAGTCACGCTGGAGTGTGACTGTCTGGCTCACCGGTTCGGAAACGCCGCCGACAACGGGTTTCGGCAGTCGCGTTATCCGACGGACATGACGGACGCGGAGTGGGCCGCGGTACGGCCGTTGCTGCCGGTGCCTGGCTGGATGCGCGGCTGGGGAGGGCAGCCGGAGGCGTACTGCCATCGGGCGATACTCGATGCGATCCGCTACCTGGTCGACAATGGCATCAAGTGGCGGGCGATGCCCGCCGACTTCCCGCCGTGGGACCGGGTATACGCGTTCTTTCGCCGCTGGCGTGACCACGGCCTGGTCAAGGAGTTCCACGACCGGTTGCGCGCGAGGATCCGCGAGAGGCTGGGGCGGGATGCGGAGCCGTCGGCCGGCGTGATCGACTCGCAGTCGGTCAAGGCAGACGCCGTCGTCGGGTCGGACAGCCGCGGCTTCGACGGCGGCAAGCTGATCAACGGGCGCAAGCGGCACGTCGTGGTCGATACCCTCGGCCTGCTGCTGGGCGTGATGGTCACCGCCGCGGACGTCGGCGACCGCACCGCCGCCCAGGTGCTGTTGCAGCAAGTCACCGACACGCACCACCAGTTGGAGCTGGTCTGGGCCGACGGCGGCTACACCGGCAGCCTCGTCGGGTACTGCCTGGCCGCGCTCGCCCTGGTCCTGGCGATTGTCAAACGCAGCGACGACATGCGCGGCTTCGTGGTGTTGCCCAAGCGGTGGATCGTCGAGCGCCTCTTCGCCCACCTGATGCGCACCCGCCGCCTGGCACGCGACTACGAGCGTCGCACCACCAGCGCCGAGGCGATGGTCTACTGGTCGATGACCCTGCTCATGACCCGCCGCCTGGCCCGGCCACGCCCGCAGCCAGCGTGAACCGGCCTGGCTGCTGCTCGGCCAGCCAGCCGCGCGCGACCAGGCGCTTCGCCTTCGACCGCAGCGCCTCCACCCGCGTCGGCACCACGTCCATACCGAACCCTGCGGCCATCTCCTGGCAGGTCAGCGGCCCTTGATGGAGCCGGGCCCGGTCCGCGAGCGCACTAAGGATGCGCTGGTAGTCCACCGACAGCACCGACCAGGCCAGCCCCTCACGCCACATCGGAACCTGCGACTTCGTCTTCGCTGCCTCCGGCACCTGCGGCGTCCTTCCGATCTGCTCCTCGGCGGCCGGCGCGGTCCCCTCGGCCCGGGCGGGGTCCTGCCCGCTCTCGTCCACGGGGGCCAGCACCTCGCCGACCCGCGAGCAGGCGATGGCCCACTCCTTCCATTCCTGCTCGGCCACGGCCAACTCGGCCTGGACACGGTCGGCTTCCTCCCGCAGCTCGTCCACACGACGGTGAGCACCCAGCTCACGCTGTTCCAACAGCCCAACCACCGACGGCATCCACGACCTCCCGGGCAGCGACAGCACGACATGCCACAACTCCCACGGGATCGCCGACCCTATGCCCGACCAGCGGAAACGCAGTCCTCAAGTCCGGAAAGACAACAGCTTCTGAGGAAGAGCACGTACGGCCCTGATTAGGCAGCAGCCGCCGAGGCAGGTTCCTGTGGCGACGGCCGCGACTCTGCGGAGGCCTTGGTGGACGTCGGGACTGTCAGTCCGAACCATGTCTTCTTCCCTGCCGTGCAGGGCTCAACTCCCCACGCAGTCGCCAACGCGTCGACGAGGAAGAGGCCGCGCCCGCCCTCATCCATGGGCGCGGCGTAGGAGGCGCTCACCAACGTGGGGTCGACATCGGTGACCTCCACGCGCAGAACGCTCTCCGGTCCAGCGCACGCACACCACACACGAGGCCTTCGTGTGCGTGATCGAGTTGGTCACCACCTCCGTGGTGAGCAACTCCAAGTCCTGGACCAGACCCTCGTCCAGGGTCAGCCCCATCCGCTGAGCGCGGTCCGCAACGTGCCGTCGGGCTACAGGCACCGCCTTGTCCACGGGCGGGACGGTGAACGCGTAGGGCGATTCTTCGAGTCGGCGCGGCATCGCTGGAACCTCTCGACGGGCAGGGCTACGGCTTCTCGCGATCTCCCGCAAGCGAACGGATCGCCCGCCGACTTCACCGGGTAGCCCCGCGGGGGAACCAGAACATCCTGTAAATCCGGCAGCGGCGGATGACCACCATGGACCACACGCTGCCTTGCCCCCTATCGCTGAGGTGATATCACCGCCGAGATGTCACTGGGACTGGGCCAGTCATTCGTCCATACCCCCTCGATTGGACGCTGCTAGTGAAGTCCGCGGCTCCGGCCTGGGCCCGCCGTGCGGCGCGTCCGTGCCGCCGCGTTTGAGATTCAGGTGGGCGCTCTGCAGTTTCTTCACGGGCCGTACCGAAGCTCGCCGCGTGTGTCGGCGACGCTGGTCCTTGGCTGACTGGAGCGCGCTGAGCGGGGACTGCACTGCACCCGCCACACCCCGGGCCCGTCACAGGATGCGTCAGGGCTCTGAGAACAATTCGAGCCGGCACCTTCGTGCCGCTGGTGTGAAGCGGCCATGAGAGCAAGATTTTTGTCCTGAACTCGACAGATCTTGTGATGATGTGAAGGCTACGCTCCTCAAGATCTGTTCAAGTCCCGTACATCGGGCGGACACGGGGGTGGAGAGTGGCTGGGCGAAATCCAGGACTCATAGGTAGAACGATCACGGCCTTCGCGCTCGCGACTTCGCTGTCAGCAGTCCTCGGTGGTACGAATCCGGCTGCGGCGGCGCCGGATGTGTGTGAGCTCACGGAAGAGGAACTGACCATCTATGACCTGCCCGCCGGCTCGTCCGTGATCAAGTGTGACGCGGTGGGGCACGTGGTTACGTACGACGGGACCGGTGTGACAGTGCCCCCGCCGGGTACTGCGGTGAGCGTCGACTCGATCACGACCGACGGGGAGACGCACGGATTCACCATGGAGGTCGACGCCGACGGCATCGTCTCGTATGACCTCACCGAGGCGGAGAGCGCGGACTCCTCCGTAGCGGGCTCCGACGCTGCCGATTCCCTGACCCCGACCACCACGGCAGGCGACGTGACACTGGAGGCGGACGGCACAGACGGGGACGCCACGGACTCCAGCGAGGGCGCCGAGGTGGCGGAGGTGGACGCGGCGGCCGCCCCGGGCGCGTGCAGCGACGGAACGTACGCGACGAAAGACCAAAAGGAGTACGGCACCTACAACTGGTACATCGGCGACGGCGGCCTGCCTGCGGGCATGTCCCACGACGACGCCAAATGGGTGTTCTACGACGCCCTCGACGCCATCACCCAGAGCTACAACAACTGCGGCTACAGCGACCAGGTCGACGTGAACAAGGCCAACTACCTCTCCAAGACGAGCTACGAGGCCGACATCAACACCAGCTCCCAGTGCACCGACCGGGACGGCCTGAGCACCTGGGACGGGGGCAACCTCAAGAACGGCGTCGTCGCCACCACCTGTTCCTGGACCTGGCCTACGCCCGGCGTCAAGAACGACCTGCGGGAGGCCGACGTCCGCTTCAACATCCACGACTACGACTTCACGAACAGGGTGACGAGCAGCTGCTCGAACAAATACGACGTCCGCTCCGTCGGTACTCATGAGGCCGGGCACATCTTCGGGCTGAAGGACATCTACGGCTCGCACAGCAATCTCACGATGTACGGCAATTCGATCGAGTGCTCAACAAGGGCGAGGACCCTTGGTAAGGGCGATGTCCTCGGCCTCCGCAGCATCTACTGATCCGGAGCCGACGCTCCGGGAGGAGGTAACCAGGTGAAAGCGGTAGTTCCGGTCGGTGCAGTCGCGAGGGCACTGGTGGCGGCGGTAACCGTCGCGGTGTCGGCCGCCTGTGCGTCGTCGAGCGGCGGCGAGTCCGAGGCGTCCTGTGAGTACAGGGTCCAGTACGACAAGCGCATGTACTCAGACGTGGCCAACGCCGAATTCAAGGTCGGCGAGAAGCTGGGGCCAGCCGTCATTCCGCGGTGCGACGACACATCGGATGACGGGGGCGGCCAGGCATCGCCAGACTCGACGGTCGCCTACGCGATCGAGGGAGTGGACCCCAGCATCGCCATCGCGGTGGACGACGCACCCGACGACGTCCTCTTCGTCGCCGTCGACTCCGATAACGATCTTCCCCCCGAGATCAAGAAGCTGATCAAGAGCCCCTGACGCCGAGTGCGGGGCGCAGGTGCCACCGAACTATGGCGCCTGCGCCCCTCACGAGTTCCCATCCAGGCTTCGGGAACGATGCGCTACCGGCTACCGGCTACCGATGTCTCAGATCTGCCCAGGTCAGGCTCCCATCGGTAGAGACGCTCGGCCAGGACCGAGGACTGGGCGGATGCTGCCGCCAGTCCTACGGTGGCCCCATGGGCAGGAACAGGGCGCCACGGCTGCGGCTGGTTGTGGTCGCGGGCGACGACACCGGGCCGCGGTTGTGCCGTAGGTGCGGTGGTCCGCTGATGCCTACGGCGAAGGCGAGGGCGGTGTTCTGCTCGCCGGCGTGACGGAAGCCAGCGAAGAGAGGATGTGACACAGCTTCTATGGATCAGACGTCGGAGCTGTGCAGAGGCTCCTGCATCAGTGCCTTGGTCGTCTTCCTGTCCTCGACCCGCTGGACGGCCTCACCGGTGCCGAGAACGGCTGCGATGAGGGCGAGGATCAGCCTGGTGGGCAGGTCCTGGACGTAGTAGGCGATCAACGACAGGGCCGCAGTAGCGATGGCGTACAGGCGGGTGCTGTGCGTGTGGGCGAAGTCGGCGAGGGTGTGGAGCAAGATCAGTTCCCGTAGGCGAGTCGGTGCAGGAGGTCCCAGCCGCCGCGGCCGATGGCCGGGTCGTAGGGACGGCCGGTGGTGTAGAGGTTGTGCTTGCGGTTGAAGGCGGCGACGGCCTTCTTGGTTTGCGGGCCGTAGTTGTCCGCGAGGGGCACGGACCGGTCGAGCCATCCGTTGTCCTTCAGCGCCTGCTGAAGACTCTTCGCAGACGGTGACGTCCGATCCGGAGCAAGATCCTTCGGAAAGGGCGGCGGAGTGTAGGAGCCCTTGCCGGGATACGCCGGGAGCTTCGGCTTTCCCTTGAGCCGAGCAGCGACTCGCTCACGGAGCCAGCCCATCGTGAAGCCGAGGGGATCGATCTTGCCGGGCTGCCACTCCTTGTGCCCGATGACGCTCGCGGCGCTCCATCCGTGGGTCCGGCACAGCGCGGCCGCAACCCGTTCGATCGCCTCGAGTTGGGCCGGCGGCCACGGATCGCGGCCGTTGCCGAGGTTCTCGCACTCCCATCCGTAGAAGTGCGGGTTGCCGTCCGCGTCAGCCGCGTTTGCCTGAGGCAGGGAGCGTCCGGCGATCACCGAGTTTTAACACGTCGCGGTCGCCGCGGCCGGCATGATTCGCGCGACCGTTGCCGATCAGATGGACCGTGCCGTCCTTGGCGATCACGCCATGGCACAGCGGGCCGGGCAGGCCCTCGTAGCCGCGCTCGCAGATGCTGACCGTGTTGCTGGTACCGGACGTTACGGTGTGATGGACCATGACGCCGTGCACCGGGCCCCATGGTCCCTTGTGATTACGGTTGTGCTGTCGCCAGCCCGGCCGTTCCACGACGCGCACGCCTTCCGCGCGCAGGATCGCAACGAGACGGTCAGGACTGAGAGGTGTCGCCAACGTCGGCGCTCACTATCTCCCCGCGCCCGAGTTGAAATGCCGCTGCAGACAGCGGACTTACGGTGAGGAGCCGCGCGAGACGACCCACAGCTGTACGGCCATGAGCAGGAGCGGAGCGACGAACGAGGAAAGCACCAGCCGCCTTGTTGCAGCGGCCTGTGCCTGGTCCTCGCGACGCTGCTGCTCCGCGCGCTCCAGGCCCTGGTCGTGCTCGCCGCGCAGCCCGGCAAGACCGGCCTCGATCTGGCTGATGCGCTGATCCACGGCACGCTGGTCCGCCCGGTACACGTCCTGGGTGACCACCTGGTCGAGGCGCGCGGCGAGCTGGGCAAGGTCGCCACACAGATCCTCACGCAGTTGCGACACCGCGCGGTGCAGCTCCCACAAGGTGGGCTCGGCGCCCGGCGGCACGGACACCGCAATCACTCCTGGCAGCCCCGCACCACTGCCGATCGTACGGTGCTCAGAAGCTGTTGTCTTTCCGGACTTGAGGACTGCGTTTCCGCTGGTCGGGCATAGGGTCGGCGATCCCGTGGGAGTTGTGGCATGTCGTGCTGTCGCTGCCCGGGAGGTCGTGGATGCCGTCGGTGGTTGGGCTGTTGGAACAGCGTGAGCTGGGTGCTCACCGTCGTGTGGACGAGCTGCGGGAGGAAGCCGACCGTGTCCAGGCCGAGTTGGCCGTGGCCGAGCAGGAATGGAAGGAGTAGGCCATCGCCTGCTCGCGGGTCGGCGAGGTGCTGGCCCCCGTGGACGAGAGCGGGCAGGACCCCGCCCGGGCCGAGGGGACCGCGCCGGCCGCCGAGGAGCAGATCGGAAGGACGCCGCAGGTGCCGGAGGCAGCGAAGACGAAGTCGCAGGTTCCGATGTGGCGTGAGGGGCTGGCCTGGTCGGTGCTGTCGGTGGACTACCAGCGCATCCTTAGAAGTCATCTCATTTGGCTGACTCGGTAGGCTGTAGCTCGTGGGGATCGTTGAGCGGCTGGTGCCGGATGAGTTGTGGGATTTGTTCCAGCGAGTGGTGCCAGAGGCTCCCTCGCGGCCTCAAGGAGGTGGCCGACGCCGCCATGGTGACCGGGAAGTGCTGGCCGCGATCGTGTTCGTGGCGACGTCAGGCTGCACGTGGCAGCAGTTGCCGTCCGCGTCGTTCGGGCCGTCGGGAGCGACGGCCCATCGGCGCTTTGCCGAGTGGACGAAGGCCAGGGTGTGGGCCAAGCTCCACCGCCTGGTCCTCGACGAGCTCGGCGCTCGCGGCGAGTTGGACTGGACCCGCTGCGCGATCGACTCCGTGAACATGCGGGCCCTGAAAAGGGGGACCTGACGGGTCCGAATCCTGTCGACCGGGGCAAGTACGGGTCGAAGATCCACCTCATCACCGAGCGGACCGGTTTGCCCTTGTCTGTCGGAATCTCGGGGGCGAACCTGCACGACAGCCAGGCCCTGATCCCTCTGGTGAAGGGCATACCGCCAATCCGTTCCCGCCGTGGACGCCGACGTCGCAGGCCGGGCAAGCTCCACGCCGACAAGGGCTACGACTACTCCCACCTGCGTCGATGGTTACGCCAACGTGGCATCACCCACCGCATCGCCCGAAAGGGCATCGAGAGTTCGCAGCGACTGGGCCGCCACCGCTGGACCATCGAACGCACCATGGCCTGGCTCGCCGGCTGCCGCCGCCTCCACCGACGCTACGAGCGCAAAGCCGACCACTTCCTGGCCTTCACCAGCATCGCCTGCACCCTCATCTGCTACCGCAGACTCGCCAAATGAGATGACTTCTTAGTGCGCTCGCGGACCGGGCCCGGCTCCATCAAGGGCCGCTGACCTGCCAGGAGATGGCCGCAGGGTTCGGTATGGACGTGGTGCCGACGCGGGTGGAGGCGCTGCGGTCGAAGGCGAAGCGCCTGGTCGCGCGCGGCTGGCTGGCCGAGCAGCAGCCAGGCCGGTTCACGCTGGCTGCGGGCGTGGCCGGGCCAGGCGGCGGGTCATGAGCAGGGTCATCGACCAGTAGACCATCGCCTCGGCGCTGGTGGTGCGACGCTCGTAGTCGCGTGCCAGGCGGCGGGTGCGCATCAGGTGGGCGAAGAGGCGCTCGACGATCCACCGCTTGGGCAACACCACGAAGCCGCGCATGTCGTCGCTGCGTTTGACAATCGCCAGGACCAGGGCGAGCGCGGCCAGGCAGTACCCGACGAGGCTGCCGGTGTAGCCGCCGTCGGCCCAGACCAGCTCCAACTGGTGGTGCGTGTCGGTGACTTGCTGCAACAGCACCTGGGCGGCGGTGCGGTCGCCGACGTCCGCGGCGGTGACCATCACGCCCAGCAGCAGGCCGAGGGTATCGACCACGACGTGCCGCTTGCGCCCGTTGATCAGCTTGCCGCCGTCGAAGCCGCGGCTGTCCGACCCGACGACGGCGTCTGCCTTGACCGACTGCGAGTCGATCACGCCGGCCGACGGCTCCGCATCCCGCCCCAGCCTCTCGCGGATCCTCGCGCGCAACCGGTCGTGGAACTCCTTGACCAGGCCGTGGTCACGCCAGCGGCGAAAGAACGCGTATACCCGGTCCCACGGCGGGAAGTCGGCGGGCATCGCCCGCCACTTGATGCCATTGTCGACCAGGTAGCGGATCGCATCGAGTATCGCCCGATGGCAGTACGCCTCCGGCTGCCCTCCCCAGCCGCGCATCCAGCCAGGCACCGGCAGCAACGGCCGTACCGCGGCCCACTCCGCGTCCGTCATGTCCGTCGGATAACGCGACTGCCGAAACCCGTTGTCGGCGGCGTTTCCGAACCGGTGAGCCAGACAGTCACACTCCAGCGTGACTGAACTGGACTGCGCGCCCATCGACACGGAACACTGCGGCACCAGGGCCTCCTGATGTTGCTCGGTGATTCGACACCAACGAGCTGTTCAGGAGGCCCTGCTCGTATGCGCCGAACACCTCGCGACCACCCAATCGAGACTCCCGTTCGACGGACACCGCTCAAGATCGGAACGACAACAGCTACTCAAGCAGACCGGCTGCTGGGGGTCTGAACAGGAGTTCCTTGGCGCCTTGACGTTGATGCCGGGCCTGTCAGGGGGTGGGTGTCAGCAGGACTCTTCGAACTTCACCGCGTTGAGCGTCACCGGCTGGCCTTCGAGCTTGGTGCCTGTGGCGGGATCTTGGGAGCAGACCTTCCAGTCGGACTCGATGATGATGACGCGGCCTTCGCCCGAGGCGTCGTTGACGGTGATGCTGGTGTTGGGGGCGAGGGCCTCGCGGGCGACTTTGACGGACTTGCCCTTGAAGTCCGGCATCGTCGCTCCAGGGGTCTGGGTCTCGGTGCCTTGGTCCGTGGCGGGGCAGGTCTCTTCGAGTTTGACGGTGGCGAAGTCGACTGTCAATCCCCGGGTTTCGTAGAGACGTTGGTTATGCGGTCCGGCTCTCCTGATCGGTCCGGGTCCGCGCTTGCTGGATGATCCGTTCGAACTCGACGGGCGGTTTCCCGCCGGCCGCGCTGTGTCGCCGTTTCGTGTTGTAGAAGTCCGCGATCCAGGTGGCGGTCTTCAGCCTCGCCTCGGTTCGGGTGGCGAAGGTGTGCCGGTGGACGTACTCGACCTTGAGGACCGAGTGGAACGACTCCGCGGCGGCGTTGTCCAGGGCCGACCCGACGCGTCCCATCGACTGCACCACGCCCCACCGGCCGCACAACTGCTGGAACGCCTCGGACGTGTACTCGCTGCCGCGGTCCGTGTGAAAAATGACGCCGTCGACCTGGCCGCCTCTCGTTGCGATCGCCATCTGCAGGGCTGCGCTGACCAGCGCGGCATCATGCCGCCGACCCATCGCGTAGCCCAGGGCCCGGCGGGAGAAGGCGTCGTGGACAGAGGCGAGGTAGAGCTTGCCCTCACCGGTGTCGATCTCCGTCATGTCGCCCCACCACAAAACGTCGGGCGCGATCGCGTCGAACTTGCGCCGTACCAGGTCACCAGCGGTTTTCCGCTTGCCGGGACGGGTCAGCGAACGGCGTCGGCGTGGCGGTTTGCGGCCCTGCAGACCGAGTTCGGCCATGATCTCGGCGACGGTGTTCTGCGATACTTGCCAGCCCTCCTCCCACAGATCCAGCGTGATCCGCGGCGAACCGTACGTCTTGCCCGAGCGGTCGAAGAAGTAGCGGACCCGCTCGGCCAGTTCACCCCGTCTGATCTCGCGTTTCGTCGGCTCATCGGGCCGACGGCGCCACTTGTAGAACCACGCCTCCGACACACCCAGTGCCCGGCAGGAGATGCGGTGCGAAATGTTGTGCCCGGTCTTCTGGTCACTGATCACCCCGACGAGCACCGCCGGGTCCGCCTCAGCTACTTCACCCACAAGACCATGCAGCGTTTGAGGACATCGCGCTCCATCCCCAGCTCCTTGACGTCCTTCTTCAACTGGGCGTTCTCCCGCCGCAGCCGCGCGAGCTCCTCGCTCTCGCCCACCGCCCCGGCCCCGGCGGACCTCCGAGCCCGCGACACCCAGCTCGCCAGCGTCGTCTCGTTGATCCCCAGGTCCCTCGCAACCTGCGCGACCGACTTCCCGGTCTCGGTCACGATCCGTACAGCCCCCTCACGGAACTCTGCGTCGAACTTCCGCCTCTTCTCCGCCATGACTCCCAACTTCCCCTGCAGTCACGATCTCTACGCTACGAGGGGAAGGTCATGACGTCGCAGACGATCGGATGCACCGCCTGGGGCCGTTGCCTCTGCAGCGCAAGTGACGCGTTCGGTACCCGGACCGCAAACCGCTGCCTGACCGGGGCCATACGCAGGAGCGCCCCGGCTCAGCGAGGCTCAGTCTGGCCTTCGATGGGGTGCTGTTCCGTTGCCGTGAGATCCCAGTTCATCAGGATGCTCATCGGGGACATTCCCAGGCTCTCGTAGAGGCGTCTGTTCTCGGTATCCTCCCCCAGCAGGTTGATACGCAGACCTTTCGCGCCGTTTGTCAGAGCCGACGCAGCACATGCGCGCATGACGGACTTTCCGTACCCGCGGCCGCGGTGGGCGGCATCAACCTCCATGTTCAGGATCATGGCGTATCGATTGTCGGCGGAACCCCTCAGGGCGTACCACAAACGACCGATCGGGGATGCTTCGCCGTCCGCCGTGATCATGTAGAGGTGGTTGTCCGGTGTTTTAAGGCCCTGCGGGAGAAGCCGGCTGAACTCGTTGTGAGCACGCGTCAGTGCCTCGTCCATGGACGTCACGCCCGCCGCGGCTGTTCGGGAGGCGTAGTCCGCCACGACGTAGGGGACGTAGGCGTCGAAGTCCTCCCGGGTCATGAGGGCCAGGGCTACCGACGATTCTGCGCGGGTCATCATCGTGTTCCTTCCGCTATGGATCGGCTTTCGCGGTCGGGTGAGGCTGTGGGCTCCTCGTCAGCTGGGCCCGCGTTGCGCACGCTTCTGCTGGAAAGAGAAAGGGCTGCGGCGAGAACGATGATCAAAGCGCCGCCGACCAGGAAGTCGCGAGTCCCGGTCCGGTCCGCCAGTGGTCCGGCCAGAGCCTGCCCCAGAGGGACCGCCGCCAGAGAGCCGATGATTTGGAAGGACGCCACCCGCGCCAAGCGGTCCGGCCGGACGCTGCTCTGGACTGCGGCGCTTGAGGCGACCATGACTTGTTCCATGCACAGTCCCGCGAGGAACCCCGCGCAGATCAACAGCGGCAGGGAGTCGCCCAGGGCGAGTCCGAGAGGGAGGACCGCGCTCACCGAGGTGAGCGCCACGCCGACCGCCACGCCGCGGCGGGGTTTCCAGCGCAGCGCCGCCAGTCCACCGGCGATGGTCCCGGCCGTATAGGAGGCGAGGACAAAGCCCCAGGCGGCCTTGCCGATTCCTTGAACCGCAATGAACGGGCCCAGAACCTGGATGCACCCAGCCCAGACCGCCTGCCACACCGTCGCCTGCAGGACCACGATCCACAGCCAGGTGTGCGAGACGAACTCGGACCAGCCCTCCCGCATGTCCGAGAGCAGGCTCCTGCGCCTAGATGGTGCGACAGTGCCTGTCGTGCGTACCCTGCCGAAGAAGAAGGCGGCAACCGCGTAGGTTGCGGCGTCGACGATCAGGCCCCATCCCGAGCCGCACAGTGCGACCAGCATGCCGCCCACCGAAGATCCCACGACGACCGCAAGGTTCGTCGTCATGCGCAGCAACGCGTTTGCCTGGCGCAGGAGGTCCTTTGGGACTGTCTGGGGAACCACCGCCATGCTGCCTGGCAGGGCCAGCGCCGAGAATGCTCCGTTCACGGCCGCAAGGCAGACCAGGAGGGGCATCGAGGACCAGCCGTGGATGACGGCTGTTCCGGCGACGGCCTGGACAACTCCTGCGGCCAAGGCAGAACCCTGCATCAGCAGGGCGCGGGGCATCCTGTCCGCGAGGATGCCGCCCAGCACCATGACGGCGGTACTGGACACGGCGCGCACGGCCACGAGGAGACCGAGCTGGGACGCGGACCCTGTCAGATCCAGTACCGCGAAGGCCAGTGCGATGGGTGCGATGCCGTTGCCGAGGTAGTTGATGAAGCGGCCTGCGACAACGTTCCTGAAGGCGGCGTGCTTCAGGGGCAGGAGCGAGCGTTTGTCGCCGGCCACGTCATCTCCTTTGCTTTCCGAAGTCACTGCAGGGAGGAACGGGCTGGTGCGTTGTAGCGCAGAGGCATGCCATCGTCTTGGCGGAGCGGCACGCCGCAGGCCATGAAGAAGGTCGGGAACTCGTCAGCCTGGTCCAGTGCGCACAGGTCCTCGACCTCGTCGTCGCGGAACGCGCCCGTAAGCGCGGCGCCGAGGCCGAGGGCCTCGGCAGTCATGGCGAATACCTGCGACAGGTGGCCGACGTTGTGCAGAAGGATCTTGTAGGCCCTGGGGTGGGGGTACTTCCACGACATCCGGGACGCGACCGCCGTAGTAAAAACACAGAACGCGGCGTTTCTGGCGATGGTCTGGTGGTGGATCAGCCGCTCGATCTCCTCATAGGGGACGGCATCGCCCAGGGGAACGAGACCATGGCGGATCGCGTCGTAGCGGTATACACCCGGCTGGACGCCGCGCACATTGAACACCACAAGGTAGGCCTCGGCCTCATGCCGTGCGCCGCCGGACGCACTGGCACGCAGCTGTAGTACTCCCAGAGTGCCGGCATCGACGAACCGCAGCGGTCCGAAGGTGTAGTGAAGCAGGGAGGAAAACGTATCAAGTTCAATGGGAGCGTCGCTAAAATCCCGGTGCGTTCTGCGCCCTTCCAGAACCGACTTGAAGCTCGCGTTCATGTCAGTCCAGACCCGAGGGAGGAAGACTATCTCCTCCTCACGTCGATACGTCTTGCTGTTCGCTGGTTTCTCTCCACGCTCGGCGAGTCTGGCGTAATACTCCGGAATATCACCCTGCTTGCCCCTGACGAATGGCGCGTTGCGTATGGAGGTATGAAACTGCCAAGCAACGTTTCCCCATTCGCGCCAAGGGCTGGGGATCTCGTCAGAGGAGTCGGCATCGCACGTCTCCGCGAGGAAACCGAGGTCGATCAGATTGCGAGCCGCGTCCTGAAGCGCCCGATCACCCGAGGTGAGTGACTCGAAGTCCACTGGTTCGCGCGCCGAGACGAGCAGGTCAGCCACCTTTGGGTGTAGCCGGACACGCTTTTCCACGCGGGGAGACGAGGCGAATATGTCTGCCCCGTTCAGGCTCAGGAATACCGGGTTGACCAAACGTACTTTCATTTTCCCTGGACTGCCCTGTTCTCAGATCCGGGCCGGGTCGACGCCACAGCCTCAAGGAGCCGTGACGTCGACCGGATCCGCCGGGATTAGTCAACGGTGTCGAAGCAGAGCAGGGACTCGCCCTCGTTCTCCACCACGACGATCAGAGCCTCGTGAGTGTTCTCCATTTGATTCACCCCCCGGATTTCAACTTATCGGAAGTCGGTGTTTCCCGACAGAGTTGATCTTCACGTGGCGTCTCCAAATCCCGCAAGATCGTTTGCGGCGCCTTTGCAACTTCAAGAAAACAACAATGGATTTGACCAACCTCTGTAGACCCATGAGGCAAATAGGGCGTTATCGGTGGATGCTCTCGGTTGTCCGTTCTGCTCTTGGGTCGCGCGACCGATTGAGAGGATCTGTGCCGAAATGTCATGTAACGAAAGTAGGGCGCATTCTTTTACACCACTTGGTGAACGCTTCGAAGACCCCCTGGCGCGCCAGCGCGTTCTCGGCAGGGCTCCGGGTCGACCAGTCCCGCAGGCTCTGGGGCACAGGGACCCGACCACGATGCTCCGCTTGCTGTCCACGATCGGGTCGACAGCTCCGTGGCGGAAGCCTCGGGACCCTCCCCGCGGGTGCGGGGAGCACACTCGGTGACCTGCAGCTTCATGACTGGCGAGCGGGGTTCGGAGGTATTTTCACCGAGACGGTCATTCCGTATATAGGGTGCGAATCCTCAGTCGTTAGTCGTCAACTCGGAGGCTGACCGGGCATCGTACGCCGGTAGACCTGCCATTGCGCGGAGCTGGGCGGATTCCTGTCGCGATGGTGTTCGGTTTCCTGAAGGAGGAGTTGGCGGGCGGTGCCTGTATGTATCAGGGATGGCGCATGACGGAGAGTGCAGGCCTGGGCTGGGGGATCGGCTCAAGGGGCCGGTGCGGACGGTGTGGGCGAAGCATGCCCGGGACAGCGAGGGCTGGTTGCCGTGGTGGCGGTACATGGAGGACAGCGCCGCGGTGGCGGGACTGTTGTGGGGCCGGTGGCTGCCCGCGAATGTACGGGTGGTGCGGGGGATGGTCAGCGGCTGGCGGTGTGGCTGGCGGGTGTGCACGGCATAGGCAAGGCGACGCCGGCGTTCGCGTGCCAGGTCGATCAGCTCGCTGCAGCTCATACCTCACTGTGCTGGTGCTTGATGGAACGCCAAAGCCGCTGTGTGCCCGCCCTTGGGCGCGAACCGGGAACTCTGCGGCCGATATCCCCAGGGGGCCGGTACCGCGCACCTCTACCAGTTGGGTCAGGCGGGCTTGGGGCCGTCCGGATCGGACGGCAGGAGAGTCAGCTCTTGCCGGTGGCGCTCAGCCAGTATCGCTGCGAGTTGGTCACCACTCCCTGGGCGGAGGCGGTCGTGTCCGTGCCGTCGTCGGCATCCAGCTCCCGCCCCCAGACATCAACTCCGGGTATCTCGAGCGGATACCGCCATGCGCCCGACGGCGCGCGCTCCAGGACAGCTCGCCGCCCACGGTCGGCCATCCATTCCGCCTGATCGGAACGGCCACCGACCGAGGTGAGCTGAAAGATGAGCTCGGCATCCTCCGACGCATCCGCCAGCGGCGCACCGCTCACCGGCCCGCCGAGCGGATACAAGACCGTGTACGGCACGCTGGCCGGCTGCCCATTCACGAGTGGAAGGGAGCCGAGACCACACGGGCGGCCTGTCGCCTTCGCAATCATCGCCTGAAGCGCCTTCGACACAGGACCTCGGTCGATCACAGATCGCCCCCGGCGAAGTGCGCGGCGGCCGGGCCTTCGACGCTGACAACTCCATACCGGCACAGCCCGAGCATGTCCCACTCCATGACACCCGGGGTGGTGAGGATGGACAGACTCCGGTCGCCCTCCTCGTCCAAGAGCTCAGCAACGACGACCGCCCTAGCGAGCAGACCTCGCTCATGCTCGGCGAACACTCCAGCCAGCGCGTCCTCGAGGTCACTGTTCAAGTCGCTCACAGCGCCTCCGACACAGCGTGCCCCAGTTCGCGAACGAGCTGCGGACCGAAGGAATCGACGGCCGGTCCGAGGCGCGGGAACGGCGGCTGGTTGAAGTGTCGGCCCAGGCTGTCGACCCCAACGAAACCGAATTCCAACCGTCGCCCCTGCGGCGCACTTGTCCCCACCTCGGCGGCGACCACGGGGCCCGCACGATGCACCTCCGCCTGCCAAGACGCCCGGTATCGGCCTGAAATCACCCGGGGACCAGGACGTCCTGAGGCATTGCGCTGTACCTGCACCACGAGGTCCTTCGCAACATGCCGCATCGGTGTCTCCGTCGCAGCCACCGCACCGTGACCACTGTCAATCCCCGGGTTTCGTAGAGACGTTGGTTATGCGGTCCGGCTCTCCTGATCGGTCCGGGTCCGCGCTTGCTGGATGATCCGTTCGAACTCGACGGGCGGTTTCCCGCCGGCCGCGCTGTGTCGCCGTTTCGTGTTGTAGAAGTCCGCGATCCAGGTGGCGGTCTTCAGCCTCGCCTCGGTTCGGGTGGCGAAGGTGTGCCGGTGGACGTACTCGACCTTGAGGACCGAGTGGAACGACTCCGCGGCGGCGTTGTCCAGGGCCGACCCGACGCGTCCCATCGACTGCACCACGCCCCACCGGCCGCACAACTGCTGGAACGCCTCGGACGTGTACTCGCTGCCGCGGTCCGTGTGAAAAATGACGCCGTCGACCTGGCCGCCTCTCGTTGCGATCGCCATCTGCAGGGCTGCGCTGACCAGCGCGGCATCATGCCGCCGACCCATCGCGTAGCCCAGGGCCCGGCGGGAGAAGGCGTCGTGGACAGAGGCGAGGTAGAGCTTGCCCTCACCGGTGTCGATCTCCGTCATGTCGCCCCACCACAAAACGTCGGGCGCGATCGCGTCGAACTTGCGCCGTACCAGGTCACCAGCGGTTTTCCGCTTGCCGGGACGGGTCAGCGAACGGCGTCGGCGTGGCGGTTTGCGGCCCTGCAGACCGAGTTCGGCCATGATCTCGGCGACGGTGTTCTGCGATACTTGCCAGCCCTCCTCCCACAGATCCAGCGTGATCCGCGGCGAACCGTACGTCTTGCCCGAGCGGTCGAAGAAGTAGCGGACCCGCTCGGCCAGTTCACCCCGTCTGATCTCGCGTTTCGTCGGCTCATCGGGCCGACGGCGCCACTTGTAGAACCACGCCTCCGACACACCCAGTGCCCGGCAGGAGATGCGGTGCGAAATGTTGTGCCCGGTCTTCTGGTCACTGATCACCCCGACGAGCACCGCCGGGTCCGCCTCAGCTACTTCACCCACAAGACCATGCAGCGTTTGAGGACATCGCGCTCCATCCCCAGCTCCTTGACGTCCTTCTTCAACTGGGCGTTCTCCCGCCGCAGCCGCGCGAGCTCCTCGCTCTCGCCCACCGCCCCGGCCCCGGCGGACCTCCGAGCCCGCGACACCCAGCTCGCCAGCGTCGTCTCGTTGATCCCCAGGTCCCTCGCAACCTGCGCGACCGACTTCCCGGTCTCGGTCACGATCCGTACAGCCCCCTCACGGAACTCTGCGTCGAACTTCCGCCTCTTCTCCGCCATGACTCCCAACTTCCCCTGCAGTCACGATCTCTACGCTACGAGGGGAAGGTCACCACCGCGTTCCAAGGCCGCCGCAAGCTCGGTCGGATTCTGGAAGACGCCACTCACCGGGCGGCCAGCTTCCGGTTGTGCTCCTCCAACCACACGGTACGCAGAACAGGGAAGGACGAGACCTCACCGAGCGCGGTCACCCGATACGTACGGCCCACGGCCTGCTCGTCACGGGCTTCAACGACCAGGACGGTGTCGTTCTCCCACACCTCCGGCGCCGTGAGCGGTAGCAGCATCCGGTAGCCCGGCCGTACTTCCTCAACCCAGGCGCCATCGTGTCCGCCCCTGCTGCGGATGCGTTCCTGATGCCCGTACAGACCGGCCTGGTCGGCATACACGACCGTCGGCAGCACCGGTATCAGGTCGCCGGTCTCGGGATCGAGCATGTCGTCGCCGCTGCCGCGAGTGACCTCCACCTTGTCCGGCATCAGGTGCCGCTCCGCGAACCGGGCGATCGCGGACTGAGCAAGCAACCGCAGCCCACTCCTTCAGCTGCGCCAACACACCTCGCGTCAGCTCACCCGGCGCCCCGTCCAAGTCGGACCGCTCCAAAACAGCCTCGTCGAGCCTCCGCCAGTCGACCGCATCCAGGAAGCCGATGACCACATGCTGTACGTCTGCGGGCTCCACAACGACTTCGGCCAACCCGTCGAACTCCATGCCACGCCAGCCCTGCTGCACAAACAGAGTGACCTCGGGCCCTTCGTCGACTGTCTGAGTGATTCGGTACGCCTCCACCGCAGAGGCCACATTGTGGCCGTCGATTTCGATGACTGCCCCCTCCCCGGGGGCTGCAGCGATCCGTACGCGGCAGGAGTCCTGGTGCACGCTCATAATCTTGACCCTAGGTGCGCGAACGCTGGGCGCATGGGGCGAACACTGCGCGTTCTGGGTGACCCGTAACCGGTCCATGGCCGCATCTCGCGCGCATCGACTGGTAGACGAGGACAAGCCTGTGATGTCAGAGCCCACTGCAACACTGTCTGCATGGCCCGAAAGAAGCCCACCACAGCCACCCTTCGACGGCTCTTCGCGCACTCCGGCAACGAGTGCGCTATGCCCGACCTGTGACGGCCGGATCATAGGCAAACACGGCAAGCTCATCGGTCAAGTCGCCCACATCGAAGCCGCGGAAAAGGGCGGGGAACGCTACAACCCGGACCAGACCGACGAGCAGCGCCGTCACTACGACAACCTGATGCTGCTCTGCTCCCCCTGCCACGTCCTGAGCGACGACGTGGTGGCCTACCCGGTTGAGCGATTGCGGCAGATCAAGGCAGATCACGAAGCACCCTTTGCGAGTGCAGCCACGCGCCTACAGCACACCCTGGTTGATATCGCGAAGAACCAGCAGGTTCATGGCACTTTGACGCTCACGATCCTCGCCGAGGATCTCGGCTGGGCAGGCATCACCGAGGATCGGGGTGAGCAGATCTCCGCTCTCCGTGAGCAACTCGACTCACCGATTGCGGTGCTGCGAGACCTTCCACTTGCAGACCGCAGTGTCCTCGGCGTCCTGCTCCGACGCGGCGAACCGTGCAGCCGCATGCAGCACCTGGGCGATCCGGCGTACGGCATGCCCGTTCGTGAGCTCCAGCGCGCCATCGGATTGACAGGAGTCGAGATGGTCGACCACCTCGACACGCTGGAGCGCCACGGGCTGGTCGTCTGGGACCGGGACGACAGCGAGCGCCGTGCGTGGGTGGAGACGACCACTCGGCAGGGAGAAGAGGACGTCTTTGTGATGGACTGCCTCAAGACGTTCTGCGACGGGCGTGGCCTCGACGTCGACGTCATGATCCGTGACCTGCGCTTCGACTGGCTCGGTTAATGCCGCGGCGCGTCGAATGTCACAACGGCAGGCCGAGCATGCCTCCATTGCACCGCTCCTGGACGGCCACGAAGGTGGAAACATCCGCCTACGATCACCACGATGACCAGTCGCTTGTGACGTTGGAGGGGCTCGTATGGCCGCGCTTGTCCGGCAACAACATCTCGATGCGGACGTGGGTTACCACGCATTCGGATTGCAGGAGTCCGACGACGGCGAGCTGCCGGTCCCGTTCCCGGACGACTTCCAGCAGGGCGTGTTCCTGAACGCCTTTCCTGGACGCCTCGACATCTACAGCGCCGGCCACACCCACACCGCTTCGGTCGAGGTTGAGGTGTGGGATGGGCAGCCGCCCGCTCAGGACCCCGCGGACTGGGACGAGCAGGCTGAGGCCGACTTCGAATCAATCAGCGGCGAGGTGGCCGTGTGGTCCATGGGCCTGGGACGAGCCGATGATGTGATCACGCTCGCGGCCTCCGGCGGCTCGTGGCGCGTGCGCGTGAGCTGCACCGGCCGTGCCGAGGCTGCGGCATTGTCGGAGGACGAGGGCACGGGTGAGGGTGTGGAGGAGTACCTCGTGCAGTTCTGGCCCGCCAAGTCCTGAACGTGACGGCGGGGGCGGTCCTACCAAGCCACCCCCGCCTCTGGTCACGTCAGGAGACGATCTTCACGATGAAGCCGTCGTCCATCCCGTCGATGATCCGGTTCTTGGCGTAGAAGCTGAGCAGGATGTTGCCTCCGGCCCCGTTGTCGTCCTTCGGGATCGGCTTGACGGAGAAGTTGAACTTCTTCGCATCCGGGTCGTAGTCGTGCTCAGCCGCCCCCTCGTAGGTGGTGGCGAAGGGGTATTCGTCGCACTCGAGAGCACCACCCTGGGTGTAGCCGGCGCCCCAATACCGCTTGCACTGCTTGACCGCTGCCTTGCGGTTGTCGTCCCTACGAGCCTTGCTCACCGTACGGTGCAGCGGATCCTTCGCCGTCTGGCCGGGCACCTTCTTCGCCGACATGTACGGCTTGGTGTCCTCTGGCTTCGTGAACGCGGTCTTGATGTGCTGTGCCACCGCGCGCTCGTCGGCTCCTGGCTTCGCGCTGTACGTCATCGTCGGCACGTAGCTGAAGGTCGCCGCGCCTTTCCTGTCGGGGTTGCCGCCGCCGGTGGAGTTGGCCAGGTACTTCGCCGCGTCCCAGCGCGGCGCGAGCATGAACAACTTTCCGCCCGTTGCCCCGTTCAGCGCCCAGGGTGCGGGTGGTGTGTAGCTGATGGCCGGCTCATAGACCGCGAAGATCAGGTCCGTGGAACCGCTGCTGCCCTGCCCGGGCTTCGCGGTCACCGTCTCCGTGAACGTCCGCATCGCCTTGAGCTGGGCGAACGTCTTGGTCCCCGGCATGTTCCCACCGCGGGTGTAGCGCACCCCGGACGGCCAGCTTTGCGGGATATTCCCCTTGGTGGTGATCGGCATGGCCGAGGAGCCGGTCCTGCCGGTCTCTACGAAGTCGGTGAAGTAGTACTGGAAGTTGATGGTGCGGCTGTTTTTGGCGATCGTCCCGACCACGCGGACATTGAACGCGCTCTGGCCGGACGGCCGACCCTGCAGCAGCCATGTCTGCACGAACGATGCCCCGTTGCACACCGCGAACCGGGACTTGACGAAGAACTTCTTGTCGCTGCCCAGGCCTTTCACGCATTCGTCGTAGCTCATCGTCCGCGCCGGCTCCGGAGCCGTAGCACGCGTCCCCACCGACGACCGGACGCCCGCGGTCTCAGTGACCGGCACCGAACCCGATGCTCGCCGCGACAGCGGCGCGTAAGAGGCAGCAGGACCCACCGTTTCCTGAGCCAGCCGCGCCCCCGGCTCTGCCTTCCGCGCCAGCTCACGCAGGCGTTCCATGCCGCGACCGCTCTGCAACTCCGTCAAGGACGGCTTCGCCGCGCCCGACGGCAGCACGTACGACTCGACGCGCAGATCAGCGGCACCGTCCGCGTTCGCCAAGGACGGTGCCGCCGCCGACAGGACGCCGATCGCCGTCCCTATGGTCAACATCCGTCTACCTATGTGGCACAGCCACGTTCTATCCATCGTGGAACCCCCGAACTCACGTGGTGCCAGACCTCACGTCCGAACACCTGGCCAAGGGCAACATTTATCGAACTAATGCTCGAAATGACGGAAGGTGTGCCAAACTTGGCGTGATCACAACGGCACCTTGGCCGAGATCACCATGCCGCTGACCAGCAACGACACCACGAACGGCTGACGTGCACGGCCGTGACGTGAACCGAGTCCTATCCGAGCTGCTGGCTGCCTCGCTCAAGGGCGCTCCGCCTCTTCGTCACGGCGAGACGGAGCGCCAGGTGGGCTCAAGATTAACCAGAGCCTGCACGGCCGCAGGGGATAGCCTCCACGAACGGCGACATCCGCCCCCACCGGTTGGAATCGTGCACCTCAACGGAAGGCCCGCCACTGCCGACGGCCTAACTGCCCTGATACTGGGCGGATATGGCTTGCTCACCTCGCTGGTCATCGATGCCGACCGTTTCCGCGGACTGGCGTTCTACATCCAGTGGCTTCAGTGCACGCGGCACACTATTCGCGGCGGCGCTCGCCGCACAGGCTGTGGCTGCAGGAAGTTGCTGGAGGCAGACCGCAACTAGGCATCACGGCACCGGTCCCTGCCAGGGGACACTGGGCCGTGTGCTCACACTGTTCACACCACCCGCGGTTGAACCGCTCCGGGTCTGATGGAGGCTCGATTCCCTGAGAGGATCGAGTCATGGCACGTCCGTCCCCCTACCCTCCCGAGCTTCGTGAGCGTGCGGTGCGTATGGTCGCGGAGATCCGTCCCGACTACCCGACCGAGTGGGCCGCAATGAAGGCGGTCGCAGCCAAGCTGGGGATCGGCGCTGCCGAGACGGTGCGGACCTGGGTCCGCAAGGCCGAAGTCGACGGCGGCCGACGGCCCGGCGTCACGTCCGAGGAGGCCGTGGAGATCAAGCGGCTGAAGGCCGAGAACGCCGAGCTGCGGCGAGCCAACGAGATCTTGAAGGCGGCATCCGCTTTCTTCGCGGCCGAGCTCGACCGGCCGTCGAAGCGCTCGTAGCGTTTATCGACGAGCATCGGCAGGTGTTCGGAGTCGAGCCGATCTGCCGAGTCCTGACCGGCCACGGACTGAAGATCGCGACGAGCACCTACTACGCCGCCAAGAACCGCACCCCCAGCGCCCGGGCGGTCCGTGACGCGGAGCTGAAGACGCAGATCAGCCGCATCCACACGGACAACTTCAGCGTCTACGGGGTCCGAAAAGTCTGGCGGCAGCTGCACCGCGAAGGCATACCCGTGGCCCGCTGCACCGTCGCCCGGCTGATGCGCGACCTGGGCCTTCAGGGTGCCCGGCGCGGGAAGAAGATCCGCACCACCATCCGGGACGACGGCCAGGACAGGGCTGGTGACCTGCTCGGACGCGACTTCACCGCGTCCCGGCCGAACGAGCGGTGGGTGGCTGACTTCACCTATGTCGCCACCTGGTCCGGGATCGTCTACGTCGCGTTCGTCGTCGACGTCTTCTCCCGCACGATCGTGGGCTGGTCCGCCGCCACCAGCAAGCGGGCCAAGCTCGTCCTGGACGCCCTCGACATGGCCTTGTGGCGACGCGACCGCGCCGGAACTCCCGCCGAACCAGGGCTGATTCATCATTCGGATGCGGGCAGTCAGTACACGTCTTTCGCGTTCACCGCGCACCTCGTCGACGCCGGCATCGACGCCTCGATCGGCACCGTCGGCGACGCCCTGGACAACGCGCTCATGGAATCCCAGATCGGCCTCTACAGGACGGAGTTGATCAAGCCCCGCAAGCCCTGGCACGGCCTCGCCGACGTCGAACTCGCCACCGCGGAATGGGTCGACTGGTTCAACAACCAACGCCTCCACTCCGCGACCGGAGACATCCCGCCCCACGAGCACGAAACCAACTACTACGCTCAACACCAGCCCCAACCGGCGGCTGGAGCCAACGCATAGAGCCTCCACCGATCCCGGAGCGGTTCACCTTCCGTCCCCGCCCTACGACGCGGACAGAAGATAAAGAACAAGCTTAGCCGGAGCGGCCCGTCGACCTGTGCGTCCTGCATCAGCAGGGCGGGCAGTTGCGATCCGCTCAGATCGACCAGCCTGGTCGAGGCAGCCTCCAGCCGGAGGGCTTCCTGGAAGCTGCAGTCGGTCATGATCACGGCGTACGGCACGTCGCAGCCGGACAGGTCCAGCGCCCCTGACACGACGGCGTTCCGCAGACGCAAAGCTGGTACGAATCCCGGCACGGGTTCGCGTTCGCCCAGAAGAAGACGCCCGATCACCTCGGCCCGCACGACTCCGTCAGCGCCCTGAGTTGCCCCTCCAGCAGAACCCCCGAGATCAACTACCCTGCCGGTGACAAACGCCTCCCACAGCATGCTTTCGGCTTCAGACAGACCGAGACCAGACATGCGTCCCCTCAACGCCATGACGAGTCAGCCCATTCAGGGTGTCCTGCCCTTGGGATGCAGGCATACCCTGCGGGGTTCCTGAATCAACCGCTATCCGCTCGTGGTTGCCAGCTTGACCTCGGGGGGATGAGCATCTGCCGTCCCGAGACAGACTCGATCTTGAACCAGCTTGGCTTCTTACGGACGGTGACCAAGACCGCGAGCAGCGCCACCGCGAGGCGCCGCAGCAGCGTGGATCGTCTCCCAGTGCAGATCCTCAAATGAATCGGCACAAAATGGGCAAATTGGCCGCCATAACCCCATCGCAACCGATCGAGAATGGCTAAAATTCGCCATGGCCGGTCCAGACGGTGTTACAGGCTGTCCGGGTGGCAGTTGCTGCGCTGTAGGCCGGTGAAGGCGCAAGCTTCTCAGGAACCACCGGGCTGCCTATCTCCGCCGAACATGTCTGTGACTCTCCGTGTCGCAGCCTCACGCATGCCTTCTTGGATCCAGAGGCAGTAACCGATCACCACGGTACAGATCACGATGCTGGCGCTTGTGAGCGCGACATGCAGCCATGCCCGCTCGCGCCCCCAGGCGCCTAGCGATAGCGTGTCAATCGCCTGGTTGAGGGCGAGCCCTGCGCTCGCCGCATATACCGCCCCGCACTTCACGAACACACTCTTTACGTGGTGGCTTGAGCCAGCACGGACGTTGATGCGCGACTGCCATGCGATCAGAGGGATACCGACTCGCCTTTCGATTTCCCTCTCGAGGCCGATCTTGTACCCGATGAGTGTCCGCGTCATGTTGTTCAGGTACAGCCCGTAGACGATGACGACGGCGACGCCTAGCGGCAGCCACATCAGTAGGTATCTCTTACCTCCTCCGACGGCGACCGTGGCAAGGAAAGCGATCACCGTGCTCCCCACCATGATGCGGTCACCCGAAGTTGTGAGGGTTGAGATGCGGTTCCCCGCGTCCCTGCATTCGTCGATCAACCAATTGACGATCTGCTCATCAAAGAACTGCGGTGCAGGCTCCGGACGTTGCTGACGGCGAGACACGCTGCCAGGATCTCACGGGAGATCGGCGTAGGTCGCCTTGCGAGGCAGCCCAGCAAGCCAGTGCGCGGACTGCTCACATTGATCCCGTCGGGCTGGTTCCAACGACGGCAGGCCCAGAACAACGCAGTCCTGTCCCCTACTGTCTGCGGAAGGTGCCGAGCCCTCTCGTTCTCAGTTTCCGTCTCATTCAGCTGCGCTCATAACCATGCCGGCAAGGCCCCCAGCCACGCGCGTCCCGAAGGGACCCGCGCCCACCTGGCCCTGGCGGCGGGCGCCGACGTCCGGCGGCGTACGGGCGACATCATCGCCCGCGATCCCCAGGGTCGCCCTTGCATGAGGGCTCCAGTGATCACTCGTCAAGCGCGCGACATCGCGCCTGAAATCTCAGTGGGTGTTACTGGGCCCCGAAATCGCGAACTGAAAGCGGTAGTCAATCGAATCGTTCGTTGCTCGCCACCTGCGACGACGGAAAGTTCCTGCAGGTCGGACTCGCGGGAGGGCTTGTCCCGGGGCTGTCCGGGGGACAGGCGGGGGACAGAAGGGCAAGGAAGATCAAGGAAAGGTGGGGAAAGACAGGTGACAAATCCACCCTGACTGGGCTCAACCCACCGGCGGGCATATGGAGGATCACGAGCCTTCAATGCTCCCGCGGTCAGTGCCCCCGCTGCCGCAGCACCGACCCCGATCTCCCCTTCACGACCTCCAGTTGCGCATGGATGCGCCGCCGCAGATCGGCGACATGGCTGACGATCCCGACGCTGCGGTCGCGCTCGCGCAGGGAGTCGAGGACGTCGAGCACCTCGTCGAGGGTCTGGTCGTCGAGGCTGCCGAAGCCCTCGTCGATGAAGAGCGTGTCGAGGCGGACCCCGCCGGCCTCGTCGGTGACGACGTCCGCGAGGCCGAGGGCCAGGGCGAGGGAGGCGAAGAACGTCTCCCCGCCCGACAGGGTCGCCGTGTCCCGCTCACGCCCGGTCCAGGCGTCGACGACGTGCAGCCCGAGCCCGCTGCGGCCGCGGCCGGCCCGGTCGTCGGAGTGGACGAGGGTGTAGCGGCCGGACGACATGCGCTGCAGCCGTACGGTCGCGGCGGCGGCGACCTGTTCGAGGCGGGCCGCGAGCACGTACGACTCCAGGCGCATCTTGCGTTCGTTGTCCGCCGAGGTCCCCGCGGCGAGAGAGGCGAGGCGGGCCACGCGGTCGTACTCCTCGCGCAGCGGGGCGAGTTGGCGTACGGCGGTGGTCGCGCGCGTGGACAGCCGGTCGAGCTCGGTGCAGCGTCGGGCCGCCGCGTCGCGCGCGGAGGCGGCGTCGCGGACGCGCTGCGCCGCGGCGGTGGCGGCACGCTCCGCGGAAACGAGGTCGGCGGGTGGCTGCTCGGCGGCGGCCGCGGTGTCGGCCTCGGCGAGGACGGCGCGTACGGCGGCCTCCTCGGACTGCCAGGCGTCCAGCCGTCGTTGGAGCTCGCGGTGCGCGGCGTCGTCGAGGAGCGCGGCGGCCGCGGCCTGCGGGGTGTCGAAGCCCGCGCGGAAGGCGGCGTCGGCCAGGCGGGCGTCGGCGTCCTTGAGCCGCTGGGCGGTGTCGGCGGCGGCGCGCGCCGTGTCGGCGGCGTCGGTGAGCAGCGTGACCTGCCGCTCCAGCTGCGCGGCCCGCGCGGCCACGCTGTCGGCGGCGCCACGGGCCTGTGCCAACTCCGCTTCCAGAACACCCTTCTCGCGGTCCAGCCGCTCGCGGTGGCCGACCCGGGCGGCGGCGCGGACGGCCGCCTGCTGGTGGGCGGCGGTGCGCCGCTCGTGTTCCGCCTCGGCCCGCCGCAGCTCCTCGTGGACGGAGTGCAGCGCGGAGGCGTCCCTGCGGGCCTGGCTGAACAGCCGCTCCAACTTGTCGGCGGCTTCCGCGAGTTGGCTTGTCGGCAGGTCGGCGGCCTCGGCACTGGCGGCGGCGAGGGCTTCCCGTACGACGCCCAGGCGCCGTTCGTTCTCGGCGTGCCGTTCCTCCGCCTGCTGGTATGCGGCCAGCGCCCGCTCCTCGGCTTCCCGGTCGACGTGTCCGACGTCCTTGCGGGCGGGTGCGGGGTGCTCCGTGGCGCCGCAGACAGCACAGGGTTCGCCGTCCTCGAGCTGTGCCGCGAGTTCGGCGGCGATGCCGTTGAGGCGCTGTTCCTTGACGTCCAGCCAGTGCGCCTTGGCCTTCAACGCCGACTCCTGGGCGTCGGAGGCCTGTCGGGCGGCCGTTTCCGTGTCGCCGGCCAGTTGGTCACGCATCCGCGCTGCGGCGAGCCGCTGCCGCGCGGGCTCGCGCTGCACGGCCAGTTGGTCGGCGCGGCTCGCGGCCTCCTGCGCGGACTCGATCCGGGCGTGCAGTGCGGCCCGGGTCTCCTCCCACCCGGCGAGCCAGGCCTCGGCCTCCAGCCGGACGTCGTCGTCCGCCCGCTCCTGGCGGTCCAGATCCGCGCGCTCCGCGACGAGTTCGGCCAGCCGCTGCTCGCCGCGACGGGCCGACTCCAGCCCGCCCAGCTCCTCGGCGACCCGACGCGCGGCGGCGGCGAGCCCGGCGGCACCGGCGTCGGCGAGGGTGTCCGTCGTCCGGGCAGACGCGTGCGCTTCAAAGGCCCCGCGGCGCCCACTGGCCGAGACGTCCTCCGGCCGAAGGGCCACGTGCCCGGCTCCGGGATCGCCGCCGGGTCCGGTCCTCGTGCCCTCGTCCGGCCCAGCTCCGGCGTCCGTCTCGCCGAAGGCGCCTCGCAGCAGCGCACGCGCGCGTGCCTCCGCCACGGCCGCCCGACGGTGTTCGGCTTCGGTGGCCTCCCGCAGCTCCAGCGCCGGTGCCACGGCCTCGGCCTTGCGGGCCCGCTCCATGCGCGCCTGCGCCTCCCGGTGGGCGTCGGCCCGCTCCTGAAGCAACCGGGCGCGCTGACGTGCTTCGGCGAACCGCCGCTGCAGCCGGGCCACTTCGCGTACGTCGGCCAGGGCGTGGTCGGCGGCGGCCTGGGCGGACTCGGCGGCCAAGAGGCGGCAGTGGGCGACGGTCAGCTGCTCACGGGCGGTGCTGCGGGCGACGGCGGCGGCGCCGAGGACGGCGTCGGCCAGGCCCGGCTCGCCCGGTGCGAGGTCGGGCAACGGCATGGCGTCGCCCGCGGCCTGCTGCATCCGGTGGGCGTCGGCCAGCAGCGCGGCGTCGCCGTCCCGCACCTGGGCCTCGGCCGCCCGTCGGCGCTCGGCGAGGCGCTTTTCGACCTCCGCGAAGCGGTGGGTGTCGAAGAGGCGGCCCAGCAGCCTGCCGCGGGCCTCGGCGTCGGCGCGCAGGAAGCGGGCGAAGTCGCCCTGGGGCAGCAGCACGACCTGGCAGAACTGCTCGCGGCTCATGCCGAGCAGCTGGGTGATCTCCTCGCCGATCTCCTGGTGCGAGCGGCTGAGGTCCTTCCAGGTCCCGGCCTGTGGGTCGTACGCGCGCAGCCAGCTCTGCGCCTTGTCGAGTGTCGTACCCGAGCCGCGCTTCTTGGGGCGCTCCCAGGGCGGTTGCCGGGTGATCTCCAACCGGCGTCCGGCGACGGTGAGTTCGAGGCGGACTTCCGTGCGCGTGCCGGCCGCGGCGTGGTCGCTGCGCAGGGTCATGCCCTGGCCGCTCTGGCGGGCGCCCGGCACGGAGCCGTAGAGCGCGTAGCAGACGGCGTCCAGGACGGAGGTCTTGCCGGCGCCGGTCGGTCCGTGCAGCAGGAAGAGCCCGGCCGCCGACAGCGCGTCGAAGTCGACGCTCTGAGAGCTGCCGAAGGGCCCGAAGGCCGTCACGTCGAGGCGATGGAGCCTCATCGCGCCACCTCCCGCACGGCCTCGTCGGCCCGCACCGCGTCGAAGGCGTCCCGCAGCACGCCCTGTTCGTGCTCGTCGGGCCCGGCCCCGCGCACATGGGCCACGAAGTCCTCCGCGATCTCCTGCTCGCTGCGGCCCGCGAGCCGCTGCGCGTAGGACACCTCGGGATCGTCAGGCGCCCGCTCGGGGTCGAAGACCAGGCTGAGCGTGTGCGGGAAGCGCTCGGCGAGGCGGGCCATGGGGTCCGCGGGGCGCACCGCGTCCGTGAGCGTCGCCTCGACCCACGCCTCCTCGTGCCGCGCGAGCTCGGGATCGGCGAGCAGTTCCTCCAGCGTCCCGCGGATCCGTGCGAGCGCACGCGGCACCGGGCAGTCGACGCGCTCGGCGGTGACCGCGCCGTCGGCGTCCAGGTCGACGAGCCACATGCTCTTGCGGTGGTCGGCCTCCGAGAAGGAGTACGGCAGCGGCGAGCCCGAGTAGCGGACGCGCTCGGTGATGGTCTGGCAGCCGTGCAGATGGCCCAGCGCCGCGTAGTCGACGCCGTCGAAGACGCCGGCGGGTACCGCGGCCACCCCGCCGACGGTGATGTCCCGCTCGCTGTCGCTGGCCTCGCCGCCGGTGACGAAGGCGTGCGCGAGGACGACCGACCGCGTGCCACGCGCGCGTGTGGCGAGGTCGGCGCGCACGCGGTCCATGGCGGCGGCGAGCACGGTCTCGTGCCCAGCCTTCTCGACCCCGAACTCGTCCTTCACCAGGGCGGGTTCGAGGTAGGGCAGTCCGTAGAAGGCCACCTCGCCGAAATCGTCCTGGAGCACGACCGGTGTGCCGCACGCCGACGGGTCGGTCCGCAGATGGATGCCCGCACGCCCGATCAGCCCCGCGCCCACACCGAGCCGGCGGGCCGAGTCGTGGTTCCCGGAGATCATCACCGTCGGCACACCGAGGTCGGCGAGCCGGTGCAGGGCGTCGTCGAACAGCTCGACCGCGGCGAGCGGCGGCACCGCCCGGTCGTACACGTCTCCCGACACGACCACCGCGTCCACGCCGCGCTCACGCACGGTCGTGACGAGATGGCCGATGAACTCGGACTGGGCGCCGAGCATGGTGACCCGGTGGAACGCCCGGCCGAGATGCCAGTCGGAAGTGTGCAGCAGCCTCATGATCCCCGAGACTAACGGCCGGGTCTGACAGCACGGGCGGTTACTCCCGTATCGCCCCGTCATGACAGGCTCGCCATACGCCCGTTACGGACATTTCACCCCTGTCGTCCCTGTCGCCCCTGCCTGACCCGGCGCGGCTGTCCCCCTCGCCCGTCACGCGTCCCCGTACGCCTCTCCCCCGAGCTCGAACCCCGCCGTCCCCGCCGTCGCATCCGCGAGCCACCCCCGGAACGCCTCCACATCGGCGTCCGGAAGACCGATCTCGATCGTGACCGCCTCCCCGTACCGCACGTCCCGCACCTCGCGCCCGGTCGACCTCAGATCGTTCTGCACCTTGCCCGCGCGCTGGTGGTCGACGGTCACCGTGGCCAGCCGGAAGCGGCGCCGGGTGATCGTGCCAACCGCGTCCAGGGCCTCGCCGACCGCTCCGCCGTACGCCCGGATCAGCCCGCCGGCGCCGAGCTTGACGCCGCCGTAGTAACGGGTGACGACGGCGACGACGTACCGCATGTCGCGGCGCAGCAGCATCTGGAGCATGGGGACGCCGGCCGTGCCGCCCGGTTCGCCGTCGTCGCTCGCCTTCTGGATCGCGGCGTCGGCGCCGATGACGTAGGCCCAGCAGTTGTGGGTGGCGTCGGCGTGCTTCTTGCGGAGGGCGGCGAGGAAGTCCTGGGCCTCCTGTTCGGTGGCCGCCGGGGCGAGCGCACAGATGAAGCGTGAGCGGTTGACCTCGGTCTCGTGGACGCCCGCGTGGGCGACTGTGCGGTACTCGTCCTGCATCCGGCCAGCCTATGCGCAGCGCCTCCGGCCGCCCGCGCGGGAGGCGCTCACTTCTTCTTGCCCCGCGCCACCATCACGCTCGTCAGCAGCGCCGTGCCGGGCGCGAGGGCCTGCCAGGTGGTGCCGTGCCAGGCCAGGACGGCGATCGCCGAAGTCGGGAACTTCGTACGGACCTGGTCCAGCGCGTCGTCGAGACCGTCGCCGGCGAGTTCGAGGACGAGGTCCTCCAGGCCGGGGTTGTGCCCGACCAGCAACAGCGTCTCGACCTCGGAGGGCACCTCCCGCACGACCTCCAGCAGGTCGGGGACGTCCGCAGCGTACAGCCGCGGCTCGTGGCGCACCGGCGGTGGCGTGCCCCACTGGGCGGCGGCCAGTTCCCAGGTTTCACGCGCGCGTACGGCGGTCGAGCACAGGGCGAGGTCCGGCAGACAGTCGGCCTCGGCCAGCGTCCGGCCCACGACCGGGGCGTCCCGGCGGCCGCGCGGGGCAAGTGGGCGCTCGTGGTCGGCGACGCCGTCCGGCCAGGCGGACTTGGCGTGCCGCAGGACGACCAGACGGCGCAGCGGGCCCGCTCCGATGCGCGCGGTCATGCCGGGGTTCCCAGGTCGCGGGTCAGGTCGAGGCCGAGGAGGCGGTCGGCGTAGGCGTACGTCTCGAAGCGGGCGCCGTCCGGCAGGTCCGGTGCGGTCTCCACCCACCGCAGGACGCCGAGCACCCCGGGGACGTCGAGGTCGTTCTCCCAGGCGCTGCGGAGCTCCGTCCGCACCTCGTCGGGGATGGGCCGCGACGGCTGCTGCGCCCACGCGGCGACGGCGCGGCGCCAGCGGACGAGGGTGTCGTGGGCTTCGCCGAGAGCGGCCGTGTCGAGCCGTTCGGGCACGTTCCTGCGCCGCGAGAGCAGCGCGAGGCGCAGGGCGGCGGGGTCGGCCTCCTCGGGGGGTGCCTGCGAGTGCACCGGCGCGACGGCGACCCGTACACCGTCGGGTTCCGCGCCGCCCTCGCGGACGACGTGGATGACCTGCGCCTCGCCCAGGCCCGATGCGGCGCCCCGGCCGTCCTCGAAGGGCCGGATGCCCAGCGCGGCGGCGCCGGCCCGGAGCTCCGCCTGCTGCCGGTCGTCGTCGAGCAGCGCCCAGACCGGCGTACCGCCGAGTTCCAGGGCACGGACGAGGAGATCGGCGACCAGCAGGAGGCGTAGGGCGGTGACGTCGAAGCCGTCGGTATGCGCCTCGACGCGGGTCAGGCCCCGCCGGGCGGGCGCGGCGTCGACGGGCTCGCCGGTTCGGGCGTCGATGATGCGCAGCACGGAGCGAGCGTAGGCGGCCGCGCGGTCCTGCGCAGCCATCCGGCCCGCTTTCCGGTCAGCGTGGCGTACGTCGGGTCTCTCGGGAGCTCGCTGGGTGGGGCCGGGGTTGCCGGGAACCGTGGGGTGGACGCCGGGAATCCTGGAGCTTCGTCGGCCGTTGTCGGTCATGAGAACAGCTGGACGGCAGCTGTACGAAGCAAGGGGAGGCCGGCGGTGTACGGCGACGAGGCAGCGGTCCGCAGGATCCTCACCGAACTGGGCGACACCTGGGCCGTCGTGGGCCTGTCGTCGAACCAGCGGCGGGCGGCGTACGGGGTCGCCGACGTACTACAGCGTTATGGCAAGCGCATCGTGCCGGTCCACCCGAAGGCGGAGACGGTTCACGGCGAGCCGGGCTATGCCTCCCTGGCGGACATCCCCTTCGACGTGGACGTGGTCGACGTCTTCGTCAACAGCGACCGCGCCGGCCCGGTCGCCGACGAGGCGGTGGCGAAGGGCGCCAAGGCCGTCTGGTTCCAGCTCGGAGTGATCGACGAGGCGGCGTACGACCGTACGCGCGCGGCGGGCCTGGAGATGGTCATGGACCGCTGCCCGGCGATCGAGATACCGCGGCTCGGCTGAGACCGAGCGGAGCATCGAGGAGGTCGCGGGCACTGAGGCGTCGCGGTCACTGAGGCGTCGCGGGCACGCAGGCGTTCCGGACACGAGGTCCCAGCGCACTGAGCGCGCCCCGGAAGCCTCCCCTCCCCACACCGGCGGCCCGCATAATGCTCGGGTGACTTCCACGACCCCCCATCCCAACTCCGCGGCCTCCCAACGCTTTCCGGTCGTCATCGTCGGTGCGGGACCGGCCGGCCTCACCATCGGCAACATCCTGCGGGCGGCGTCCGTCGACTGTCTGGTGCTGGAGATCGAGACACGCGAGTTCATCGAGCAGCGGCCGCGGGCCGGGGTCCTCGAGGAGTGGGCCGTACGCGGACTCCAGCGGCGGGGTCTCGCGGACACCCTGCTGGAGCGGGCGCAGCGGCACACCGAGTGCGAGTTCCGGTTCGCCGGGGAGCGCTACCGGTTCGAGTACGGGGAGCTCACGGGGGTTCATCACTGGGTCTACCCCCAGCAGTTGCTGGTGACGGACCTGGTGCGCGAGTACGCGGACGTGCGCGGCGGCGCCATACGCTTCGGCGTGCGGGACGTGGAGCTGCACGACCTCGACACCGACCGCCCCTCGGTGTCGTACACCTGCCCGCGGACGGGTCGACGGGAGGTCGTGCACTGTGACTTCGTGGCGGGTTGCGACGGGGCGCGCGGGGTGACGCGCACCGCGCTGCCGGCCGACCGTGCCCACATCTCCCGCAGCGACTACGGCATCGGCTGGCTGGCGCTGCTCGCCGAGGCGCCGCCGTCCTCCGACTGCGTCCTGTTCGGCATGCATCCGAACGGGTTCGCCGGGCACATGGCGCGCAGCGCCGACGTAACCCGCTACTACCTCGAGTGCCCGCCCGGCGACGACCCGGAGAACTGGTCGCACGACCGGGTCTGGACGGAGCTGCAGCAGCGGCTCGGCGCGAACGGCGCGCCGCCGCTGACGGAGGGGCGGCTGATCGAGAAGCGCGTCCTCGACATGCACAACTACGTGGTCCAGCCCATGGTGTTCGGCCGCCTCTTCCTGGCCGGCGACGCCGCCCACCTGACCGCCCCCATCGCCGCCAAGGGCATGAACCTCGCCCTGCACGACGCCTTCCTGCTCGGCGACGGACTCGTCGCCCACCTCACGAAGGGCGACGGCACCGGCCTGGACGGCTACTCACAGGCCTGCCTCGGCCGGGTGTGGGACTACCAGGAGTTCTCCCACTGGCTTTCCGAGGTCTATCACGGCACGTCGTCGGGCGATCCCTACCGCGCGGGCACGACGCTCGCCCGCCTCCGCCGCATCTTCGGCTCCCCGACTGCGGCCAGGGCGTTCGCGGAGCAGTACCTGGGCAAGAACGCCGACTACTGACTACGCCCCGGGACCCAGGTCGCCTGCGAGGACGGTCCGGGTGATCGGGGGGCGGTCCCAGAGGGCGAGGACCTCGTTGGCGAGGTCGACGATCGCAAGCGGGTGCTGATCGCCGTGCACCTCGATGGCGGCGGCGGCCAGGCTGCGCGGGACAGCTCCGGCATCCAAGAGAACACGCCACTCCTGCGGCCCGAGCTCCAGGAATTCGAGCCCGGTCAGCTTGGCGATCTCCAGCGGGTCGGCGAGCGTGCCGGGGTAGGCGGTGAGGGTGCGCAGGCGGGGCAGGCCGGTGACGGGGGCGAGACTGAGCGGCTCGCCCTCCAGCACACCGATGGACAGGACCTCCAACTCCGGGTGGGCCGCAGCCCGGACACTCGGCAGGCTTCCCCTGTTGACCCTGGCCACGGCCGGCAGTTCGGTCCCGCGGCGGCCGGAGTACCAGTCCTCGCGCCGGTTCAGCACCAGGTCGGTGAGCGACTCCGCGAGCAGGTGGGCGCCGATGTTCTCCTCGTGACCGAGAACGATGATCTGGCCCGGGTATCCGTGCGGACCGGGAGTCAGGTCGACTGCGATCCGGTCACCGCCGCCGGTGTCGCCGAAGACGATCCAGCCGGGCGAGCCGACCACCCCTTGCACCACGGCGTCGGGCGGAGTCACGACCGCCTCCCGCGCCGCGAACCGCCACGGGCAGGGACGGCTCGGCGCGTCGGCGATGTACAGGCCGTCCAGGGCGAACAGTTCGCAGCCGACCGCGTCGTAGACGTGCTCTGCCGTCTCGTAGTCGCCCCAGTCCTCCCACCGCGCCCGCGTCACCCGGTAGAGCACCTTGAGCTCGTCGGGCAACTCGACGCCGAGGCGCGCCTGCGCGGCGGCGATCTCCGCCTCGGTCGCGCCGATGGCATCGGGGATCCGCTCGCGCAGCGTCCGCTCCAGCGCGGCCGGGTCCGCCGACGGGGACGGCACCGCCCCGGTTACCGGATCCGGCAGGCGGCGCCAGGGCTCGGGAACGGCGTCCTCGACCAGGACGAGAGAACCTGGGTGCGGGCCGCCGACGCCGGGCTCCACAGCAGGGCTGGGACCGAGCAGGTGGAGCACGGTCCGCCCGGCCGGGGAGATCTCCGCCACGAACGAGAAACCGCCGACCCCGGCCTCCGCGAGCGCGCTCCGCACCCGCTCCGCCGCGTCGAACTCGTCCTGGTGGTCCTCGACTTGAGCGGCCCGCCCGGGCTGCGGCCGTCGGCGCCGCAGGGGCAGACTCCACCCGTACTGGTCGATGCGTCCCGCCACGTGGCCGCCCGGGGCGGCGAGGCTCTCCGCGTTGCTCGCGCGCAGGAGCCTCAGCACGGGCTCCCACGTCGCGAAGTCGTGTATCGAGGGCACCGGTTGGCTCCAGTCGTTCCGTCGGGCGTGGCGGTGCCGATTATCACCGAAGCCGCCCATCGGTCAGTCGTGCAGCGGCCGGTCACTGAGCCGGTGGTCCGCCACGTTCAGCGCCTCGTCGACGAGGCGGCGCAGATGGCCGTCGCGCAGGGAGTAGATCACCCGGCGTCCCTCCTTGCGCGTGTTCACCAGGCCCGCGAGACGCAACCGGGCCAGGTGCTGGCTGACGGCGGGCCGGGCCGCACCGCAGGCCTCCGTGAGCGTCGTGACGTCGGCCTCTCCCGCTGTCAGGGCGTGGAGCAGCGTGAGGCGGGTGCGGTCGCCGAGCAGGGCGAGGAGTTCGGCGGCGAGCGCGAACTGTTCCTCGCCGGGGGTGCGCGGGTGCGCATCGTGTGCAGGTGACAGGTGCATGCGTGCGCTCATAAGCACATAATGGCGTCGTGGGCGGTCACGCGTCCACTCCCATCGCACCTGAAGGGGATCGCTGTGAGCGACGGGCACGCGCACGAACACGACGACCACCACGCCGATCACAGGCACACGCACGAGCACCACGAGCACGCACACGGACACCCGCACGGACACGCGCAGGGGCACGAGCACGGACATGGCCACCCCCCGTCCCCCCTCCGCCACCGCCTCACCCACCTCCTCAAACCCCACTCCCACGAGACGGCCGACAAACTCGACTCCGCCCTGGAGTCCTCGGCCCGCGGCATGCGCGCGCTGTGGGTCTCGCTGGCCGTGCTCGGCGTGACGGCGCTGGCTCAGGCGGTCGTGGTGGTCGCCTCCGGTTCGGTGGCGCTGCTCGGCGACACGGTGCACAACACCGCGGACGCGCTCACCGCCGTACCGCTCGGGATCGCCTTCATACTGGGCCGGCGCGCGGCGACGCGCCGCTTCACCTATGGCTATGGGCGGGCCGAGGACCTCGCGGGCATCGTCATCGTGCTGACGATCGCCGCGTCCGCGGCCTTCGCGGCGTGGACGGCCGTCGACCGCCTCCTCGATCCGCGCCCGGTGGAGCAGATCCCGGCCGTCGCCGTGGCCGCGCTCGTCGGGTTCGCGGGCAACGAGTGGGTGGCCCGCTACCGGATCCGGACGGGCCGGGCGATCGGCTCGGCCGCGCTGGTCGCGGACGGTCTGCATGCCCGGACGGACGGATTCACCTCACTGGCCGTCCTGTTGAGCGCGGGCGGCGCGGCGCTGGGGTGGCAGCTCGCGGACCCGATCGTGGGGTTGGCGATCACGGTCGCGATCGTCCTGGTGCTGCGGGACGCCGCGCGCGAGGTGTTCCGGCGGGTGATGGACGCCGTGGACCCGGCCCTGGTGGACCGGGCCGAGCAGGCGCTGCGGGAGGTCGCGGGCGTGCGTGAGGTGGGCGAGCTGCGGCTGCGCTGGATCGGGCACCGGCTGCGCGCCGAGGTGGCGGTCGTCGTGGACGGCGAGGCGACGGTACGGCAGGCGCACGCCATCGCCGTCGACGCCGAACACGCCCTGCTGCACGCCGTGCCCCGGCTCACCGCGGCCCTGGTCCACGCCGACCCGGCACCGGTGCCGGGCGAGGCGGATCCGCATCTCGCACTCGCGCACCACACCGCGGGATGAGCTGAGACGACGGGCTCAGGCGACGCCGAGCCCCTCCAGGACGACCGCCCCCGGCAGCTCCGCGAACGCCTTGCCCGGCACCAGCAGCTTGCCGCGCCTGCGCCCGCTCCCGACCAGCACGTACGGCAGGTCGACGACGGCCGAGTCCACCAGCACCGGCCAGCTTTCGGGCAGCCCGATCGGGGTGATGCCGCCGTACTCCATACCGGTCTCACCGGTCGCCGTGTCCATCGAGGCGAACGACGCCTTGCGGGCGCCGAGTTGACGGCGTACGACGCCGTTCACGTCGACCCGGGTGGTGGAGAGGACGACGCACGCGGCCAGCGTCGCCTCGCCGCCGCGCTTGCCCGCGACGACCACGCAGTTCGCGGACTGTTCGAGCAGTTCCCGCCCGTAGTGCTCCACGAAGACGGCGGTGTCGGCCCACTGGGGGTCGGTCTCGACGTAGATGATCTGGTCGGCGGGGACGCTGCCGCTCCAGTGGCGTACGGCGTCGGCGACCGGGCGGGTGAGCTCGTCGAGGCAGTCGGGGGCGGGGGTGGCGTTGTCGAAGTGACCGATGGGTGCGTCCATGAGCGCACGCTAACAGCACCGGGCCGGCCGTCGGCCGGGAGTCTCAGCGGACGGGCGGCACCGAGACCGCGAGCACCCACTCCGCCGAGACTTCGCCCTGATTGCCGTACGTGTGGGGGGCGTTGGCCTCGAAGGTGGCGCTCGCCCCGGCCGGGACGCGGTACTCCGCATCCTCGACGGTGAGGGTCAGCTCGCCCGTCGTGACATGGACGATCTCGAAGGTGCCGGCGGGGTGCGGGTCCGAGCTGCTGCTCTCGCCCGGCATCATCCGCCACTCCCACATCTCCAGCGGGCCCGGCGCCTCGGTGCCCGCGAGGAGCCTGCTGTAGCTGCCCGCGTCGGTGTGCCACAGCCGTACCACCTGGTCGGCCGAGACGACGCGCACCTTCGGGCCCTGCTCGTAGTCCAGCAGGGTGGTGATGCTGATCCCGAGCGCGTCGCCGATCTTGATCACCGTGCCGAGGCTGGGGTTGGTGCGGGCCTGCTCGATCTGGATGAGCATGCCGCGGCTGACGCCGGCCCTGGCCGCGAGCACGTCCAGGGTGAAGCCGCGCACCGCCCGCCAGTGCTTGACGTTGCGCGCCAGGGACTGGGTCAGCAGGTCGAGGTCCGCCACATTCCGTCCATCGTTTCCGGAGTCAAATATTCTGGATGACAGGGTTCAGTCCATTGCACTACGGTGGGCTGCACCCCATCGTCCACCGAACTGTACTGCGAGGCCCCCGTGACAGCACTCTTCGCCCTGGCCACCAGCCTGCTGTGGGGGCTGGCCGACTTCGGCGGCGGACTGCTGACCCGGCGCACCCCGGCGCTGACAGTGGTGGTCGTCTCGCAGACGATCGCCGCGGTCGTGCTCGGCGTGATCGTGGTGGCCACCGGAGGCTGGAGCGAGGCCGGCGACCAGCTGTGGTTCGCGGTCGCCGCCGGCGTGGTGGGCCCGGTCGCGCTGCTCTGCTTCTACAAGGCGCTCGCGCTGGGCCCGATGGGCGTGGTCTCCCCGCTCGGCACGGTGGGCGTGGCGGTCCCGGTCGGTGTGGGCCTCTTCGTCGGTGAGCGGCCCGGCCTGATGCAGGTCGCGGGGATCGCGGTCGCCGTGCTCGGAGTGGTGCTGGCGGGCGGACCGCAACTGCGGGGCGCACCCGTGCAGCGGCAGGCCATCCTGCTCACGCTGATCGCGGCCTTCGGCTTCGGCGCGGTGTTCGCGCTGATCGCGGAGGCGTCGACCACCATTACCGGCCTGTTCCTCGCACTCTTCGTGCAGCGCGTGGTCAACGTCGCGGCGGGCGGCCTCGCGCTGTACGTCTCCGTGCGGCGGGGCGGCACCGCCCTCCCGGACGGCGGCTTCCCCTGGCGCTCGCTGCCGGCGCTCGCCTTCGTCGGCCTCGCCGATGTCGCGGCGAACGGCACCTATGTGGTCGCCGCCCAGCACGGCCCGGTCACCGTGGCCGCCGTACTCGCCTCGCTCTACCCGGTGGTGACCGCGCTGGCCGCGCGCGGCATCCTCAGGGAGCGGTTGCGGGCGGTGCAGGCGGCGGGTGCGGGGCTCGCACTGGTCGGCACGCTGCTGCTGGCGACCGGCTGACTCAGGTCTCCGCGTCCACCTGGGCGAGTCGAGCAGCGGCTTCCTCGTCCAACGCCGCCAGTTTCGCCGCCGTCTCCTCGTCCAGCCCGGCCAGCGCCTGTAGCTGCTCGGGGGTGACGCCGTCGGGGATCGGCACCGGCGCCGGGGTCCGCAGCGGCGGCTGCCAGCCGTCGTCGGGCGTCCAGCGCCGTACGACGCGGGCGGGCGCCCCCGCCACGACGGCATGGTCGGGCACTACGCCCCGGACCACCGCACCGGCCGCGACCACGACGTTCCGCCCGATCCGCGCGCCGGGAAGGATCACGGCCCCGGTGCCGATCCAGCACCCCGGGCCGATCTCGACCGGCTCCATGCGCGGCCACTGCCTGCCGATGGGCTCGTGGGGATCGTCGTACGAGTGGTTCGTGGACGTGACGTAGACGTACGGCCCGAAGTAGCAGTCGCTGCCGATGGTGACCGTCGTGTCGGCGATGACATGGCTGCCGCGGCCCAGGACGACGCCGTCCCCGATGCGCAGGATCGGCTCCGGACCGAGGTCGAGGTCGGGCATCAGACCGGCGGTCAGCGTCACCTGCTCGCCGACGATGCAGTGGGAGCCGAGGTGGATCCAGGGTTCGCCGAAGACGGTGCCGAGCGGGAAGGCGAGCCGGGTGGCCTCGCCGATCGAGCCGAAGCGGAAACGGCCGGGGTGCTCGGCGGTCACCGAACCCGTCCGCTGCGCCCAGGCCCAGCCCGCGTGGACGGCGCGCTGCGCGAGGCTGCGCCGCCAGGACGAGAACGTGTTCTTGCGCTTGAGCACCCGCTTACCGTACTGACCGTTCGGCGCCCTCATGAGGTGCAGGGGCTGTGATCTTCGCCCCACCGGGTGGCGGTAGCGTTCCGGTGCAACCGCGGACGACAGGGAGACGGTGATGACGCACAAGGCGCTGATCAAGGGCATCGGCGGCAGAGAGCCGAAGATCGACGCGGAGGCCTTCGTGGCGCCCACATCCGCGGTGATCGGGGATGTGACGCTGGAGGCCGGGGCCAGTGTCTGGTACGGCGCGGTGGTGCGCGGTGACGTGGAGCGGATCTCCGTCGGGGCTCAGGCCAATATCCAGGACAATTGCACGTTGCATGCCGACCCCGGATTTCCCGTCAGCATCGGGGCGCGGGTCTCGGTCGGCCACAACGCCGTGGTGCATGGGGCGACCGTCGGGGACGACTGTCTGATCGGGATGGGGGCGACCGTGCTGAATGGCGCGGTGATCGGGGCGGGGTCCTTGGTCGCCGCGCAGGCGTTGGTGCCGCAGGGGATGCAGGTGCCGCCTGGGTCGCTTGTCGCGGGGGTGCCGGCGAAGGTGAAGCGGGAGCTGACTGAGGAAGAGCGCCAGGGCGTCACGCTCAACGGAACGATGTACGCCGCGCTGGCTGAACAGCACCGGGAAGAGCACGGGGCGTAGCGGTCGTACGCGGTCTGCGGGTTGTGTGTGGCTGGTCGCGCCCACGCGGCGGAGCCGCACATCGATACAGCCCCGCGCCCCTGAGGGCGTTTCAGTCCCCGGCGGCTACTGGTTCTGGCTGTCGCTGCGCCACCTGCGCCTTCTTCGCCTTGCGCTTGAGGATCAGCATCGACGCCAGGCCGATCAGCACCGCCGCCACCAGGCCCAGCCACGAGAAGCGCTTCAGCCAGGACTCGGCGACCACTCCGACGTAGTAGATCACCGCGGTCGTGCCGCCCGCCCAGAGGATGCCGCCGAGGACGTTGGCGATCAGGAACTTCCAGTACGGCATCCGCAGGACGCCCGCGAGGGGGCCGGCGAAGATGCGGAGGAGGGCGACGAAGCGGCCGAAGAAGACGGCCCACATGCCCCACTTCTGGAAGGACCGCTCGGCGGTGGCGATGTGGCCCTCGCTGAAGTGCCTGGGGAATTTCCCGCCGAGCCAGGCCAGGAGTGGGCGGCCGCCCTTGCGGCCGATGGCGTAGCCGATGGAGTCGCCGATGATCGCGCCCGCGGTGGCGCAGGCGCCGAGCACGACCGGGTCGATCTCACCGTGCTGTGAGGCGAGCAGCGCCGAGGAGACCAGAATGATCTCGCCGGGCAGCGGGATGCCCAGGCTCTCCAGACCGATGACCACGCCGACCAGCAGATAGATGGCGAGCGGGGGCACCGTTTCGAAGCCATTCCTGGACGTGCAACGCCGCTTCCTCTCATTACCTGGACTCTGTGTTCCCGGCGCACGCTCGGCTGTGAGCGTGCGCCGGGGCAGCCTACCCGTTCTGAGTGACGGTCTCGGAGTCCCACAGGTTGCACTGATGCTCACGGTGCACGGCACTACTCACTGCGTTACCGCCTGCGGAGGCGGTGCGCAGCGTCAGCACCGTCCCGGGCCGAGTCGGCATCATGGGCTGCCCGGCGGCCCGCGGCACCCCGTCCCGGACGAAGGAGCCCCAGTACTGGATCATCTGCCGCGCCAACGTCCGCTGCTCGGCGTTCAGCGGTGCGGGAAGGCCGAAGTGCTTGAAGAGGTACTGCACCTCGTTGACGTGGGTCGCGCCGAAGTCGAAGTCGGTGTCGAGGTTGCGCAGGGAGGCGAAGGGCGGGGAGGTGCGGTCGGCGAACTCGTACGCGTAGACCTTGCCGCGTCCGGCGAGCGTGCCGTCGAGGCGGAGGGCCGGGCAGGCGAACAGCTGGTCGCCCTGGGCCGTGGCGTAGGCGAGGGTCGGGGAGGCGTACGACGACAGGGGGTAGCGCGCGAGCGCCTCGTCGCCGTAGTCCGTCCGCATGACGGTCGGGTACTGGTCGGCGGTGAGCGGGGTGCCGTTCAGGTCGAAACGGGCGAAGGCGAACAGCCGGCCCTCGTCCTGGTTGGCCCCGTTCATGACCGGCACGCCGGCTGCGGCGCCCTGCGCGAACGCCTCCTCCGGCTGCCTCGGCAGGAAGTCGCCGCCGACCACCGGCGCCCAGTCGAAGCCGCTCTGGGCGGCCAGGATCTCGGCGGCCGGCTTGGCGCGCAGACAGGCCAGGTCGGCACAGCCGAGCTTCTGCGCGAAGGCGGCGCCCTGCGCCACGGCCGTCTCGTGCGCACGCGCACCGCAGTCGCCGTACGCCCCGCTCTGGACGATCCCCGCCCGGAACAACCCCTTCGCCGTCGGCGAGGCCAGCTGGGTGCAGACCGAGCGGCCGCCCGCCGACTCGCCCGCGATGGTCACGCGGCCCGGATCGCCGCCGAAACGGCCGATGTTGGCGCGCACCCAGCGCAGGGCGGCCTGCTGGTCGAGCATGCCGAAGTTGCCGGAGACCCCGTCGCGGGCCTCGCCGTCGAGGCCGGCCGTGGCGAGGAAGCCCATCGCCGCGAGGCGGTAGTTGACGGTCACGACGACGGTCCCGGTCTGCCGTGCGAAGGTGTCGGGGACGACGTCCTGACCGGCCCCGGCGGTGAGGCCCCCGCCGTGGAACCAGACCAGTACGGCCCGGCGTGCGGCGCCCTCGGGGACGTACACATTGAGGTCGAGACAGTCCTCGGTGTGGCTGGGCCGCTCATAGCCAGGGTCCCAACTCGCGCCCTGCACACACTTGTTGCCGAAGTCCCCTGCCGTACGCACCCCTTGCCAGGGACGGACCGGCCGCGGCTCCTTCCAGCGAAGCCTTCCGACGGGCGGCTCGGCGTAGGGGATGCCGAGGAACTGCCGTCCCTCGGCGGTGGTTTCGCCTCTCACCCAGCCCGCTTCGGTACGGACGACAGGGGGGTCGGCGGCCTGCGCCGGTACGGGAGTGACGAGCGCGGCCGCGAGGGCCGACAGCGCGACGGACATACGACGGATCACCGGTCCACCTCCAACTGCTGCGTGGGGCGGGAAACTATGAGCGCCAGTGACTCGTGTCAATGAAGTGAACGAGAAACGGCTGAATGGCGCCAAGAGTCGAAGGAGGGGCCACCCCGGTGGAGTGACCCCTGAGCTCCTTGACTAGTGGAGGGCGGAATCGACCGTCGTCGCAGCGGTGCCGGCGGCGGCCACAGTGGCCGGCGCGTCGGCCGGGAGGGCCACGACGGCGTCGACACGGGTGGCGGGCTCGGCCTGGCCGCCGGAGGGGGAGCCCGAGCCGGAGCCGGAGTCGGAGCCGGAGCCGGAGTCGTCCTGGACGTAGCGCGTCTCGTACTGCGGCTCCGGAAGCTCCTCCGGCTGGCCGGACTCGTCCCGCGGGGAGTCGGCCTCGGGCGGCTCGGGGGCGTCGGCGTCCGGGGACGCCCGCTCGGGCACGGGCTTCACGGACGTGCCACCCTCCCCCTTCTCATCCCGCTGCTCCCCCTTCTCCCCGGGCTCGGCCTTGCGTACGTCCGCGAGGCCTCCGTCGAGCAGCCAGCGCTGCGCCGCGGAACCGTCCCGTTCGGCGACGACCACGCTCTCGCCCTTGCCGCACGCGACCGCCAGCCCTTCGGAGCGGCGCAGCAGCAGTTCCCCGTGGACGGTGAGGTCGTAGCTCACCTCGCCGGCGTGCGCGAGGCAGTTGGCCAGGACGACCGTGCCCGCGCCGGGGTCGGAGTCGAGGCAGAGGGTGGGGACGGCGGCGCTGCGCAGCAGACCGTTGCCCTGGTACGACCACTGCTGGGACGCGGCGGACGAGCACTCCGCCAACTGGGCTCGGGCGCCGCTGCGGACCTTGCCGTCGTGGAGGTCCAGGCACAGGCCGCGGTCGAGGTTGCGGAGCCTGCCCTGGGCGATCGCGAGGGGTTCCTCGGCCGAGGCGGCCGACGGTGATCCGCCGGCCGAGGACGAGGGCGGGGAGACGGCGCCGGGGTGGACGGACTGCCCGCTGGGCGCGCCCCAGGTGGCCCCCGGGTCGGGAGCGCCGTTCTCCTCGGACCAGCCCTTGACGGTGAGCACGGTCACGAGCAGGGCGAGGGAGGCCGCACCGACGCCCACCACGACGGCCTTCGCGCGTCCGCGCGGTAAGGCGAGAGGTGCCGGGCGGTGCCGTCCGCCGCGGCGCGGGCGGGCGTCCGGCGCCGATCCGGAGCCGCCTCGCCCGGGCCGGGAGTCGAGATAGCGCCGGGCACCCCAGCCGAGCACGGTTTCGGCGAGGAGCACTTCGAGGCCGCCCTCGAAATGACTGAGCTGCTCCGCGGCGTGCCGGCAGTAACGGCACTCCATCAGATGCTGCTGGACATCGGGCAGCAGGGCGCCGCCCCGGCGAATGGGCACGTCGAGGAGACGGTTGTAGTAGCGGCATTCCCGGCTGGGTGCGAGTTCGCCGTGGGCCCGGACACAACCGCGCCGGAATTGCTCTCGCACTCCCTCCAGCGCGGCCGCCGCGGTGCCCGCGTCCACCCCCAGCAGACCAGCGGGTATGGTTATCGGTTCCGCCTCGACCTCGGCGTGCCAGAGGAGGCATTGCGAGGCTCCCGGCAGAGCCCGGAATGCGCGCTCGGCGATTTGCCGCCTTTCGGGCGTCACGGACCGTGCGGCGCGCAGCCCACGCCCTCCGGTCGGTTTGCCGAGTTCCGGCATGAGGGCGGAAATGCCGTCGTCGGCGGCCCACTCCTTCACCATGTCCCGTACGGCGGTGAGGAGTTGGGGACGCAGTGCGCCGGGGGCGGGCCTGCCGAGCACGCGATGGAACGCCGCGGCGGCCACCATGGAGGCCGAATTCGCCCTGGAGACCAGGCAGATGGACGCGTAGTCGTATGTGGCACGCCAGTGCCGGGCCATCAGCAGGGCGACGGCACGGGGGGCCGGCCCGCCCTGTCCCAGGCTCGCGAGGAGATTGCGGTCGGACTCTCCGGGGCTCGCCCCGGGCCGTGGGGGGTACGGCGGTCGTGGGGGGTACGGGGATTGCACTGAACCATTTCCTTCCCAGCCGCAGAACGGCATGCGAAATGCACGTCCGTCGGAAAAGCAGGTACCTGATTGGTGCATACCTATGCCGCGTCACCTGTGGACCGGCTATCGGGTCGCTCACTTTTGCACGAGCTACGCACAGGAAACAAGAAGTGCGAGTGACCGACGTTCAAAAAGCGGGGAATTCAGAAAGGTTACCGGCGGTATCAGTACCAGCTTTCGACATCGCCGACGAACCGGCGCCAAGTTGTGTGCGGCCGAGAACCATTGGTCCACGGAATCTTCAACTCCGCTTGTCGCACAGCAAGCTCCGAGGTTTCTCTCGGCGCGCTCTCATCCCCGTGTACCAGCATGAGCCGCATGATCGTCCCCCACACGACACCCACCCCAGATTCGGACGGTACGGCCCGTACCACCCGCGCGGTCCGTAAGGCCGTCGTCCCGGCCGCCGGCCTCGGCACGCGGTTCCTGCCCGCGACGAAGGCGACGCCCAAGGAGATGCTGCCGGTCGTCGACAAGCCGGCCATCCAGTACGTCGTCGAGGAGGCCGCGGCGGCCGGGCTCGACGACGTCCTGATGATCACGGGCCGGCACAAGCGGGCCATCGAGGACCACTTCGACAACGCCTTCGAGCTGGAGCAGGCGCTCGCCGCCAAGGGCGACTCCGTACGGCTGGACGCGGTGCGCGACCCGGCCCGGCTCGCCGACATCCACCACATCCGCCAGGGCGACCCGCTCGGCCTCGGTCACGCGGTGCTGTGCGCCCGTCATCACGTCGGCGACCAGCCGTTCGCCGTCCTTCTCGGCGACGACCTCATCGACCCGCGCGAGACCCTGCTCAGCCGGATGCTGGAGGTCCGCGACCGCTACGAGGGGAGCGTGGTCGCCCTCATGGAGGTCCCGCCGGAGCAGATCCACCTCTCCGGCTGCGCGGCCGTCGAACCGTCCGGCGAGGACGGCGTGGTCCGCGTGACCGGCCTGGTGGAGAAGCCGTCGCGCGAGAACGCGCCGAGCCACTACGCGGTCATCGGCCGCTATGTCCTCGACCCGGCCGTCTTCGGCGTCCTGGAACGCACCGCGCCCGGCCGCGGCGGCGAGATCCAGCTCACCGACGCCCTCCAGGAACTGGCGACGGGCGCAGCGGTCCACGGAGTCGTGTTCGACGGGCTGCGCTACGACACCGGCGACAAGGCGGACTACCTGCGCACGGTGGTACGGCTGGCGTGCGGCCGGGCGGACCTGGGGCCGGAGTTCACGGCCTGGCTGAAGGAGTTCGTGGCGGGGTTGGAGGAGTTCGTGGCAGGGCTGGAGGAGGGCGGCGACCAGGAGCGGAACCGGCTCGCCGCTCGAGCGTTCTCCGGGCCACCGCCCGCTCGGGCACGAAGAGGCCGTTCGCGGCCCGAAATGGCACAGGGGCCCCACATGGGGCCCCTTCCTACTGCCGTACGGCCGGCTCAGCCGTTCGGTCGCAGGGTCCAGACGACGGTCATCTCCCCGGTCACGGCGCCGTCGCCGCGCTGGATCTCGATCGCCACGGGGAACTCGGGCCGCTCCCCCGCCTCCAGCTCCGCGACGACGTCGGCGGCCGGGCGGCCCAGCGTCGCGGTGGCGGTGACGGCACCCATGGCGAGCTTCTTGTAGGCGATCTCGGCCCGTACCGCGAGCGGCACGGCACGCGAGAGCTGGTCGCCGAACGCGGCCAGCACGATCGCGCCACTGGCGGACTCGCCGAGCGTGAACATCGCGCCGGCGTGCGGCCCGCCCACGTGGTTGTGGTACTCACCCTGGTCCGGCAGAGCCACCACGGCCTTCTCCGGGGTGGTCTCCAGGAACTCGAGGTTCAGGGTCCGGGCCATCGGCACGGTGGCGGCGAGCATCTCGCCGATCGACATCTGGTCTGCGCTCATGGCGGCCATGTTACCCATGAGTAGGATCCGGGAACAGGCCTATGTGACGAGCGTCGTGTCACAGCCCGATGCGGCGAGTCTCGTGGGGGGCCGCTCCCCCGCAGCCGGAACCCGCTCGACTCAGCCGATGCCGAAAGCCCCGTCGGGGGGCTCGGGTGACGGTACGGCGTCCTCGTCCCGCACCGGCCGCGCGCCGCCGATGAACTGCCGCAGGGCCGCCCCGTGTTCGACGCGGGCCGGAAAGGCGTCGGAGGCGGTGAGCCGGGCCAGGGCGGCCGTGTCGAGGGGCTGGTGCGCGGCGATGAGCACGGCGTTGCCGAAGCGCCGCCCGCGCAGAACGCCCGGCTCGGCGATCAGCACGAGCTCCTCGAACAACGTGGCGCAGGTGGCGAGTTGGGAGCGCAGGAACGCGAAGGGCGCGGTATCGGCGAGGTTGGCCAGATAGACGCCGCTCCCCCGCAGCACGCGCGCGGCGTGCCGGACGTACTCCACCGACGTCAGATGGGCCGGCACCCGTGACCCACCGAAGACGTCGGCGACGAGCACGTCGGCCGAGTCGTCCGGTGCCGCCTCCAGCCAGGCACGGGCGTCCCCGGCGTGCAGTCGGATGCCGGCCCCGTCCGGAACCGGCAGATGCTCGACGACCAGCTCCATCAGCCCACGATCGGCCTCGACGACGTCCTGCCGCGAGCCGGGCCGGGTCACGGCCAGATACCGGGGGAGGGTGAGCGCCCCGCCCCCGAGATGCAGCACGTCCAGGGCCTGCCCGGCATCGGCGACGGTGTCGAGCACATGCCCGAGTCGGCGCGCGTACTCGAACTCCAGATGCGTGGGCTCATCAAGATCGACGTACGACTGCGGAGCCCCGTCGACCGTGAGCAACCAGGCCCGCTTTCGATCGACGTCGGGCATCAGCTTGGCGGTGCCGTAGTCGACGGACCGGGTCACGGGTATGGGCTCGTTCACCTTCTTATTGTGCCGAGGGACTCGTCGGACGGGGCACGGGAGCGCCCTCGAGGGGCGCGCGGGGCTGTGTCGATATGCGGCTCCGCCGCGTGGGCGCGACCAGCCACAACGGCCTCGCAATCCCACGCGGCGAACCACCCTCACACGACGGCGGTCACGGTCCCCGCCCCGACGGTCCTCCCACCCTCACGGATGGCGAACCCGAGCCCCGGCTCCAGTGGAACGTCCCGCCCCAGCTCAACGGTCATCGTGACCGTCTCCCCGGGCCGCGCGACACCCACCTCACCGAGGTCGATGTCCCCGACCACATCCGCCGTACGGATGTAGAACTGCGGCCGGTATCCACTGGTAACCGCCGTAGTACGACCCCCCTCACGCGCGGACAGCACATACACCTGCGCGATGAAGCGGCGACTCGGAACCACACTGCCCGCCGCCGCGGCAACATGCCCCCGCCGGACGGCGTCCCGCGGAACCCCCCTCAGCAGCAACGCCACGTTGTCCCCGGCCTGCGCCTCGTCCATCGGCTTGCCGAACGTCTCCAGACCGGTGACCACGCTCTCCAGCCCGGCCCCGAGCACTTCGACCCGGTCACCCACCCGCACGGTGCCCCGCTCGACAGCGCCGGTCACCACGGTCCCCCGGCCGCGCCGGTCACCACGGTCCCCCGGCCGGTGATGGTGAGCACGTTCTCGACGGGCAGCAGGAACGGCGCGTCCACATACCGCTCCGGCATCGGAACGTAGGTGTCCACCGAGTCGAGCAGCGCCTCGATCGACGCCGTCCACTTCGGGTCCCCCTCCAGGGCCTTCAGCCCCGAGACCCGTACGACGGGCGCGGCGTCGCCGCCGTAGCCGTGCTCGCTGAGCAGGTCGCGGACCTCCAGCTCGACGAGGTCGGTGAGCTCCTCGTCACCCGCGTCGGCCTTGTTGAGGGCGACGACGATGTGGTCGACGCCCACCTGCCGGGCGAGCAGCACGTGTTCGGCGGTCTGCGGCATGATCCCGTCGAGCGCGGAGACGACGAGGATCGCCCCGTCGAGCTGCGCGGCGCCGGTGACCATGTTCTTGACGTACGTGGTTCGTCCACCCTGTCATACTGGCGAGGAACGACGAGGGGCGGGCACGTGGAGGAGATCGACCTCTATCTGAGGAAGAGCAAAATCGTACGCGAAGGCGTGGAAGCACTGACCTTCGAGACGCAGGAGGCGCGTGGCCGGGAGTGGGCTCACCGTCACGAGTACCGCGTTCGCAAGGTGTGGAAAGACAACCTCAGCGCGTGGACGGACACGAAGCGTCCCGACTTCGATAAGGCATTGGGAGCGCTCAGGCGTAAAGAGGTTCCCGCCCTGTGGTGCTACGCCGTCGACAGATTCGACCGCAAGGGCGCCGGTTCCGTGATCCAACTACTCGACTCCGGCGCGCGGATCATCTTCGATTATGAGCGGCTCGACAGTGCGGATCCTCGTGACCGTGAGCGGATCATCAGCGACGCGGAGCGGGCGAAAGCGTCATCCGACCTGCTGTCTCATCGGGTGCGCGACACAAAGAACGTCCAGCGACGCAAGGGCGTTTGGCTGGGGGCGGCGCCTTACGGGCTGCGCAAGGACAAGTCAGGGAAGCTCCACCACGCGCAAGATTGGAACACCGTTCTCCGTATCCTCCGCGAAGTGGCGGACGGTATTACACCGCGCCGTGTCGCAAGCGGTCTTACAGGCGACCGCAAGCCCTCACCGAAGGGCGGACCGTGGAACGCGTCAACCGTTCGCCGCATCGTCTACAACCCCGTATACGAGGGCTGGCAAGTCGTCGCCCTGTCTCGTGACTACACATGGCCCGTCGCGTACCGGAACGAGGCAGGAAAGCGCGTCCGCGTCATCGCGGACGATGTGGAACCGGCCCCCGCGGACATCGTGGCGAAGGCGAGACGGGTTCACGCCGGGCACCAGCGCGGAGCCCTCGGGCCGCGCGTTGGTAAGGCGTCGCACCTCCTGACCGACCTACTCCGGTGTGCGGGTTGTGGCTCGAAGATGCCGACGAGTGGACGCTCCTACGTCTGCAACGGGCACGCGATGGGCAAGCCGTGCCCTGCTCCGGCGTCAGCGATGCGTGTGCGTATTGAGGACTACGTCTACAGGGAATGGCTCGCGCAAGTAAGTAGCGCCGACGTCGACGAGGGCGACCCTCTGATGATTGCCGTTGCAGAGCGGTGGGCCGCACTCGTCGCCCCGGAGCAGACAGAGGAGACGCAAGAGGCGCTGAGCGCCGTCAAGAGCGCGGAGGCTGCCGTCGAGCGGCTCGCCAACGACCGCGCGAAGGGACTCTATGACGGCGCCATGGGGAAGCACTTCCCCCGCCTCGTCGCGGAGGCTGAGGAGACACTGAGGCAGGCTCAGGAGCGCGCGGACGCTCTGAACGGGCATCGCATTGACCTGACGATGTTCGACGATGCCAACATGCTCGAAGAAGCATGGGAAGCAGCCGACTTGCCGACGCGGCGCGACCTCCTACGCATCGCTATCGAGAAGATCACTGTGACGCAGGCGAGTCGACGCGGGGCGGCGTTCGACGGTGATGCTCGCTGCGACATCGAGTGGGCGAAGCCCGCGGAGGATTAGCAGCCCGCACGCGACAGAGCCCCTCTCCAGACACCCGGAGAGGGGCTCTTCGTCATTCGGTCGGAGGCTTGCTCCACGGGCCGGCGGGTGGCCGCTCGGGGAGCTTGGCGCCTGGCCGGCGTAGGTACCACCGGATGAACTCCCGAAGTACCTGTGTCCTAGGGCTGCGGCCCGTCGGGTGCATGGTCTTTGCTGCCTCCCCGAAGGGGTCCCACTCCTCTGAGCTGGGGACACGGATGCTCTTCGGTGGCTCGTAGTCGCGCTGAGCTGTCATGTCGACGAGGGTACGGGAGTCGTACCTACAACTCAACCTGATTTGTAGGTACGAATGGGCTTGCATTTGTAGGTACAACCGAGCTAGCTTTGTACCTACAACGACGGCAAGCGAAAACCCCGCCGGTCCGGGAAGACAGAGACGGGGTTGTCGCTCCTGTGAAGGAGATCTCAGTATGCACGCCTTCGACTCCACGAACCCCACCCCTGCTCAGCTCGACGGAATCGTCTGCGCTGGCGAAGACGGCCCGATGGTCCCCGTCGCCACCGTCGACGGATGGCAGATCTTCGCTCACCGGATGTGCGTCGAGCCGACTCCTAGGTCAGGCGTCGTCCTCGTCGTTGGGGACACGTCCTCCCGCGTCGCCCTGGAAGACCTCGTCGCGTTCGCCTACGACTGTGCGGATCGCCTCCAGATGCCCGCGAAGGTGGCCGTCGGCCGCGGGTACGACGTGAGCCAGTACGAAGCGGTCGTGCGGCATGACTCGTGGATGGACACCGTCGACTCTGTAGTCCTCGGAATCGAGGCGCGGGAGGCGGACATGTTCTGCATCGACGCCGACACGCTGTACGCGTACCCGATCAGCACGGTTTGCGCGCACTGCTGGGAAGACGACGACGCGGCCCCTGTGCTCGCTGGCGACACCTGGACGCCGCCCGTGTGCCGCCCGTGCGTCGAGGAGGCGGCCCGGATGGTAGCGACGGGGGCGCTCCTCGTTGCCGCGTAACACTCAGTAACGGAGATGGCCCGCCCCGGGGTGACTCGGGAGCGGGCCTCGTCGCGTCCGCGGCCTCGTCCCCGGGGGCGGTTTGGCACTCGTCGACGTCCGGCAGCCTCGTCGATGGCTTGAAAGTGCGGCGCACGTCACAGTCACATGGTCAGAGCCCTCGAACGGCGCCAAATTTGACACCGCTCTGACCTGCACAGATGGCCAAATGGCCAAACTAACCCTAAATCTCAATTCTCTATAGACGCGTTAGAGAGAAAGCTGAGAAGGGGGTTAGTTTGGCACTTTTGGCACACCGCCTGCCGTGGACGTCGACGAGGCGCGGGAGGCGGAGCGTAGTCACGACGGGTGACGCGTCACATTTGATCTCGGTTCCCCCATAACTCCTGCGTAGGGCTCGCGCGCGTGCGCGATGCCCGCCGACGATGGAGGAACCACTGTGTACGACGACTTTGGCGCGCCCGTGCGCCGACGCGCTCGCCGCACTGCGGAGGCGGAGGAACTGGCCTACTTCGCGCGGGAGCTGGAGGGTGACGGCGCGTACGTCTCCCCGGGCCGGACGCCGTGGCGGGGGCTGTCCGGTCATGACCCTCTCGACGACGTCCCTGACGACGAGTTCGGGGAGCGACAGTTCGAGGACTGGCACGACGCAGCGTACGACGAGGGCGATCCCGACCGTCCGCAGCGTCGACGGCCGTCCGGGCGGGAGACGGACATCGTCCCGCCTGTCGTGGGTGAGGTGACGGTGCGCGTCGATCCGGCGATAGCCGCAGCGTTCGCCGCGCGACAGGCGGAGGCGGGGGCGGGCCCGTCATGGCCGGTCGACGGTGGGCGCGTGACGGTCGAGGGTGCCGTCAAGACGTGGCGCGGGCCGTGCCTAGAGTGCGGGCGGGAGTTCACGCAGCGACGTCCCGTGAGTCAGCGTCGACGCTGGCGCTGGCTGTGCAGTGACGAGTGCTTCGCAGCGCGAAGGCGGACAGCCGCGCGGGAGCGTATGCGCGCGGTGCGGTCGGCCAACGCTGCCTGAGTGTTCGCAGTTACATGTAGAAGGGGAGGGCGCTACACAGTCGCCCTCCCCTCGTCGCGTCGTGAGACCTCCGGCCCCAGAGTGCCTTGCCGTTGACGGTCCACGCGCCGCGTGACGTCGCTCTCCTCCGGCGTCACGCTAAGCCCCCGCTCGCGTCCGCAAGGAGCGCGTCGAAGCACCGGCTCGCCCTTCGTGGCCGTGTGCTCCGCGCCGCCATTCCGCGAGCGGGGGCTTTCCTATGCCCTCGTCAGACAGAACGACAGGAGACACGATGTCGAGCCATTCCGACGTGCCGTCCCCGTCGCGCGGATGCCCGGACTGCGGGCGTACCTACCCGCGGACCGTTGCCTACTTCCACCGCGACGCGGGGAACCGCGACGGGCTAAAGCTCCGCTGTCGCGAATGCGTGTGCAGAGCAGAGCGGCGGCGCTACGCAGGTTCCGCAGAGACCATCCGTCGACGGGTTCGCGACCGATACGCCGCACGCGCGGCCCACTACCGACAGGCCCTTGCCCCTTGTGGGCAGGGGCCTGACTTGTTTCCCGACACGAAGGATGACCATGCGAGCAACCACTAACCCCGAACTCGCGGCAGCGTGGGCGACGGTGCCCGACGTCGCGAAGGCGCAGGAACGCCACGAGGCGGCCGTCAAGCTCCGCCGGGACTTCCCCCGCGGGAAGACGCCCACGGAGGCGCTGGCGGGCGTCCAGGCCGAGGCCATCGCGACGTTCACCGACACGGGCAAGTGGCCCACGGACTACGCCAAGAGAGTCGCGAAGGCGCACGCTGACGCCGTTGCGTGGGAGTCGGAGGCGCTCGCCCTGCGACGCCTGGAGGACACCACGAAGGCCGCCGCGGAGGATCTCCGCGACTCCCTGTCGACTGACGTCCTGGAGCACCTCGACGGCCGACTGAAGGAGATCCTCGACGTCGCGAAGGACGCCGGGGAGACGCTGGGCGATGTCACGACGGCGGAACAGGCCATCGAGGCGGGTGGGGATGTCCTGGACGCCTGGCGTCGCCTGACGTCGCTCCTGAAGGACTACCGCAACGTTCGCGACGCCGCGTGGGACGTCCTCCGCGCCGTCACCGGGATGGACGAGCGTCTGCGTATGCGGCAGTGGCGCGAGGCGGGCCACGGGGAGGTCAAGGACGTCCGCATGGACGAAGTCCCGGCGCACGTCGCCGACGTCATGCGGTCGGGTGCCTACACCGTCGAATACCTCGTCTGGCTCGCGCGCAGCCGCTCCGCATTCGTACCGACGTCGTTCGACGACCTGGAGTTCGCCGTCACCTCGTCGACGGCGCCTCTCGCCTACGACGACCACGGCCCAATCGTCGACCTCTCCCCGCGCGTCGTGCCTGAGCGCACGTACAAGCCCCTCGGCACGGGCCGTGACCCGCGCCCCTTCACCTACTGACAAGGACAGACACCATGACTCCTGAAGAAGAGCGCGACGCCGCTCTGACCGAACTCGCCCGCCTGCGTGCGGGACTCGCCGCCGGCCTGACGCCGGAGCAGTCCGCGCGCCTCGTCGGCACGACGTCGGAGGAACTGGCGGCCGACGCGCAGACGCTCGCCGCGCAGTTCGGCGTAGCGGCTCCTCCCGCGCCCCCTGCGCCCCGTTCCGGTGGCGACCGTGGTCCCGACGTCGGCAACGGCGCCGAGACCGTCAGCGGAGGCGCTGAGCGCTACCGGCAGCGTCACGGGATCGACGAGGACGGGCGACGCCCGGAGCGACGCCAGGACAACAGCGACGGGCGCAACCCGTTCGCTGAGCGCACCTACACCACGAATGGACGATGACAGTGCCCAGTACCAGGACCGGCCTCTTCGATGAGTACGTCTCAGAGGTCCGCAACCGCGCGGCAGCCCTGAACGGTCAGTCGGTAACCGTCAACCTCGTTGGTGGAGCGTCGCTGACGGGGACGCTGGCCTACGTCCCGCGCTCCGCCGGCTGGCCAGAGGGCACGCAGGAATGGCCCAAGTCTCTGACTGTCACGGTGTCGACGAAGGCTCACACCGTGCGACTTGACCACGTGTCGAGCATCGGCCAGAGCTAACCTCACTGCCTTCGCCAGAAGTGCATCAGCTCTGCGAGCGCCCTAATGATCTCCGGCCGCTCGTGAGCGGCTGCGTTGCGTAGCGAGATCAGCAGCGCGAGCAGAATCGCGAACGCGATCAATCCGACGACCGACACCAGCAACCAAGGCGCACCGACGGCGACTTGTTCCAGAATGGCCCACATGGGCGGCAAACCCCTTAGAAGTCATCTCATTTGGCGAGTCTGCGGTAGCAGATGAGGGTGCAGGCGATGCTGGTGAAGGCCAGGAAGTGGTCGGCTTTGCGCTCGTAGCGTCGGTGGAGGCGGCGGCAGCCGGCGAGCCAGGCCATGGTGCGTTCGATGGTCCAGCGGTGGCGGCCCAGTCGCTGCGAACTCTCGATGCCCTTTCGGGCGATGCGGTGGGTGATGCCACGTTGGCGTAACCATCGACGCAGGTGGGAGTAGTCGTAGCCCTTGTCGGCGTGGAGCTTGCCCGGCCTGCGACGTCGGCGTCCACGGCGGGAACGGATTGGCGGTATGCCCTTCACCAGAGGGATCAGGGCCTGGCTGTCGTGCAGGTTCGCCCCCGAGATTCCGACAGACAAGGGCAGACCGGTCCGCTCGGTGATGAGGTGGATCTTCGACCCGTACTTGCCCCGGTCGACAGGATTCGGACCCGTCAGGTCCCCCTTTTCAGGGCCCGCATGTTCACGGAGTCGATCGCGCAGCGGGTCCAGTCCAACTCGCCGCGAGCGCCGAGCTCGTCGAGGACCAGGCGGTGGAGCTTGGCCCACACCCTGGCCTTCGTCCACTCGGCAAAGCGCCGATGGGCCGTCGCTCCCGACGGCCCGAACGACGCGGACGGCAACTGCTGCCACGTGCAGCCTGACGTCGCCACGAACACGATCGCGGCCAGCACTTCCCGGTCACCATGGCGGCGTCGGCCACCTCCTTGAGGCCGCGAGGGAGCCTCTGGCACCACTCGCTGGAACAAATCCCACAACTCATCCGGCACCAGCCGCTCAACGATCCCCACGAGCTACAGCCTACCGAGTCAGCCAAATGAGATGACTTCTTAGACACGGTGGATGCCGTCCGTGAGGGCACGCGTCATGAGCGACGTGTGCCGACGAAACAGACGGCTGCCTGCGAATCCCTGCGGTGTCCGCGCACACCGGGTCCGTCCCTGTAAGACGGTTCGTCGAGGCCGCAATGTGGCCGTGTCTACTGCTCGGTTCTCCACACAAGCGCGGTTGGTTGGACGTGCTCAGCACACCCGAACTCAGGCACCTTGGACTCAGCGGCCAGTCGCTCGACTGGCGGTGCCGTGGGCAGTGCAGGAGAGTCTAGCGCCACCCGCGCTACCGCCTGCGCCAGAACTTCAGTGCCTCTGCCCACGCCCTGACGACATGCGCCAGGCTGCGCAGGATGGTTGAGCGCTGGTCAGGTGACGTGCCACGTAGCGCCAAGAGCACTAGCACGACGGCGGTGCAGCACACCACTGTGAGGCAGTAGGCAAGGGTGAGGAAGGGGACGAGCGCGGATGACATGCGCGAGACTCCACGAAGCGTGTTGCCATCGAGTGGAGTCGTTGCTACGCAGCTTCGTCAGCCCACTTGACGGACATCGACAGTCCGGCGGCCTCCTGCCTGGAGGCGTCCCAGTGGGCTCGCTCTGGGTAGCGTCCGGTCATAACACCGGCCGTTTCGACTTCACACCGTAGCAGAGTGGCTACGTCCGGGGCCTCCAGACCAGGGGGGGTGACCCCCTCCGGGACGATCTCCAGACCGTTTAGGTGCTGGGCCTCTCGCTCTGTACGGGTCTGGGGATCTGAGATGTAACGCCTGCGGGAGCCCTCTGGAGGCCCGTCAGGGGCCCCAGCGTCCGCCCGGTGGAGTGTTCAGACCCCTTGAACCGCGAGGCGAGCGCTCAGACCCTCGCCGCCTACCGGGACGTGAAGACGGAGCGACTGTGCGAGTGGTGCGACGGTGACATGCCGATCGCGGCTCGCTCCGACGCTCGAACGTGCTCCGCTCGATGCCGCGTTGCAGCGCACCGTGCCGCTAAGAAGCGGGTGTTCCCGCTGGAGTTGACCACTCGCGACAGGTGGGTACGTCGCTCTTCGGCGAAGGCTCCGCTGACGACCGTCGGTAGGGCAGCCTCGTCGACGGATCCGCGGATGTGGGGCACCTACAAGAACGCGACGGAGTCCGTCGCCGGCGTCGGTCTGGGGTTCGTCCTCAACGGCGATGGAGTGGCCTGTATCGACCTGGACCATGCGCTTGCGTCTGACGGCACCGTGAAGCCGTGGGCCGCGGAGATCCTGCGCCAGGCAGGATCGACGTACACGGAAGTCTCAGCCTCCGGCGACGGCTTGCACATCTGGGGCCGCGCTGACGTCCGCCAGGGGCGCCGTATCCGACGTGAGGACGGCTACGCCGTCGAGGTGTACGGCGACGGGCGGTACATCGCTATGACGGGTCATCGTTTCCGCGGTGCTCCGACGACGATCGCCGATATCTCCAGCCTCGTCGAGCAGCTCACCGCGTAACACACAACTCCCCAAGGGCCTTCGGTTAACGCCGGAGGTCCTTTCGCATGCCCCGGACGTACCGGGGTTTTTCTATGCCCTGGAATTCCAATGACACATGATCCGACGCGATGCCTCCGTCCCGGATGCCGTTTCGCGCCTATGCCAGGCGTTACGCATTCAGGGGAACTGGTGATCTTCGCGTATTGCAGTCCTGCATGTGCTGACTACGTGGAGGCAGCAACGGCCGTTGCGCTCTCCCCGGAGTCGCCAACGGCAGAGCGCAACGCGGAAAAGCTCGACGCCTTGGCGCGTCTTCTGGATACGCGGGACTACGCCTTGCAGTTTGACGCGCCAAACGGGGGTGTTTGATGGCCGGCGACCTCGATATTGTCGGTGGAGCAGCGGTCGATGTGGTCCCGGTCGTTCCCCGGTTCCACCAGCAGCTTAGGGCGGCCGTCCTCCCCGTCGCGGACCGCGTGGGGCTCGAAGCGGGCCGTAAGCTGGGGGAACGTCTCTCGGAGAGCCTGCGTGCGAGCCTGGCCAGCGACGGACAGAGGATCGGCAACGATCTGGGCGACGCCATCGGTGACGCCATGGCTCGACAGATCGCGACGGCGCTACCGAACGCTGTACGCAACGGCGGAAGAGCCGCCCAAACGGCGTCGAGGAACGCGGGCAACGACAATGCGGGGGCGTTTGGAAGGGCGTTTAGGAACCGTTTGGAGGTTGCGTTCCGAAGCCTTCCGCGGCCAGATGTCCGACTGAATGACACCGGATTCAACGCAGACCTAGCACGGCTCCGAGCCCGAATGGAGACGCTCGCCGGTAAACGAATAGGCGTTGACGTCGACGCGGAAACGGCGATAGCCGAGATTACCGCGATTGACGCTCAGCTCGCGGAACTCGGCTCCCGCTCGCCGAATATCCAGGTGCGTGCGGACATCATGACCGCGCGGGCCGAACTTGCGGAGATACAACGTCAGGTCAATGACCTAGACCGCGACGACGTCCGTATCCGCGTCACGGCCAATACGGCTCAGGCGAACGCTGCTCTCATGCAACTCGCCGTGTCCCTGGGGGTCGTAGCCGCCATCCCCCTCGTCCCAATAGCGGCGGCCGGCATCGGAGCCATCGCCTCCGCGGCAGTTGCGGCTACCGCCGGGGTTGGTGCTGTGGCCCTTGCCGCCGTGCCTGCCATCAAGTCCGTGACGTCAGTGATCCAGGCGAAGAACGCGGCCGAGAAGGAAGCTGCGACGGCGACGAACAACGCAGCAGCGGCCAACGTGCGTGCGGCTCAGAGCGCCCTCCAGATGGCTTCCGCTCAGGCCGCCCTCCGCAATGCTCACCGTCAGGCAGCACAGCAGATCGCTCAGGCGAACCGCCAGGTGGAGGACGCGGAGCGTGCACTCGGCCAGGCTGCGGCTCGTGCGATGGAGCAGCGCGAGCAGGCTGCGGAGCGCGTCGAGGACGCAGAGCGTTCCCTCTCCGACGCCAAGCGCCAGGCGCGCGACGCCGAAGAGAACCTGACGCAGGCTCGCGAGGATGCCGCCCGGAAGCTCGCCGACCTTAACGACCAACTCGAACGAGGCAAGCTCGACGAGCGCGACGCCACTCTTCGCGTCAAGGAAGCACAGGAGGAGCTCAACCGGGTCACCGCGGAGTACGACGCCGGCCTTGCGACTGAACTCGACCTCGAACGCGCACAGCTCGCCTTCGATCAGGCAACGCAGTCCGCGAAGCAGCAGTCGAAGGACTACGCGCAGCTCCAGAAGGACGCCGAAGCCGCGAAGAAGGCGGGCGTCGACGGCAACGAGCAGGTGCAGACGGCCGCGGAGCAGCTCGCCGACGCTCAGCAGAACGTCCGGGAGCAGACGGAGGCCGTCGCCGACGCTAACCGCGAGGCCGCGCAGGCTCAGGTCGACTCGGCTCAGCAGATTGCCGACGCTCAGCGCAACCTTGCCGACGCCGTGACCAACGCGGCCGACACTCAAGTTCAGGCCGCGGAGTCCATCGAGTCCGCGGAACGGGGCATCGAGTCGGCCCGCCTCTCCGCCATCGACACGACGTCGAAGGCCGCGACGAAGGCGGACGAGTACCGCAAGGCACTCGCGAAACTCACCCCCGAGCAGCGCGACTTGTACGACTCGATCGCTGGCCCCAACGGACTGACGGCCGCGTTCAAGGCGTGGTCGAAGGAGCTTCAGCCTGACGTCCTCCCGATCTTCACGCGGGCCGTCGACGGTGCGAAGAAGAGCCTCCCCGGATTGTCGCCGCTCGTCCGGAACTCCGCGGACGCCATCGGTGAGCTGATGGACCGGGCGTCGAGGAACCTCAAAAACCCCTTCTGGCAGCGTTTCAAAAAGGGCATCGCCGAGAACGCGAAGCCCGCGATCGTCGGACTCGGGGTCTCATTCGGGAACGTCTTCACGGGCATGGCGGGCGTCATTGACGCCTTCTTCCCCCATATGCAGAGCATCTCCGAGCGGATGCAGGCGATAACCGGTCGCTTCGCCGCCTGGGGGACGAGCCTGCGAGGCTCACCGGAATTTGAGCGCTTCCTCGACTACGCCAGTGAGATGGGGCCGACGGTTGCCGAATCTCTTGGCGACATCGGGGGCGCCTTCTTCGAGGTTGGCCGCGCCCTGTCGCCACTGTCCGGCCCTCTCTTCCGGGTGCTGGGGGCGATAGCCAACGGCATTGCGACGATCGCGGAAAACGCCCCGTGGCTTATCCAAGGAATCTGGCTCGCCGTCATCGCAACGAAGGCATGGACGCTCGCAATGATCGCGTTCAACTTCGTGCTGAACGCGAACCCAATTGTCAGGATTGCCGTTCTGATCGGCGTCCTTATCGGTGCCGTCGTCCTGGCGTACAACCGATTCGGATGGTTCCGCACTGCCGTTCAGGTGACGTGGAAGGCAATCCAGACGGCTGCGAAGTGGGCATGGGACAACGTCCTGAAGCCTGTCTTCACGGCCATTTGGGAGGCCATCAAGTGGGTTGGGGACGCTCTTGTCTGGCTCTGGAAGAACATCTTCGCCCCAGTCTTCGAGGGTATTTGGCTTGCTGCGAGGATTTTCGTTGCGGCGCTGGTCACCCTGGTCTTCACGCCGATCTGGATCGCGATCCAGGCGGTAGGCGCAATCCTCGGGTGGCTGTGGGAAGCAGCATTCAAGCCCGCGTTCGACAACATGGCCTCCCTTGCCCAGTGGGTGTGGGACCACGTCCTCGCCCCTGTCTTCAAGTTCATCTGGGACGCCTTGAAGGCGCAGGGAGAACAGTTCCTGTGGCTCTACGAGAAGGCCGTCAAACCAGCCTTCAACTGGATCGCCGACAAGGCAACATGGCTATGGGCCAACGTCCTTCAGCCTGTATTCGGGTGGATCTGGGACGGCGTGAAGTGGCTCGGGGGCGGATTCAAGTGGCTCTACGACCACGCCGTCAGGCCTACGTGGAACTGGATCTCCGACAAGACTGACTGGCTATGGGACAAGGGCATCAAGCCCGCCTTCGAACTCATCAAGGACGGCGTCGGCCTCGTGGCGGACGCGTTCGACGAGGCGAAGCGGATGATCAAGTCCGCTTGGGATGCCGTAGCCGGCGTCGCAGCCAAGCCGATTAACTGGGTCGTCGACTTCGTGTACACGAAGGGGATCAAGGCCGTATGGGATAAAGTCGCTGACTTCGTCGGACTGAACCCACTCCCGAAGGCTCCGAAGCTCCTCGAAGCACCCGCGAAGTTCGCCGAAGGCGGGCGGACGAGCGGCGGAATTCCCGGCGTCGACAGCATCCCGATTCTGGCGATGGCCGACGAGTTCATCATCAAGCGCAGTAGCGCCCGGAAGATCGGATTCGACAAACTCGCCTACATGAACGCCACGGGAGAGATCCCGCGGTTCGCCGACGGCGGCATTGTCGGTGCGCTCTCCGGTGCTTGGGACTGGGCGAAGGACACCGTCGGGGGCGCGATCTCCAAGGGGATCGACTGGGCGAAGACGGGTGCCGATCTGCTCGCCAATCCGGGCAAGATCTGGGACAAGCTCCTGAAGCCCCTCTTCGACGACGTCCGTGAGCGGCTCGACGTCGGCCAGTTCGGCGCGATGCTCGCGAAGGTGCCCGTCAAGATGGCAGGCGGCTTGAAGGACATGATCGTCGACGCCGTGACGTCCTCCGGTGGCGGAGGAGCATCTCCGGGCGGCAACGGCGGCTCTGGCGTCGCCAGGTGGCGCCCGACGGTCCTCCAGGCGCTCAGCATGACGGGCAATCCGGCGTCGTACGCAGACCTCACACTGCGACGGATGAACCAGGAGTCGGGCGGCAACCCGACGATCGTCAACAAGTGGGATAGCAACTGGCAGGCGGGACATCCCTCGGTCGGCCTTATGCAGGTCATCGGCCCGACCTTCCGGGCGTACGCCGGGAAGATGCGGAACGTCGGTCCGTTCCTCTACGGCACCTCGACGAACCCCCTCGCCAACGTCTACGCCTCGATGCGCTACGCCATGTCTGCGTACGGGTCTCTGCCGGCCGCGTACAACCGCCCCGGCGGGTATGCGGACGGTGGGCGCGTCACGCCGCACTGGTACGACGACGGCGGCTACCTCCAGCCCGGCCTGAACCTCGTCGCGAACGGGACGGGGAAGCCGGAGCCCGTCTTCACCTCCGGCCAATGGTCCGACATCCGCGCGTCGAAGGGCTCCGGTCAACCGATCACGGTCAATGTCGAGTCGCGGACGTACCTCGACGGACGCGAAGTGAGCGGCATCATCGACGAGCGCATCAACGTCTACGACGGCGAGGTTGCAACCGACCTCAACAACGGCCGTTGGGCCTGAGACGCACACCTAGCCGCCCCTCCGCGATGGACGGGGCGGCTCGCACACTCACTTCCTACGCCCCGCCGGCCGACAGGGTTGGCGGGGCTCCTGACTTGAGAGGACGACGATGGACTACACGAAGAGCGCGAAGAGCCAGTGCAACGCCGCGTGTCTGCACTGCGGAGCGACATTGGAGCAGAAGCAGGGACCCGGGCGCGTACGTCAGTTCTGCGACGGCGGGCACGGCAAGGCGTACCGCACGCGCATGCGGGCTCTTGGGTTCGACCTCTAGGCGCTCTTGACTGCCGCACCCGGGGGCGTGATGGTCGTAGAACATTGCGCAACTGACGTGACAACGGAGGACCCCATGGCTCTACGATCATTTGGCAAGGACCCCGAGACCAACGGCGACCACTGCCCGACGGTGTGGCTCGACGAGGAGAGGCGAGAGTTCGTGTTCCAAGGTTGGAAGGCGAGCGACGCTCTCCAGGCAGAATGCCGGGAGACGGGACCGATTCCCGACAGTGAGGCAGTCGTCCGACTGCCCGCACGTATGGCGCAGCAGATCAGGGAGGCGCTAGATGCCGCAGACGGTTCCGCCGTTCGCTGAGCTGCTCGCCGGGTGTTCACGGTCCGCTGTCCATCTGGAGACGCGTGACGTCTACGGCGTCGTCGAGGAAGACGAGGACTTCGCAGCGTGGCGCGACGGGTGGGAGTGCGACCTAGACGACCGCTCGTCGTGGTGGAACGGTTTTCATGATTCCGTGGCCGACGCTGTGGCTCGTGGAGTCGTGATGCGTCGCGCTCGCGTCGTCTCGGAGCCCGTGAGCGAGTACATCCGGTACGAGCACTCGTGTACGCCCCAGAACCTTGCGGCCGGCGAAGACGTGCGGTGGCTTCCGCGTCGCCACGCGTCGGACCTCCTGCTGCCGGGGAACGATCTGTGGATCTTCGACGACCGACTGATCCGATTCAGCCTCTTCGCGGGTGACGGCAGGTTCGTCGAAGACTTCATCGAGGACGCCCCGGGCGTTGTGAAGCGTCACGCGGAAGCGTTCGAAGCAGTCTGGGAGCGAGCCACCCCGCACGCCGACTACCGGATCTGAGCGACGCCCCCTGATGCAGTCTCCCTACCCGTCGACGGCCCTCGACGCCGCACGCCGCGCCATCGCGGAGCAACTCCGCGAGATCCGACGTGACGCCGGCCTGTCGGGTAGGGAGGTTGCGGCGCGCACCGGTTGGCAGCCCTCGAAGGTCTCCCGCCTTCAGAGCGCCACGACGCCTCCGTCAGACGACGACATCCGCGCATGGTGCCGCGCGTGCGGCGCAGAGGACAAGATCCCGGATCTCCTGGCCGCCAACCGCACGGCCGACTCCATGTACCTGGAGTGGAAGCGCGTACAACGCACGGGACTACGACGGCTGCAAGAGTCCCGCATCCCGCTGTACGAGCGCACCCGAACCTTCCGCGTCTACAGCTCCAGCGTGATCCCCGGGTTCCTCCAGACTTACGAGTACGCTGCCGCGCTGCTCGGCACCATTGCGCACTTCCACGGGACGCCTGATGACGTCGCTGACGCCGCGGAGGCCCGGGTAGAGCGCTCACACATCATCCGTGAGGGCGGGCACCGGTTCGCCATCGTCCTGGAGGAGTCCGTCCTCCGCCACGTTGTAGGCGACGCCGCGACGATAGCTGGCCAGTTGGGCTACCTGCTCTCCGCGATGGCGCTTCCCTCCGTCTCCGTCGGCATCGTCCCCACCGGTCGCCCTCGTGGCATGTGGACGCTGGAGACGTTCACTGTCTTCGACGAGGAGCGCGTACACGTCGAGCTGCTGACGGCAGCCATAACGGTGACAACGCCCGGCGAGATCACTCAGTACGCCCACGCATTCGAAGAGATGGCGGGGCTTGCTGTCTACGGGGCAGAGGCTCGCTCTCGCATCTCTGCCGCCATTGACTCGCTCGACTGAAGAGCCGTAGAACCTCGTAGAACTTCGTGGAATCCCTGACGCTTCTATCGTCACACTGGCAGTGCCATTCCGGGCACAGTGGGTGACCGTATGCAGGGATTAGGAGGCGTCGTGTCGCGCCCTGAGTCGAACGAACTGCCAGCCGTCGGAACAGTGCTTGTGGACAAAGCCCGAAGCGCCATCGGAGAGTTCCGCGGGACCGTCGGAGGCCGGTACTCACTGAGGCCCCGTGGTGGTGGCCGCGAGTGGGACGTAGACCCCAAGTGGGTGCGCGAGGCGACGGAAGAAGACCTGAAGGCCGACTGGCTTACCGGTCGGAGTGTCGCCAGTTGGGTCGAGAAGACGGAGAAGCGATGACGAGTGTCCGCCCTGCAATGGCGATGGAGCTGAAGCCTAAAGGTCCCCATGTCAGGCAGTGGATTGAGTGCGCATCCTGCCTTGAGTCCGACCGGTCAGAGGGTGACGTGACGGCGTGGGCTGCGGCGCATCAGTCTCGTTATCCGGCCCATGACCTATTCCGGACTGTTAGTCAGGCGTACTTCCTCCTCCAACCTAGGGAGAGCGCCACCCCGTAGACCCGCGGACTGGCGCTCCGAGCGCCGGCTCGCGGAGGGCGCGGCGGGGGTGGTTGGGTTGAGGTTGATGTGAGGTCGGCCGACTCCCCAGCCCCCGCTAGCGTCCTGTTCTTCTCGTCTCCGGCACCGTCGCTGAAGCCGGGGCGAGGCGCCGCCCGTCGGCGGAGCCCTCATGGGTTTCCCGGGGTGGTACGACGCCCCGTCCACTTCCTCCCCCGTGGAGGTGGACGGGGCTTCTAGACTCTCGTCCTTGAGCGGCCGTAGTCCTTCGGCTCAGGGACGAGCCCCGCCCGGTGCCGACCCCTATCCGCCAGGGGTTTGGGCGGGCGAAGCCCCGCTCACTTCCCTCCCCCGTGGAGGTGAGCGGGGCTTCTTTGCGTTTCCGACCTGCACCGATAGAGTCATGCCAGGGTGCGCTAACTACGTAGTCGGCGTGGCCCGGCATGTCGACGTGCGCGTAGTGGCGGGTGTCGGTCTCGTACTCGACGTGCGCGATGTTGATGGTGATGCCGCGCGCGGCCTCCTCGGGCGCCCGGTCGATGCGGTCGAACGGGACGTACGCGGAAGATCCGCGCTCGGCGAGGACCTTGGTGATGGCGGCGGTCAACGTGGTCTTGCCGTGGTCGACATGGCCCATCGTGCCGATGTTCAGATGCGGTTTGGTGCGCACGTATGCCGTCTTGGACATGGCTGTACCTCGAAGTCTCTTCGTAGGAGAGGGGGACCCCAAGGACTCGCCGACCCTCCCCCTGCGGGGTCCGCCGGACTGTCCGGAGAGGGTCAGCTTCGGGCGCCGTCGGCTGCGGCCAGGAAGACCGGAACGGCAGCCTTCGGAGCATCCGCGACTGCGGATGCTGCGAGGACGAAGGCGTGCCGGAACATGAGGTCGATCATCGTCGACGCCGTGCCCGACGTCGAATGGTTTTTCGTGGATGGGGAGTTCGCGGCCTACGCCCGGTTCCTCTGCGGCTCACGCCCCGATGTTCTTCAGCGCCTCCCGCACCGACAGCGGCGCGAACCGCCCCCGCTCCCGCGCCAGAAAGGCCCGTACGGCCTCCGGGTCGGTCTTGGCGTACTCGCGCAGGCACCAGCCGATGGCCTTGCGGATGAAGAAGTCGGGGTGTCCGGACTGGCGCAGGCAGTAGGCGAAGAGGCGTTCGGTGTCGGTGCGTTCCTTGTAGCGCAGCTGGTGGAGCAGGGCGGTGCGGGCGACCCACAGGTCGTCGTCGACGATCCAGGCGTCCATGTCGGCCGTGAGCTCTGGGTCGGCCGCGACGAGCCCGCCGACGACGTGCGCGGCGAGCGCGTCGACGGTGTCCCACCAGGAGACGGTGGTGACGAGGTGCCGGGCCACCGGAAGGAAGCCGGAGGAGCAGCGCCCCACGTGGCGGCGCAGATAGTCGACGGCGAAGTAGTGGTACTCGCGCTCGGGCAGCTGCCAGCAGCGCAGCGCGACGGCGGTGCAGTCGGTCTCGTCGGGGCGCGGTGTGCCCTGAAGGACGGTGCGGGACAGGGCACGGCGCTCGGGAGTGGGGATGCCGAGGAACGGGGCCACGCCCTTCATGTACGCCCGGGCGGTGGCGGCCCGCGTGGGGTCCGCCGCGGCGGCGTACGCGGCGGTGACCCGCTCCAGGACCGTGTCCGCGAGAACACTGCGGGGAACTTCCCACGTTCCCGCACCTGTGACGCGCATGAGACGAACCATACGGCGATCACACATCTTCGTCGGTTACTGTCGCCGAATGCTCGACGATGCCACCACCCGCTCTGGGGGCACCGCCACTGCCTCTCCCCGGGCCACCACCACCGAACTCGCCGTCGCCGCGCCCATGCCGGCGCCCGTACCCGTAGCCGCGGGCTTCGCCACGCGCTGCTCCAGAGCGCTGCTCTCGCCGTGGTCGCGGCTGTCCCTGCTGGTGGTCCTGCTGGCGGCGGCCGCGTCGTCCGTGCTGCTCTTCGAACCGCAGAAGCTCCTGGCGAACGGCTGGCCGCCGCACGTCGAAGGCTCGGCCGCGATCGTGTTGTTCGCCGTGGCGTACGGGCTGGTCACGGTGGCGTTCGTGCCACGGCCGCTGCTGAACCTCGCGGCGGGCGCGCTCTTCGGTTCCGAGTGGGGCATCGGCGCAGCCCTGGCGGGCACGGTGCTGGGGGCCGGCATCGCCTTCGGGATGGGCCGGCTGCTCGGCCAGGACGCGCTGCGGCCGTTGCTGCGGGGCCGGTTGCTGAAGGCCGCGGACGGCCAGTTCAGCCGGCACGGTTTCCGCTCGATGCTGGCGGTGCGGCTGTTTCCCGGTGTGCCGTTCTGGGCCGCGAACTACGCCGCGGCCGTCTCCCGCATGGGTTACGTCCCGTTCCTGCTCGCGACGGCGCTCGGGTCGATCCCCAACACCGCCGCGTACGTCGTCGCCGGCGCCCGTGCCTCCGCGCCGACCTCGCCCGCCTTTCTGATCGCGCTGGCCTGCATCGCCCTGCCGGCGCTGGCGGGCGTGGTGGTGGCCTGGTGCAAGCGCCACCACCTGCGGGGCCGCTGAGCCGTAGCGCCGCCTGCGGGACCGGCTACACCGTCTCCAGAATCATCGCGTTGGCGAGGCCACCCGCCTCGCACATCGTCTGCAGGGCGTAGCGCGCGCCGCGCTCGCGCATCGCGTGGACCAGAGTCGTCGTCAGGCGGGTTCCGCTCGCGCCGAGCGGGTGGCCGATCGCGATCGCACCGCCGTGCACGTTGACCTTGGCGAGGTCGGCGCCGGTCTCCTGCCGCCAGGCCAGGACGACACTGGAGAAGGCCTCGTTGACCTCGAAGAGGTCGATGTCGTCGAGGCTCAGCTGCGCCCTGCGCAGCACCTTCTCGGTCGCCGGGACGACTCCGGTGAGCATGAGCAGCGGATCGGATCCGGTGACGGCGAAGCTGTGCAGCCGGGCGAGCGGGCGCAGGCCGAGCCGCTCCGCCGTCTCGCTGGAGGTGATGAGCACCGCGGAGGCGCCGTCGTTGACGGGGCTGGCGTTGCCCGCGGTCACGTTCCACTCGATCTGCGGGAAGCGCTCGGCGAAGGCCGGGTCGTAGTAGGCGGGCTTGAGGCCGGCGAGGATCTCGGGGGTGCTGCCGGGGCGGACGCACTCGTCGCGCGAGACGCCTTGCAGAGGCGCGACCTCGGCGTCGAACAGGCCCTTGTCCCAGGCCTCGGCCGCCTTGCGGTGCGAGGAGACGGCGAACGCGTCCATCTGCTCGCGCGTGATCGACCACTTGGCGGCGATGAGCTCGGCGCTGATGCCCTGCGGGACGAGGCCCTCCGGGTAGCGCTCGGCGATACCGGGGCCGAAGGGGTCCTTGCCGGGCGGCACGTTCGACCACATCGGCACGCGGCTCATCGACTCCACGCCACAGGCGACGACCAGGTCGTACGCGCCCGAGATGACGCCCTGGGCGGCGAAGTGCACGGCCTGCTGGGAGGAGCCGCACTGGCGGTCCACGGTGGTCGCCGGGACCGTCTCCGGGAAGCCCGCCGACAGGGCGGCATAGCGGGTGGCGTTCATGGCCTGCTCGCCGACCTGGTCGACGGTGCCGCCGATGACGTCGTCGATGAGCGCCGGGTCGACGCCGGTTCGTTCGACGAGGGTGCGCAGGGTGTGGGCGAGGAGTTCGACGGGGTGGACGTGCGCCAGGGAGCCGTTCGGCTTGCCCTTGCCGATGGGGGTGCGTACGGCTTCGACGATGACTGCGTCACGCATGGTGCGGGCCTCCTTGGCCGCCGGGGCGATGACCGGAGCGGCGGCCCGGGTGAGGGGCCGGCCGCCGCCGATTACCGGTGAGTAGGAAATCCGAACTCACCATAGCCCGCTCAGCTGGAAAATCAAACCCATTCAGTTGGAAACCCGAACCCTCCCCTAAACTGAGCGCCATGGCCGCCACCAAAGACCCGCGCCCCTGCTCCATCGCCGACGCCCTGACGCTCGTCGGCGAGAAGTACTCCCTGCTCGTCCTGCGCGAGGTGTGCCTCGGCAACGGCCGCTTCGACCAGCTCGTGCGCAACATCGGCGCCCCGCGCGACATCCTGGCCACCCGGCTGCGCCGCCTCGTCGACGCCGGGATCCTGACCAAGCGCGCCTACAGCGAGCGCCCGCAGCGGTACGAGTACCGGCCCACGCAGGCCGGGCTCGAACTGGAGCCGATCCTGATGACCCTCATGGCGTGGGGCGACCGCCATCTCCGCACGGACGACGACCGCCCCATGGTGATCGAGCACATCTGCGGCAACGAACTGGTCCCGGTCGTCACCTGCCGGGCGTGCGGCGACCCGGTGCACCACGAGGACCTCACGGCCCACCCCCAGGCACCCGGCTGGACGGTGGCGGGGCCGTCAGCGGCGTGAAGCCGTCCGCGCCGTCAATCAGCCGCGCTCAGCACCACGGGTGCGTTTCCAGATACTTGGCGATCTCTTCCCGGCCCCAAGCCCCGTCGGCCACGACGACCCGATAGCGGCGCGTGAGGGTGTCACCGGGGGCGAGCTCCAGCTCGTCGTGGAACGCCCAGGACGGGGCCACTCCGGCGAAGGGCTCGTTGCGTACGAACCAGTGGGCCGGGTGGGCGCCGCGCTCGCCGGTGTGGTCGTTCTCCGGGGCGTGCGCGAAGACGACGGTCGCGTGGCCGTCGGTGCCGTCGTGCTCGCCGGAGTAGGCCAGCCAGGGCGCCTGCTCGCCCATCAGGCCGGGACCTTCGGCGTCCGGGGCGATGATCCGGCCGCCCTGGAACGCGCGCGGGCCGCGCCAGAACAGGCCCGTGTAGCCGGCCATTTCCCGCCCGGCGGTGGTGGGGCTGCCGAATCGCAGCGGCTCGTCGCGCCGGTTGGTCACGGCGCTCGTCCAGGTCAGGGCCCACGACCCCGACTCCGGCTCGATGTCGTGCACCTCGACCCGGCGCTGTTCGTCCGCCCACAGCTCACCGCTGCGGGGATGCCAGGTCAGCCGCTCGGCGATGACGACACGGTCACCGTCCGAGGCGACCTCGTCGAACCCGACGTGCGCCATCGACCCGACCCGCTCGGGCAGTTCGAGATACCCCTGCCCATGGACGTAGGTGTTGCCGCCCCACAGGTTGGCCCCCGACAGATGTGAGGCCGTCAGCGACAGACCCTTGTGCCACCGGTGGTCGTTGGGCCGGTAGTCGGTGACCACGTCACCGGCGAGGGTCCGCAGCGGGTGGACGTACGGCTTCGGGGCCTCCCAGGCGGCCTCCGGCCCGTAGACATAGGCGAGCAGTTCGACGCCGGTGAGCGGCTCGGTCACCGTGATGCGGTCGCCGTGCGCATGGACGATACGCAGCCCGGTCACGCGGCGACCTCCGCACCGGAGGCGGCCCGCTCCCCCGCGCCGGGGGCCCAGCCGGGCGCACCGCCGTGCATCGCCGTATAGAAGGGGTCGCCGGGGCCGATCTCCCCCGCCTTCACCGTCGTATCGGTGAACGCGGACTTGTACAGCGCGGCGATCAGCTCCAGGCTCGTACGCCCGTCCGGGCCGCTGCTGCGCGGCCGCTCCCCCGCACGCATGCTCGCGATCAGTTCCCGCAGCTGCTCCAGATGCGAACTGGGCACGTCCGCGCCGAAGTCCTGCCACGCCGCGGCCTCGGTGTCCGGCACGTCCCGGGCCGGGGTGATGACCCAGTTGTCGTTGCGGTGGCCGTACAGGTGGGTGAGTTCGACGGTGGCGCGCTCGCAGTCGATGCGGATGCGGCTGACCTCGTCGGGGCTCAGCACGCTGTTCACGACGGTCGCCATCGCGCCGTTCTCGAACCGCACGAGCGCGGTCGAGACGTCCTCCGTCTCCACGTCGTGCACCAGACGCCCGGCCATGGCCCGCACCTCGCTCCATGGTCCGAGCAGGTCGAGCAGCAGATCCATCTGATGGATCCCGTGTCCCATCGCGGGACCACCGCCCTCGGTCCCCCAGCGGCCCCGCCAGGGCACGGCGTAGTAGGCGGTGTCGCGGTACCAGGTGGTCTGGCAGTGTGCGACGAGCGGCCGGCCCATGGCCTGCTCGGCGAGCAGCCGGCGGACGTGACGGGTGCCCGAGCCGAAGCGGTGCTGGAAGACGATCGAGGCGTACGGGCCGCCGTCCTCGCCCTCCTGCGCCTCGACGGCGTCGAAGTCGGCGAGGCTCGGCACCGGCGGCTTCTCGCACCACACCCAGGCACCGGCGCGCAGCGCGGCGACGGTCTGGTCGCGGTGCAGGGTCGGCGGCGTGCAGATGGTGACCAGGTCTGGCCGCTGTTCCTGGAGCATCCGGTCGAGGTCGGTGAAAGGGTGGGGCGTCCCGGCCGCGGTCGCGGCCACCTCCGCGCAGAAGCCCTCGGCCGACTCCACGGCGATGTCGACAGCGGCGACGATCTCCGTCTCACCCTCCTCCGCGAGCCTGGCGAGCGCGGGCAGATGGGAATCGCGCGCGATCGCGCCGGTGCCGATCACGGCGACCCTGATGCGGCGGTCGGTGAGCGGGGCGAGGTGGGGGTGGGGGTGGGGGTGACGGCGGGGGTGACGGTGGTTCGTCCCGGGAGCGGTCTCGGATGCGGCCATGGGCGGATCGGGCTCCTCCGGGACAACGGGTGACGCCGACGGGCGTCGTAGGGACGGGCGACGGATGCAGCAAGCGCTTTCCGCTCGCTGCAACGTAAGGGGCGGCCCCGCCGCAGGTCAACACCGGTATGCACGGGTTCGGCGAGCGCCCGCCGAGCCCCCTGTGCCGGAGCCGTCGTCGCGGGACGCTACGCTGCCCCTCGACACCCGCGATCACTGCGCCGCCGACGCGGTTGTCCCCGTCGCCTCTTCCACCATCAGCACTTGGACTCCGTAACTTCATGTCTTGGTTTGAATCGCTCATCCTCGGACTCGTCCAGGGGCTGACCGAGTTCCTCCCCGTGTCCTCCAGCGCGCACCTGCGGCTGACCGCGGCGTTCTCGGGCTGGGAGGATCCCGGTGCGGCCTTCACGGCGATCACCCAGATCGGCACGGAGACCGCGGTGCTGATCTACTTCCGCAAGGACATCGGGCGGATCATCTCGGCGTGGACGCGGTCGCTGACCAACAAGGAGATGCGGCAGGACCACGACGCGCAGATGGGCTGGCTGGTGATCGTCGGCTCGATCCCGATCGGCGTGCTCGGCCTGACGCTCAAGGACCAGATCGAGGGGCCGTTCCGCGACCTGCGCATCACGGCGACGATGCTGATCGTGGTCGGCATCATCATCGGCGTCGCCGACCGGCTGGCCGCACGCGACGAGTCCGGCGGCCGGCACCGCGCCGCCAAGCAGCGCAAGGGCCTTGAGGACCTGGGCGTGAAGGACGGCCTGATCTTCGGCCTGTGCCAGTCCGCGGCACTCATCCCCGGAGTCTCCCGCTCCGGCGCGACCATCAGCGGCGGCCTCTTCATGGGCTACACCCGCGAGTCCGCGGCCCGCTACTCCTTCCTCCTCGCGATCCCGGCCGTCCTGGCCTCCGGCCTCTTCGAGCTCAAGGACGCGATGGAGAGCGACCACGTCTCCTGGGGCCCGACGATCTTCGCGACGGTGATCGCCTTCGCGTCCGGCTACGCGGTCATCGCATGGTTCATGAAGTACATCTCGACCAAGAGCTTCATGCCGTTCGTGTACTACCGCGTGATCCTCGGTGTGGTGGTGATTGTGCTGGTGGGAGCCGGTGTGCTCAGCCCGCACGCGGGCGAATCCGGCGGCTGAACCAGGGCCGCGCAGGCAGCGCTATCTAGCATTTCCTAGCGCCTGATTGCAGCACCACGCCATGATCATCTCCCACTTGTCTCCCACTCATCTCCCACCAGGGAGGCGGGATACGCCCCACTAGGGCGTGTGCGTCCGCAAAGTAAGGGATGACGCGGAAGGGCCCGCACGGCAAGCCGTGCGGGCCCTTCCGCACAGAGGGTGGAGCGGGTCAGCTGAGGTTCATGTCCGGCCAAGGCCGCGACCCTCGCCACGCGGAAACGCAGCCGCTCATCCACCGTGTCCCAGGTAGCACCGGTGAGGTCGTCCAGCGCGGCGCCCGTGAGGATAAGCCAGCCGAGGCGCGCTTCCATGTCCTCCCACATGTGCGTCACCTCGACTACCTCACCGTGCGGACCCGTGCCCCGTACACCGTTATGGCAACTTCCCCCATGTCCCCGTTGATCGCGAGGACCTGGAGGAGCCGGATGTCCCCAGCCGCCGGTGATCTCATCCGGCGCGGCCCTGGAGCTGGTACTCCACCACCGCCGCGCCGTGAAGGGCCTCCGCGACCTCGCCCAGCTCCTGACTGATCTTGAGCACGCGCACCGGCTCCGCCGCACGCCGCCCATCCTCGAAAGGCCCCTCCACCAGACCGACTCACGGACGCTCCTCGCCCGCCGTTCGGCCCATGAGATCTGCACCGTCCCGCGCTCCTGCCGCTGGACGAACTGCTCATCCAGATCAACAAGATGCTGTTCGGCTGGTGCATGTACTTCCGCCCCGGGGTGTCCAGCGCGACCTTCCAGTACCTCAGCTCGTACACGTGGAGCCAGGTCATGAAATGGCTGCGCCGCAAACACCACCGGATCAACAGGAAGGACCTCCGCCGCCGCTACTGCGGTGGAGGTTGGTGGCCATCAGGAGAGGAACGGACATTGTTCGATCCCGGCAAAGTGCGCACCACGCGCTACCGATACCGGGGAACGGTCATCCCTTCACCCTGGCCGACCACCGGATGAAGACAACTGTCCATGGTGGAACGGGACTTGTGGAGCGCCCGGTGCCGTGAGAGCGGCACGCCGGGTGCGGGAAGCGGCTCCGGGGAAACGGCTCGATCGAAAGGCGAGACCGCGCCCCGGGCCGACTTCACCACCAGCTCTTCTCGCACATCACCATGAACTGGCGCGGTCGCCCGCTGACCAGCCACGAAGTCATCGTCCAGTCCATCGCCGCGACCACCACCCGCACCGGGCTGCGCGTGAGTGCCGCACTCGACACCGACGCCTGTCCCACCGGAGTCCGTATCGGTGACGCGGAGACGGCGGCACTGCCGCTGCCCAGGCACGCCTTCCATGGCGACTGGAATTACGCCCTGCACCCGCAGCCTCGTCCGGCCGTCCCGGTGGCCCGGGTGCCGCAGGCTCCGGCCCCGCAGTGGGACCAGGCCCTGGGGCGGACCGATCCGGCATGGTGGTGGTCGACAGGGTGCGGTGGGCGGCTGGGGTGGGGAGGCAGCCGCCCACCGCGGCATCAGGCCTGGCCGGTGGCTGCGGCGAGGGCGGGGATGTCGTCCTCGTAGGTCAGGTAGCGGCCGGTGAGTGGGTCGGCGTCGCCTCGTATCAGGCGCAGCAGGTTGGCGATGGCCTCGTCGAGCGGGGCGTAGCGCCCGGCCTTGCGCTGTGCGTCCATCCAGGATTCGAGGCGGCGCTGCCAGGGGTTGTCACTGTCCGGGGTCTCGGGTGCGGCCGCTCCGAGGCCTACGTTCACCATCCCCGGGTGGTAGCTGAACGCGGTGATCCCGTGCGGCAGCAGTTCGATGGCGAGGTTCTCGGTCAGCTTGTTCACCGCCGCCTTGGAGACCGAGTACGCGCTGACGTACGGCCAGCGGGTGTGCCCCGCGTGGCTGGAGATCGTGATGACCCGCCCCTGGCCGCGCTCGATCATGCCGGGCAGCACTGCCCGGCAGGCGGCCAGCGCGCCCTCCAGGTTGACCTCCAGGGCGTGCCGCCACTCGCCCGGGGCGTTCTCCCAGGCCGGCCCGACCGGTCCGGGCACACCGGCGTTGTTGACGAGTACGTCGATCCCGCCGAGCCGCTCGGTGGCCAGCTTGACGGCCGCGGCGAGCTCGGCGTCGTTGGTGACGTCGGCGACGGCCGTGACGACCTCGGGGCCCCGGTCGAGCCCGGCGGCGGCCCCGGGCAGTGAGTCGGCGGTCCGCGTGGTGAGCACCAGGTGCGCGCCCGCCGCGTGCACGGCCTCGGCGATGGCCCGGCCGAGCCCACCGGCCGCCCCGGTCACCAGAACCCGCAGCCCGGCCAGGTTCGTCGTGTCTTGAGACATCACAACCTCCATAGAGAATTTCACGCGGTTCCGCCGAGGCATCGCCGGCATGGCGGCGGGTCGGCGGGTCGGCGGTCGGCGGGTGCGGCCCCGCCCGTGGGGACCGCACCCGCCACCTGTCCTCAGGCGCTCGCCTCCGCCGGGGCGGTCAGGATCCTGTGGAGGTGATCGGCCAGGGCCTGCGGCGCGGGGTGGTCGAACACCAGCCTGGCGGACAGCCGTAGTCCGGTCAGGGCGCTCAGCCGGTTGCGCAGCTCCACCGCGGTCAGCGAGTCCAGGCCGGATTCGTGCAGGCTCCGGTCCGGCGGCACGGCCTCGGCGTCCTGGTGGCCGAGGAGTTCGGCGGCCGCCGCGCGCACCTCGGCCAGCAGCCGTTCGGCCCGCTCGGCCGGGGCCAGGTCACGCAGTCGTACGGCGGGTGCGGAGGTGGCCGGTGCGGTGGGGACGAGACCGCGCAGCAGCGCAGGCGCCCCGCGGGTGCGCAGCTTGGCGATGTCGAACCGGGCGAGGGTGACGGCTGTGTCGTCCTGCCGCAGTGCCTCGTCGAACAGGGCCAGCGCGAACGCGGTGGGCATGGGAACGGTGGAGTCCGGGAGGGTGCCGTCCCGGTCGCGCTCGCGCAGCACGGTGGTCATGCCGGACGCCTCCTCCCACAGTCCCCACGCCTGGGACTGCGCGGGCAGCCCGTCGGCCCTGCGGCGCTCGGCGAACGCGTCCAGGAACCCGTTCGCGGCGGCGTAGTTGCCCTGCCCCGGGCTGCCCAGCACGCCGGCCAGCGAGGAGAACAGCACGAAGGCGGCCAGTTCGGTGCCCTTGGTCAGCTCGTGCAGGTTCAGTGTGCCGTCCAGCTTGGGACGCAGCACCTGCTCCACCTGGTCGGGCGTCATCCCGGTCACCACTCCGTCCGCGAGCACCCCGGCCGCGTGCACGACGGCGACGAGGGGGTGTCCGTCGGGAACCAGGTCGAGGGCGGCGGCGAGGCTGCCGAGGTCGGCGACGTCGCAGGCGGCGACGGCGACCTCGGCGCCCAGCCCGGTCAGCTCCGCGATGAGCGGCTCGGCGCCCTGTGCGCCCCTGCGGCTGGTGAGCAGGAGGCTGCGCACGCCGTACTCGGTCACCAGGTGCCGTGCCACCAGCGAGCCGAGCGTGCCCGTGCCGCCGGTGATCAGCACCGTGCCGCCGCTGAGGTCCGGCCGGGCGCCGCGCCCCGGCGTGACCCGCTCCAGCTCCGGGGCCTGGAGCTGTCCCGCGCTGATCCGCACGTGCGGCCGTCCGGCGGCCACCGCGTCGGCGAGCCGTGCCGAGGAGCGGGGGTCGTCGTCCGTCTCGATCTGGAGGAAGCGTCCGGGGTGTTCGGACTGCGCCGACCTCACCATGCCGCGGGCCGCCGCGTGCGCCAGGTCGTCGCTACGGGTCAGCACGACGAGGGGGACGTCGGCCGGGTGGTCGGCCGCCAGCCAGTGCTGGACGTGGGACAGCGCGTCCAGCGTCGCCTCCCGGACATCACCGGGCGCCGGGGTGCAGAGGACGGCGTCGGCGTCGGCGAGGTCGACCAGGTCGGCGGTGACCCCGAGGTGGTCGGTGCCCAGCAGTGCCCACTTCCGTGCGGGCGCCGCCGTACCGGACAGGTTGTTCCACCGCATCCGGTACGCCGAGTCCGTCGGCAGTGCGCCCGTCAGCTCGCGCAGGGCCACCGTGCGGGTGCCGAGTGTTCCCCGGAACAGCGGTTCGCGCTCGGCGGTGGTGAGGGTCACGGTGAACTCGTCCTGGCCCGCGGGTGCCAGGTGGGCGTAGGCGTGGGTGGCGTGACCGTCGCCGGCCCACACGTCGTGCCATACGAACGGCAGCGCGATGTGGCCGTCCGGGACCGGCTGGGTCAGGGCGAGGGCGTGCAGGGCGGCGTCGCCGAGCACGGGGTGCAGTCCGGCGCCGGCGAACCGGCCGGGTGCCTCCTCGGGCAGCCGCAGCTCGGCGAAGAGTTCCCCGTCGCGCCGCCACAGCCTGCGCAGGGCCCGGAACGCCGGACCGTACTCGTTGCCCCGCTCGGCCAGTGACGCGTAGTCGACGGTGATCTCCTCGGCGTCGGCCGGAGGCAGTGCCCCGGCGGACGGCTCGTCGCGGGTGTCGTGGATCGTGCCCTGTGCGTGCCGTCGCCACGGGCTGCCGGGCTGCCCGGGCCTGCTGAACACCTCGACCGTGCGCCGGGCCGGGTCCGCCACGACCTGGAGTTCCGCCGTGCCCTGCCGGGACAGGGCCAGGGGTGCCTCGATGACCAGTTCGCCGAGTCCGGTGCCGCCGCTGCCGTGCGCGGCGCGCAGCGCGAGGTCCAGCAGCGCGGTGCCGGGCAGGATGCAGGTGCCGTTCACCGCGTGGTCGGCCAGCCACGGCTGGTCGGCCGGCGAGATGCGGCTGGTGGCCATGAGTTCGCCGCTGCGGGCGGATTCGACCAGCGTGCCGAGGAGCGGGTGGCCGGTGCCCGCCGTGGGCGTCGCGGTGGTGGTGAACCAGAACCGCCGCCGCTGGAACGGGGTGGTCGGCAGGGGGATCGGCCGCCCGGTGGCGGTGCCGGTGGTGAGGCGCACGCCCCGTGTGCCGCGCGTGTACAGCTCCGCGGCGGACATCAGGAACCGTGCGGGGCCGCCGTCGTGGCGGCGCAGGGTTCCGGTGACGACCCCGGTCGTGCCGCTCTCCTCCAGTGTCTGTTCGATCCCGGAGGTGAGCACCGGGTGCGAGCTGGACTCCACGAAGACCCGGAAACCCTGCTCGACGAGGTGCTCGACGGCCGGCTGGAACAGCACGGGCTGCCGGAGGTTCCGGAACCAGTACTCGCCGGTCAGCGTGGAGTCGCCGACCCAGTCCAGGTCCACGGTGGAGTACATCGGCACCGAGGGTTGGCCGGTGCGCACCTCTCCGAGGCGGGCCACCATTTCCTCGCGCAGCGGCTCCATCTTCGGGCAGTGCGAGGCGACGTCGACGCGGATGCGGCGGGCGTGCAGGCCGTCCAGCGCGCACTCGGTGAGCAGTCCCCTGATCGCCAGGTCCTCACCGGAGACCACGCTGGAAGACGGACCGTTGAGCGCGGAGACCCAGAGCTGGTCCGGCCAGCGCTCCATCAGCCAGTCCAGCTGTGCGCGGGACGCGGACACCGACGCCATGCCGGCTCCCGGGGCGAGTTCGGCGATGACCTGGCTGCGCACCGCGACGACGCGGGCGGCCTCCTCCAGCGACAGCGCGCCCGCGACGTACGCGGCGGCCACCTCACCGTTGGAGTGGCCGAGCACCACGTCGGGTTCGACGCCGCGGGAGCGCCACAGGGCGGCCAGCGACACCATCACCGAGAACAGCGCGGGGTGGATGAGGTCCACCGCGTCCAGCGGGCCGTCGCCGGTCAGCAGCTCGGTGAGCGACCAGTCCACGTGGGGTTTGAGCGCCCGTTCGCAGGCGTGGACGGATTCGGCGAACACGGGTTCGCTCATCAGTCCGGCGGCCATGCCCACCCACTGCGTGCCCTGTCCGGGGAAGACGAACGCCACCTTGCCGTCCACGCCGGACACTCCGGCGACGACGTTCTGCGCCGGCTTCCCCTCGGCGACGGCCCGCAGCCCGGCGAGCAGTTCGTCGTGGTCGCCACCGACCACGACGGCGCGGTGGGTGGAGTGGCCGCGGGAGGCCGCGAGCGAGTGCGCGAGGTCCGCCGGTGCCGCGTCCTGGGCGACGGGGAGCAGCCGGGCCGCCCAGTCCCGCAGCCGCTCGGGTGTCTTGCCGGACAGCGTCCAGGCGACGGCGGGCGGTTCGGCGGCGGGCGTCGGTGCGGGTTCCTCCGGCGGTGCCTCCAGGATCAGGTGCGCGTTGGTGCCGCTGACCCCGAAGGAGGAGACGGCCGCACGCGGCTGCCGGTTCAGCTCCGGCCACGGCATGCTCTCGGTGAGCAGCCGGACGTCTCCCGACGCCCAGTCGACGTGCGGCGACGGCTCGTCCACGTGCAAGGTCTTCGGCAGGGTGCGGTGCCGCATGGCCTGGACGACCTTGATGACGCCGCCGACCCCGGCGGCGGCCTGGGTGTGCCCGATGTTGGACTTCAGCGAGCCCAGCCAGAGCGGGGTCTCGCGGCCCTGCCCGTAGGTGGCCAGCAGGGCGCCGGCCTCGATCGGGTCGCCGAGCCGGGTGCCGGTGCCGTGGGCCTCGACCGCGTCCACGTCGGACGGGGTCAGACCGGCGTCCTGGAGGGCGAGCCGGATCACCTGCTGCTGTGCCGTACCGCTGGGCGCCGTCAGGCCGTTGGACGCGCCGTCCTGGTTCACCGCGGAGCCCCGGAGCACGGCCAGCACCGGGTGCCCGGCGCGGCGAGCGGCGGACAGCCGTTCCAGTACGACCATCCCGACGCCCTCCGCCCAGCCGGTGCCGTCCGCCGTCGCGGCGAACGCCTTGGCCCGCCCGTCCACGGACAGCGCGCCCTGCCTGCTGTACTCGACGAACGTCTGCGGCGTCGCCATGACGGCCGCCCCGCCGGCCAGCGCGAGTTCGCACTCGCCCCGGCGGATGGACTGCGCCGCGAGGTGGATGGCCACCAGGGACGAGGAGCATGCGGTGTCGACGGTGAGCGCGGGACCGCGCAACCCCAGTACGTAGGAGATCCGCCCGGAGGCGGCGGCGCCGACGGTGCCGGTGCCGATGTAGCCCTCCAGTTCGCGGGGCACCCGGTCGGGATCAGTGATGTAGTCGTGGTAGATCAGCCCCGTGTACACCCCGACCTGCTCGCCGTGCAGGGACGTCGGGTCGATGCCGGCGCGCTCCAGCGCTTCCCAGGAGGTCTCCAGCAGCAGCCGGTGCTGCGGGTCCATCGCCAGCGCCTCGCGCGGCGAGATCCCGAAGAACTCGGGGTCGAAGTCGGCCATCTCCCGGAGGAATCCGCCCCGCCGGGTGCGGGAGGTGCCCCTGCGGTCGGGGTCGGGGTCGAACAGCCGCTCGAGGTCCCAGCCCCGGTCGTCGGGGAACTCGGAGGTGGCGTCGACGCCGTCGGCAACCAGCCGCCATAGCTCGTCGGGGGAGGTGACCCCACCGGGGTAGCGGCAGCCGATGCCCACCAGCACGATGGGGTCGTCGTCGGCGATCGCGGCCTGCGGCTCGGACGAACCGGTGAGTTCGCGTGAACCCGTGAGTTCGCTGGAACCGGTGAGTTCGGCTTGCAGGTACCCGGCGATCGCCCGCACCGAGGGGTGCTCGAAAGCGAGCGTCGTGGGCAGGCGCAGCCCTACGGCGGCAGCGATCCGGTCCCGCAGCCGGACCGCGTCCGCCGAGGTGAGGCCGTACTCGCGCAGGGCCCGGTCCGGCTCGATGCCGTCGATGCCGCCCAGTACCTCGGTGACCTCGCCCGCGACGAGGTCGACGAGCGCCCTGGTGAGGTCGGCGCCGGTGATCCCGGTCAGGTCCGCCCTGGCCGGCAAACGGTCCGATGCGGCGGCGGGCGCCGACCAGCCGGCCGCGACCAGTGTGCTGCCCGGCCGGGTCAGCGCGACGTCCACGGCGTTGCGGACGCGGTGGTCGGTCAGCCCCTCGGCCAGCACCACAGTGGTGGGGGCGGACCCGGCGACGGCGAGCGTCACGGTCATACCGGTGACCGTGACGGTGGCGCCCGGCTCCGGGCCGGACGGCTCGCCGCACCGGGCCCCGTGACCGGCCATGAGGTGACGGGCGATCAGGTCCGCGAGGTCCCCGGCGTCACCTGCCAGGACCACGTCGCGGCCGGCGAGCGGGCCGGCTCCGGCGGGCGCCTCGGTGCCCGGGATCGGGGTCGGTTCACCGCCGGCGCCCATGAGGTGCAGGCCGGGATGGGGGCCGGCGACCGCGAGCAGCCGGCCGGGCAGTTCGGTCAGCGCCTTGCGCGCGATCTTGCCCGTGGCCGTCCTCGGCAGTGCGGCCACGGCCCGGACCTCCACCGGCACCTTGAAGTAGGCGAGGTCCCGGCGGCACCGGGCGAACAGCTCCGCGCAGTCGAGGCCGTCGGGTTCGGGTACCACCAGCGCCACCGGGACCTGGCCGAACTCCTCGTCCGCCGCTGCCGTCACCGCAGCCTCGCGCACCCCGGGCACCCGGGCGAGCACTGCCTCGATCTCGGTGGGGTGGACGTTCTCCCCGCCCCGGATGATCACGTCGTTTCGCCGGCCCGTGATCCAGAGGTGGCCGGCGTCGTCGCGGCGGGCGAGGTCGCCGGTGCGGTACCAGCCGTCGCGGAGCACCTCCGCGGTGGCCTCCGGCAGGTTGTGGTAGCCCAGCATCACGTTCGGGCCGCTGACCCAGATCTCGCCCTCCTCGCCGACGGGCACCTCGACGCCGGTGTCCGGGTCCACCACACGCAGGTCGAGGCCGGGCACCGGCTGACCGCACGAGCCGGGCACCCGCTCGCCGTCCGGCCGGGTGGCGGTCATCGTCCCGCTGGTCTCGGTGCTGCCGTAGCTGTCGCTGAGCCGGACCCCGAAGGCGGCCTCGAACGCCTCGGCGAGCGCGGGCGTGCTCACCGCGCCCGCGATGAAGCACACGCGCAGCGCGGGCAGCGTGAGTCCTTCCGCACCGGCGGCGTGGACCAGGTTGTGGTAGATCGTCGGCACGCCGACCAGGAAGGTGTAGGGCCGGGAGCGCAGTTCGTCGAGCACCTCGGCGGCGGAGAGCCCCGGCATCAGGTGCGCCGTGGCGCCGACCGCGGTCACGCCGACCACGCACAGGTGGTGGCCGAGGGTGTGGAACAGCGGCAGCGGAAACAGCAGCGTGTCCGCCGGGGACAGTTCGACCATCGGGACATAGCAGTTGGCGACGTTCCACAGCGCGGCGCGCTGCGTGGACAGCACGCCCTTGGGGCGGCCCGTCGTGCCCGAGGTGTAGAGCAGGAACGCCGGTTCGTCCACGCCGAGGTCGTCGCGGGCCGGGACGTCCGGCTCGCGGGTGGCCAGATCCTCGTACGACAGCGTGTCCGGGCGGTCACCGACCACGACGAGGTGCCGTGGTCCGGCGGGGAGCACCGCACGCACCTGGTCGACGTGCGCGGCGTCGGTGATCACCGCGTGGGCGTCGCTGTCGGTGAGGATGTGCAGGAGTTCCGCGTCGGAGGAGTGCGGGTTGACCGGCACGCCGACGCCACCGGCGCGGTTGACGGCCAGGTAGCTCTCCACCATCTCCACGCGGTTGCCCAGCAGGATCGCCACCCGCGCGCCCCGGGGCAGGCCGAGGGCGACCAGGTGGCCGCCGAGCCGGGCGGTCCGCCGTTCCAGCTCCGTGTAGGTCACCGCCCGCCGCACGTCGGAGTAGGCGACCTTGGTGCCGCGCAGCGCCGCGTGGGCGCGCAGCAACTCGGACAGCGGGCGGATCAGGTCGGCACTGTCGGTCGCGGACATGTCCGCCCCTTCTCGCGATGCGGTCATGAGAGCGTTCCCGTCACCGACTCGACGGCGTCGACAACCGCGCCCGAGCCGACGAGTTCGAAGGCGCGGTCGACCTCGGGCGCCAGATACCGGTCCGGGCCGGGGCCGCGCACGCCGGAGGACCTCAGCAGCGCCACGACCGCGCCGGTGGCGGCGGCCGGCGTCAGCGGGGCGCGCAGGTCGAGTGCGCGGGCGGCGGTGAGGATCTCGACGGCGACGACGCGGGTGAGGCCGTCGACGGCACGCCGCAGTTTGCGGGCAGCGCCCCAGCCCATGGACACGTGGTCCTCCGCCATCGCGCTCGTCGGTATGGAGTCGACCGACGCGGGTACGGCCAGGCGCTTGAGCTCGGCGACGATCGCGGCCTGGGTGTACTGGGCGATCATGTAGCCGCTGTCGACGCCGGGGTCGTCGGCGAGGAACGCCGGCAGGCCGTGGTTGCGGGCGGTGTCCAGGAACCGGTCGGTGCGGCGTTCGCTGATCGAGGCGACGTCCGCGGTCGCGATGGCCAGGAAGTCGAGCGCGTAGGCGACGGGCGCGCCGTGGAAGTTGCCGTTCGACGCCACCCGTCCGTCGCTGTGCAGCACGGCCGGGTTGTCGACGGCCGCGGCCAGCTCGCGCCCGGCCACCGTGGCGGCGTGTTCGACGGTGTCCCGGGCTGCGCCGTGCACCTGGGGCGAGCAGCGCAGGGAGTAGGCGTCCTGCACGCGGGTGCAGTGCGGCCCGCGATGGGAGGCGACGACACCCGAACCGGCCAGGATCGCGACCAGGTTGGCCGCGGAGGCGGCCTGGCCGGGGTGGGGGCGCAGGGCCTGGATCTCGGGCGCGAACGCCGTGTCGGTCCCGAGCAGCGCCTCGACGGACATGGCGGCGGCGACGTCCAGGGTCTTGAGCAGCCGCCGCAGATCGGTGAGGGCGAGGACGAGCTGGGCCAGCATGCCGTCGGTGCCGTTGATGAGGGCGAGGCCCTCCTTCTCGCACAGCTCGACCGGGCCGAGGCCGGCGGCGGCGAGCGCCTCGGCGGCGGCCATGAGGGTGCCCGACGCGTCGCGCACCTCGCCTTCCCCCATCAGCGCCAGCGCGCAGTGGGCGAGCGGTGCCAGGTCGCCGGAGCAGCCGAGGGAGCCGTACTCGCGGACCACCGGGGTGATCCCGGCCGACAGCATGGCGGCGAGCCGCTCTGCGGTCTCGGCGCGCACGCCGGTGTGTCCGGTCGCGAGCGTCGAGAGCCGCAGCAGCATCATTCCGCGGACGACTTCCCGTTCGACCTCCTGCCCGGAGCCGACGGCGTGGGAGCGGACCAGGGACCGCTGGAGCTGGGCCCGCAGCTCCGGCTGGATGTGCTGGGTCGCCAGCGCGCCGAATCCGGTCGAGATCCCGTACGACGGTTTCGACGCCGAGGCGAGATCCTCCACCACGGCCCGGCCCTTCTCCAGCGCCGAGAAGGCGTCGTCGCCGAGACGGACCGTCGCGCCGTCCCGAGCGACGGCGGCGACGTTGACGAAGGAGAGCGGCCCGGTCCCGACGGTCACGGTCTGGCGCGGCGTGCTCATCAGGCCGTCCCGTCCGCGTCGACACCGACCACGTCGGTCAGGGTGGCGTCCTCGGGCCGGGCCGAACCCCGTACGAGCGGTTTGTTCATCGCGTCTCTTCCTATCCGACTGGTCGGGACGGCAGCGGGCTCGTCCGCACCGCGAGTAAGCACCACGCCTTCGGGCTAACAGAGGAGTCGGCCTGGACCGACACGCTGGACCGACGCACTGGACCGGCCACCGCGGTCTCCGGCGCGGCGCGGGCCGCCGCCGGCCGGTCGCCGCGGGATCACCAGTAGATGACCTTGAAGTTTCAATGTCACCCCCTCGTGCCGCACAGCGGAACGAGGGAAGCAGAACCCGGAGTTGCCCGGATCAGCGCCGGCCCGCGGTGCGGAAGCCCCTTTGGTTCTTGCGGCCCAGTGCGCCGCTGGCGACGAGGGCTTCCAGGAGAGGGGCCGGTTTCTGTTCGGGGTGGGCGAGTTGGTCGTACAGGCGGCGCTGGATGGCCAGCGAGACGTCCAGACCGATCGTGTCGAGGAGGGCGAAGGGGCCCATGGGGTAGCCGTAGCCGTTCTGGATGGCGGTGTCCGTGGCCTCGATGTCGGTGCCGGGGCGTCGCAGCAGGTTGACCGCCGCGCCGAGGTAGGGGAAGAGGAGGCAGTTGACGATGAAGCCGGCCCGGTCGGGGCAGGTGACCGTGGTCTTCCCCAGGCCGGCCGCGAATGCCTGGGCGCCCGCGAACACGTCGTCGGAGGTGTCGTCGGTGCGGACCAGTTCGACGAGTCGCAGCACGGGGGCCGGGTTGAAGAAGTGCAGGCCGACGACGTCGGCGGGCCGGCCGCCGGCCCGCGCGCAGGCGGTCACGGACAGGCTGGACGTGGTGGTCGCCAGGATGGCGTCCGGCTTGGCCACCGCGCCGAGTCGGGAGAAGAGCGGGCGCTTGACTTCGAGGTCCTCCGCCACCGCTTCGATGATCAGATCGCGGTCCGCGGCTGCTTCCAGGTCCGTGGCGGGAGTGAGCAGCGACAGGGCCGCGGCCTTCTGCTGGGCGGTGATCCTGCCGCGGCGGACGGCGCGGGTCAGGGACTCGGAGATCGCCGCGAGGGCGGCCTCTGCCTTTTTCCGGCTGCGCGCCACCAGCACGGTGGGATGCCCCCCGGTCGCCGTGACCTCCGCGATGCCGCGGGCCATGACGCCGGAGCCCAGGACGGCGACCGTACGCACCGTGCGGCGGCCGGCGGTGGAGCGGTCCACGGGCTTGTCTCCCGGGGTACCGCCCTCGTCGTCGTACGGGTAGAAGCCTTCACCCGTCTTGCGTCCCAGGCGGCCGGACTCGACCAGGCGGGTCAGCAGCGGGGCCGGGGTGAAGGAGGCGTCGCCCGTCTGCCGGTGCAGTCTCGTCAGGGTCGCGTGGGCTGTGTCCAGTCCGATGGTGTCCAGCAGTTCCAGCGGCCCGGCCGGCAGACCGCAGCCGAGGCGCATCGCCGTGTCGATGTCGTCGCGGGTGGAGTGGCCGGCGTCGAGGAAGGCCACGGACTGGTTCAGGTAGGCCATCACGAGCGCGGTGGCGTCCGCCGCCGGTCCGGCGCCGATCTCGACCCGGGCCAGGCCCAGCCCGTCGATCAGCGCGTCCACGGCGCTCTCGGTGGCCGGGGAGGTCAGGGCGGTGGGTACCGGCTCCACCGCGCCTCCGGGGCCGGGCGGGACGAGGAAGCGCAGGCCCGCGACCGCCTCCGGGCGGCCGGACGCGATGGCGAGGTGGGGGACGGAGAGGGCGGCGGTCGTCGTGAGGACCGGAGCCTGCGAGACCTCGCCGATACGACGCAGTACGTCCGTCTTGACGGCCAGGTCGTCGGGCACGGCCTCGATCACCAGGCCGGCGTCGGCGAGTTCGGCCACCTCGTGCGTGAGGACGACGGACTCCCCGGCGCCCCCGGTGAGCGCCTTGAGGCGGGTGCCGACCCGGACGAGTGCGTCGGGGTCGGTGTCGACGGCCACGATGCGATGGCCGGCCTGGTATGCCAGGCGCAGGAACGCCTCGCCGACCGTGCCGAGGCCGACGATGCCGGTGCGGGGTCGTGGATCGGTCGTCATGGCGTTCCTCAGACCTTCTGCTCGCGGAAGCGGTTGATGGCGTCGATGTGCTTCGCACGCAGTGCGTGGTCGCGCACACCGAGACCCTCCTGCGGGGCCAGGCAGAGGATGCCGACCTTGCCCTGGTGGAGGTTGGCGTGGACCTCGTACGCGGCCTGCCCGGCCTGCTCCAGCGGGTAGACCTTCGACAGCGTCGGGTGGATCCTGCCCTTGGCGACGAGGCGGTTGGCCTCCCACGCCTCGCGGTAGTTGGCGAAGTGCGAGCCGACGATCCGCTTCAGCGACATCCACAGGTAGCGGTTGTCGAACTCGTGCATGTACCCGGACGTGGACGCACAGGTGACCACGGTGCCGCCCTTCCTCGCCACGTACACCGACGCGCCGAACGTCTCCCGGCCCGGGTGCTCGAAGACGATGTCGACGTCCTCGCCGCCGGTCAGCTCGCGGATGCGCTTGCCGAACCGCTTCCACTCGCGCGGGTCCTGGGTGTTCTCGTCCTTCCAGAACCGGTAGCCCTCGGCGCTGCGGTCGATGACCGCTTCGGCTCCCAAGGAGTGGCAGAGGGCCGCCTTCTGCGGCGACGAGACCACACAGATGGGGTTCGCTCCCCCGGCGAGCGCCAGTTGGGTGGCGTACGAGCCGAGTCCGCCGCTCGCGCCCCAGATCAGCACGTTGTCGCCCTGCTTGAGCTGCGCGCCGTTGCGGGAGACCAGCTGCCGGTAGGCGGTGGAGTTCACCAGCCCCGGGGAGGCGGCCTCCTCCCAGGTCAGGTGCTCCGGCTTGGGCATCAGCTGGTTGGACTTCACGAGCGCCAGCTCGGCGAGGCCGCCGAAGTTGGTCTCGAAGCCCCAGATGCGCTGCTCGGGATCGAGCATCGTGTCGTCGTGGCCGTCGGGGCTCTCCAGCTCGACGGAGAGGCAGTGCGCCACGACCCGGTCGCCCGGGCGCCACCGGTTCACGCCGGGTCCGGTGCGCAGCACGACCCCCGCCAGGTCCGAGCCCAGCACGTGGTACGGCAGGTCGTGGCGTTTGGCCTGCTCGCTGAGGCGTCCGTAGCGCTCCAGGAAGCCGAAGGTCGGCAGGGGTTCGAAGATCGAGGACCACACCGTGTTGTAGTTGATCGCGCTCGCCATCACGGCGATCAGGGCCTCGCCCGGTCCCGGCTCCGGTGTCGGGACCTCCTGCACCCGCAGTGACTTGCGGGGGTCCTTCGCCTTCGAGTCCATGCCCTCGAACATCGAGGTGTCCTCCCGGCGCACCACGTTGCCCCGGTAGTACTCCGGCAGGCGCAGGCCCGTCACATCCCGCGATGTGACGTCTCCGGAGAGGAGAGCACCAATGATCTCGTCCATAGGCCATCCCGTGAGGTGTCGAGTGGATCGAGCCGCGGTCTCCGACGAGGTGCCGGCCGGCTGAGGAACTCACCCGGCTCGGATCGACAGGACGGCAGCCCGCGGCGTCCGCGCCCTGCGTGGGCTGACGGACCGGCTGCCGTACCTGGAGGGAGAACCTGTGACCGGGCTGCCACTAGTAGACGACTTGAAGGAACTCACATGTCATCCCTCCGTGCCACAGAGCGGCACGAAGAGGGGCGGAGCGCGCACGGGCAGGGGCACTCTTCCGCAACTGGCTCTGCCCTGCGGTGGAGTTCACCCCACCTGCCCGTGGTTGGCGATCACCTTCACCCCGAACGAAGACGACTGAGAGGAAGTGCGACATGACCCGTCGGCCCACCGGCGCACCGGTCGAGGACGTCCAGCCGCGGTACAGGCCGTACACGGCCAAGACCAGTGAGCCCTGGGAGGAGCTCGCACACGACCGTGCCCGCTGCCCCGTCGCCCGCAACGCCGAGCTGGACGCGGTGCAGGTCACCACCTACGAGGGCGTCAAGGAGGTGCTGTCCGGGCACCAGACGTGGTCCAGCGCGCTCGGAAACATCTGGCCGCTGAAGGAGCCACTGCCGCCTGAGGAGCAGGTGCTCGGCTGGACCGACCCGCCGCGCCACACCCGGCAGCGGAAGCTGCTGGTCAAGGCGTTGTCGGCGTCCCGCATCCAGAACATGCGCCCTTTCAGTGAACGCTTCACGGACGACCTCATCGACGAGCTCTCCGAGCGGGGATCCTTTGAGATGTACGGCGACTTCGCGGCGCGGATGGCCGCCGGTCACATCTGCGAGCTGCTGGGCATACCGGAGGGTGAACGCGACGCGTACGCACGGGCGGCGCAGCGTATGGAGGAGCTGGTCACCGACACCATGGACGGCCGAGCGGAGGGCGGGTACAACACCGAGCTCAACGAGTGGCTGGACCACCTCGGCGAGATGATCCGAGCGAAGCGGGCGGCCGGGCCGGACAGCGACGACCTGATCACCCAGCTGTCCTTCGCCCAGGTGGACGGCGACTACTTCGACGTCGGCGAGATCGCTCGAGTGATCCAGCTGGTGAACGTGGCGGGGATCGGTACGACGATCGCGTCGATCGGCAACACCGCCTACCTGCTGGACCGGTACCCCGAGCAGAAGGCCCGGTTCCTGTCCGACCCCGAGGGGCTGGCACGCTCCCTGGCAGCGGAGTCGCTGCGGTTCGAGGGACCCATCTCAGGTCTGTGGCGCACCTGCACCAAGCCGACCAGGATCGGGGACCTCGATGTCCAGCCGGGTGAGAAGGCCTTCGCCGTCATCAGCGCCGGGAATCATGATCCGCTGGTCTTCGACCGGCCGGACGAGTTCATCATCGAGCGTGACTGGGCGAACCTGCCGACGGATCTGCCGTTCGGTCAGGGCATCCATTTCTGCGTCGGCATGAACCTGGCCCGGATGGAGATGCAGGTCGCCGCCGAGAAGTTGTACAGGCGGCTGCCCAACCTGCGGGTCAGGCCCGGCTTCGAGCCCGAACTCTTTCCGGGGGCGGTGCTGCGTCGTTTCCAGACACTGGAGATGGTCTTCGATGCCCCGGCCCTGCCGAGGACGACCTGACCTCGGGGCTCCGGCGAGTCCGGGTCACGCCGTACCGGGGCCGCCGCCCTATCACCGATGCCCGGCGCCATCGACGGCGCCGGGCATCGGTGTCTCCTTCTCGGTCGGTCAGGCGGTGAAGTCGTGGTCGCGGGTCTCGGGCAGGGCGAGCACGCAGGCCAGGCTGATCAGGCAGAGGGTGCCCGCGTAGGCGCCCAGGACGAGCGGTGACTGCCAGTTCGAGGTCAGCCACGTCGCGACCAGGGGGGCGAAGCCGCCGCCGAGGGTGTTGGCGAGGATGAAGGTCGCCGAGGCTCCCGTGTAGCGCAGGCGGGCCGGGAACAGTTCGGGCAGGAAGGCCGCCATCGGGCCGAACATCAGGATCAGCAGGAGCAGTCCGACCGTGAAGGCCCCGCCGATGAGGAGCCCGTCGCCGGTGCTCAGGGAGCCGAACATGGGCAGCACCCACAGCACGGACCCGGCGGCCCCGGCGAGGATCACCGGCCGTCGGCCCACCCGGTCGGCCAGCCGGGCGACCGGGATCGTCACGGCCGCGGCGGCAGCGGCGGCCACGCTGGCGGCCGCCAGCATCGTGTTCTGGGAGATGCCGAGCGCCTTCGGGCCGTACGACAGGCTGTAGACGATCACCAGGTAGTAGACGGCCGAGCCGCCCACCGCCGCACCGACGCCGAGCAAGAGCCGCCCCGGGTACTCCCTGACCAGGGCGCCCAGCGGAAAGCGCGGGGCGGACGGGCGGGCCGTGGCCGGCTTGTCGAACACCGGGGACTCCTCGACACGGGTGCGCACCCAGAATCCGACGGCGATGAGCAGCGTGCTGAGGAGGAACGGCACCCGCCAGGCCCAGTCGGCGAAGGCCTCCCGGCCGAAGATCCCCATCGTGGGCAGGATGACGGCGCTGGAGAGCAGGAAGCCCAGCAGCGGGCCTATCTGGGGTACGGACGCGTACACCGCTCTGCGCCCCGGCGGGGCGTGCTCGGCGGCGAGGAGCACGGCGCCGCCCCACTCGCCGCCCATGCTCACGCCCTGGAGGAGCCGGAGCGCGACCAGGAGCACCGGGGCGAGGAAGCCCACCGTGTCGTAGGTCGGCAGCAGCCCGAGGCCGACGGTGGCCACCCCCATGAGGATCAGGGAGAGCACCAGGGCCCGTTTGCGGCCGAGCCGGTCGCCGATCGTCCCGAACAGCACGACGCCGACGGGGCGGGCGAGGAAGGCGGCGGCGAAGGTGAGGAACGCCGCCAGGGTCGACATGGTGGAGTTGCCGGACGGGAAGAAGGCCGGGCCCAGGACGAGCGCCGCGGCCGTGCCGTACACGGCGAAGTCGTAGTACTCGATGGTGGTGCCGATGAGGCTCGCGGCGGCGACGCGGGAGACGTTCTTCCTGGCCTCGGGCGGTGGTTCGGGGGCGGGGACGGTGCCGACGGCTGCTTCGTCGTGGCGGGTCTCGGACATGGAGCGGCTCACCTCCGATCGGCCCGGATCATGACGTGATCCGGACCACAGTGGGGTCTGTGCGGGGGACTGTAAGTGGCCGGAAACCGGTCGGCGCATCGTCGTGCCGCCTCGTGGCACGGAGGCCCGGCACCCGCGATGCGCCGATATGAACGCCTGTAATACGCAAGTTTTTCCGCGTACTTCATCCGCCTCGCAGCGAGCGGGACGGATGAAGGACGGATGAAGTACGCGGACGGTTCGTCAGCCGCTCTCGCCGGCCACCAGGTCGAGCGCGATGTCGACGATCATGTCCTCCTGGCCGCCGACGAGCCCCCGCCGGCCGACCTCGAGGAGCAGCGTGCGGGCGTCGACCCCGTACCGCTCGGCGGCGGCCTCGGCGTGGCGCAGGAACGAGGAGTACGCGCCCGCGTAGCCGAGGGTGAGCGTCTCCCGGTCGACCTGGACGGGGCGGTCCCGTAGCGGCCGTACGAGGTCGTCGGCGGCGTCCTGGAGGGCGAACAGGTCGCAGCCGTGTTTCCAGTCCTGGAGGTTGGCGACCGCGATGAACGCCTCGATGGGGCAGTTGCCCGCGCCGGCGCCCTGGCCCGCGAGGGAGGCATCGACCCGGGTGACGCCCTCCTGGACGGCGATCACGCTGTTGGCGACCGAGAGGGAGAGGTTCTCGTGCGCGTGGATGCCGACCTCGGTGGCGGGGTCCAGGACGTCGCGGTAGGCCCGGACCCGCTCGCGCACGCCGTCCAGGGTGAGTCGGCCGCCGGAGTCGGTGACGTACACGCAGGCGGCGCCGTAGGACTCCATCAGCCGGGCCTGGGCGGCGAGTTCGGCGGCCGGGGCCATGTGGCTCATCATCAGGAAGCCGGAGACGTCCATGCCGAGGTCGCGGGCCTTGGCGATGTGCTGCGCGGAGATGTCGGCCTCGGTGCAGTGGGTGGCGATGCGCACCGAGCGGACGCCGAGGGCGTACGCGCGCTCCAGTTCGGCGATGGTGCCGATGCCGGGCAGGAGAAGGGTGGTGAGGGTGGCGCGGGTGAGGTGTGCGGCGGCGGCCTCGATCCACTCCCAGTCGGTGTGGCTGCCCGGCCCGTAGTTGACGGAGCCTCCGGCCAGGCCGTCGCCGTGGGCGACCTCGATCGCGTCGACCCCGGCGGCGTCGAGGGCGGCGGCGATGCGGCCGACGTCGGCCGGGTCGATGCGGTGCCGGATGGCGTGCATGCCGTCGCGCAGGGTGACGTCCTGGATGTACAGCTTGCGGGTCATGGGCGGGCCTCCGCGAGGGCTGCGTCGCGCCGGGCGATGGACTCGGCGACCTGGAGGGCGGCGGACGTCATGATGTCGAGGTTTCCGGCGTAGGCGGGCAGGTAGTGGGCGGCGCCCTCGACTTCGAGGAACACCGAGACCCGGGTGACGGCGGGGCCGGCGTCCGGCGGCAGCAGGGTGTGCACCGGTTCGGTGGGGTCCACCGGGGTGAACTGCACCTCCTGCTTGAGCCGGTAGCCGGGGACGTAGCGGGCGACGCGCTCCGCCATGGCCGCGATCGACTCGCGGACGGCGTCGTGGTCGGCCTCCCCGATGAGGCAGAACACCGTGTCCCGCATGATGAGCGGCGGCTCCGCCGGGTTGAGGACGATGATCGCCTTGCCGCGGGCCGCGCCGCCGACGGTCTCGATGGCGTGGGAGGTGGTCTCGGTGAACTCGTCGATGTTGGCCCGGGTACCGGGGCCGGCCGACCGGGAGGCGATCGAGGCCACGATCTCCGCGTAGTGGACCGGGGTCACCGCCGAGACGGCCGCCACCATGGGGATGGTGGCCTGGCCTCCGCACGTCACCATGTTGACGTTCGGGGCGTCGAGGTGGGCGTCCCCGTTGACCGGCGGCACGACGAACGGGCCGATCGCGGCAGGGGTCAGGTCGATGAGCCGCTTGCCGTACGGCGCCAGCTTGGCGGCGTTGGCGAGGTGTGCCTTGGCCGAGGTGGCGTCGAAGACGATGTCGATGTCGGCGAAGCCGGGCAGTGCGATGAGGCCGTCGACGCCCTCGTGGGTGGTGGGGACCCCCAGTCGGGCGGCGCGGGCGAGCCCGTCGGAGGCCGGGTCGATGCCGACCATGGCGCCCATCTCCAGGGTGTCCGACAGGCGCAGGATCTTGATCATCAGGTCGGTGCCGATGTTGCCGGACCCGATGACGGCGGCCTTGGTTCTGTTCACACGTCCCTCTTCTCGATCTTCTCGGAGAATGCGGCGGTGACCGCGCCCAACGGTCCGATCTCGGCGTGGATACGGCTGCCGGGCGGTGCCGGGACCATCGGGCCCAGCGCCCCCGACAGGACGACCTGCCCGGCCCGCAACGGGTCGCCGTACGCCTGGGCCGTGCGGGCGAGCCAGGCCAGGGCGTTGAGCGGGTCGCCGAGGCAGGCGGAGCCCGCGCCCTCGGAGACCGGCTCGCCGTCGGCGTACATCCGCATGGTGACCTCGCGCGGCTCGAACGCGTCGAGGGTGAGACGGCGGTCGGCCAGGACGTACAGGCCGCTGGAGGCGTTGTCCGCGATGGTGTCGGTGAGCCGGATGTCCCAGTCGGCGACCCGGCTGTCCACGATCTCGATGGCCGCGACGGCGTACTCCACGGCGGCGCGGATCCGGGCGGCGTCGAGTTCACCGTCGGCCAGGTCCTCCCCCAGCACGAACGCGATCTCGGCCTCGGCTTTCGGCTGGAGCAGCCGCGCGGAGGGGACCTCCGCCTCGGCCGAGACGTCCATGTCGGCGAAGAGGACGCCGAAGTCCGGCTGGTCGACGCCGAGTTGGCGCTGCACGGCGGGCGAGGTGAGGCCGATCTTGCGGCCGACGACGACCGCGCCGGCGGCCAGCCTGCGCCGGGTCAGCTCCTGCTGGACGGCGTAGGCGGCGTCGATGTCCTGTTCGCCCAGCAGGTCGCGGACCGGGGCGACGGGACGGCCCTCGTCCGAAGCGGCGATCAGCCGGGCGGCGGCCTGCGCGACCGCGTTCTGGTCGACTGTCATGCCGGTCACCTCCCCTGCGCCGTGGCCACGGCGAATCCGGCGATCCACGCGGGGATCGCCTCGTAGAAGCGGGAGGTCATCTCGTACGGCCCGGTGGCCGCGAGCGAGGCGAAGGCGGCGATCCAGGAGCGGACCTCGTGGGCGGAGCCGCCGCCCTCCGCGGCCATCTGCGCCACGGTCCAGGAGTCGAACTCCGTGAGTTCGCCCTTCTCCAGGTGGTCGAGGAGCCGATTGTCCCAGGCGGGGTTGATCGGGATCATCGAGCTCGTGCCGGCGGCGTACTCCTGGCCCGCCCGGACCACCCGCTGCTCGCCCTTGGCGCGCTGCTCGGGGGTCGGCGGGTGGCCTTCGATGAGCGCGTCGGCGACCCTGGGGGGCGCACCGTCCAGGACCGGTACGGGCGGGTCGTGGGAGAGCCCGCCGGAGGCCAGGAACAGCGTTCTGCGGTCGAGTTCGGCGGCGGCCTCGCCGAGCGCGGTGCCGAGCGCCCGGATGCGGGCGACGGGGCCGAGCGGCGTGGCCACACCGTTGACGAAGACGGGCACCACCGGCACCCGGTCGATCCCGCCGAAGAGCACTTCCAGAGGCTGGGCGAAGCCGTGGTCGACGGTCATCCGGGCCGAGACGGTGAGGTCGATCCCCCGGTCGAGGGTGCCCTGGGCCAGCGCCTTCGCGGCGGCGGTGTCGACCGACAGCGGGCCCGTCGAAGTGCCGAAGTCACCCACCGCGTGGGCCTCGGTGGCCAGGCAGAACGGCGGCATCTCCTTGTAGAAGAAGCCGTTGTAGTGGTCGGGGGCGTAGAGGACGACCAGCTCCGGGTCGTAGGCGCGGATGAACTCCCGGGCGCTCTCGACCGCTTCGTCTACGCGGGCCAGGACGTCGGGGGCTGGGTCGTTCTTGCCGATGAGAGGTGAGTGGGACAGCCCTACGGCTGCTGCGGTCATGGTCGTTCCCTACTTCTGGCGGGCTTCCGGGCGGGCCGAGCCCGACGGGTGGATGACGAGCTTCCCGGTGAGAGCGCCGTCGATCATGAGCTGGAAGCCCTTGTGGATCTCGGTGAGCGGAAGCGTGCGGTCGATGACCGGGCGGACACCCGTGGCCTCCATCAGGCGCAGCAGCGCGACCAGTTCGGGGCGGGTGGCGCCGGTCGAGCCGAGGATGCGCTGCTGGAGGTAGAAGATCCGGCCGAGGTCGGCCGGCGGGTTCGTGCCGCTGGTCGCACCCGCGATGACGACCGTGCCGCCGGGGCGCAGCGCCTTCAGCGAGTGCGCCCAGGTCGCCTCGCCGACCGTCTCGATGACCACGTCCACCCGTTCGGGCAGCCGCTCGCCGGGGGCCACGGCGTCGCGGGCGCCCCAGGAGACGGCCTCCGCGCGCTTGTCGGCGCTGCGGCTGGTGGCGTAGACGACGGCGCCGGCGGCCACCGCGAGCCGGATCGCGGCGGAGGCGACACCGCCGCCCGCGCCCTGCACGAGCACCCGGTCGCCGGGGGTGATGAGGGCCTGGGTGAACAGCATGCGGTAGGCGGTGGTCCAGGCGACCGACAGGCAGGCGGCCTCGTCGAAGGAGAGCCAGGCCGGCTTGGGCACCAGGTTGCGGGTGGGGACGATCAGGTACTCCGCGAACGCCCCGTCGTGCCGCTCGGACAGCAGCGCGCGGTCCGGGTCGAGGGTCTCGTCGCCGCCGCCCGCGTCGGGGTCGCCGATCACGGGGTGGACGATGACCTCGTTGCCGTCCTCGTCGTAGCCGGCCGCGTCGCAGCCGAGGACGATCGGCAGCCGGTCAGGGGGGTGTCCCACCCCCCTCAGCGTCCACAGGTCGTGCATGTTCAGCGACGAGGCCACCACGCGGACGCGTGACCAGCCGGGCCGCTGGGCCGGTTCGGGTATGTCGCGCAGCACCAGCCCCGACAGCGGGTCGGTGGCGCTCTGGGAAATGGCGGTTGCAGCAAGCACACGTCAACCGTCGCCCGGTGCCGCCGACCTCCCCTAGCGGGTGTGCCGCTGGGCAGCACGAAGGGTCTCGCCCCCGCACACGGCAGCGGGCCGGAAGCCGAGGTGGGTCACGGCTTCCGGCCCGCTGCGGCAGGGGGCTCGTTGCGGGACTTACAGAACACCCCCTAGTGGGGCATGTCGTCCAGCGCGGTGGACAGCCCGGCGATGCCGGGGGGTTCGGCCGCGAACAGCACGACCGGGCCGCCGGGCAGGTCCGCCTCGGCGATCCGGCGGAAGCCGCCGTCCTCCAGGATGCGCTGAGTGCGCAGGTCGTCCTCGTCCGGCGCGGCGACGACACGACGACAGCGCGGGTCGGCGGCGAACAGGGCGGGGGTGAGCGCACGCAGCAGGCCGGCGGCGGAGTCCGGCGCGGACCGGTCGAGCCATACGGCGACGTCGTGCGCGCCCATGGGGTAGGCGGCCCGCAGCGGGTGCTGCCAGACGCGCTGGACGCGCACGGGGAATTCCTCCGGCCCGTCGCCACAGGAGGCCGTGTACCTGTGCACGGCCGGGCCGGACGGTGCGCCGATCGGCCTCAGGGCCCAGCCGCCGTCGAGGGCGGGCACCGGAGGCATCGGCGCGGCATCGGAGAGAGCGGTATCGGAGAGAGGGGCCACGGCGCCGCTCCTGAGGTCGTGGGTCGGAGGAGGCCCCGGCACCGGTGTGCCGGGGCTGTGGTGTCAGGCGGTGGGGACGGTCGACTGTGCGGTCACCCAGCGGCGCAGTTCGGGCTTGTCCAGCTTGCCGCTGCCGTTGCGCGGCAGCCGTTCGACGACCTGCACTCTGGTGGGCAGCTTGTAGCGGGCCAGGTGGCGGCCGGTGAACTCGCGTACCTCCTCGACCGTGGGCTCCGCGCCGGGCGTGCAGGTCAGGACGGCCAGGACGGTCTCGCCCCACTTGGGGTCCGGGACGCCGACGACGGCGGCCTCCAGGATGTCCGGGTGCTCCACGAGGACCCGTTCGACCTCCGCGGGGTAGACGTTCTCGCCGCCGCTGATGATCATGTCCTTGAGCCGGTCGACGATGTAGTAGAAGCCGTCCTTGTCCCGGTAGGCGATGTCGCCGGTGCGGAACCAGCCCCGGTCGTCGAACGCGGCCCGGGTGGCGTCCGGGTTGTCCCAGTAGCCGGCGGCCACGTTGGGGCCGCGGACACAGATCTCGCCCTGGGTGTCCGGTTCGTCGATCTCGGCGCCGGTGGCCGGGTGGATCAGCCGGATCTCGGTGTACGGCATCGGGAGCCCGGCCGATCCGGTCTTCTCCGTCGTCAGCCGGGCCGGCAGATAGGTCGCGAACGGGGCCGTCTCGGTCAGCCCCCACGCCTGCTGGAGCAGCAGGCCCACCGCGGCGTAGTCCCGGATCAGCTGCGGTGGCACCGGGGCGCCGGCGACGATCGCGGAGCGCAGGGCGCTCAGGTCGGCCTCGGCGAACCCGGCCGTCCGGGACAGCGCCGTGTACATGGCGGGGACCGCGAAGAAGGTGGTCACCCGGTGCTGGACGAGGTCCTCCAGGCAGCGTGCGGGGTCGAAGCCCCGGCGCAGGACCACGGTGCCGCCGCGCACGAGCGTGCGCAGGGTCAGGGCGTTGAGGCCGCCGATGTGGAACAGCGGGGCGAGGGCCAGGTTGACGTCGTCGGCGCGGGTGTCCACGACGGCGTCCACGTTGACCGCGTTCCACCACAGGTTGCCGTGGGTGAGCATGACGCCCTTGGGCCGCCCGGTGGTTCCCGAGGTGTACATCAGGGCCGCGAGGTCGCCGTCGTGCAGGGCGACGGGTTCGCGTACGGGGCGGTGCGCGCCACGCAGCGTGGACAGCGGCGTCCACTCGGGGCCCGGCTCCTGCGTGGCGGGGCACTCGGGGTCGGTGTCGACCAGCAGCAGGCTGCGGGCGGGGATGTCCGCCCGTATGGACGCGGCGAGTTCGCGGTGCCCCTCCTCGACGACCAGGGTGTGGGCCCCGCAGTCGTTCAGGATGTGCTGGACCTCGTCGGCGGCCAGCCGGAAGTTCACCGGGACGAAGACCGCGCCCAGATGGGCCGCGGCGAACAGGGTCTCCAGGAAGGTCGTGCTGTTGAAGCCGAGGTACGCGATCCGGTCTCCGCGCCGCAGCCCGCGCTCGGACAGCCCGGCGGCGAACTCCCGCACCGTACGGCCGAGCCCGGCCGCGGAGATCTCGTGGCCCTCGTAGATCACGGCGGCGGGACCGGGATACAGGGCTCTGCGGTAAAGCGCGGCGGCGGGACTGATGTCGACGGCGGCCATGGCGTCGGCTCCTTACGAGGGCTTCAGATAGGGGGGTTCACCGGTGCCGGGTCACAGACCCGAACCGCCGGCGGGTGAACGGAATCCGCGTACGGCGATACCGCCGTCGGCGGGGATCACGGCGCCGGTGACGGTGGAGCTGTCGGTGCGGGAGGCGAGCAGGACGTAGGGACCGGTGAAGTCCTCCGGCTCGACGCTGGAGTCGTACAGCGGGATCAGCGGCGGTGCCTTCTCGCCCGCGGCGGCCTCGGCGGCCTCGTTCTTCGCGAAGGACGAGGCGAGGGTGCGGCCCTCCAGGCCAAGGCTCGCGGGGCCGCGCAGCTGGGTGCGCATCCCGCCGACGGCCACCCCGTTCACCCTGACCTTCGGCGCGAGTTCGAAGGCGAACTGGCGCAGCAGCCCGAGGCAGGCGTGTTTGCTCGCGGTGTAGAGGGAGCCGCCGCCGTCGGTGTGGAAGGAGGCGTTGGACAGGGTCATCACGATGCTTCCGCGGGTGGCGACCAGCTCGCGCCAGGCGGCCTCGACGGCCAGCACGTATCCCTTGACGTTGATGGCGAAGAGCTCGTCGAACGCTTCGGCCAACTCCTTGCCGTCCAAGCGGGTGACGCTGCGGTGGTAGTCCCAGATGCCCGCGTTCGGCACCAGGACGTCCAGCTTGCCGAAGTGTTCCACCGTGGCGTCGACCGCCCGGTGCATGTCCTCCGGACTGCGCACGTCGCCGGTGAGGGGCAGCACACGGTCACCGAGTTCGCCGGCGGCGCTCACCACCTCCTCCAGCTGCGCGGCGCCCCGGCCCAGGACGGCGACGCGGGCGCCTTCGGCCAGGTAGCGCAGGGCGACGGCCCGGCCGATGCCCGAGCCTCCCCCGTGACGAGGGCGACGTCGCCCTCCAGCCAGCCCCTGCCCACGGTCAGTTCTCCTTGAGGAAGTCGGTGACCAGACGCTCGAACTCGACCTGCCGTTCCAACTGCACCCAGTGGCCGCAGCCGCCGAACACGTGCAGTTGGACGTCCCGGATCTGCTTGAGCATCAACTGTGCTCCGTCCAGAGTGATCGTCCGGTCATCGCGCCCCCAGAGCAAGAGGGTCGGCGCCTTGATCCGGTGGACCTGCTGCCAGAGCGGGTCCATGCCGTGCCGTTTCGCGAAGGCCGCGTTGTAGCGGTGGTAGAAGGCGATGTGGGATTCGTCGAGGGACGCCTCGTAGCGGGCCTGGGCGGTGTCCGCCCAGCGGCGCGGCTCGGCGGTCATCACGCCGATGAAGTCCCGCATCTTCTTCAGCGTCGGGCCCTCGCCGTTGTAGTAGCGGAACATCGCCTTCTGGCCCTCGGTGGGGGTGGGGCCGAAGGGGAGCCAGCCGCCGCCGGGTGCCATGAGGACCAGCTTCTCCACCCGATCCGGGATCGCGAGTGCGGTGGCGATGGCCGCGGCGCCGCCGAGGCTGTTGCCCAGCAGGTGGAACCGGTCGATGCCGACCGCGTCCAGGGTCCGCACCAGCGCGTCGACGGTGATCTCGGTGATGCTGCGGGCGTCCAGGTCCTCCTCGGTGGGCCGGTAACTCCCGCCGAAACCGGGCTGGTCGGGGAGGACCACCCGGAAGTGCCGGGTGAGCGCGGGCAGGTTCTGGTGGTAGTTGGCGACCGCGCTCGCGCCGGGGCCGCCGCCGTGCAGCATGACGAGCGCCGGGCCGGCGCCGCTCTCGCTGACCGCGATGTCCCCGAGCGGGGTGTGCACCAGGTGCTCGACCAGCTTGGGCTCTTCGGTCTCGGTAGGGGACACGTGGGTTCTCCGGTTCACAGGAAGGTGCTGATGTTCTTGGCGAGCAGGACGTTCTGGTCGAGCAGGATCGTGCGGCGTGCGATCAGCAGGCGCCCGTCGTCCGGGGCGCGGCGCAGCAGGTCGGTGCGACCGCCCGCGTAGAGGTCGACCTCGCGTTCCAGGCGGTTGCGGTAGCAGAGGAAGGACGACTCGGCGATGTACTCCCCCGGTTCGTCGGCCGCCCGGATCATGACGTTGGTGATCAGGTGCCGGGTCCGCGACGGCGGGTCCTCCGCCCAGGCCATGCCGGAGTCGAACCGGCGTATCCGCCAGGCCAGGCTCGCCTTGGTCTCGTCGAAGATCGCCACCTCGCCGGGCGCCCCGTCGGCCAGGGCCTGCTGGCGGCGCAGCCGGTTGGTGCGCACCGGCGCCCAGTAGTGGAGGTCTTCGGTGAACAGCTCCAGCCAGTCTGCGTAGCGGTGCTCGTCGAGGAGTTGCGCCTCGCGGCTGTACAGGCGCTGTGCTTCGAAGTGGAGCCGGATGTCGTCGTACGCGCCGGGCGCGTCCGCTGTCGGCTCCGGGGTGTGGATGCTCATCGGTGGGTCCTCCTGCGGGCCGCGCCGGATGGGCTCAATTCCAGCGCGGGGTACGGGGTGCGGGGAGCGGGTGTGCCGGTGGGCGGCACGGCGGGGGCCTGTCGTGCCGGATCGTGCCGGGCCTCGGGTCGGCCGATCGGCGCGTGGCACACACTCCCCCGGCCGCTTCGAGCGGGGCCCCGGGCGTGGTCGCCGACGTGCCGCGTCGTCCACCGCGGCGGCGGCTGATGTCACCGTCTCCTCCGTCTCGCGGTTACGTGTGCCGGTCCCCGCTCGGCCGGGCCGGGAAGCCCCGCCGGCCGGAACCGGCCCGGTCCGGAAGTCAGGCCCTGGCACTGCCGGGCTGTCAGCGCTTGAGCAGGCTCCGCAGATCGGCGCTCTCGTCGGCCAGTTCGGCCGGGTCGACGGCGATGCCCCGGTCGACGATCCTGCGGACCGCCTTGATGTCGCGGGTGCGGTCGATCGCCGCGGCGGCCACCACTCGGTCGCCGCGCAGGCCGAAGGCGAGGAAGGCGCCGCTTTCGGGGGCCCCGCGCAACACGGTCCGCTCGGCGTCCGCCATGGTGCCGATCGCCTCCAGCCGGGTGCCGTGCCGGTCGGACCAGAACCAGGGCGCGCCCGCGTCCGGTACGGGCCGGCCGAGGATGGCGCGGCCGACGGCCTCGCCGTCCCGCTGGGCGGCCTCCCAGTGTTCGTGCCGCATCCGATGGCCGTCGCCGCGGGCGACGTCGCCGATGGCGTAGACGGCCGGGTGCGAGGTGCGCCGGTTCGCGTCGACGACGACGCCGTTGTCCACGCGCAGTCCGGCCGCCTCCGCGAGGTGCGTGGCCGGGCGGATGCCGATGCCGGCAACGACCGTGTCGGCGCACACGGTTGCCTCGTACCCGGACAGGTGGATCAGGAATCGGCCCTGCCGGCGCTCGACGTGTTCGACGCCCGCGGTGATCACGTCGATGCCCTCGGCGGAGTGCCGGTCGTGCAGCGCCGTCGCGATGTCGTGGCCGACGGCCGCGGCGAGCGGCACGCGGACCGGGTCGACGAGGGTGACCCGGCAGCCGAGGGCCACGGCCACGGCGGCGGTCTCGGCGCCGATCAGCCCGGCGCCGACGACGGTCACCCGGGCGCCGGGCAGCAGCCGCTCGCGCAGCCGCTGTGCGTCCTCCCAGGTGCGCAGCAGGCAGATCTCCGGGTCGTCGCCGCCGGGTACGGGCAGCGCGCGGGGCGTGCCGCCGGTGGCCAGCACGATCCGGTCGGCCGTCTCGACCGCGCCGCCGGCCAGCTCGACGCCGCCCGGCTGGGGGCGGATCGCGTGGACGACGGCGCCCTCGCGGAGTCGGACTCGCTGGTCGTCGTACCACTGCTCGGGGCGCAGCAGCACGTCGTCGCGGCGGTCCTTGCCGAGCAGGACGTCCTTGCTGAGCGAGGGGCGGTCGTACGGCAGGCCGTGCTCGGCGGAGTACAGCACCAGGTCGCCGTCGTAGCCCTGGGCGCGCAGGGTGTCGCAGGCGGAGACGGCGGCGAGGCCCGCGCCGACGACGGCGATCCGCTGGGGCGCGTTCATCCGGCGGCTCCCGTACCGGGGTACACCCAGATGGCGTCGTCGCGGACCTCGACGCGGTGGACGGCGACGGGGAGGGTGGCGGGCATGCACTGCGGCTCGCCGGACTTCAGGCAGAAGCGGGCGGCGTGCAGCGGGCATTCGACCTCGCCGTTCTCCACCCAGCCCTCCGCCAGCGACGCCTGGCCGTGGGAGCAGGTGTCGTCGAGGGCGTAGTAGGCGCCGCCGTCGTGGAATACGGCGATGTCGGCGCCGTATCCGGTGGCCCCGGCGGGCACCTTCAGCCCCTCACCGTCCTCGATGTCTCCGACGGCGGCGACCTGGATGCCCGTGGTGGTGTCGCTCATGAGGTGGTGTCCTTCCCGGGCTTCTCGGGGTTCTCGGGGTTCTCGTGCCAGGCGGGGGTGTTCATCAGGTCGCGCCAGCGGGTGTAGAAGCCGCGGGCGGCACCGTCGGAGTAGAGGCGCCCGGTGGTGCCGGGGTGGACCCCGTCCTGCTCCTGAAGGCCCAGTCCCATCTGGTAGTTGAGGGTGATGGAGCCGGACATGAAGCCGTGGGCGGTGGCCTGGCACTCCGACCAGTTCTCGCCGTCGTCCTGCTCGAAGATGCCGGTGGGTCCGAACGTCCGCAGGTTGTACAGCCGTTGGGCGTCCTTGACCTCGTCGGGCATCGACTTGTCGACGAGGGTCCAGGCCCAGACCTCCATCCGGTCGGGTCCCTTGGGGTGCCAGACCCGGATCGAGCCGTTGACCGGGAGGTAGGAGAAGTTGGGGAAGACGGTGGCGTGGCCGGTGGTCATCGGCCCCTCGACCCGGGTGTCGCCGAGCCGTTCGCGCAGCGCGTCGTAGTCGTACCAGTCGTGTACGACCCGGTCGTCGAAGCGGCTCTTGGGATGGGTCGGGAAGCCGTGGCCGTGACCGAGCGGGTCGGTGTACTGCCGGCCCGGGGTCTGCACGATCTCCGCCCTGGGGCCCCTGCCGTTCGGGGACATGACCATCAGGGCGGAGGCGTGCGAGATGTTGACGTGGTACCAGTCGGAGGCGAACTGCTCGGCGGCGAGCTTCCAGTTGCCCTCCAGGACCCACTTGTGGACCCCGCCGACGACCTCGGTGCCCTCCGGGTCGCGGTCGAGCATGGCGTCCATGTACCAGGTCATGCCGCCGAGCGCCTCGACGAGCGGGGGCGCCTCGGGGTTCCAGGTGGCGAAGATCAGGCCCTTGTAGGTGTCGAGCTGCGCGACCTCGACCAGACCCCAGCGGTCCTGCTCGAAGTGGTCCGGATAGTCGCCCTGGTTGGGGACGTTGACCAGCTTGCCCGAGGTGTCGTACGACCAGCCGTGGTAGCTGCAGGTGAACGCCTTGGTGGCGCCCTCGTCGGCGCGGCAGACCCGCATGCCGCGGTGGCGGCAGGCGTTGAGGAAGGCACGGATCTTGCGGTCGCGGCCCAGGGAGACGATGACCGGGTCCTCGCCCATGTACGTGGTGAAGAAGTCGCCGGGTTTCCGGAACTGGCTCTCATGGGCGAGGAACAGCCAGCTCGGTGCGAAGATGCGGCGCAGTTCCTGCTGGTACAGGGCCTGGTCGCTGAAGATGGTGCGGTCGACGAGCCCGTTGTCCAGGTCGAAGTACGCACTCACGTCGGCGGACGGGCGCGGAACTCGGGCGAGTCGATCCGTCGGCCGCTCGGGCGGGGATGTCATCGGTGGACCTCCTCGGCGTGGTTCGGGTCGAGGCGGCGGAGCGATCGGCTCGGTCGCACGGCGGCTTTCCGTTCTGTCGGTTCGTGGTCGGGGGGATGTCGGGCCGGCTCAGGCGGGTGTGGCACAGGACGGCACGGACATCCGGGCCGTCGGGCGTCCGGGCGGCGTCCGGGGCCGCAGGCGGGGGCGGGCCGGCGGCGCCACCCCTGCCGCCGGAAATCCCGGTGTCCCGTGGGCCGTTGGCTGCGGTGATATCGCGGCACGGGTAAAGGAGACTCCGGGTGGGGAGGTTCGGCCCAGTCGGCGTGCCAGGGTGCGGCACGCCGAGATGTCCCGGTCGGTGCTCCGTCCGACCGTTTACAACCCCGAAACAGTCTCCTACATTGGACGTGCGTCCATTTCGATGGCATCGCCTGCCACTGTTCAGGGAGCCCCCCATGCCAGTTCACTCCCCCACGTCTCAGCGCACCGACGCCCTACCTCACAGCGCGGCCCGTGCCCTGTCGGACCAGCAGACCGCGGTCGACAAGGCGCTCGTCCTGCTCAAGTCGCTCGCCGAACAGGACGGGGAGATCGGCGTGAGCGAGCTGGCCCGCCGCAGCGGCCTCACCAAGTCGACGGCCTTCCGCCTGCTCGGCATACTCCAGCGCAACGACATGGTCGAGCGGGTCGGCAGCGACTACCGGCTGGGCACCCAGCTCTTCGACATCGGCACCCGCGTGTACGGGCAGACCTCCCTGCAACTGCGGGAACGACTGCTGCCGCACCTCGCGGACCTGTACATGCTGACGCACGAGACCGTGCACCTCGCGGTGCTGCACAACACGGACATCGTGTACGTCAACAAGATCCACGGACACCGCGCGACCCCCTCCCCCTCCCGCATCGGCGCCCGGCTGCCCGCGTACTGCACCGCCGTCGGCAAGGCCCTGCTGGCCTTCGACCACGACGCCGCGGAGGCCGCGGTCTCGGCGGGGCTGCCGCAGCTGACCGAGTACACCATCACCGACCCCGCGGCCTTTCACGCCGAACTGGGCCACATCCGGCGCACCGGCATCGCGTACGACCGTCAGGAAGCCGCCTACGGTCTCACCTGCGTCGCCGTACCGATCATGGGGCCCGTCGGCAGACCCGTCGCCGCGCTCTCCGTCGCGGGCGCCGAGCACCGCTTCGACCGGGCCCGCTTCGCGCCGGCGCTGCGCCGGGTCGCCTACGAGGCGACGCGGGCCGTCGCGGCGTTCGCCAAGGCGCAGCGGGGCACGGCCCTGGCCTGACCGGGGCGGCGCCGGTCAGCGCGGGGCGTCTCCGTGCGTGCGCAGGGAGGTCGACGTCCCGGGCTGCACGCGCGGCACGCTGACGACGATGTGCACCAGGCTCTCGCCCTCCAGGGACTCGTACATGTGGGGGCGGTCGGCCGGGTAGCGCACGAAGTCACCGGCGGACAGCTCCACCGGGCTGTCGGCGGGCCCCACCCGCACCCGGCCGCTGATGACGTAGAGGTGCTCCAGCGTGCCCACCGGGTGCGATTCGGCCAGCCGGGTCGCACCGCCCCGTTCCTTGATGCGCACCAGGTAGTTCTCGATGACGCCGGAGCCGTAGACGTGGTCGAGGGCCCGGGACGCGTACCCGTCGTGTTCGTTCCAGACGACCTCGGCACCGCGCTGGACCGCCATCACCTGTTCCCGCTCGGCCACCAGCCTGGTCACCGGCACGCCCAGCGCCGTTGCGATCGAGAACAACGTGTCCACCGTGGGATTGCCCGCGCCCTGCTCCAGCTTGGACAACGTCTGCTTGGCGAGCCCGGCCTGCCGGGCCAGCTCGGCCAGGGACAGGCCCCGCTGTTCTCTGAGAAGCCGCACATTCCGTGCGACCACATAGTTTCCTGAGGACACGACACCACTTTAAGCGGGCGAGTCGCCGCTCGGACACCGGTCTCGCGGCACCACCGTGTCGGTCGATGGTGCCGCTTTCGAGTCACCCGGACCTGCCGGACAGAGGGTGAGGGTGAGTTCCCCGATCCTGTCTGTGTCACAGGTGATGCTGAGGAGGTACGGCCGGTCGCCGGGCGTCTTGTGCTTCTTGTCCATGCCGCTCGCGACGAACGCGCTCGCGGTGTCGACGAGTTCCGGACGCGCGTCGCTGTCGGAGGCCGATTTCAGGGCCCGCTCCGCCCGCTGCATCGCGTCGTCCGGCTCCCAGGCCCGGCTGCCGTCACCCGGCGGCTTGCTCTGCTGGCCCGCGGGCGCCGACGGCCGGGGGGACGACTGGTCCGCTGCACCGTTCGGCTCCTCCTTCGCTTCGGCACAGCCGGCGAGCAGAGCGACCGTTGCGACGGAGACTGGCAGGAAATGACGTATACGCATGTATCCACCGTAGGTACGGGGCCGGTGGCGGGGCCGCCGCCCTGCCACCGGCTCAACGCGGGTTGTTGCTCATTTGTCTGCGGTGATCCGCCGCAGCAGACCGGGGCCGCGCACCGAGTCGCAGGACTCTTCGGCGGCTGTCTCCTCTCCGGAGGGCCGACCGCTGTGCTGCCCGCGAAGGAGCACCGTGCTCCTGGCGGGCGGGGGCACGAGCTGGTACTCCCGGTCCAGCGCGTCGGCCTGGGTGTTTCCGTAGACCGTCACTTCTCCGTCGGACCAGCGGACGAAGAGGTCGTCCTCCCACAGATTGCCGCCGAACTCGCCGGGCACAAGGACACGGGAGTGGGTCCACAACTGGTTCGCGGGCTTGAGCTGCCGCTCCTTCTTCAGACTGTTGGCGCCGAGGTCCTCGTACACGGTGAGTTCACCGTCGGACCAGCGGACGAGCAGGTCGAAGTCGGAGTTGGTGGTGCCGTCGAAGTCGCCGCCCGCGGTGATCGCGGCGTGGTTCTTCCACCGGTCATTGGGGGTCTGGAGCTGCTGCTCGGCGTGGAAGCCCGTGCCGTCGACGTTGGTGTACTTCGTCACCTCGCCGTCGACCCAGCGCACGACCACGTCGTCGGGCCACTTGTTGCCGCCGAACTTGCCGGTCGCCAGACCCTTGGCGTACTTCCATGTCGAACCGGCAGCGGCGATCTTGATCTCGTTCATCTGCTCCTCGGCGGCGATGGCGCCCTGGAGGTGCTTGGCCGCCCGCCACCGCCACTCGGTGACCAGCGGCTCCGGGACGTCGGCGGGTACGGGGACGCTGTCCAGCAGCTTGCCCGCGCGCCCGGCGGCGGCCTTCGCGGCGGTGGACAGCTCCTTCTTCAGGCGCTTCTCGTTGGCCTGCCACCGACCAGGGTGTCATCCAGATCAAACAGTGCCGGCCGCTGCACAGACACCCGCCTCCTACAGCCTGCCCGACCCGGCTCCGCCTGCTCGCTGAGGTGGGGCTGATCCTGTCGCCCGGGGCCATCGGCATCGCGGCCCCGCAGATCGGTATCGGCACGCACCGTCGTGGTCCACAGGCTGCCCTTAGCGGCCCGCGAGGAAGTCTTCGTCGGGATCCCGGTCCCTCTCATAGATCTCCCGGACCTTCTTCTCATAGAGCCCTTGGATGTCCTCTTCGTAGATCGGCTCGGCGCTGAGGAGGATCCGGATGTTCTGCTCCAGCATCGTCTCCTGTCCGAGGTCTCCCAGCTCCTGGAGTTCTTCGCCCTGCACCTTCAGATCACAAGCAAAGCACCAGAAAGTTCCAGGGGTGAAGCGGGCAAGCCCCTTCTCCTCGTTGATCATGGTGGTGCCGTGCACCCACGCCTTCGTGGCAGACGGGACAGGGCCTGTCGATGCAGTCCTTCGCCCAGGCGGGACGACGGGTCACGGTGGCCAGGACCGCGACACGCTCCTGGGAACCAAGGTGCCCGTGGTGATGTTCGAACGTGGTTCGGGCTTGAGCGAGCTTCTGCTGCAACTGAAGGCTCGTGTCCCGGATCCGCTCCCGGATCAGCTCGTCATGAAGATCCTGATATCGGCCCCAGTAGGCGCCGGGAGAGATGTTCAGCTCGATCAGGAGCGGGTCCAGCAAGCGCAGACAAGTGGTGAACACGGTGCGGACGTCCGTGATCTCGTGGAGGCCGCTGTGCGCGACACCGTTGCGCGCATCGGCGAGGGGGAGCAGGTCCTGCCGGCTGATCGGGATCTTGTTCCGGAGGATACGGTGGGTGCGAGAATGTGCCTCAACCAGCCCAATAGTCTTGATTTTAGTGATCGGCGCAGCGGCGTGAGTGCCCTGTCCGGTGGCGTGGAGCAGGGCTGTAGGGTCCATCGCTTCGTGCGCACTACACCCTGCGGAAACGCCGGAATCCGGGCTTCATGCGCATCGCTGATGCCGGACCCGCGGTGCGCAATCTTGGTCTGCTAGGCGATGCTGTTGGTTACCCAGGGCCAGGAGCGTCACCCATCGAGGACCGTTCGGTGGGGCGCGTGCCCGAAATGACCGACTGCTTGGGAGCTGTCCGGGCTGGCGCTCAGCGGATCACCGCCCTCACCGTTCCGGCAGTGGCAGAGGGCGTTGCGCGCACCCGATGACGAGGGCCTGGCCCCGGCGCTACCGGGGCCAGGCTGTCAGACGTCGTCGGAGGCGGGGACGAGCAACCGGGGATCGATGTCGGTCACGCTGTCCGCGTAGTCCAGCCGGGTGGCTGCCGACATGAGCTGGTCGTATTCGTCCTGCCGCAGCGTAAGCCGGAACGAGTTGACCGTGTTGATGAGGTAGTCGATCGCGATTTCCGCCTCGTCGTTCGCGACAAGGTTGCGGACCGAGTCGAGGGCCGGCACGGTTTCCCCCCGAGCCGAGGCTCGTCGCTTCAGAGTGTCGACCACCGCGCGGATGATGTCTTCCGCGGAATTGTTCATGTGCCGCCTGACTCCTCAGTGCCTTGTGAAATGAGTGTCCGGTGCCGGCCGCGTGACGCGCGGTCGGCACCGGACGGTGTGTCAGCCGGTCCTGTTCTTGTATGCCGTGGTCACGCCCAGCGGCTTTCCATCAGGTGCCGCGATGTTCCGGTAGAACACTGTGACCGTCCACTCTCTTTCTTCCGGCAGCCACAGCCTGTTTTGCACGAGTATGCGATCTTCCAGGCCGTGTTGTGCCAACCGTGCTCCCAGTCTACTTTCCACTTGCCGTAGAGCAGCGCCTTCTTCAGGTCACTGATCATTCCGGAGCTCGTCAACCAGTTGGATTTCTTGCCGTAGCCGACGTGCTTGCATTTGATGTGCGCGAGGCCGAAATTGCCGTATTTCACGCCGTTGACCTTGACGTTGGACGTGCTGCCCTCTCGGATGGTCCTCCAGTACCAGTTCATCCCGCGCGACCACATGAGGATGCGCCACTTGTCGCACTTCTGGAAGGGGTCGCCCCAGGCGCCGCAGCGGCCGTCCAGATCGGTGCCGTTGACCGGATCCGCGCAAACGTAGTCGTAGGCGTTGCAGTTGCCGCCGAAGACCGGGTCGGTCTGCAGGAACCGAGCGGTGTTCGGATCGTAGAGGCGTACCCCCATGAGGGTGAGGCCGGCGAGGGTCTCACTCGACCGCTGCTTGCCGCCGAGCCAGCCGTAGCGTTGGGCGGCCTGGCCGGGGCGCGCGGCGCCGTTCTCGTCGGTGTCCATGGCCGTCGGCGCGACGGCCGTGTCGAGCGGCAGTTGCAGTGCGACGTCCCCGTGGATGTCGGTGAGTTGCAGGACGATGCTGCTCGTCTTGCCTGTTGTGGCGGTCAGCGCGCCGGTCGCGTCGGTGACGTTGCGGGTCAGCGTGCTGCCGGCCGAGTTTTCGACGATCCAGCTCGGGTTGTCGGAGTCTCCGCTGTAGTGGTTGGTCTTGGCCTCCGTCTGGCTCCAGGTGCCGGAGCTGCTGGTCTCGATGGTCCAGGAGCGGAAGCGCAGCCCGGCGTCGAGCTGCCAGGTCTGGCGCTTGGTGCCGGCGGTCTGCTGGTAGGCGAGGTCGTTGGCGTAGTAGGAGATGGTGGATCCGGGGAGAGCGGTCGTACGGCCGAAGGCGTAGTACGAGTAGCCCCCGCCCACGATCCGGTCCGCCGTGTCGTACGTCTTCACCGTGGCGGTGCCCTCAGCGGTGGGGCAGGCCAGTCCCGGTGCGGCCGACGCCGTGCTCACCGCGGTCCGGTTGGACCGCTTGTCCACGGTGTAGCCGCGCAGGGTGCAGACGGTGTCGACGGTGTCCTCGACCCGGGTCAGCCGTCCGGCGTTGTCATACCCGTCCTGCTGGTCCGACCAGCCGGAGTGGGAGGCGTCCTGGCCGTGGATGGTCTGGGTGACCGTGTCGGAGTAGACGACGGTCCCGTCGCTGTCCCTCGTGTGGACGCGTTCGACGACTGCGCCGGTGGAGTCCTTGGTCTGCTTCAGCGTGTAGCCGCCGGGTAGCTTCTCCGTGGCCGATGCTGCCGTCCGGGTCGTAGGTGGTGGAGAACTCCCCGGCCACCGAGTCGGTGACCTTCGCGGGGAGGCCACGGGCCTCGATCGAGGTGTCGTAGGTGTAGGTGGTGCTGCTCGGGATGTTGTTGCTGGTTCTGACCGGGCGGTCGAGGAGGTCGTACTCGGTGGTGGTGACTCCGCCGTCGGCGTCGGCGTACGAGATCACCCGTCCCAGCTTGTCGTAGGCCCGGGTGATCGTTCCGCCGGTCGGCGAGGTGGTCCTGGTCTGCTGACCCGAGGCCGAATCGTATTCGGTCGTGGTGGTGGGAACTGTCTGTCCGAGTCCGCCGGTGATCTGCACGGTGGTCGCGCGGCCCGCCGCGTCGTAACTGCGCGTGATGGTACGGGTGGTTCCGCTGACCGTCTCGCTGGTCTTGGCCGTGTTGCCCCACCGGTCGTATTCGGCGGTCATGGTCGGCAGCTGGGCCGGGTTGCTGCCGCCTCCGGTGATGTCTCCCGCCGGTCCGCTGCTGCACAGCAGGTCGGCCCACTCCGGTCGGCCCGCGCAGGCTCCGGTGCCGGTGGCGGACCAGTAGGTGGCTGTCTGGGTTCCGGCGTCGGTGCCGGACGTGCCGGGAGCGCCCTGCTTGAGCACCCTGCCCTGCGAGTCGTACTCCGTGGTCGTGGTGATGGCGAGCCCCGCCGGGTCCTGCACGACCTTGGTGGCCAGGCCCTTGGCCCAGTCGTACTCGACCTTGATCACCTGCGTGTCACCCATGACGCCCGGATGCTCACGGACCTCTGTACGGCGGAGTCACCCGCGGGGGTTTTCATGGCTCAGGCGCCGACCGGGCTGTTTCCGGTTACCGACCCCGACCGCCAGGCCAAGGGCCGGCAGAAGATGCACGGCTTGGCCCTGTACATCAACCACGTCTGGGAGGCCTGCGCCTCCACCGACACCAAGCTCTGCCGCGACCACGGCCTGGACGTCGACTCCGAACGCGTCGCCCTGGAGATCGCCCCCGCTCTCGCGGCCCTGCGAGGCCCAGACGACCCCTCCAGATGAGCATCCCCGGGTTCCGGTGGCGCCCCTGGGGAGACGCTCTGCTGCCACCGGCCGGACGCGGCAACGACGCTGATCGCCGAAGCTCCGAACAGGACACCGATGAGACCCGTCAATGCACCAGCCGGGACATGCGTCGGCCTCCACCAAGACCCCTGACGGCCTCACACGAGTGCATCCAGTCCCCGACGCGGAACAGCGGAGGACCGCGCCAGCGGAAGGCCGACCAGGCGCAGCGGGCAGTCGGACAGTCGGGCAGGTCAGGCGACGAAGCCGATGTTGGTGACGTACTCGTACTGACCCCCGGAGCCGAGGTCAACGAGCACGTCCACCCATGCGTCATCGAGTCCGCGGTCGCCGCGCTGGCCTGGGCGGGACCGCACCTGCTGGTCACCGCCCACCGCGACGGCCGCGTACGGGCCTATGGCTTGCCCTCGCGGACGGAGCTGTGAACCGCCGTACGACACCGATCGCCACCACCACCGGCCGTACGGTGACGATCGGCGCGGCCAACCGTCCGTGCACACTGGTCGTGTGCCGCGGCTGCTGCTGCGGCAACCCACGCAAGCACCCCGGCACCGACCACGCCTGGCAGCTCGACCGCCTGCGCGCGGCGGCCACCGACTCCGCGGGCCGCCTCGCCGTCCGTACATCGGACTGTCTCGGCCCCTGCGACCAGGCCAATGTCATCGTCGTCCAGCCCTCCACCGCCGGCCGAAGAGCCGGTGGCCGGGCGACCTGGATCGGCTTCGCCCTTGACGACGACTGCACCGACGACCTGCTCGACTGGGCCATCGCAGGCGGACCCGGCCTCTCCGAACCCCCGCCTGCCCTGAAGCTCCAGTTCGTCCGCCCACCCCGCGAGACGAGGATCCGTGCACGCCGCTGAGCCCGACAGCGGCGCAGGCGGCGGTCGCGACATGCGCGCGGCCGCCCGCCTCGACGAGGCCACCGCCGCCTCCGTCGCCGCCGCGCTCCAGGCCCTGGCCACCCCCTCCCGGCTGCGCATCCTCACCACCCTGCGCCACGCCCCGCACCCCGTCGGCGCCCTCGCCGCCGCCGTCGGCATGGAACAGTCCGCCGTCTCCCACCAACTCCGGCTCCTGCGCGCCCTCGGCCTGGTCACCGGAGAACGCGACGGCCGCCGCATCGTCTACCGCCTCTACGACAACCACGTCGCCCAACTCCTCGACCAGGCCGTCCACCACATCGAGCACCTCCGCCTCGACCTGCGCGACCCCCACTGAACCACGCCCCGGAGTGCTCCGGTTGGCGCCTGCGACGCTCAGCATGGCTCCAGCGCGGCAACTGACGTGCGCCACATGGGACCAGGCACCCGCACAGCTGAAAACCGTTTTCATTAAATTGGATAGAGTCGACCCGGGGCAGCGCCACGGAACCGCTGCACAGACGGCACACACCGAACAGACGCGCATGCCAGCCACGCACATGCCAGACAGGAGAAACCCCGTGAGCGAGACCGCGCACCGCGGATATACCGTGCGCCCCGCGACACCGGCCGACATGGACGACGCGCGCCGCGTCATGCTCGACACCCTCTACAAGGAGTTCGGATACGGGTACGTGCCCCAATGGCACCGGGACGTGATGGACCTCAAGGGCACGTACCTCGACAACCGCCGGCACCTGCTCCTCGTAGCGGTCCATGAGGGCGAGGTGGTCGCCACGACCGGAGTGCGCTCTGCGGGCCCTGCCCACCCACCGCACCCGCGCTGGCTGGCCGAGCACTACCCGTCGGGGACCACCGCCCAGCTGGTCCGCGTGTACGTACGGCCCGAACACCGGCGCCAGGGGCTCGCCCGCACCCTGGTCGACACGGCCTGCTCCTTCATCGCGAACACACCGGGCTACGAGCGGATCTACCTCCACACCAACGTCAACGTCGAGGGTGCGGAAGCCTTCTGGCGCAGCTTGTCCAAGGAGGTGTTCGACGCCCGCACCACAGGCGAGCACGGACCAGGCGTCGCCACGGTGCACTTCGAGATTCCCATGCCGTACCACTTCACGCCGGGCGACTGACCGGCATCCTCGCCTCATGCCTGCGCCCACCACGGCCGTCGTCCGCACGTCGACCGGCTGGGCTGGCGCAGGGTCGCGACGACGACCCCGCCGCCGCCCCTGCGGGCCTCCTGCCCCAGCTCAACGCGGGCCTGCAGAGCTGGGACTCGGACGTTCAGGTGTCAGCTCCTCCCCCATGCGGGTAAAGAGGGCATATGCGTGGGGGGGGCGGATCTGAGTCAGACAAACCATGTTGGCAGCGGGCATAGTCATCGCGGTGGTGTTTTTCTGGTGGGTAGCGCTCGACCCCCCGACCTGGCTGATCGCCGGAGACACTGTGAGGGCGATCTCCGATGCGAAGGACCGGGCGGCGGCACTGAACACTGTTCGGCGTCACCGAACTCACCACCGACGTGGGGATTGAGCAGCCCGCGGCCTCCCACCAGCTCCGGCTGCTGCGCACCCTGGGCCTGGCCATCGGGCGGCGCGACGGCCGCCGCATCGTCTACCGCCTCTACGACAACCACGTGGCCCAGCTCCTCGACCAGGCAGTCCACCACATCGAACACCTGCGACTCGGCATGCAGGACCCCGGTTGACGGTCGAAATGACAGTCGGACCGGCCCACGGGAGCCAACTGCGCCCGCAGCGGCCTGACTTCGAGCAACACATGCGCGAATTGCCATATGTTAATGTGACCACGCACGGCCTGCGGAGCACCAGCCGCAGGCGACCAGAGAGCACCGCTAGGAGCACCACATGGCCACGGCCACCGAGCACCGCACGCACGACGACCACACGCACACCCACGGCGAGGGCTGCGGCCACGTCGCCGTCCCGCACGGCGACCACACCGACTACGCGCACGACGGCCACCTCCACAAGGCCCACGAAGGTCACGTCGACGAGTGCGCGCCCACCGGCCACACCGCCCACGAGAGCCACGACCACCAGCACGGCGAGGGCTGCGGGCATGTGGCCGTGCCGCACGAGGACCACGTGGACTACGTGCACGACGGCCACCGTCACGCCGCACACGACGGCCACTGGGACGACCACTGACCCGGATCCGCGTCCGGCGACACAAACCCGGACCGGAAATCATTGTCACTTGCTAATGTATGCATGTGATGGTGACACCTCCCTCCCCGACAGCCCCGGCGGACGAACCTCTACGCGCCCTGGAAGCCGCCAGTGACCTGCTGAAGGCACTGGCCTCCCCGGTCCGCCTCGGTATCGTGCGCGAGCTGTCCGAGGGCGGAAAGTACGTCCACGAACTGGTCGCCACCCTCGAGGTGAGCCAGCCGCTGGTCTCGCAGCACCTGCGGGTCCTGCGCAACTCCCGCATCGTGACGACCCGCCGCCAGGCCCGCGAGATCCGGTACCACCTCACCGACGAACACATCGCCCACATCGTGCTGGACGCCATCCGGCACGCACAGGAGTAGTCCGGCGCCGCCGCGGCAGGACGGCGCCGGACCCCTAATAATGAATCCCATTTTCATATAGCGTCGTCGCACCCGCAGAGGACTGTGGAGGCAGTCATGACCGAGCGCGACGTACGCCTGGGCACGATCCAGGAAACCCTGCTCATCCCGCTGTACGGCCGGGCGGTGGAAAACCGCAAGAAGGAAGCGGTCCTGCGCGACCCCATCGCCGAGGAACTCGTCGCAGCGATCGACTACGACTTCGCCCGCTTCGACGACCTCCCGATGCTGCTCGGCACGGTCCTGCGCACCAGCCTGTTCGACCGCTGGGTGGCCGACTTCCTCGCCGAGCATCCCACCGGAACCGTGGTGGAGATCGGCACCGGCCTCAACACCCGCTACGAACGCACCGACAACGGCCAGGCCCGCTGGTTCGACCTCGACCTGCCCGACGTGATCGAGCTGCGCCGCACTTTCCTCACCGATATGCCACGCCGCACGATGATCGCCGCGTCGGTGACGGACGAGGCGTGGGCGGACACCGTCGCCGCGCACTCCGGCGGCCCATACCTTTTCGCCGCCGAAGCCGTCCTGCCCTACCTCCAGGAGACGGACGTGCGCGAGGTCATCGGCCTGCTCGCCGACCGCTTCCCCGGTTCACTGCTGGCCCTCGACACCTCCGGCCCCGGCCACTTCGACACCCAGGACCAGCACGACGCACTGGGCAAGGTCAGCGCCCGGATGCAGTGGGCCTGCGCCGATCCGGCACAGCTCACCGAGTGGCGCCCGGGGGTTGAAGTACTGGCCTCCCACACGTTCAGCAGCCTCCCCGCCCCGATGTACGACGGACTCCCGGCCCCTGTCCAGGACATGCTCAGCAGCCTCGCCGCCCAGCGGCTGCCCCGGGTCGAGGACTACCGGCTGAACCTCGTCCGGCTGCCCTGACACCACGCCTCCGCGCCAACACGCATCGTCACCGCGGACCAGCACCGCTGAACAGCAGATCCGGGACCACCGTCCAGCCATACCACCCCAGGGACAACTCCCCGCTTCGGCGCCTCACCATTCCGTTCCCGCGTGGCTGCGACGGCGAGTGCCGGCACCTCAGCGGACAGACCGTCGACGACGTAGATCACCCAGGCATCGGCATGGCCACGTGCAGGACCTACTCGGGAGAAATCTGTCGAACAAGATGGCCAGGACGAGGATCATGGCGAGATGGCTGCGTACCTGTACGACCGGCTGGTGACGGAGGCCGAGTACCGCCAGCGCATCCGGCGCCACCGTCCCAGCTCGCTGCTGCCGCTGATCGCCGCAGCCGCGGCCCGCTACGGCTCGCCCGAACGGCCTCAGTCCTGGCTGGAAAGCCCCTCTCTGAAGTACACGCCCTGGGCTCTGGCAGACGCGGCCCGCGTCTGCCTGGCCTACGGCACCGAGCACCAGCGCTCCGAAGCCTCCGAGCGCGATCTGTTGGAGATCCTCGCGGAGTACTCCAGCCTGAAGGAACCGACCCTGCACGGTACGGACGAGCCCCCGGTCCGCCTCCGGGACTTCATGATGCGTCTGGGCGGCGAGCAGATGGCATGGCAGGCCCCGGAGTTCGTCAGTCTCGCCCGTACCGCGGCGCTCTACCTGCACACCCCGTTCCCCGCACGCCGACAGCCCCGCTGCATGGTCCCGGGCCGGGACACCGAGTTGTTCGGCTGCCCGCTGCCCGACTACGTCGGCACCGCGCAACTGCTCTGGGGATGCGCGCTGTTCAACGCCGGGCGTTTCGATCCCGCGATCTTCGACAGCCCGGACGGGGAGAAGTTCAACCGCGTGGTCAGCCGGGAGACGGTCCTGCGCGTCATCGAACGGCACTTCGCCACCGACGTGGCTTCCATCAAAACAACCGAGAAGCAGACCTTGGAGAACCTGGCGAAGGTGGCCGGCAGCAAAGCAGCCCAGCTCCGTCGCTTCACGTACAACCCGCTGCTCGGGCGGCCCGCGGTCACCGGCTTCGGGACCGGCCTGCTGTGCCCCTCACCCCAGCTGGTCTGGCGCAAGGCGACCCCAGCCGGCATCCACCACACGGGACGCGATCACTTCGGACCCGCCTTCCTGGAGGAAACCGGCTATCTCTTCGAGGAGTACGTCGGCCGCCGGCTCCGCCTGATACCGGATGCTGATGTGGTCGGAGAGATCACGTACCGGGTCAAGCGCAACGAGGTGCACAGCGTCGACTGGATCGTCGTCTTCGATGACCTGGTGCTGCTCGTGGAGGTCAAGTCGATGATGCCGACCGAGAACGCCCGGCTCGGCCTGGAAGGCGGAGTAGCGGAGACCGACAGCAAACTGGCCCGCGCCTACCGCCAGGTCAACGCCACCTCGGCCCAGATCGACCAGCCCAATCCGGCATTCGCCGGCGCTCCGGCCGACCGTCCGCGTCAAGCTCTGATCGTCACCCTTGAGCCGTTCCCCATCGCCAACGCCAACCTGCCCCACGTGGACCTGCCCGCCGCCGATATCCCGACCGCGGTCGTCCGGGCCCAGGAGATCGAACGCCTGGTGACCTTGACCGACACCACGCCCAGCTCGCTGCTCCTGGAGCGAGCGACCGACCCCCAACGCTCCACGTGGGCGCTCAACGAATGCCTCACCGGACACGAGAGCGACCGCAACCCGGTCCTCGATCAGGGATGGGCGGCCTACCCCTGGGCAACCACCCGGCTACCAGCAGCCTCGAATGCGCCATAGCCCCATGCAGCGCAGACTCGTGTACTCGGCGGCTGCCGTGCGCACACGTCGACCAGCGGCCGGTGTCGGACCCCGGCCGCTGCACCGATCATCCGGGGAGTCCGGCAGGAAAAGGCCACCAGCGAGTCGGCACCCGAGCGGCCCGCTCCTGGGCTGTGTTGAATTCGGCCACGTAGTCCTTGGCCGGGCTGGACTGGACGCGGGTGAGGATGTCGACGCTGCGGTTGCCGAGTTCGAGGTCGCGGGCTTGGAGGTGGGCGGTGGCGACGATCGCGAGGCGCATGCCGACGGAGCGGGTGAAAGCGCCGGGCGAATGGCGGCGGCCTGCCTGTTCCAGGTCAGCGCCATCTTGGGGTTCTTCAGGTCGCGGAAGATCTCGGCGGCGTCCGCGGAGAGGCGGGGGCCCGTCGATGAATTAGTGGGCTTCTTGCGGTAGTTGGGCTCGTAGATGCGGTATGGGTCGCTTCGATGAGTTGATCGGTTCGTTGGAGGAGAAGTTCGGGGCGGTGACGCCGTACCTGGACGAGCGGCAGCGCCGGATGCTGTACGCGGCGGAGGCTCGGCAGCTCGGGCATGGTGGGATCGCTGCGGTGGCGCGGGCCGCAGGCGTCTCGAAGGGCTGCGTCAGCCGTGGCCTGGCCGAACTCGATGCGGGCCGGGCTCCGGACGGGCGGGTGCGGCGGCCGGGAGCAGGCCGCCCGGCACTGGCAAAGAACGGGCCTGCTTCCGGCCCTGCTGGCGCTGGTCGAGGACACCACGCAGGGCGACCCGATAGGGCCGCTGACGTGGACGACGAAGTCACTGCACCGACTGGCGGACGAACTCGCCGCCCAGGGGCGGAAGGCGGGCCGCGACACCGTGGCCGCGAGATACGGCAATCGCCCGAAGCAAACGAGGCGCCGAGGGAGCGCCGAAGACGGCGCCGTAGCGATGCCGTAGAAGCCCGGCCGACCGATGGCCACGAGCCCGCCGGTAGCCACCCATATGGGGGGCCTTCCCCGGGGAAGCCCCCCTCCTCGGGTACAAGCTGTCTTGGTCGACTGCCTGTACCGATGAGCTCCGTTGCGCTTTGCCCCCGAGCCCTCAACGCGCTTGCGTGACCTGCGAAAACGCTAACTACCCGGCCTTGGGGAAGCCCCCGCACTGCCTGACGGGATCGCGTGGCCGTGTGGCGAGCGCACGATCATCCGCCGTGGGCGCCGGGCGAAGGTTGCGCAACGGGGTGCAGCTCAGCCGGCCTCGCCCGCCTGGGGCTGACGAGCGACCAGGTGAGCGTCGAGGTCCTCCGCGAGGCCCGGTACTCCTTCTTCCGCAAGATCCTCCAGGAAACGGCGCTGGTACGGCTCACGCCGCGCTCGAGGCGGTAGCGACACGGCGCGTCGACTCGTGAGGGCTGTCGAGCAGTCCGTGCCCGAAGGAGTAGTGGAGAAGTAGCCGGGCGGGGGGTTCCGATGTATTTCGGTGACCAGGGACGATGAGGGGCCACTCGGCGGAGGATTCCACGCTATGAGTGATCATCTTCCGGGTCCGTGGGCGGACTTCGCCCGATCCGGGGGTTTGCCGGCCGGCCGGGCATGACCGCCTCGCTGAGGGGCCAGGTTCCCGCTCGTGACTGCACTCGATGATGCCCACCACCTGCTCACCGGCGCCGACCAGGTCCTCGACGACCTGCGCCATCAGGAAAAAGACCCGGAAGAACGCCTCGCCGCGGTGCGCGAGCGGCTGTCGGCCGGACAGGCGGTCCTGGGCCGCGGTCGAGCGCTGGCGCTCGCTGTCCGTCGGCCCGGTCGCGTACGCACCTGTCACCGGCCCGGTTGTGGACACGGGCCGGACGCGGCCGGCGATGACCGAGCGGATCGCGCTGCTGCTGGCCCAGGATTCGGCCCGCACCTGGAGCCCGGAGCAGGTCCACCAGGCCCTTGATGCGCCGGTGGCCAGCGTGTACTCCAGCTTGTCCCGGCTGGAAAAGCGCGGCCGTCTGGTCCGTGTGAACCACGGCGCCTACCGAGCCGCCCCGCCGGCCGGGCGGGGGTGAACCACCCGTGCTGGACTGGCAGTTCGTCCCGGAGCCCGGTGTGTCCGACTGGCACACGCCCGTCCGTGACCGCATCGACGCCTACACCCCCACCGCCGCGGATGCCGGCCAGGCACTGCTGTGGGAGCGGATCGCCACCACGCTGCGCAAAACCGTCACACGCACCGACCCGCTCAGTGCGGCCATGGCCCGCACCTGGCCGCCGCCTTGTGGCAGGTCGCCGTCTTCGCCGACAGCCACGACCTGGGCCGGGGCGAGCAGGTGTGGATGGCCGAGGAGACCTCCGGCCCTTCGCCCAGGAACGACACACAGCGTTCGTCACGGACCGTTTCCCGTCCCGCCCCTGCGACGCATGCCGAGCGCCCCAGCAACTCACAGACTGCAGCTGCGGCCGCTGTCGCCCTCCGTCCGATCCCCGCACTGGCCATCCAGACCGGGGGCGCCGTCGCCGCTGCGACAGCCGCACACCGCGCAGGACTGACAAGCCTGACAGGCCCGGTAGGCCTGGCTCGCAAGGCGGCAGCCGGTGCCGAGCAGGCACCCCGCCCAACCCACAGCGGCCGCGAACCGACGCCCCAGACCGCAGCCGCACAGCGCACGGATGCCGATGCCCTGGCCCGAGGGCGCTTGGGTCCCCGGGGACCGGGACACGGGCCGGCGCTGCCGGAGCCCCCGGAGCTGCCTCACTCCCCTGCCGGCCGTCGGAATGCATGCCGCGAATTGCCCCGCCCAGCGACGCCGCGATCCAGCATCACGGCCGTCGCCGTCGGGGATGTACACCTTGGCAAGGAGATCACTGACAAAGCCACCAGGCAGTTCCAGTGAGGCCATGTAGCTCAACAGCGTGCGCGCCGCCTCACCTTGTTGACTCGTCAGTAGGTAAGGCAGTGGCCGGATGCGGTCTTCAACGCAACCTTCCCAACGCGCCCCGAAGACCGCCGGTCACTGCGCGTACCCCGTCTGGAGTGACAGCGCGCCACCCGTTTCACTCGAGCAGCGCAGCATCAAGAGCCCCCGCAGCAACCTCCAGGGCCCGCGTCACCACCGTCCCCGCACGACAGTTCGGAACACTGACGAGGGTTGGCGTACGCCTGACCGTGGTTCCGGGGACGAGGTAACGGGCGCTCTGCCGCCTCATCGCTGGTCGAGAGACGCGACCCCGGCTGCCATGGCCTTCTGGGCACCGGAGGCGAGGCTACCTGGGGCGCCGATGCGGCCCAGGGCGTCCCACTGCTCGGGGGTGACCAGAACATCGATCTTGATGTCCTCCACGGGACCGAAGGTGCCGTCGGCGCGCTTGTCGAAGAACGTGCCGCGGCCCGCCCCCAGGGTTTCATGTGCTGACACGGTGCTGACGTGTCAGCACCGAACTGCCCCGATTCCTGGCTGCCGAGCCCCTCCAGCTCCCGCACCGAACCCGTGCTGCTCCGGGAACACGGCCACGGGAGGAAGATCCGGGGGCGCTCCTGGCTGAGGTCTCCCGGCCGTCAGGCGCGCAGCAGGGTGACGGTGCGCCCGGAGGGCGTGGTCTGCTGCGAGAAGGCGGTGCGCTCGTGGACCGGGGCTGCCTGCGGGCGGGTGTCGAAAACGACGAGGGTGCCCGTGTACAGCTCCATGCGGTCCAGGTAGTCGTCCAACTGTGCCAGCCCCTCGGCGAGGGGGTCGGTGCGGCCCTGGCGCCACACCTTCAGCTCCAGCGCCTCGCGCTGCACCGCCCGCGAACCGTCGGCAGCGGTGTACGGCTGGCGAATCAGCAGGTCCACGCGCCGCCGGCCGACCCCGTACTCCCGGTCGATGAAACCCGCCCCGTTCACGATCCGGTGCAGGTAGGCCATCATCACCAGCTGTGCTGCGGCCTCCGGGTAGGTCGAGGCGGTGGCCAGGATCTCGCCGTTCTCCCGCCAGAACTCGGCGAAGGAGCACAGCAGCTTGTCCATGTCGATCCGGCCGTCCGGCAGCCGGAAGCTGCTCGGGGCGGCGACGACCTGGCCCTCCGTGTTGTTTCCCAGGACCCGGACAATGACCTCCTGGTAGATCGGATTGGCCACCCGCACCGGCGCGTCCGGAGCGACCAGCCCCAGGTCGCGCACGTACGCCAGATCGTCGTCGTACGTGTCCGTCGGCAGGAGCAGCTCGCCCGCGATCAACGGCTGGATCACCCGCCGCACCCGGTCCTCGCCCAACCTGGCGGCCAGCGAGTCCAGATGCGTCGCACGCGCCAGGATCAGCCGCTCCTTCGCCTCCTCCATGTGCTCGGCCGTGATCGGCGTGTCCGACGGCACCCCCATCTCCTCGACGACCTCCCGGGCCAGCGCGTTGACCAGCCACGGCTGTCCCTGGGTAAAGCTGAAGGCACGCTCCAGCGCATCCACCGTGAAATCCTGGCCCGTCTGCGTGGTGTGCTGCCCGTACAGCTCGGCGACCTCGGCCTCGGTGAAGTCGCCCAACCGCAGCGACGCCACCTTGATGTTGAAAGGACTCGACGTACCAAGGCGCCCCGGATCCCCGCCCGAGGCCGCCTTGTAGTCACGCACATCCCGCAGCCCGCACAGCACCACCGCATGCGGGAAGCCGCCACGGCTGACGGTGAAGCCATCGCGCAACTGGCGCAGCACACTGCGCAGGCTCTCCCCCCGCAGCGCGTCGATCTCGTCGAAGAACAGCACCAGCGGACGCGGACAGCTCCGCACCCACTCAGCCAGCCCCCGCGTGAGCCGGGACCCGGGCACCGCGTCGGGCCAGGAGGCGGGGGGCGCGAGCTCATCAGGAAGCCCAGCGGACTCCGCGGACCGCCGAATCGCCTCCAGCACCAGCAGCTCGGCCTGGCCGTAGTCCTCCCCGGCCACCTCCGCGCTCTCGCACGAGAAGTGCAGCGCCGCGTACCGGCCCGAGGCCGTCAGTTCCCGGGCCATCGCCGCCAGCACCGTCGTCTTCCCGGTCTGCCGCGGCGCGTGCACCACGAAGTACTGGCCCTGCTCGATGTACCCGCGGGCCCTGGGCAGCCGCTCCTGGGCCGGCACCATGTAGTGACGCGTGGGGACGCACGGCCCGGCCGTATTGAAGTAGCGCATACCTCGCACGCTAGCCGACGGCACCGACAACCTGAGGCGACCGTGCACCCGACCACCGGCTACACCGCCCCGTACGGGCACGAGTGCCACAGCAGCGGCGCCCCGGTACGGGATCACCCGGCGGGCAGACGCAGAAACGCGGCCAGCGCCAGCTGGGGCGCGGTGACCGCTGGAGCGCGGTGACCGCTGGAGCGCCTCCGGCGACCGCCAGGGCATGCAGGTCACCGCCGCACAGCTCTTCACGTGCCGATCAGCTCATCCGGGGCACCGTTGTCGTCCCAGTCGGCCTCATGCATCCTGCCCTTGCCGAAAATCTCATCCAGGCTGGTGAGCGACCGGGGCACGCACTGCGGCCAGTGCCTTGTTGGACAGTTTTGGCCGCGGGTCAGGGGCCGGTTCCCCGCGACCACAAACGCCGGAAAGCGGCTGTACCTGCTTCGTCACGGCGGCAAGGAGTGGCTGGATGAAGATCGACACAGTCGCATCGCCGTGGAGACCCGCAGGGGCCGCGAGGTCGCCGGCGTGGAAGGTCTCTACTCGCACGTTGCCCTGGCCATGGAGCAGGAGATTGCCGATTCGCTGCAAAGCAGGTGGCTGCGCCGTTCGTGGTCGGCGAGGGAGAGCACTGGAAGGCGCCATCTCCCACTGCTCTACCATTCGATCTTGAAAAGTGGTGGAAACCAGCAGGTCAAAGCCGCTCAGGACACGTCGACATAGTTTCGTTCATGAAGTTCATCTCGACCAAGAGCTTCATGCCGTTCGTCTGGTACCGCATCGCCCTCGGCATCGTCATCATCGCCCTGGTGGCAGCGGGTGTCCTCAGCCCGCACGCGGCGGAGTCGGCGGGCTGAACCAGGGCCGCACAGGTAGCGCTATCTAGCATTTCCTAGCGCCTGATTGCAGCACCACGCCATGATCATCTCCCACTTGTCTCCCACTCATCTCCCACCAGGGAGCCGGGATACGCCCCACCAGGACGTGTGCGTCCGCGAAGTAGGGGATGACGCGGATGGGCCCGCACTGCCGTGCGGGCCCATCCGTACAGAGGGTGGAGCGGGTCAGCTGGGGTTCATGTCCGGCCTAGGCCGCGACCCTCGCCACGAGGAAACGCAGCCGCTCATCCACCGTGTCCCAGGCATCGCCGGTGAGGTCGTCCAGTGCGGCGGCGGCAGTGAGGATGAGCAGGCCGAGGCACGCCTCCACGTCCTCCCACGTGTGCGTGATCTCGACCGCCTCACCGCGCGGGCCGATGCTCAGCGCGCCGTACACGGCGGTGGCGATGGCGCCCATGTCGCCGCTGATCGCGAGGACCTGGAAGAGCCGGGTGTCCCCGGCCGCCGTGATCTCCTCCTCCACGCGGCCCTGGAGCTGCTGCTCCACCAGGCTCGCGCCATCCCCGCTCACGGTGTCCAGGCGACCATGACCGTCACGATGACGTCCGCGAGTTCCTTCGCCACGTCCCCCCAGTCGTGGGACGCACCCTTGCGCGGGTTGGCGCCGAGCGCCCCGTGAAGGGCCTCCGCGACCTCCCCCAGTTCCTCAGAAATCTTGAGCACGCGCAGGAGCCGCGCGTCCTCCACCGACGTCGGGGCCGCGTCCGCGTCGAGCCACTTCCGCAGCCGCGTCACGTAGTCCCAGGTGTCAACCTTCATGCCGTCCTCCGCGGGTGGATTCTGCAGCAGGGTCAGAACAGCGCCGGCGCGGATCAGCTGGTCGGCCAGGTCGGTCACGTCCAGCGGCGCCCCGGCGTTGAGCGCCAGGGCGACCGTCAGGGCAGAGTGGTCGGTGAGCCGGTCCTCGTCGGTCCGCGGCTCGTGCACGTACCGGCAGTCGGCCAGGCACCCAGCGAGGGGGCCGGAGACGTGGGCGTGGTCGTAGCGGTAGCCGTCGCCGGTGCGCCCCACCCAGGAATACTCCAGGGCGTCCGGAGCCAGGAGGCGGAAGGCGTCCCGGTAGCCGGCCTCGGCGAGCCCGGTATAGAACGCGTACTCCCAGCTGGAACGTGCGGTACTTCAGGATGTGCTCCGGCTCCAGGATGTTGAAGTCCCCGAGGACCAGTGAAACCCCCGCGAAGGCACGGGCGGAGTCGGGAAGTCGACAGTCCGCGCCTTCGCTGGGAACAGCCGCCCGAGCGCCAGCCATGCCCTCCACTGCGGGAAGCCGACGACCGTTGTCGGTGCGGGACCGCACGCTTTACCAATGCCCTCCCCCTCCCGGCCTCACGGAAGGCTGCGCCCTGCTGCTGCGCGGATCAACGCGGCCATCCGCCGGCTCATGGAGGAGCCCGACGCCCCCGGCCGCGCGGCGGAGTACCAACGACTCCTGGTCGAGTGGGAGAGAGCGACCCGGGCCAACTTGGTCAAGGCCGCGTGACGCACGAGCGCCCAAGGTCTTCCGGCGGGGCGCTCGCTTATCCTCCGTACCGAGCAGCATCAGCATGGGATGCGGCGACCATACGCCGTTGTCGTGTGTGTACTGAGGTCAGCGCAGGCCGTCTGAGTCGTCGTGCTCTTCTCCGACCGGGAGTGGCCGACGATCACCCCCCGGGTCCTCGCTGTAGATGACTGCGGAGACCGCGCTGTCGTAGGCATCGCTGAGGCCGTTGCCGCTTGTGCCGAGCATGTTCTCCCAGTCGAATCCCATGCCTACGAGCCTAGCTGTACCGCTCGAGAATCTCGGTGATGTGGGGGTTGCCCCTCGTCTACCCGGGCGAAGACCGCAGCTTCCGCTTCAAGAGCGAAGCGCCCCTCAGTCCGCGATCGCCCGTACGAGAGCGGCGTGGAACCGACTGTTTCCCACCTCGGCCGGGTCAACGACCGCCGGCCGTCGCCGTGCCGCATCTGCGGCCAGCCTCGCTTCCCCTAGCTCGCCGCGCTCCTCGCCGGCCATTCCCAGTGCATCTCCTGCGTCCCGAAGGGGAACGTTCGGAGGACTCTCCAGGTACTCACACGCCGCGGCGGTGGACCTGTACATGCCGCGACATGACGGTTATCCGGACATTGAAGGACGCCCAGGCATCGAAGTCCGCCCGGCGCCGCTGCGGCATCAAGCGGCGCGCCCGGACCCATCACATCCCTCCGGCGGCAGCCGTCCAGAGGCTCCAGGCGACCGAGCTCGATCCGTCTAGAGACTAGGTAGACGGCTAGTAGTGCTTCGTTACGTTGAGTGATCTCGGCTGATCGTGGGCAGCTTCCCGGAGTGAGGTTGGGGGAAGTGGAACGGCTCCGGGGCGAGTTGGCGGAGTTCGTTGCCGATGTGTTCGGGTCGTTTCCGCGGCGGGATCAGCGGCGGTGGGGCGAGTGTTATCTGCGGGGCCTGATGCTCGACGGCCGGCGCAAGTCGATCCAGCCGATGGCCGAGCGTCTGCCGGACGGGAACATGCAGGCCCTGCAGCAGTTCGTGAACCAGTCGCCGTGGGATCCGCTGCCGGTCAGGCAGCGGATCGCCGAGCGGCTGTCCGGAGTTGTCAGGCCCGAGGTGTGGGTGATCGACGATGTCTCGTTCCCCAAGTGCGGCAAGGCGTCGGTCGGGGTGGCCCGCCAGTACTGCGGAGCGGTCGGCAAGCGGGCGAACTGCCAGGTCGCGGTCAGTGTCCATGCCGCCACCGACACTGCCTCGTGCCCGTTGGAGTGGCAGTTGTATCTGCCGCGTGAGTGGACGGACGAGCCGGACCGATGCCGCAGGGCAGGAGTCCCCGACGACGTGGTGCACCGGGAGAAGTGGCGTCTCGCGCTCGGTCTCCTGGACACACTCGCCCAGTGGCAGTTGAAGGCGCCGGTCGTGGTCGCCGACGCCGGCTACGGCGTCAGCACCCCCTTCCGGCTCGGTCTCCAGGAGCGAGGGCTGTCCTATGTCCTGGCCCTGAACGGGAAGGAAGTCGCCCACCCGGAGGATGCTGAGCCGCACCAGCCTGCGTATGGCGGGCTCGGACCGCCCACCCTTGCCCGCTACCGCACCCCACCGCGAGCCGTCTGCGTCCTCGCCGGGGAGGCGGGTGCGGAGCGGTTCACCGAGGTGACCTGGAGGCAGGGCAGCAAAGGCGCGATGACTTCGCGGTTCGCGGTGCTGACAGTGCGGCCCGCGGGCAAGCAGTCCCTGGCCGCAGCGCAGGAGGCGGGCGGCGGCCGCAACCGGTGGGACGGCGTCCTGCCCGTCCAGACACTCCTCGTCGAATGGCCGGACGGCCAGGACGCTCCGACGGACTACTGGATATCGAACCTGCCTGCCGCCACACCGGCCGCTGACCTGGTGCGGTGGGCCAAGATGCGCTGGCGGATCGAGCACGATTACCGCGAGCTCAAGCATGGCCTCGGACTGGACCACTTCGAGGGCCGCACCTGGCGCGGCTGGCACCACCACGTCACCCTCGTCACCGCCGCCCAGGCATTCCTCACCCTCAGGCGGCTCGACCCAAAAGTCCACACACCGGCCTGACCCTCTACCAGGTCCTCGACGTTCTTCAGGACCTGCTGAGGTGCTGGACCGGTACCTGCACCACCTGCGGACGCCCCCTGCCCAGCCCTCGGAGCAGCCACAGACAGCCCACAACCTAACGAAGCACTACTCCTGATTCCCCACGGCTTCCTACCCATTGACGACGACACCATGGTCCTGGCCCGCATCGACCATGAAGTGCCCTACTGGGCTAACCAAGCCGACCGAGTAGGCGTGCCCGGAGCATCGCCACCAAGATCACACCTCACCTGTGCAAGGCCATCGACGATGAGCGGACCTGGGCCGACTACCCCAGGCCCTGGTGCACCCGTGCCGAGATCCGTGACGTCTCCGATGCAGCGCGGAAGATCTACGACGACATCCGCCACGGCCGCCTGATCATCCAGGCCGACGACGGCTGGATCACCGTGGCCGTCGGCGCCTACCGCGACACCGGCAAGAGCGCGTACCTCCACGGCCAGAACCATGCGGCAGATCGCCGACACCTTCGACTCACCCACGCAGGCCGTCACCGCTCTCGAACGCGCACACGGCGACGCCCTCCGCCCCGGACCCGCCCCCGTGACCGACACCGAACGCCAGACCGCCACCGCAATTGCCAGACCCCCAGGCACTGGCCAACCCGATCAGCCCACCCACGCCGAACCGCCCGTCCCCCACATCCAGACCGTCCCCGTCTACGCCGCTGATCCTGGCGATCATGACGCCGTCCTCGACGAGTTCGTCGCCGAGCAACGCGACGGGGAGAAGTGGCGGACCTTCTCCGATGACACCACGCACGTCATCCACGAATCACAGACCCTGCGCATCCAGCTCCTACACGAAGCCGACCCCCGCGAGGAAGCCTGGACCATCGCGGCCTATGAGACGCCCGTCTCGGACCGGATGTGGCACCTCACCCTGACCGCGCGCACCCCAGCCCCTCTCCTGAAAACCCTGCTCATATCCCTCGCCCACAGGGAATGAGACACGACTGGCGGCAACCCCATCACCGAGAAGACCGTTGCCCCGGTCACTCGCCCGCTCACCGACGCCGGCTGGACATCCGCAACCTCCGGTCGCTGGCCGCACTGGAATACCTCCACGGGAGACGCGGGGCTCACGCTCGACGCCTTCGCCGTCCAGGACCCCAGCGCCAGCCTCACCGCCTGGACCATGTGGGCAGGCGCCAACCCTGACCGGCCCACCTGGGCCATCAATGCTTCCAACTACGCCCCCGCCGGCTGCTCGCGGACCTCACAGAAGAACTCGCCCACGGCCGCGTCACACGACACACCGGTCCGGCGCGGCCCGTGCATGCCTCGCCGTCCGCGCAAGCAGCGCCCTGGCCTCCCGCGCGAGGCCAGCGACGAGCACGCAGCTGAAGTCGCTGCTCGGGCGCCGCACGACGAAGCCGGCACCGCCACAGATTGCCGATTCTCCGTGCATTCGTCAGTCAACGAGGCAGTGGGATTCGATGTAGGCGACGGTGGTGAAGCTCTTACGCCGCGGCGTAGCTGAGACGGAACAGGTCCTGAGCGCGCTCCAGGTCCCGGTCCGTACGCAACTTCACCTCCAGATCACCGGTTCCGTGGTGCCCAAGCCCCGTCACGTCCCGGGTGAACCCGGGGACGAGATCGACCTCCTTGGGGTCGGCCTTGAGGTAGACGAGCAGCTTGGTCTTCTGCGGCGGACAAACGCAGGCGAAGTTCCGCAGCCGCTGGTACGCCCGGTAGGTCCTGTTCTCGACCTTGGTGATGTCATCACCGAGTCCGAGCAGCACCTCGTCAACCGCGGCAGCCAGCTCCACGATCGCCCCGTCCGCCCGACGGTCACGCGGCGCCTCCACTCTGCGGCGACGGCGGACTGCCCTGGATGCCGGGGTCTGGCCGGTGACGGAGGCGACCGTCTCAAGGCCGATGTGCTCGTTGCCGAAGAACCGGTAACGGACCAGGTCGATCGATCGGCGGTGCTCGCGCACGGCATGAACGTCGTAGCGAGTGAAGTCGCCGGCCACGCAGATCAGCCTCGGTGCGCTCCACAGCACCTGGGCCGCGACCGCAGCCCCGAGCCGGTCGCGGACCAGGTGCCGGAACGCGTCCTTATGGTCCAGCAGCCACGCCATGTAGAAGAGGCCCTGATGGATCACGCCTGCGTCGGTACCGCGCTTGTACTCCACGATCGCGGGCGCGTTGTTCTCGTCAATGCCCAGCGAATCGATGCGCCCGCCGTGCACGGGGCCGGTGCTGTACTCGCTCGCCAGGAACCGCACCCCGAGCATGGTCTCCATGTGCGCCTCGATGAGGTCCTGCACATCGGCCTCTTCCTCGGCCAGACGCGGCATGCCCTCGGTCACCCTGTCTTTCGTCGTGTGGAACAGCTTCAGGCCCGACACCTTCCCCTCCTCGGCTCGAAGATCACCAACGCCGGGCAGGTGCAGGATTGTTTCCGCGAGAGGAGTTCGGCGCCGTGAAGAATGTGTGTGAGACCCTACGTTCGGCCCGGCTGGGGGAACGCTTGCGTCCCCCCAGTCACCAGGGATCTACAATTTCCCCATGCCCCCGCGCATCGGGGGGACAGCGCCCCGAAGCTGCGTTTTCGCAGGTCAGACCCCGTAGCTCAGCGGATAGAGCAGGTGCCCTCTAAGTACTTGGCCGCAGGTTCGAGTCCCACCTGCGCACATCGATCGCGACCGGACCGACACCCGTGAGCAGTCTCTAGCGCGACGTGCCGCTGCGGAGGTTGCCCGACCTGGCAGCGACCGGATTCGCGCCCTCTGCACGGCCCCGGGCCGCCAGTTGTTCGGCCAGTTCGCGACCCAGCTCGGTCAGTCTCGCGAACTCCGCCATCAGGACCCGCCCGCCGCGGCCGCCGATACACACCGGGGCCGACCCACCACACATCTGCGACGGAGTCGGCTCCGGGCGGGCTGCTACGAGGTCAGGGAGCGACGGTCATGAACGTGTTGCCGACGGTGTCTGTTCCGTCGCCGTATTGGACGAGGCCGACGTAGAAGTGCCCTGTCGGGAGGCCCTTCCAGGAGACGGTGACCTCGGCTTTCCCTCCCATGGAGGCCGGCTGTTCAGCCGGTGCGGCGGTGGCCGCGTGGTCCGGCTTACTGTCCGGGCAGATCAGCCAGGTGTGCAGGGTGTACTTCTGGCTCGTGGCGGCCGCCGGCAGGGCGAACTGGTTGACGTACACCGTGTAATTGCCGGGCTCGAGGTCGGCGTCGATCACGTCACGGCCGCCGAGTGGGCAGCGCGTCAACAGGAGCTCGACGACCGGACAGCCTCGGTCGAGGAGCTGGAGAAACGGTGTGGTCGACGGCTGCTCTCCCTGGGCCTGCCGGGGTGAAGTCGAGCCGATGCAGGACGACTTCGGGCTGGCCAATTGAGGCGGATCATCCTCGACCTGTTCGCCGGCCCTTCTGTAAGCAGAACTGCCGCGTCTCATTACTTGCTCGGCTCCCAACAACCCTCTCGTTTGCGCTTTGCAGTCACTGAAGTCGCATAGGTACGGTCCCCGGCGTGCTGATGACGTACTTCTCCTCTGCCAACTGAGAGTCCTGGGGACTCTCGAGCCAACCGGTCATACCGGACCGCATGCCGATCCTGCTTGACCACGACCTCCTCTTCGAAGACACGACCGGACCTCGCGTCACGACCGTGATCAACCGGTGGGCTCAGGAACTCCCGGCGAACGGTTGTCCGGCGCCGAGCTCGTGGGAGACCTACGTCCGTGTTGTGCGGGACTGGACGGTGTTCCTGGTCGAGCGAGGTATCCAACTCTTCGACAGCCGATCTGAGTTGCGGCGTGTCCTGAGCGCGTACGCGGTGTACCGCGCGTGCGGCCCGCTGAAGGAACGGTTCGCCGCCTCCACCTGGAACCAGCACATGAGCATCCTGTCCCTGTTCTACGGGTGGGCCGAGGACGAGGGATACGCGGCCGCGGTGCCGTTCACCTACAAGCAGGCCGTCACGGCGTACGGCGACCAGGTGCGCATGCAGTCGGTGAACCTCTCCAAGCGGCGGATGCCGAAGCCGCACGTGACGATCAAGTACTTCGAGAAGGACTTCGAGGACCTGTTCCTGAAGGGGCTGGGCGGGCTGCGCCCGGACGGCACCGAGGACGGTCTCTACCAGGGCCGGACGACGGCACGCAACGCGGCCGTGGGCGGCTTCGTCCTGTCCAGCGGGCTGCGGCGGCAGGAGTTCACGTACCTGTTGGAGTGCGAAGTCCCGCCATTGCCGCCCCGTCGAACGGAGCTGCCGATCTGGGTACCGGTGCCGCCCGGGGTCACCAAGGGACGGAAGTTCCGCACTACGTGGACGACCTACGGCCCGCTCGCCCGGCTGCACCAGTACCTGCGGCTGCAGCGCGCCCTGGCGGTGGAGCGCTCGTCGTGGATACCGCCGGCCGCTTGGGGCTCGCCGCTGATGGTGACCGAGGCCGACGATGTCGGCGGCCGGGTCGACGGCGACCGCGTGCTGTGGTCCGAGTTGACGCCGCGGGAGCGTCGGCGCCTGGTCCGGCCGGACGGCGGATCGATGCTGCTGGCCGTGCAGAGCGACGGGAGCCCCTTTCGCGACTGGCCCACGGTCTTCAAGCGGACCTCGGAGCGGACCAGAGATCGGTTCGATCCTCGTTTCCCGCACACGGCCCCGCACCGATGTCGTCATACTTTCGCGATCAGGACCCTCGAGATGCTGATCGGCGGCTACTACGCCCAGGCCGCGAAGCTCGTCAAGGACACCGACGCGGACGCGGCCCTGGCGCTCTACCTGCGCAGAAACGACCCGGTCATGATCCTGCGAGACCTCCTCGGCCATACCAGCACCCTCACCACGGAGGTGTACCTGAGGCGCCTGGACACCACCCGGATCTACCGCGAGGCATACGAGCGTGCGGGCCACGACCACGGCCTGCTCGCCAAGGCCGAGCGGGAGGCCGATGCCGAGTTCGACGAGTTCGACGAGTTCGACGAGTTCGACGAGTTCGACGAGGACGATATCTGATGCCTGCGGAGATCCTGGAGAACCCTCTGCGCCTGTTCTGCACCTTCACCCGCGGCACCGCAGCGACCCTGCACGTCGACAACTCGGCGAACCCCGTGCTGGTCCGCGAGTTGCTGACGGGCCTGGTCTACCTCATGCACCCGCACGGTCCGGGCGACTCGCGACGCACCGCGGAGAAGTACAAGGGAACCATCGACTGGTTCGTCAAGGAACTGAAAGAGCGCGGTCACCGAGGAGGGGCGGCCGAGCTGACCCGTGCCGGCCTCGCGGCCCTGTGGTGGGAGGCGGGGAACCGCCGGGAGTCGGAGAGCCGCCGCATGCTCGCGGCCCTGGACACCGAGACCCCCGTGCTCGCGCCGGACGTCCGTGCACTCGTCCGAGGACGTCTTTACAACCGGCACCCGAACAGTCAGCCGCTGCCACCGTACGACGAAATCGCCTGGTCAGGTCTGACCCGTGCAGCCCGAACGATTGCCAAGGAGTCGTGGGCCGCGTACCGGGCGGCCAGAGCAACGGCGGAGGCCGGTCAGGACCCGTACGTGCACGGCTGGACGCGGGAGAACATCTTCTGGTTGATGGTTCACCACGGGCCCGCGACGACACGGGAGCTGGGCGAGCGCATCGGCTTGTCGTACGACCAGATGCGCTATCGGACCGGCCGTGAACAGCAGCATTTCTTCGTGGAAGCACGCGAAGCGCTCTTCCCCGGCCCTCGAATCGTCATCGCATACCAAGTGCTGTTCGGCGTCTACAGCGGGATCGTGCCGGACGGGATCGCCGAGCTGGGCGTCGACGGCCTCGACTGGGCGGGCGACAACGCGGTGCTGGTGCGCTACCTCAAGGGCCGCACGTGCGAGGAGAGCGTCACGCTGCCAACCAAGGCGGTGCGGCTGCTGGAGCGCTGGCTGGAGTATTCCGACCTGGCAAGGTCGCACTGCCCGCCGCAGTCGCGCAACAAGCTGTGGCTGTGGCTCGCCTACACCACGCGTCGCGCGGGCGACGAGGGCCTCGGCCCGTGGAGGTACGGCCGCCCCTACAAGTCCACCGTCGTCGAGTGGTCCCGGGATGCGGGGGTGGTCGACGCCAACGGAGCGCCGGTCCAGGTGCACCGTCACCGGATCCGTACGACGTTCGAGTCCCACCGGGACCGCTCTTCCTGGATCGGCAGCCGACGCTCGACGATCGACCCCAACCACACCCCAGGTGTGGAGGGCGACCACTACCTGTCCGCGATGACCGAGGCCCAGCAGAGCGCGGTGGAAGACATCGTGGAGCAGGCCCAGGGTGATCTGCTCCGCAGGGGGCGGCCACCGATGGTGCTGTCGGACGAGCAAGTCGCTGGCCTTGCCCGCCAGTTCCCGCAGCTGGTCAGCGAGCTGAAGTTGGATGATGCGGCGATCGCCGAGCTCGTGGGTGGCCAGCGTGATGTGTTCGTGGCTTCGTGCGCCGATCCGACCGCAGGGCTGCACGGCCCGAAGGGAAAGCCGTGCCCGGCCCGCCCCTGGGTGTGCCTGCTGTGCCCGCTCGCCCTGTTCACGCTGCGGCACGCGGCGAACCTCCTGCGCATGAAGGCGTTCTTCGCCCGGCAGTGGCAGCAGATGCCCGCCGCGCAGTTCATGGCTGTCTTCGGCCACTACGCCCAGCGCATCGAGGAAGTCCTGATCAAGTACGACCCCACACAGCTCGCTGCGGCTGCCGCACAGGTCACCGACACTGACGCCGAGATACCGCTCCTGCCCGAGGAGAGCACCCTGTGAACACCACACCCCTCACCGAGGTCCCGCCGTCCGGAACCGCACCGTCGCCCTTCGCCGGGGCTGACATTTGCGGCCTGGCCGGCTTCGTCCTCCCCATCGGGGCGGCCCGCTCGGTCTTCGAGGACGATGTCTGGGTCTTCACCCAGGTCATCGGTATCCCCGCCTACGTGGCGAAATGCGCACGGCGTCTGGACTTCTCGGGGACCATCAATGAGCGGTGGAAGACGGTGGCCAAGGAGTACATCGCCGCCCAGATGGCCCCCGGGCACGAAGCCGTCCGGACGCTGCCGTACGCCAACCGGACGGTCCGCGTCGTCAACAGCCTCTACGGCGAACTGCTGGAACTGGTCCGGTGGCTGAACTGGCTGGCCGCCCAGGGGGTCGGCGAGCTCAGCGAGGTCACCGAACACCACTGCAAGTCCTTCGCCCAGTACCGCGCCACCCACCGCCCCAACGGCAAGAAGACACACGACCGCCCCAGCGTCCGCAGAGCGGTCGAGCTGACGATCACCGGCCTGGCCAGCTACAGCGAGCTGTTCACCACCGACCGCTACCACCCCGGGCTGCGGCCATTCCCAGGACAGGCCACCAGCAAGCCCAACGGCAACGCGAACAAGACGCCGCCGGTCGCGGACCCGACGTTCCAGCCGCTCCTGGGTGCAGCCCTCTACCTCGTCCAGACCCTGGCCCCGCCCCTGCTCCGCGAACTTGACGCCAAGCGGCGCTATGTCGCCCATCGGGCAGCGCTGCCCGCAGCACGTATGGATCTGGACGAACTTGAGGCGGTCATTCGCCGCCATGTCGAAGACCAGCGCCCCTTCGACCGGAACGTCAACTGGGCCAAGGCACGGAAGTGGATCAGCAAGGACGACCCGTTGGGCAAGGTCAACCTCTACGCCCTCGCCGCGGAAGCCGGCCGGAGGGACATCAGCCCTTCCACGTTGCTGTTGGTGCGCGACGTCCTGGAGGAAGCGGTGGAGGCCGTAGGGATCGAGGAACCGTTCTGCCGCGGGGCCAGCATGGTGGAGCGAGCCGACGGCCAAGGGGAGGTGCCCTGGTCGGGGCCGCTGTCCGAGCGCGGCCTGCGGGCGCTCACCGGCGTGGTGAAGACCGCCTCGCACGTGGTCATCGTGGCGCTTTCCGGTATGCGCCAGAGCGAACTGCGAGAGATGAATGTGGGGTGCCGCGTTCCCCCTATCGAGGCAGGCCCAGGGCTGAAGAGGTACAAGCTGGCGAGCCGGGTCATCAAGGGGAAGCCTCTGGGCGGCGTTCCCGATGAATGGGTCGTGATCTGGGAGGCGTATCAGGCGGCGGAGGTTGCCGAACAGCTCCTGGGCCCGGACGCCGAGATCGGTGATCCCCTGCTCACCTCGCCACTCGACAGCGACCGCTTCACGCTGTTCCGTCAGTGGGTCAACGGCCCCGCGGGACAGGCGCTGGGACTGGATCCGATCCCGGAGGGACAACTGACGACGAGGATGCTCAGGCGCACACTCGCCTTGGAGATCGCCTACCGTCCTGGTGGCTTGCTGGCCGCAAAGGTGCAGCTCAAGCACTTGTCTGTGGTGACAACGGAAGGATATGCGGACCCTCGGGAATTGCATCAGACGGGCGAGAAGCCGCAGGTCGCCAGCTCATTGGGACGGCTTCACGGTCTCCGAGGCTACTACGAACTAGCGGCCTGAGCAGGCATGTTGCCGAGGTGATCCCGTTTGATGCATGATCTGCCCTCCAGAAGGGATGGTCTGGAGTGGTGCATCAGCAGAAGGGGGCCCTGGCCGGGGCGGCTCGTCTGGAGCTCGTGTCCGGGGTAGTTCAGCTGCGTCCGGAGGACGCGATGTTCGACGCGATGCTGCGGGGCTGGAGGGCTCAGCAAAAGTCGCGCGGCTTGAAGGACGAGACGATCGACCCAAGGGAACGGCTCGTCCGCCGGTTCCTTGAGTTCGCAAACGACTACCCATGGCAGTGGACGCCGGCCCACATGGACGAGTGGTCCGCCTCGCTGACGGGCGAGAAGCACCTGGCGCCTTCCACGATCCGCAGCTACCAGGGCGACATCCGGCTGTTCACCGAGTTCCTCATCGACGGCCGCTACGGCTGGGGACCTGCCTGCGAGGAAGCCTTCGGTGTCCACCCGGTGGCGATCGCTCACGAGTGGAACACTCTGCCTCACCTGCAGGACTACGAAGGTGATCCGGAAGCGAGGCCGTTCACCCGCGAAGAACTGCAGCGGTTCCTCGACTATGCCGATGACCAGGTCGCACGGGCCGTGAAGTCCAAGCGCAAGGGTGCCCTCGCGGCCTACCGGGACGCCACCCTCTTCAAGGTCATCTACGGCTGGGGCCTTCGCCGGACCGAGACGTCCAAGCTGGACGTGGTCGACTTCGGACGGAACCCGAAGGCTCGCCAGTTCGGCCGGTACGGCACACTCAACGTCCGCTACGGCAAGGCGAAGAAGGGCCAGCCGCCGCGACGGAGGAATGTGCTGTCGGTGATGGACTGGGCTGTCGAGGCAGTCGAGGACTACGTCGAGAACGTCCGGCCACGCTTCGGTTTCCCCGATCACCCGGCTCTGTGGATCACCGAACGCGGGGGACGCCTGCAGCCGAGCTCGAGCAACGACCGGTTCGAGGCATACCGGGACGCGCTAAAGCTCCCAAAAGAACTAGTTCCGCACTCAATTCGTCATTCTTACGTCACGCATCTGACCGAGGACGGGGTGGACCGGCGCTTCATTCAGCAGCAGGTCGGTCACGAGTGCGACAGCTCCACGGCCATCTACACGCACGTCAGCGACGACTTCATGAACACTGCCTTGAGCAAGGCCCTGGCCCCGGCGTTCGCCGGCGTCTGACTAGGAAGGACCCGATGATGGCCGCCAAGCTCGACTACCGCTGGCACCTGCGCAAGGTCATGGCGGACCGCGGGATGTTCTCCACCACCGACCTCATCCCGCCTCTGAAGGAACGCGGCATTAACCTGTCCTCGAGCCAGGTCTACCGGCTCGTCGTCGAGCGTCCCGAACGCCTCAGCCTGAAGATCCTCATGGCCTTGCTCGACGTCCTCGACTGCACCATGGACGACCTCATCGAGCCTATCGCCGTGGCGGGTGCTGCGACGAAGCCGAAGAAGGCTGCCGCAGGCGGTTCTTCGGTCTCCGAAGGAGTCGGTGACCTGCGGCCTCGGCGGGCCCGGATCAGTGGAGTTGACCGGTGACCGGTCTTGCCGAGGAGGTCCTCGCGGATCCGGTCGGCCTGGTCGTGCGGCTGGTCGGAAACGTCGAAAAGCACCTGTCTGCCGAGCACGTCCGCGACATTGTCCTCGCGGTCGTACGTGCACGAGCCGGTCGCCGCAGCCTCGCCCAGGCCCTGCACGATGACCCCTCGCTGCTGCGGACCGGACAGCCGCCGGCGCCCTACTGCGTCGCCAAACTGCTGATGGCCCTGCACGATGCCGGCGCCCAGAACGTCGCACTGCCCTGCTGCGGCGAGTGTGGACGCGCATGCCGCTACGTCGGCAGCAGCACCGGAGGACGGTGGGGGTGCTCACCCTGCCTCGACAAGCCGGCGGTCTGCGCGTGCTGTCACGAAGAACGACGCGTCACCAGCCGGGACCGCAACGGCGAGCCGCGCTGCGCGAACTGCCCTGACACCGATGGTGATCCCCTGCGGGAACTCACCGAGCTGATCACGGGCTTCGATCCCGCCCTCGACACCGACGCGGTCCTGGCCGCGCTCGGACGCGCCACCGTCCGGCCCGCCGGGCAACGCCGCCTGGCCTGGGCCGTCGTCGCCCGCCCCGAGCTGCTGACCGGCGCCGGTTACGAGGCGCCCACCCCGGCCGCCCTGCGGTTCATCAACGAGCTCGTCGATGCCGGGGCGACCAAGGTCGTCCGGCCTGCCTGCCCGCGCTGCCACGAAGTGAAGGCGCTGTCCAAACTGCTGGAGGGCAAGAGGATCTGCCGGGCCTGCTTCGCCCGCCACGCGGCCGTCCCCTGCTTCGGCTGCGGCGCCGTGCGTGAGCCCGCCACCCGTGACGCCGAGGGCCGACCGCTGTGTCCGAACTGCATGATCAGACAGCCCGCGAATCTGGAGGAGTGCGTCGGCTGCCGCCGCCGCAAGCCCGTCGCGAACCGGCTGCCTGACGGCCCACGCTGCCAGAACTGCCGGCCGAGGATCACCGCGGAGTGCGGCATCTGCGGACGGACGGCGCTCTGCGACATGTCCCGGGCCACCGGCCAGCCCTGGTGCGACCGCTGCCAGCAGCGATGGGTGGCCTGCGGCAGCTGCGGCACAGTCGCCCAGGCCCGCAGCGGCACCTGGGAGGCGCCGTTGTGCGCGAAGTGCACCAACCCCGACCCCAACTTCTGGGGCCGTTGCCCGGTCTGCACCGTCACCTGGCAGCTCAGCACCCGTTCCTGCCAGCGATGCGTCCTCGATCAGCGAGTACGCGACCTTCTCGGCGACGCCACCGGGGCCATCCGGGCCGAACTCGTCCCGTTCCATGAGGCGTTGACGAGCTCCGAGCGCCCGGACGTCGCCTTCGCCTGGGTCTCCCGCTCCCAGGCCCGTGACCTCCTGGAACGCATAGGACGCGACGATCGGCCCGTCACCCACGAGGTCCTCGACGAACTGCCACCGGGCAAGGTGCTGGCCCACCTGCGCAGTGTCCTGGTCGCGACTGGAGCCCTGCTGCCCCGCGACGAGCGCCTCATCGCCCTGGAGAAATGGATCACTGCGACGGTCCAGGCCCGCAGCGACCTCGCCGAGCGTCGGATCCTGCACGGCTACGCGGTCTGGCACCACCTGCGCCGGCTCCGGCGCCGCCTCGGCGAAGAGCACGCCACCCGGCTCCAGGATCTGAACGTGCGCTGCCACGTCATCGCGGCGAACAACTTCCTCGACTGGCTCACCGGTGAAGGGCTCACGCTGGGGACCTGCACCCAGACGGACCTGGAACGCTGGATGGCCGACTCCACGGTCAGCTACCGCGACGAGACCGGCCACTTCGTCCGCTGGTCGGTACAGCACCGGCATGCCCACGGTCTGACCTACGGCACCGTCCGCTGGACCGGTCCGCTCGGCACCATCGACAGCGAGAAACGCTGGGCCGACGCCCGCCGCCTCCTCAACGACGACACGCTGCCGACCCCGGACCGCGTCGCGGGACTGCTACTGATCCTCTACGCACAGAAGATCGCCACCATCAGCCAACTCACCGTCGATGACGTCCACTTCGACGGCGACACCGTCTCCCTCACGTTCGGCACCTCGCCGATCGTCCTGCCCTTGCCGCTGGCCAGCCTGGTCCGCGAACTCGTCGCAACCCGCCGGGGCAAGGCCAAGATCGGCACTCCTGAGGACGTTCGCTGGTTGTTCCCAGGAGGTCAGCCGGGGCGCCCCCTCAGCGACGACCAGATCGGCCAGCGCCTCCACAAGATCGGGATCCGGCCCAAGCAGGACCGCTCCACCGCGCTGTTCACCCTCGCTACCGAAGTCCCCGCCGCGATCCTCGCCCGGATGCTCGGGGTCCACATCAAAGTCGCCGTCCAGTGGCAGCAGGCATCCGCAGGGGACTGGGCCGCCTACGCCGCCGACGTCAGTCGACGGGCGAGGCCGACATGACGTTCGTGGAGAAGTGGCCCTCAGCCCTTGCCCTCGATAACGAACTCATCGCAATCGAGGGTGTAGTGGCAAAACGATGGCCTCTCAGTAGCGTCAGGAGTCGGCGGACTCCTCCGACTCCTTTTTCGTCAACCCGGCCCGCAGCTTCTTCGCAGCAGGTTTCACTTTCTTGTCCCAGAAGGGCTTGACATGAGGAGCGAGGAGAAGAGCACCCACTACAGCTCCCCCGATTGCCAACCCTTTCCAACTGAGCTGAGAGACGTCGCCATCGCCACTGCTGCGGCAGTCCGACGAAGGTTCGTACGGGGAAGTGTCCTCTTCCTCAGTGAGAGAGTCTCCTGCGTCGAAGCCTCCGGGGTTGGCTTCCATGTCAGCCTTAAGCGCCGCTGCAGTCTCGTCGCTCCAGGTGCGCGTTTCCCAGCTAGGGTTGTACTGTGCGTAACCGCCAGTGCCACGCGAGTGGTACTTCTCCTCCGCGTACTGCTGCCCCTTCTCAGTGAGTCCATACGCGCCGGGGTTTCCGTACAGGTACCCGTGGAGCTTGAGGAGCTCATTCATTTCGCGAGCCGTTCGGCCAAACTCCCAGCCCAGCACCCGTGCTGATTTTCCCATGGAGCAGAGTCCCCCTCTTCCGCTTGGCAGTAGCCTGCACGCGGAGTGCATCGTATCCGCGCAACACACGGAGCCGTAAGCCTGACGGTCGACGCCCGAGCGTGGTCAGTGGGCTCGCTGCGGTAGGTACGGGCCGCGCGGCGTTCATGGGGTCTTCCGCTGCTCTGCATACCCCAGCACCGCCACTTGTGCAGCCGTCGACTCGTCCCCTTCGCCATCGCCTGGCATCAGGGAAGAACGTCATCCCTCCGAGTCATCGGGCAACCGACTCACCTCGGAGGGACCCGACGAGCTCCATGCTGTCCGAGCTATTCGGAGAGTTCCGATACCCGACTGCACCATTAGCCCGTCCGGGCGGGGCACAGGCCAAGTTCCTCGCGGAGGTCAACGCCGAGGAGGCAGAGCGTAACAAGGACCTCGTGCTGGCCGAGTACCGGCGCTACCAGCAGGGCGAGATGCCGTCAGGTCCCGGCGCCCGCGATCTGATCAGCTTCTTCGCCAGCGTCGACGGGAAGCTGGCCCGCGCAGCCGCACAGGGCCCCACTGTTGTCGGCAGCGACCAGGAGGTCAGAGCCCTCCTCGCCGAGGTCGCCGGCGTCTTGCACCTGGGCATGGCGAACTACTGCTGGTTCATCGACCCCTCCAAGGCGTTGTGCCTGAAACTGGCCGGCACCCCGAACGCGACGAAGCCGCTGGCGGGCATGTGCGATTCCGCCCGCTGCCCGCAGGCCACCCACCATCCCTGCCACCGCCCGGTGTGGGCCGAGAGTGTGCGGACCAAGCAGGTCTTCATCGGGTCGATCGGCCGCAACCACAAGACCGAAAAGGCCCGATTGCAGGCCGACTTGGATCGGGACGGGCAGGTCCTGGCCTCGATCGACGCCGCTGCCGCGTAAGGAGAAACCCCACCTCATGGCTCGAATCAGCGCAGAGACTCGCGCCCGCAACGAGGAAGCCGTCCGGGCCGCAATGGACCGGCTCCTGAAGGGTGACGTCCCGCCCGGCGGCAGCTGCGACTTGAAGACACTGGCCACCGAAGCCGGCGTGACCCGCACCGCGTTCTACCCGAAGAAGAACCGTGACGGCACCACCCGCCCCGGCCCCTACCAGCACCTCGCCGAAGAGTTCGAGCGACGCCTTCGTACTCTGCAAGAGGCCGGAGAGGTGGTCGACCCGCGAATCTCGCAGATCGAACGGCTCAAGGCCAAGGTCGCCGAGCTCAAGGAACGCCTGGCTCAGCGGGACGAGACCGTTGCCGAACTCACAACGTTCAAGGAACTCGCCGTCTCACGCTTGGCCGCACAGCACGACGAGATCGTGCGTCTACGGGAACAGGCCGCAGCCCTCGGCAACGTCCGCCGCCTACCCGCCACCCGCCCCGGAACGGCCCCGTACGGATCGTGCAGCTGACACCTTGGGACCCTGCCCAGTGGCTGCTCACCGATAGGGGCGCAGTGCACGGTGGAGAGCGGCGAACTCCTTCGACGGTGTGATGCCGGGGATTTGCATCACTTCTTCCACAGTGCGGGCGTTATTGGGCATACAGCTTGAGCTTGCGGGGCTGATTTTCCAGGAGAAGCCGCTGGGATAAAAGTGCTCGTCCTCGCCTTCACTCACGAGCGCGAGGGGGCCGATATCGAGGTCGCTCCCGTCTGCGTCATGAAGTCGAATCGTGACAACTCCGATCCAAGGCGCCTTACCTGCTTCCTCTGCATCGGGGCCGATCGTCAGGGAGAGCCGGTCGTTTTCTCCCGACTTCACGTCGAATCGAACGTCCTCCGTCGTCGTCTTAGTGAAGGGCGGTTTCTTTGACAGTGGAATTTTGACGGCATAGTGCGCTGCGATGCCCAGATCCCCACCTGTACCCCCGCAGGTTGCAAGGTTTTCGGACCTTGCCACGTTCACGGTTACCTTCGTGATGATCGCAGAACCGCTACCCCGATTACGGACAGAGACATCAACCGCAGGGCCACTAAGCCCCGTCACCTTCTTCTCTGAGTCAGTAGATTTCTCCACCCCATCCAGCTTGTCGGTGAAACGTGCGCTTACCGCAGTAACTTCCAATAGCCCTCTGCGTTCAGACTCCGTCTTCGCAGTCTCCGCCGAGTCGAAGGCCGGCACCAAAGCAATGATGCTGAGAACCAACGCCGCAAGGGAGATCGCCGCAGCTGCAAGGGAGATCACCGTACTTGGGGCGCGCCACCGATCTGCCTGTCCCACAGGTGGGTTCGTTCCCTGCTGCGGCGGCACAGGCGCGTTGGATCCCTGCTGCGACGACGCGGACGAGGTCGACCCTTGCTGCGGTGGCACAGGCGGGTTCGGCTGTGGCGATGCGGGCGGGCTGGATCCTTGCTGCGGCGACGCGGGAGAGTTCGATCCTTGCTGCGGCGGCACAGACGTGTCCCTTTCTGCTAATGAAGCTCTAGATAATTGCGATGCCCGTAATCGGACAACGACATCGAGGGATCAGCCGTAAAGCAGATCACCAGTGGCGACGTCGTAAACAGTGATCTCTTCCCCGTCATGCGCATACACCAAGTCGGCTGCAGCAATCTGAACCGCACCTTTCATCGGCGTCGACCAGATAACCTCGCCAACCGTGGTGTCAATGGCGATTACCTTGGCTCCTGCAGTGTTTGTCAACACCATTCCCGGAGGCCCGGAAATAAGCTCGGCTGTCAGCTCAATTTCTAGCCGCCACCGCTCTTTTCCGGTTTTAGGATCGAGTCCGAGAACAGGGTACGTACCATCATCAGGAACGGGGAATCTGACGATAAGGAGACCGTCGTGAAGAATCATCTCTGGCGAAATTTCCGGCTCCGGTAGCGGAATGGACCAGGCCGTCTTACCCGTGTCACTATTCAGGGCCAGCAGTCGGTCCCCAGAAGACAGATAGAGGAAACCTTCGCCCGCAAGTGACGAAGATGCACTCAGAGGCTGCAGTGTTCGAGTCCACTGGACGTGATTACTTTCGGTGGAGACTGTGCGCACTTCCCCCGGAGTGGGCACGAACAAAGTTGTCCCATCGTCCTGGCCTTCCTCGACAGCTCGAGAGCCGATCACGTGAACCAGATCGCCGGCCACCCTGAACTCCACCGAATTTGTGCCCAGGATACTTTCAGACCAAAGTACCTTTCCGGTCTTCCGGTCTAGCCCCGCCGCCCCGAATGAGTCGCCGCCCTGATGGAGGAGGATCAGCGTCTCGCCGTGCGGCACAATCTGCCGCCCCTGGTAGACCTCGGCCTGCCAGAGGATCTTGCCCGTCGTCGCGGACAACCCGAATATAGATTCTTGAGTGGCCGCTACGACAACATCACCAGATCTGGCGATCTCAAAGACCTGTTTCCCAGGAAGCGTTCGGCGCCACATGTGTTTCCCATCGGCTGCACAGAGCGCTATCACCTCGCCAGTCGAATCCCCGTTTCCACCTCCGAACAGGACCTGTCCCTTGGCCACGATCAATTGCGGGTAGTGAGGCTGACTACCCTTGTCCGGGCTGCTGGCCTTACCCACGGAGGTGCGCCATCTAAGGCGGCCGCTACGTGCGTCCCGTAGCCACACGACGCGGTCGATCCCCGCCCCGAACAGCCAAGTGTTGGTCAGGGAAAGTGAGTCGCGCAAGCCTGAGAACGGAACCGGCCACACCGGCGTCCCAGGTGACGCGCTCGGCTTGGACCAGGACGGGCAACGATGAGCACTTCGATCCTTGTCATCTGCATCGCTGCCGCCCAGGCAACCAGAGATCCCCACGAGGGAACAGACCGAAAAGGTGCTCCATAACGCGAACGACCTCCGCGTCATACCACTGGAGGGCACAAGCCCACCGTCCATCGCTGCGCTCCCCCGAGAGAATCACGGCACACACGGGCTGCCACCCGGCTCGTTCGCCCAGGGCAGCCTCAACGACCCCCACAGTGTACGGCTCGTCAGATGGTGACAAAGGGCCTACTCGAAATGACCAGGAGGGACTACCGCCCGGCGCCGCTCGTAGAACATCTGCCGTATCCGAGTGCAGACTTACCCCACGTCACACCTGGCCACGAGACGTGATGTCCCTCACAGTCGGCAGCCGGGAAAGGGACACCGCGGCTCGCCACAACGCGACACGAGCCAGAAGCTCAACCCTGGTCCGCAGCGACACGACCTGCGGGGGACACGATCTCTGCCGACACAATGGCCCTGGCGGCTGGAGCCACGCGCTCACCGTCCTCGGTGTGCGGGACATCGGCCTTGAATGGGACGAGTGGGCCTGCAAAACCCGGGCCATGGCAGGACAGTTGACTATCCGGACCGACGTCGCCCGCTATCCGGCGTGGATCTTCTCCGGCCGAATCCTCGGGCTGATCGCCTCCCCGCCGTGTCAGGCATGGAGCATGGCCGGCAAGCGCCTCGGTCTGGTCGACCAGCCCCTCGTCCACCAGGCCGTCGCCGACCTCGCCGCCGGACGCGACACCCGCGAGCAGTTGCTCCGCGCCTGCGCGGACGAACGGTCCCTCCTCGCGGCCGAGCCCATGCGCTAACTGCACGCCCTGAACACAGTGGGCGAGCCGGAATGGGTGGCTATGGAGGAAGTCACCGACGTCCTTCCCCTGTGGCGGCAGTACGCGGCGATCCTGCGCAGCTGGGGCTTCTCCGTGTGGACCGGCATCCTCAACGCCGCCGACTACGGCGTCCCCAGACACGGCGGCGAGCGATCCTGCTCGCCTCCCGCGTACGCATCGCCGAACCCCCGCCGCCCACCCATGCGAAGACCGCCGAGCCGGAGTCGCTGTTCGGGCCCGGCCGCGCCCGCTGGGTGTCCATGGCCGAGGCCCTGGGCTGGGGCCGCACCGACGGCCCTGTGCCCACCGTGTGTGCTGGTGGCGGACCCGGGGGAGGCCCCGAACCCTTCCCGTCCGGCTCCCGCAAGCCCCTGGCAGACGCCCGCGACCGGGGAACCTGGCTCCACCACATCGCCCCTGACATCGTCGTGCTCCGGCCACAGACCCGAGGAGCTGGCTGGACCGCGCGCCACGGCGCCCGCGACGACGCGCCCGCCGACTCCCCGGCGCCGACCTTCAACAGCAAGGCAACCCACTGGAAGTGGTCGCTGCGCAGCAACAACCAGGCCAACGCCACCGTGCGCCGTGCCGACGAGCCGGCCGGCACGCTGTTCTTCGGCCACCGGGCCAAGGAGTGCACCTGGGTCGCCGGAACCGCCTCTGGCCCCCTGGGCGGCGAGCAGGAGCCGGTGCCGGAGCCGATCAGGATCACCGCCCGGGAAGCGGGCGTGCTGCAGAGCTTCCCCGCCGACTACCCGTGGCAGGGCAACAAGGGCCAGCAGTTCTCCCAGATCGGCAACGCCGTCCCCCGCAGCTGGCCGCGCACCTGCTCGCTCCACTCCTCGACAAGCCCTTCAACCCCGACGACTTCACCCTCGCAGCCTGATGCCCTACACCACCCCCGATCCCGACGAGGAAGACGACCTCGACCGCGTCCCGGCGCCGAAGCCGGTCCACTACGCCGAACAGGCCCTGCTCGGCGCCCTCCTCCTCGAACCGGCACGTCTGGCCGACACCGGCACCCTGGCCGCCGACCACTTCGACAACCACGCCCACGCCAACCTGTTCACCGCGATCCGCACCCTTCCACCGCCCGACCCCGACGATCACGCCAAGGACATCACCTGGCTCAACGCTGTCCTGGAGCACGCTCGCCCCCACGCCCCCGGCCTGAACGCCTCCTACCTCCACGCCCTCATCCAGTTCTGCCCACAGCCCAAGCACGCCGCGGCCTACACCCGGATGATCCGCGCCGACCACGCCCGCCGGACGCTGCGCCTACACGCCGAGCGCCTCGCACAGACCTCCACCGACACCGCCGGACCCGACCCGGCAGCCACCGTCCTGGCGCAGGCCGAAGCTCTCGGCCGCGTCCTGGACGACCTCGCCGGACAGTTCGCCCCACACCCCGGCTCCCTCCCCAGCACCACACACCCCGCGAATGCCGCAAGGCAGGCCGGCGAGGAGGCACTCGACGAAGAACGCCTCCTCCTGGCGACCGCCACCGCCTATCCGGCGGAGGTGCAGCAGATGCGATGGCTGGCCGCGGAGGACTTCCTGCTGCCACTGCACGCCGCGCTCTGGCAGTCCGTCACAGCGCTGGTCCACCGCGGCGACATGGTCGACCCGGTCACCGTCCTCGGCCAGGCTCAGCACCGCGGACTCCTCACAGACTCCATCACCCCGCGCGACCTGATCTCCACACCCGCCGGCTCCCCCGAATACTGGGGCGAGAAGATCTTCCAGCGTGCCCTCCTCGCCCGCGCCCACACGGTCGCCCAACGGATCACCGCCCACACCGACGACCCCGCTAACACCCCCCACCAGCTCATCACCGGCAGCCGCCGCGCCCTGGCCGACCTCAACGCCCTGCGCGCCCGCTGGAACCGCGCCATCGCGCCTGCCCCCTCACCCACCACGAGTGCACCAGCACGGTCCGCGCCGCTTCCCCGGGCCGGCCCGCCACACCGCCCGACCGTCACGGCCGCGCGAGCCCACCGATGACCTCAACTACCAGGCCCAGTCGGCCTCCATGGCCGGGCCCGGATTCGAAAAGAGCCCCGTACCTCATGCCCGACAGCCCCCTCGACACCCACGTCCGCTTCGACACCCATCCCGCCCACTCCAGCGCCGTCATCGCCACCCTCACCGGCACCCACCGCCGTACCGCCCAGGCGCTCCTGGCCGCCCGCGGCTTCGAATCCCTAGACGACGCCATGGTTCCGGCCCGCATTGACCACGAAGAGCCGTACTGGGCCACCCAGGCCGTCCAGGTACTCAACGCCGAAGGCATCACCACCGAGATCACCCCAGCCTGCTGCAGGCGATCACCGACCTGCCAGCAGACCGATGTACGGCTCCGGACTGGGGGCCACCGTCTGCCAGCCGCCCTCGGTCGCGGGCGGGCATGAAGCTGTCGGTGCGCCAGGGCCTGTCGACGGATGGCTTGCGGCCGGCGTGCGCGAGCTGGAACGCAGGGACCGCCCGTGGGAGCGGATGGCTTCAGCGATGCGGGTGAACGACTCCTGCTGATGGTCGTTCCACAGGCCCAGGTCCCAGGGGCTGATGCGGCCGTCCGGGCGTATCCCGGTAGCCTCGGCCATCACCAGCCCGGCACCGTCGGCGGCTCGACTGGCCAGGTGCGTGAGGTGGAAGTCGGTCGGGACGCCTGCCTCGGGCCCCTCCGAGTACATGCACATGGGGGACGTCCAGAGCCCCGTTGGGGATCTTGAGCGACCGCAGAGTCGGGGGGAACAGGGCACTCGCTTGGGGTACTTCCCCTCGGAGTCGGGGGTGGCTGGGCTGGACGTTGCCTTACACGCGCAGCGCTTCGCGGCGTGCTTGCCGACGGGCGCGCCCCACCCGTCCTCGACGTTGTGGCCGATGAGCGGGCGGGGCTGCGGCCCAGTTCCTGGTCAGTCGCGGTGATCAGGCGAGCGTCGTGACAACGTCGACTGGGTTGACCAGGGTGTCGCGGATGGGAGAGCGGCTTTCAACGAGGGCGACGAGTTCCTCAAGCTGCTCGCGGGGGGCGTCCGGGGCGTCGACGTGGAGGCGGACGCGCACCTGCTGCAGGCCCGGACGGACTGAGAGATCGGTGCCGAGGAAGCCGCGGAAGTCGATATCGCCTTCGAGTTCCAGACGGACACTCTTGAGCTCGATGCCCTGCACGGAGGCGAGGGCGGCGAGCGTGGCGGAGTAGCAGCCGGCGAGCGCCTGCAGCACGTACTCCCCGGGGGAGACTGCGGTGTCGGTGCCCAGCAGCCCGGCGGGTTCATCGCTGCTCATCGCGAACTTCGCGACGCGCGTCTCGTCACGCTCACCGCCCTGGGTCATCGCGCCGGTCTGCGCGGCAAGCCGAACACCGCCCTGCCAAGAGCCGTTGACGGAGATGGTGGCCTGGCCGAGCTTGGGCTCGGCCCGGACCGCGGCCGTGATGCTGCTTCCTTCGGTGAAGTGCGGGGATGTGGAAGCGCGGCAGGCGCCGACATGCGATGCGGCCGCGATCATGGTGGTTTCGGCCTGCACCGGCGATCTGGGCCGCCCTGTCGCTGAGCCCACGTGCGGAGGTTGCCGACCGAAAGCACGTCGCACGGTCGGAATGGTCGTTCCGCTTACGCGTTGTCAAGGACCTTCATGGCCATCCAGCCGTGGGTGAACGAGCCGCCGGCCCGCAGTGCGGCACTGATCATGACGGCCGCGGCCACCTCGGCTTCGGTCGCACCCTCCTTGTGGGCGTTCTTGACGTGGGCATCGATGCAGTAGGGGCACTGCGTCGTCGCGGCAACGGCAACGGCGATGAGCTCCTTGGTCCGCCGGTCGAGTCCACTGTCGGTCTCTTCGAACACCGCCTTGTCGAACTCCATCAGGCCCTTGTAGGCGGTGGGGGCGGCGTTGCGCAGGTGGCGGTTGTAGCTCGCGTCATCGCTGTTGTGGTAGTGCATCGTGAACCTTTCGCGTTCATCACAGGTGGCCGCTTTCCCTACGGAAGCGGTGGCTCGGCCAGTCTAGACAGACCTGTCTGTCTACGTCAAACGTTCGGGAGTCGAGGCGCTGCATCACGCACTCCAGTCCGGGTCCGGCGGTGCTGGTCGAGCCATCACGCACGGCGATCTCCTGCGGCGCACCACGCACGCTCTGGGTCGTTTGCCGCAGGCGCGTTCCGCGCGTAGCCTCCGAAACAGACAGACTGTTCTGACCGGCGGGTCAGGAATCGAAGTGCCGCATGGGAGTGCAGATGGAGACTCGGGAGCCGGAGGCGTCGACGTCGAGAAGCCGTGGTGGCCCGCGGGAGCGCGTGCGCGCCGCCGCCGACGACCTGTTCGCGACTGAGGGAATCCCCGCTACCGGCGTCAACCTGCTGATCGAGCGCGCCGACGTCGCCAAAGCGTCGTTTTACCACGCTTTCAAGAGCAAGAACGATCTTGTCGACGACTACCTGGAGCGGCAGCACAACGTCACGATCGGCCGGCTGCGGCTCATCGAGGAGAGCGACGCCCCCCTGCCGGTCAAGATCGGCAGGGTCTTCGACCTTCTGTCGACCACCGCCGCGCAATCCGCCTACCGAGGGTGCGCCTTCGTGGTTGCCGCGACGGAAATACCCCGGGCTGATCTGCCGGCACGGCGGTGGGCGCGCACGCACAAGCTGGCCGTGCTCTCCACGATCCGCAACATGATCGAGAAGGCCGGCTGCGCCGACGCGAACGAGATCTCCGAACAGATCGCGATCATCTACGACGGCGCGCTGGTCACGGCGGCGATCCGGCCCGAAGCCGACGCGATTCAGCGCGGACGCGCCATGGCGCTGTCGATCATCGCGGCGCACGGCCTTTCGTCGTAGTGCGCAACAGGCCCTTAGGTCCGCTCTCAGGCGAGAGCGGTGGCCATGCGCCGCACCGCCTCGGTGAGGACCTCGGGCGAAGTAGCCAGGTTGAGGCGGACAAAGCCGGCGCCGCCAGTACCGAAGGGGGCGCCGGAGCTCAGGGCGACGCGGCCGCGCTCCAGGAAGACGGCGGCGGGGTCGTCGTCCAACCCCAGGGCCCGGCAGTCCAGCCACGCCAAGTAGGTGGCCTGCGCCGGTTCGTAGCGCACGGCGGGCAGATACCCGGCCAGCAGGTCGGCGAGCAGCCGTCGGTTGTCGTCGAGGCCGGCGAGCAGGGAGTCGAGCCAGTCGCCGCCGTCCCGCAGTGCGGCAGTGTGGGCGATGACCCCGAGGTGACTGGGACCGTGGCTGACCTCTTCGGGAAGGCGCGCGAGGTCGTCGGACGCATCGGGGCCTCCGATGGCCAGGGCGGCCTTGAGGCCGGGCAGGTTCCACGCCTTGGATGCCGACATGAGCGACAGCCCGTTCTCGGCACCGGGAACACTCAGGTACGGGACGAACCTGGTGCCCGCCGCCACGATCGGGGCGTGAATCTCGTCGGCGACGACACGAACGCCATGTGTGCGTGCCAACGCCGCCACGCCTGCCAGCTCATCGGCGGAGTGCACGGTGCCGGTCGGGTTGTGCGGACTGCACAGCAGGTACACGGGGCGCCCCCCGCCCTGGAGAGCGCGCCCGAACGCGGCTTCGAGCGCGCCTAGATCGATCCGCCTGTCCGCACCCAGCGGGGCCTCGATGACCGGGCGTCCCGTGTTCTCGACGAACTGGTAGAACGGCGGGTACACCGGGGGGTTGACGATCACCGGATCACCGGGTCCGGAGACCAGCTTGAGCATTTCGACGACGCCCAGCATCACGTCCGGAACGATGGCGGTGCGCTCCACGGCGAGCCCGTCCCAGCCCCATCGTCTGCTCGCGAACGCGGCGAGCGCCTCGGCGTAGCGGCTCCCGGCGGGGTAGCCGGTGTCTCCGAGGGCCACGGCGTCCTGGATCGCCTCGACGACGGGCTCGGCCAGGGGGACGTCCATCTCGGCGACCCACAGCGGCAGCACGTCCTCCGGGTACGTCCGCCACTTCAGGCTCGTACGGCACCGGAGCTGGTCAAGAGTGAGTCGGCGCAGCGGGTTGACGGCGCCCGGAGAGAAGATCTCGGGAGTCATACTGTCCATGACGCCGAACATAGACAGAAGGCCAGACGAACTGTTTGCCTCTTTTGCTCACTGAGGCGCTCCCCAGCGAAGATTTCGCGCATGGGCGCCGTAGATTAACAGATCCTTGCGGAGCTGCAGCAGGACGGGCGACTATCGATCACCGAACTGGCCGACCTGGTGCGACTGACCATCTCCCGCTGTCAGCGGCGCCTGCGCGAGCTGGAGCGCAGACGGTGTCATCAGCGGCTATCACGTGGCCGTGGACGCCGCCGCGATCGGCCTCAGCTTTAAGGTCCTGACGTTCGTCAGCCTGCACCAGGAGGCGGCGGACACCTTGACGGCGTTCGACGAGGCCGTCGCCGCGATCCCTGACGTCGTGGAGGCGCAGCGCCTCTTCGGCGACCCGGGCTACCTGCTGCGCGTGGTCGCAGCGGACCTCCTCGCGGACCAGCGTCTCTACGAGGGAACGCTGACGCAGCTGCCGGGTGCGCAGCACATCAACTCCAGCATCGTCATGAAACAGGTCGCCGCCACGCACCCCCTGCCCGCACGGCCGTAGCCCCGGCGACGCCCGGGTCCGAGGCCGGGAAGGTCAGCCGGCCGGTACCAGCTGCGCGGCGAAGGTGGCAGCCGCCAGCAGCTCCTCCCGCGGGGCGCCGGACGCGGCCTCGACACTGAGCCCGTAGATGGTGGCCATGAGGCAGCGGGCCAGGGCGCCGCAGTCGGTCCCGGCCGGCAGGTCACCGTCGGCGACCGCCTTCTCGAACCGCTCCAGCACCGTCTTCCGAGTCTCTTCCCGCACGGCCGCGAGAAGGTCGACGACGTCGCTGTGCGCCTCGCCGCACGCGAGCCCCGCCCGCACGGTCATGCAGCCGCGCGGCAAACCGGGGGCAATGAACGCCTCCACCCTGCTCGTCAGGAGATGCAGCGCGACCTCGCGAGCGGTCGGCCGCGCCATAGCCTCCCGCAGATCGGCGGTCGGCCTGGCCATGTACCGGTCGAGCGCCTTCTCGAACAGCTCTCGTTTGCTGCCGAAGGCCGCGTACAGGCTGGGCGGCTGGATGCCGAGTGCCTGCGTGATGTCGGCGATCGAGGTGCCTTCGTACCCCTGGCGCCAGAACAGTTCCATGGCCGTCTGCAGCGCGGCGTCCTCGTCGAACATGCGCTTGCGTCCTCTCGGCATCTCCCGACCTCCCTCCCGGACCGGCCTCGTGGGCTCCGGCTTGCTTTTTCTTTAGGGCTCGCTACAGTGTAGAGCGTCCTCTTCTTTAGCGACCACTAATCAAGAAAGCGGGGATCACCCCATGGGCAAGCTGGACGGCAAGACCGCGGTCATCACGGGTGGCAGCAGCGGCATCGGCCTGGAGACCGCGAAGAAGTTCGTCGCCGAGGGCGCGTACGTCTACATCACCGGCCGGCGCGAGGAGGAGCTCGCCAAGGCCGAGGCCGAGATCGGCGACAACGTCGCCACCGTGCGGGGCGACATCGCCGACCTCGACGACCTCGACCGGCTGTGGGCGCGGGTGAAGGAGGAGCGCGGCTCCGTCGACATCATCTTCAGCAACGCCGGCATCGCCGAGGCGGCCACCCTGCCCCAGGCCACGCCCGAGCACTTCGACAAGGTCTTCTCCATCAACGCCCGCGGCACCTTCTTCACCGTGCAGAAGGCGTTGCCCCTGCTCAACGACGGAGGATCCATCGTCCTCATGTCGGGTGTCGGCCACCGGCTGGGCTGGCCCGACTTCACGGCCTACTCGGCCAGCAAGGCCGCCGTGCGCTCCTACGCCCGCAGCTGGGCCGCCGAACTCAAGGGCCGCGGCATCCGGGTCAACTCCGTCAGCCCCGGGCCGGTCGAGACCCCCATCCTCGACGGCCTGTACGCCGGCCAGACCGCCGCCGACGGCGAGGCCGTGCGCGCCGGACTCGCCGGCACCGTCCCCATGGGCCGCCTGGCCGAACCGGAGGAGATCGCGAAAGCCGTCCTGTTCCTCGCCTCCGACGACAACAGCTACATGACCGGAGCCGACCTGCCCGTCGACGGCGGCAGCACCCAGCTCTGACACAACCCATCGACCCGAAAGGGAGCAACCCGTGAGCACTCTGGAACTCACCAAGGAGAACTTCGACGAGATCGTGTCGAAGAACGACTTCGTCCTCGTCGACTTCTGGGCGGAATGGTGCCCGCCGTGCCGCATGTTCGGCCCGGTCTTCGAGGCCGCGTCGGAGCGTCACCCCGATCTCGTCTTCGGCAAGGTCGACACCGAGGCGCAGCCGGAGCTCGCGCAGGCTTTCTCCGTCCAGTCGATCCCGACGCTTGCGATCATCCGGGACAAGGTCGCCATTTTCTCCCAGCCCGGCGCGCTGCCCGAGTCCGCCCTGGAGGACCTGATCGCACAGTCGCGGAAGATCGACATGGACGAGGTGCGTAAGCAGATCGCCGAGGAGCAGAAGAAGCAGGGGCAGTAGCCCCAGGCAGGACAGCCGCGTCAGGGAAGGCGGGCCCGGCCGCCGGGCCCGCCCCTGGCCTCGCTGTCCACCAGCAAGACCGCTGGACGCGCCACGTGCGTTCAGACCGGCCCGAGAAAGGCACTCCCGTGCAGGAACGGGACATCTACCGCCGCATCGACGAGCTCGTACGCGAGGAACACGAACTGCGTGACGGGCAGGCGGACACCACCGCCGACAGGCGATCCCGGCTCACGACCGTGGAACAGACCCTCGACCAGTGCTGGGACCTGCTGCGCCAGCGTGCCGCCCGCCGCGAGTTCGGCCAGGACCCCGATGAGGCCCACGTCCGCGAGGCCCGCACCGTCGAGCGCTACCAGCAGTGACACAACGCAGGACGCGACAGGAGACGACCGCCATGCGAATCGAAGTGTGGGCGGACATGGTCTGCCCGTGGGCCTACATCGGCAAGCGGCGCCTGGAGAAGGCGCTGGCCTGCCCGGCGCTGGCCGGCCTCGACGCCGAGGTGGTGTGGCGGCCGTACCGGATCGACCCGACCGCTCCCTCGCAGGCCACCCCGGTGGACGAGTCGTCCGCCGCCGCGGTTGCGGACGGCGCCGCGGCCTCATGCACCCTCGGTCCGTCTCCGGCGCAGAGCCGGGTGCTCGTTTCTCAGGTCGCCGCCGAGGAGGGGTTCGGCCCGGAGTGGGGAGCCGCCTGGCGGGCCGGCAGCTTTGACGCCCACCATCTCCTCACCCTGGCCTACGAACACGGCGGCAGCGTCCTGCAGGACCAGGTCGCCGAGCAGGTCCTGAAGGCGCACTTCCTCGACCACCTCGACATCAGCGACCGCCGCCTGCTCCAGGGCATCGCCGACCGGGCCGGGTTCCCCGGCGGCGCGCTCCTGGACAGCGGAGCCGCCGACCGCGAGGTACGTGAACTCCTCCTGATCGGCAAGGCCCGGGGCATCGCGACCTCGCCCACGATCGTGGTCGGCGACCGGGCGCTCGCCGGCGCACAGCCTGCCGAGGTGATGGCCGACTTCCTCACCGAGGCAGCGGGCGTACGCACGCGGGAGATACCCGAAGAGGTCCAGCGCCTGCGCTGGTCGGAATCCCTGCTGGACCAGCGCGACCCCTTGGGCGCCCTCACCCTGCTCCAGCCTCTGCTCGCCCGCCACGGCGACGACCTGAACGTCCGACGCCTCGCCGCCCGCGGCTACTTCCACTCGGCCCAGCTGTCACGGGCCCACGATGTGCTGCGGCAGCTGGTCGCGGACGCGCCGGACGACTCGTATACGAGGCTGATGCTCGGGCGTACTCTCCAGCGCCTCGGCAGAAGCGAAGAAGCAGCTGTGCACCTGAAGATGGCAGCAGCCATGACACCCGAGTTCGCCTGACGGTCGGCGCCATGCGCGCACTGTCGTAGGAGGGACCGCCCATGTCCTTCGAAGCCACCGCCTACACCGGGCAGACCGCGTGCGGCAGCGCCTCCCACTCCCCTCTGCGCGACTTCCTGCGCACCGAGACCGGAGGCGCCGCCGTCCTGGTGACAGCGGCGCTCGCCGCGCTCGTCTGGGCGAACGCGGCACCATCGGCGTACGAGTCGTTCTGGCACACTCACCTGTCCGTCCGCTTCGGCTCGCACGGGATCTCACTCGGCCTGCGCGAGTGGGTCAACAGCGGCCTGATGACACTGTTCTTCTTCGTCGTCGGCCTGGAAGCACGCCGCGAGTTCGACATGGGGGAGCTGCGTGAACGCAAGCGGCTGGCCCTCCCGCTAGCCGCGGGGCTCAGCGGCATGATCGTGCCCATCGCCCTGTACCTGGCGATCAACGCCGGACAGGGGACGGCGGCAGGCTGGGGCGTGGCGATGTCCACCGACACGGCCTTCGCGCTGGGCATACTGGCCGTCGTCGGCCGGCGCATGCCGCCCGGACTGCGTGTCTTCATCCTCATGATGACCGTGGTCGACGACTTCCTCGCCCTCGGCGTCATCGCCTTCGCCTACAGCGACCACCTCACCGTGCCGGCGCTGCTCGTCGCAGTCAGCACCTTCACGGTCATTCTGCTCGCCCGGAAGCTCGGCGTGCGGCACGGCGCCGTGTACGCACTGCTGGGCCTCGTCGCCTGGGTCGCCCTGCTCGAATCAGGGGTGGACCCGATCGTCATCGGTCTCGCCATGGGGCTGCTCACCTACGCCTACCCGGCCTCGCGCGCCGACCTGGAGCACGCCAGCGGCCTGTTCCGGCTGTTCCGCGAGCAGCCCACCCCCGAGCTGGAGCGGCACGTACGCGCCGGCATCGCCTCCGCGCTCTCCCCCAACGACCGCCTGCAACGCCTGTACCACCCCTGGACCAGCTATCTGGTGGTCCCGCTGTTCGCCCTGGCCAACGCGGGCATCGAAATCACCGGTGACCAGGTCGCACGAGCCTTCACCTCGCCCGTCACCCTGGGCATCCTCATCGCCTACGCCGTCGGCAAGCCGCTCGGTATCGTGGGCGCATCCGCGCTGACCACTATCACCTCCCACGGGCGGATCCGGCTCCCGGTCGGCTGGGGGGCCGCAACCGCAGCAGGGACACTGTCCGGGGCCGGCTTCACCGTCTCCCTCCTCATCGCGACGCTCGCCTTCGACGGCACGCACCTCGACGACGCCAAGATCGGCATCCTGAGCACCCTGCTCCTGTCCTTCCTCACGTCTCGGATCGTCACCACCGTGATCGGCCTGCTGCCGCCTTCGCCGCGACGACGGGCACTGCTCGGAAAGGCGGAATCGATCGTCGACCTCGCCGTACCCGTCGACCCCGACCGCGACCACGTACGAGGACCACGGCACGCCCCGGTGACCGTCGTGGAATACGGCGACTACGAGTGCCCCTACTGCGGGCAGGCCGAACCCGTCGTCCGTGAACTCCTCGCCGACTTCGGGGACGTGCGCTACGTGTGGCGCCACCTGCCGCTGACCGACGTCCACGTCCACGCCCGGCTCGCCGCCGAAGCTGCCGAGGCCGCCGCGCTGCAGGACCGCTACTGGGATATGCACGACCTGCTGATCAGCCACCAGAGCGCCCTGCGGTTCGAAGACCTGCGCGCCTACGCCTCCGCCATCGGGCTCGACACGGCCCGCTTCGAACGAGACCTGCGTGCGGCCGCGGGGGCGTCGCGGGTCGCCGAGGACATCGAGTCCGCAGACCTCAGCAGCGTGGCAGGAACGCCCACCTTCTTCATCAACGGCCGCCGACACCACGGCGCATACGACATCACGAGCCTGTCCGCCGCGGTACGCGCTGCCCGCGAGCGCGCCACGTTGAAGACGTAGCTGATGCGGTTCACAGCTAAGCTGGCCTGCTCCGTAGTGGCGGCGCCCTGGCCCTCGGCAGTTCCCGTGGACGGCCAGCCCTTCCCGGACCGGCGCCTCATCTATTCCGACTCGAACGTCGACGAGGTTGACGAGGTTCTGATGAGGCCACGGTGGATCGCAGTACCTACCCAGGTGGTCGTGGACGTCCCAGGTGACGCCACGATACGCCTCGTCGGTGCCTGCACCGGGGCGCCTGGAGGGATCTCCCCGAGCGCTGCGATGGGACAGAGTGAGAAGCGCTTGCGTGGGGATCAGCCCTCCGACGGGGGTTGCCCGGGGCAGCGAGCGCCAGACAAGATCGACGGTCAACGTTGTCTGCCCGCGCGACGTCAGCGAACCATCTGGTCCACCCCCTCTGCACCAACGGTGAGCCGCGCCAGGCTAACCGACCCCGACAATCTCACCTCAGGAGAATCATGTGAACACGAACCCTTCAACCGTGGCGGTACTCGGCCCCGGCGGCGTCGGAGGGCTGGCGGCCGCCCTACTGGCCCGAGCCGGACACCGCGTGGTGTGCCTGGCCGGGCCGGACACCACCCAGGCGTTGCGCACGGAGGGCCTCACCGTCCGCAGCAATCGATTCGGTGACTTCACTGTCCCCGTCAAAGCCGACACCCAGCTCCGCGATCAGGTCGACGTCTGCCTAGTCGCGGTGAAGGAGACTGCCCTCAGCACGGCGCTGAACCGCGTCGACCCGCGCGTCCTTGGCTCCGGCCTGGTCGTACCGCTCCTCAACGGCATCGACCACCTGCCCCCGCTTCGCGCCCGCTACCGCGCCGAGCGGGTGATCGCCGCGACCATCAAGGTCGAGTCGACGAAGGTCGCACCCGGGCGAATCGAGCACACCAGCCCCTTCGCCGCCATAGAACTCGCCGTCCCCGTGGCGCCAGCAGCCCGCGCCGGCCTCGACCACCTTGCCGTGCTCCTCGAAGGCGCCGGGTTCTCCGTGTCTCTCCGACGCGACGAGACCGCCATGCTCTGGGACAAGCTATGCTTCCTCGCTCCCATGGCCCTGCTCACTACCCGCTACGGCGCAACGGTCGGCGACGTACGCGCTCGTTGCCGGCCAGAACTGCTCACCCTCATCCGCGAGATCACCTCCGTGGCGCGCGCCGCAGGGGGACCGGTCGACGCCGCCCGCATTCTGGCGATGTTCGACCAAGCGCCCGCCGCGATGAAATCCTCTATGCAGCGCGACGCCGAAGCGGGCCGACCGCTTGAGTTGGACGCGATCGGCGGCTCGGTGCTACGAGCGGCGGAGGCGCACGGCGTCGAGACGCCCACTCTGGCGCAGATCGTAACGGAACTCGGCGCTGACCTGCGCGGGAAGGCAGCGCGGTAGCCAGGCGCGTTCCCGCGTCCGTAGTGCTGGGTGGTGGACCTTCGATCGCCAGCCCCGGCACGTGCATTACTCGGCCCCCGATGCGGAGCAGTCGGCCGGCCTTGCGACGGGCACGGCCGGCGGCGCAGTGGTCTTCGCCGGTGTCACGGTCGTGATCGCGCTGTCCGCACTGTCTGTGATGAAAACATCCCCTTTCTCACCGTCATGGGCCTGGGCGCAACTCTGACTGTGGTCGTCTCCGTACTGATCGCCGTCACCCTGCTCCCGGCCGTCCTGGGCCTCGAGGGCCGGCGTATCGCCACCAGTACCGCGCCCGTGCTACGCCGCTCGGCCCAGCGCACACAGCGGCGGCTCGCCGCAGGGGGCAGGCCGAGCCTCGGGCTGCGGTGGGCGACCGTGACCGCCCGCCGCAAGTGGCTGGTCGTGGTCGCGTGTGTGCTCGGTCTTGGTCATGGCCCCCCGGCGACGGACCTGCAGCTCGGACTCGGCGGTGGGCCGGACCCAAACAGCTCCGCGGGGCGAGCGCAGAAATTCATCGACAAGGGTTTCGGTCCCGGTTACAGCGGCACCTTGACCGTCCTGGCCCAGGGCGAGAACAAGACCACCACGTTGACGGCCGTGAACGACCTCGCCGCGCAGGTGAAGGAGCTGCCGGGAGTGGCGTCGGTGTCGTCTCCCCTGCCGACGGCATCCGGTCAGGCCGTGCTGGTCAGCGTCACCCCGTCCAGTGGCCCGGATCGGAGGCCACCAAGGACCTGCTGAGCGAGATCCGCAAGATGCGGGGCGGCATCGAGGAGCAGACCGGTTCCAGCCTCAACGTCACCTGCAGCACTGCGGTGAACATCGACGTCGCCGACAAGCTCTCCGGCGCTCGGCCCGTCTACTGCCTGCTGGTGATGGGCCTGGCGCTGCTGTTGCTGATCGTGGACTTTCGCTCCATCGCTGTCCCGGTCAAGGCCGCCCTGGGATTGCCGCTTTCGCTCGGTGCCTCCCTGGGGGCACTGGTGGCGGTCTTCCAGTGGGGCTGGCTCTCCGATCTGTTCGGCATCACCCAGACAGGCCTCGTGCTGTGCTTCCTGCCGATGCTGCTGGTCGGCATCGTGTTCGGACTTGCCATGGACTACGGAGTCTTCCTGGTCTCCCGCATGCGCGAGGAGTACAAACACGGAAAGCCGCCAACACAGGCGATGGTCCACGGCTTCGGCCACAGCTCACAGGTGGTCACCGCAGCCGTTCTCATCAGGATCGCCGTTTTCGGTTCCTTCATCTTCGCCGAGCTGCAGGTCATCAAGGGCACGGGCTTCGCACTGGCCATCGGCGTCCTGCTGGACGCCTTCGTCGTCCGGATGACCCTGGTGCCCGCCGTCATGGCCGTCCTCGGCGACAAGGTGTGGTGGCTGCCCCGCTTTCTGCACCGATAGCTGCCCAACGTGGACATCGAGGGTGAACGCCTGACCCACCCCCACCCAGCTCAACATCAGCGCGCTCACCTCCCGCCCCAGCACGCCTCAGCGGCCAGCGCCGCGGCATCCCTCGACGCAAGGTGACAAGGTGCCCCGGCCGCCCGCCCGCCTTGTCTCCAGCCGCTGTACGGGCCATGGGGACAAGGCAGGCGTGGGCGTGCGGGGGCTGCGGTCAGGTGAGGTAGGGCGCCAGTTCGGCCTCGATGGCGGGCTTGGGGAGGGCGCCGACCACGGTCTTGACGGCCTTGCCGCCCTGGAAGACCTTCATCGTGGGGATGGAGGTGATTCCGTACTGTGCGGCCGTCTCCGGGTTCTCGTCGATGTTGAGCTTGACGATCTCGATCTTGTCCGCGTGTTCGGTGGCGAGCTGGTCGAGGATCGGGGCGACGGCCCGGCACGGCGGGCACCAGGCCGCCCAGAAGTCGACGAGGACGGGCTTGTCGCTGAGGAGGACGTCATCCGTGAAGGTGGCGTCCGTGACGTGACGTGCTGACATGGCTCTGGGATCTCTTTCTCGGGTCAGGCGGCGGATGCGAGCTCGCTGGATGCGGCCGCCGCCGCGCTCTCCAGCAGGTTCTTGGGGAGGGTGGTCAGGTAGTGCTCGGCGTCGAGCGCGGCGACCGTGCCCGACGCGGCGGCGGTGACTGCCTGGCGGTAGGTGGGGTCGACCACGTCGCCTGCGGCAAACACGCCGGCGAGGTTGGTCCTGGAGCTGCGGCCGGCGACCGCGATCGTGCCGTCCTCGGTGAGATCGAGCTGGCCGTGCACGAGGTGGACGCGCGGGTCGTTGCCGATCGCGATGAACAGGCCCTGGAGCTCCAGGTCACGCCGCTCACCGGTCAGCGTGTCGGCCAGCGTGACGCCGGTGACGCGGTCGTCGCCGTTGATGGAGACGACCTCCGCGTTCCAGACAAACTCGATCTTGTCGTTGGCGAATGCGCGGTCCTGCATGATCTTCGAGGCGCGCAGGGAGTCGCGGCGGTGTATGACGTAGACCTTGTCGGCGAAGCGGGTGAGGAAGTTCGCCTCCTCCATCGCCGAGTCGCCGCCGCCCACGACGGCGATCGTGCGCTGGCGGAAGAAGAACCCGTCGCAGGTCGCGCACCAGGACACGCCTCGGCCTGACAGCCGGTCCTCGTCCGCAAGGCCCAGCTTGCGGTAGGCGGACCCGGTCGCGAAGACCACGGCGAGGGCCTGGTGCTGTTCGCCCGAGCCGAGGGTGACGGTCTTGACGTCGCCGGAGAGGTCTACGGCGGTGACATCCTCGAAGAGGATGTCGGTGCCGAACTTCTCGGCCTGCCGCTGCATCTTGTCCATCAGGTCGGGACCCACGACCCCCTCGGGGAAGCCGGGGAAGTTCTCGACCTCGGTGGTGTTCATCAGCTCACCGCCCGCCTCGACGGAGGAGGCGATCAGCAACGGGTTCAGGTCAGCGCGCGCGGCGTAGAGGGCCGCTGTGTAGCCGGCTGGGCCGGACCCGATGACGATGATCTGCCGCACGGGAAGATCCTTTCTGCTGAGAGGAACGCCGCCTTTGGGCGGTTCGTCTGAGCTGTCTAACGGCACCGACCCTCGATGTATTCCACATGGGCACAACATGTATCCTAGTCGTCCAAGCTACCGCCTCTGCTTCTCCACCACTCCCGCAACGCCCGGCTCAACGTGTGTGCGGTCGTCGCCACCAGCAGCACTGCCGGAAGGCCCCCTGCCCTCGGCAATGCCAGGCCGATACCAGGGATCCGCGCACCATCTGAGTCCAGGCCGGCAGAGGAACGCCGCGAGCTGCACTAACCCGCACGATCGCGATCGGGCAAGGGAGGGCGTTCTACTCCTCGTCGGCAATCGCCCGGCTCAGCGGCATCCTCGGCGCCTCCCAGCAGGTCACTCTCGAGCGCCATGCCATGGAGGACGCCCCCCACATCCCCGCCCCGGTCGTCATCCTGACCGCCCTGCCCGGACCAGAGAAGATGGTTCCCATGTCGACTAGCGAGAGCGCCTCCGAGCGTGCCTACGCAGCCATCCGTGCAGGCATCCTCAATGGAAAACACAAACCCGACACCATGCTTGGCGAGGCCGGCCTGGCCGCCGAGTTGGGCGTCAGCCGCACCCCTGTGCGCGCCGCACTGGCCCGGCTTCAGGACGAGGGATGGATCACCGTGTACCCCAAGCGCGGCGCTCTCGTGCGCGGGATGAGCGAGAAGGCCACAGAGGACCTCGCCGACGCCCGGCTCATTCTTGAGGCTACGTCGGTGCAGCGAGCCGCACCGGAGCACAAGCTGGCCCTCGCCGCGCGCCTTGAGCAAAGTATTAACCAGCAGAAGCAGGCACTCACCGACAGCGACCTGAACCGGTTTATCGAACTCACGATCGCCTTCCATCGCTCCTTTGTCGAGGTCGGAGGCAATTTGGTGATGCTCGAACTCAACGACCGGCTCGCCGACCGTCAACGCTTCCTGCTCTTCAGCTACGGCGAGACTCTCCTGGCCCGCTGTGAAGCCCTCATCGCCGAGCACGAGCACCTCATCGCCTGTCTGCGCGCCGACGACGCGCAGGGCTTTGCCGAAGCCCTCCGCTCCCACGTGGGCGACACCTACGGATCTGACTTGAAACAGCTTGGTCTGTGACCAGGTGAGGCGGCATCCACCGGACGAGGCCAGGGGTGCGGGGCGGGTCACCTGGGTGGGACACCGCCGTAAGGCTCCGTCGGGCGCTGAACGAGGCGGTCAACATGTGCGCCGGGACCGGGAAGGGCCCGGCAGTTCACCATGGACCCGTCGACCTGCTGACCACGCCTGTTCACGGCCGGGTTGAGGACCGTACCCCCGTCGCGGGCGGTCGGTACCAGCGGATGTCGCTCCGGGCCAGCCCGGCTGCCGTGATGCCGCAGCGCATCTGGTGTACGACGCAGGCACGGGAATCAGTCGGCCCGGTAGTAGTCGCGTGGCGAGGTGGCGTCAGCGGAGAACCACTGACGCCGCCCCGAATGGGATCACGCGGGCGTTTCGCCGGTCCAGGTGGGCTGGGGGTTGATCGCGGATCGAAGCCGCTGCTCCTCGGCCAGGGTCAGTGAGGTGTGCAGGAGATCACCGCCGTAATGAGCGATCCGGGGCAGCACCTTGTCCTCGGTGGCATCGATGACCAGGGCGATCACGGCCGCGCCGCCGGGACGCAGACGCTGGCCGAGCTGGGCGATAAAGGCCGTATTCTCATCTTCGTCTTCCGTCACCGCAGCGGTGACACCTCCGGTGGCGGCGCCGATCGCAGCGCCCAGCAGCGGCTGCAGAAACAGCAACCCGATCAGGCCGCCCCAAAGCGCACCGCCCACCGCGCCGGAGACCACCGGGCTGTCCCCGGAGTGAATCTTGACCTTGCCCTCCTCGTCGCGGGTGACCAGGACCGCGTCGGCCAGGTGCAGGGAGTGTTCGGTGTTGAGGGTGCGCAGTTCGGCCAGCACCTCGTTGGCAATGTTCTTGTTGGGGTAGGCCACGGCGACCATATCGGTCATGGGTCATTCTCCTGTCACATCAAGGGAAATTCGTGGGACCGAGGGAGGTATCAGAGCTGGTCATCGTCCTCGGCGGCGGTCTCGCCGGCCTCGGTTCGCGTAGGCCTCGGGTCTCGGCGATGGCACCATTCTGAAGTTTGTCGATCGACCAAGTCAATCGGATGAATAGTGACCTGGGCCACACCGAGGGGTGCACCGACGGGTCGCCGATACACAGTTGGTCGATCGGTCACATGAACTTGCATCAAGAAGGTCGGCCGACTGGCCCTCGGGCCCGCAGGAGGCCGCCGCCAGCAGACCGTCGAGACGTCGGCCAAGACAGTCATCGTCCGCGACATTGTCGCCGGAGCCCAACCCGCGCCATCGCCCGCGGGGTCGGGATAGATCTGGCGACCCACCCTGCACTGCGTCTTCGCCGTCAAGGACGCCGTACTGGTCGGTGCCCTGGAAGCACTCATCGCCCAGGCGCCTGGCGGACGTGATGCATCGCCTGCCCAGGCTCACTCGACCACCATCCAAGACGACCTCGGGACCCCCATTCACGCCCCGCGCGACCTGGCTCACCTGACCGTGTCCGGATTCGACGAGATCATGCTGCAGAACCTCGTCCGAGCCGACCAGAACCAGTCCCGCCGAAGCCTGGACGATCTCATCCGCGCTGTACTCGCCCTGGCAGCCCCGGAGCGGGACAAGAAAGCCTCGTAGGCACGACGGTGTGGTGAATACCTGTGCGTGGACGGGGCTGCCGGAGCGAATCGCGGTCTACGGGCGCTGAGCCGCGCCCGCCGAGCCAAGTTCAGCATCGCCGGATGCCCCGCCCCCACGCGAGGCCGGGGCGGTGTCGCGCACGGCCAGGTAGACCGCGTGCACCGCGAGCATGCGTTCGATCTCGTCGATGATCGGAGCGAAGAACTGCTGCCGGTGGTCCGCGTCGGTCATCGAGGTGACGGTGAAGTACATGCTGCCGAAGCCGGCGAGGAGAGTGGCGTTGCGCAGCATCGCGACCGGCACCGCGGGCAACAGAACCGAGCTCACCGGTTTCTCCCCGATCCACTGTTGCGCCGTCTCGGGCGTGACCACGAGCAGGCCCAAGGCGAGGAAGAACGTGAACAGCACCAGCCCTACCACCGCCGCCTGCACGAGTTGGCGGGTGGCGAGCATCAGCAGCAGGTTACGGCTCTGCTGTCCGCTCAGTGGCATCGCGCGGAACTGACCATCAGGCGCCAGGCGGTCGATCGGCACATCCGCCAGGGGCGTTTCCTCGCATGCCGCCGACAGCGTGGGCAGGCTCAGATCCTGCTCGACCCGGCGGATCTCGTCGCGAAGGCGTGCGGCGGCGGCGAGCACGGCGATCGCGGCGAACAGCACGACAACCAGCGAAATCCGCCACCACTCAAGCCGGTTCATGGCCTGCCACAGCTCGCCGGTGAAGAACAGGAACAGGGTGACAAAGAGCAACGCGGGCAGCGCCCGGCCCAGTAGGTGCACACTGTTGCGCAGGTCGAAGACCGTGTGTCGGATCGCCCGTCGCAGCAGTGCGCCAAGGCCGTACGTCGCGGCCAGGAGCGTGGCGACGAAGACGGCGGCGAAGAAGATCACGAACCCCAGCAGCCCGACCACGCTGCCCCCCGGCGGAGTGACGGCTCCGTCGACGGCGAACTGCATCAGCGGTACCGCGACCGGCATCGCGGCATACGCGGCGAGGAGCGAAACAACGGTCCTGCGCGAGAAGCGGGGCAGTCGCCGGACGAACGCGGCGACCATGACCCGCACGGCCACCGTCATCACGGCCACACCGCCGAGGAGAACCCACCGCTCCGAACCCGCGGACTTGAGCGGCACGAGCCAGACCAGACTGGCCAGCGCCACGAAGGCCAGCGACGGCAGCATCCGGGGGAGCACGTGATCGACGAAGCCGTACCCCTCGATCATCGTGGGCACACCACGCCGGACAAACCAACGTTCAGTCCGGCGCACCACCGCCTGCGACGCCGTGAACGGCATGGTCAATCGTCCCCTTGATCATTATGTGACGAACGATCTGCGCATCAGCGCGACGGGACTCTACGTCACGGCGATGACATCGCGTGTACCTGGTGTCACGACCACGACCGCGACCGGGCCCAAGACGTCGGACTCGAAGACCACGACCGACGCCAGGTGCCGGAAAAGACCCCGCCTCGTGGCCGCTGCGGCCCCCTCCATGGCCGCGCTGGTCAGTGCTCGCTGAACGGTGGGTGAATAGATTTCCTGTCACTGCCATCGAATTCTGGCGAGAAAGGAAACAGAGTCGTGAACAGTGTTTCGCATGACACATGCGTGATCGGGGCGGGACCAGCCGGATTGGCGGTAGCCAGGGCGTTGGCAGAGCGAAAACTGCCCTATACCCATCTCGAGCGGCATACAGGGCTCGGCGGTGTGTGGGACATCGACAGCCCCGGAAGTCCGATGTACGAGTCGGCCCATTTCAACTCGAGCAAGACGCTCTCGGCTTTCGGTGGCTGGCCGATGCCGGACCATTTCGCCGACTACCCTTCACACCGGCACATTCTGTCCTATCTGACGTCGTTCGCCGAGGCGTACGGGCTGGCGGAGCGGATCGAGTTCGGCACCGAGGTCAGCGCGGTGGACAAGAACGCGGACGGTACCTGGACCGTCACCAGGGCGGACGGGCGGGAGACCGTCCACGGCCAGGTCGTGGTGTGTACCGGCTCGCAGTGGCATCCCAACCTCCCCGATGTTCCCGGGGACTTCATCGGCGAGATCCGTCACGCCATCACCTATCGCAGTCCGGACGAGCTGCGCGGCAGGCGCGTGCTGGTCGTGGGGGCCGGAGCATCCGGCTGTGACATCGCGTGCGACGCGGCCCGGGTGGCCGACCACGCGGTGATCAGCATGCGCCGTGGCTACTGGTTCATACCCAAGCATGTCTTCGGCCGCCCCGCGGACACACTCGCCGCCGTGGGCCCGAGGCTGCCGATGTGGCTGGAGCAAAGGCTGTTCGCAGCCCTCCTGCGGATTCTCAACGGCGACCCGACCCGCTTGGGTCTGCAGAAGCCCGACCACAAGCTTTTCGAGACCCATCCGGTGCTCAGTTCGACGCTGCACCATCATCTTCAGCACGGCGACCTCACGGCCAGGCCCGGCATATCCCGCGCCGAAGGCAGTACGGTGCACTTCACCGACGGCACCCGCGACGACTTCGACGTGATCCTGTTCGCCACCGGCTACGTACACAAAGTGCCGGTCGCGCAGAAGTATTTCGGCAACGAGCAGCATCCCGACCTGTATCTGTCGTCGTTCTCCCGGGAACACGAGGGGCTGTTCGGCGTCGGTTTCGTGGAGACGAACTCTGCGGCCTACAGCATCTTCGACACGCAGTCCCAGATGATCGCCGGGTTCATCCACGACACGAGGCACGGCCTGCCGAACGCGGAGCGGTTCGCCCGCATGATTCGCAGCGACCGCCCGGATCTGTCCGGCGGCCTGAAGTTCGTGGATTCGCCCCGCCACACCGGCTATGTCGAAAGCGGTACCTTCGTGAAGTACCTCGCCAAGGTCGCGGCCGGGATGGGCTGGCGTACCGAGGGCCAGCCGCCGCCGGTGACCTCCATCAGGCGGAAGGAAGCGGTCTCATGACCGGCTTCGACTTCACCCACAAGATTGTGCTGGTGACCGGCGGCGCGGGGGGAATCGGCACCGCCATGTGCCGCCGTTTCGCCTCCGGCGGCGCCCGCTGTGTCGTCGTCGACATCGACGAGGTGCGCGCCAAGAAGGTCGCCGCGGAGCTTCCCGGCACCGGGCACGCCGGCATCGGCTGCGATCTGACGGACCGCGCCCAGCTGGAGGATCTCTTCGACCAGGTCGCTGCCGACTACGGCCGTCTGGACGTCCTGGTCAACAACGTCGGCATGACCAGCGCCGAACGCTTCGACGAGCGCGGCGTCGAGAGCATCGAGCGGGAGCTCGACCTCAATCTGCTCTCGCCCCTGATCGCGACCCGTCTCGCCATCCCGCTGCTGCGGGCCTCCGGCGACGCCCGGGTGGTCACCACCGTGTCTCTCGGCGGGATCCTCCCGCTGGGCGAGACCCCGATCTACACGGCCTCCAAGTTCGGGCTGCGCGGTGCGATGCTCGCGATCGGGCTCGATCTGCGGGACAAGGGCATCCTGGTCGGGTCTGTCCTGCCCTCGGCCACCGACACCCGGATGCTGCGCCAGGAGGCGGTGGAGGGTGGGAACGCCCTGCAGTTCCAGGATCCGCCCCAACAGCCCGCCGATGTGGTGAGAGCGGTCGTCAGCATGCTGGACAAGCCCCGCCTGGAGGCGTATCCCCACCGGAGTGAGTCCCGTCTGGTCCGGTTCGCGATGCTCGCGCCGAACCTGCTTCCCAAGGTCTTCCCCCTGTTCCGCAAGCGCGGTGATCGCGGCATGGCCCGTTACCTGGAGGACTTGCGTCGAAGAGGTCTGGCACGTCAGGCCAACGGCCGATGGGAACTGGTGGAGGAGGCGTGAGCAGACAGGAGAGCCCGTCGATGTTGCGCGTGGTCAACCCCGCCACAGGTGAGCTGATCGCCACCCTTCCCGCCGCGACCGCCGATGACGTCGCCAAAGCGGCGGAACAAGCGCGGCAGGTCTTCGAAGCCGGAGTGTGGTCGGGGCTGCCGGTCCGGGAGCGGGCCGCGGTGCTGCTGCGTTTGGCCGCGCTGATGGAACGCGACGCCGAGATCCTGGCCCGGCTGGACAGCGAGGACGCGGGCAAGCCGATCGCGGAGTGCCGTGCGGGCGACGTACCGGGGGCTGTCGAGGCGATCCGCTGGTTCGCCGAGGCGGCCGACAAGGTCTTCGGCCGCCTCGCCCCGACCGGCCGCGACGACCTGGGACTGATCAGCCGGGAGCCGGTCGGGGTGGTGGCGGCGATCCTGCCCTGGAACTACCCGCTGGCCATGGCCGCCTGGAAGGTCGGACCGGCACTCGCCGCGGGAAACTGCCTCCTGCTCAAGCCGGCCGAGGCGACCCCGCGTTCGGCCCTGCACCTGGCGGACCTCGCCGCCGAGGCCGGGCTGCCGGAGGGAGTCCTGACGGTACTGCCCGGCCACGGCCCCGTCGCCGGGACTGCCTTGGCCCGCAGCTCTGTCGTGGGAGCGTTGTCCTTCACCGGCTCCACCGCGGTCGGCCGCCGCATCCTCAAGGACGCGGCCGACAGCAACTTCAAGCGCGTCTCGCTGGAAATGGGCGGTAAGAGCCCTCAGGTGCTGATGGCCGACGCCATCGCCTACGGGGACGAACTCATCGACGGCATGATCGAAGCAGCGTTCCTGACGATGGGCCAGAACTGCACGGCCGGCTCTCGCGTCCTGGTGCACGAGAGCATCGCCGACGAGGTACTCGCCCGCTTCACCGCTGCCGCGAAGAAACTGGTCATCGGCGACCCGGCGCATCCCCGTACCCAGATGGGACCGCTCATCGACCATGCCGCCTTCAGCAGGGTCGCCAAGGTAGTGGAGGCCGCCCGGGCCGACGGCGCCCGCATCCATACCGCGGGCCTCCCCGACGACCTGCCGGCACTAGGCGCCTACTACCCGCCCACCGTGATCACCCAAGCCCCCGAGGGCAGCGACGTGCTCACCAAGGAGTTGTTCGGGCCGGTCGTGACGGTTCAGACCTTCACGACGGAGGCTCAGGCGATCCGTATGGCCAATGCCACGGCGTACGGACTTGCCGCCTCGGTGTGGACCCGGGACCTCGATGCCGCCTTCCGTCTGGCACGCGGCATCCACGCGGGGGTCGTCTCGGTCAACTGCTACAGCGAAGGCGACATCACCGCCCCCTTCGGCGGCTGGAAGGAGTCGGGATTCGGCGGCGCGGAGAAATCCACGAACGCGTTCGAGCAGTGGACCCGGGAGAAAACCGTCTGGATCCGTACCCGCTGACCGGGAGCTCGGATCCGCCCGGAGTCAGCTCGTCGCCGTGCCCTCGCGTTCCGGCGTCTGATTCCGCAGGCGCAGAGTGGAGGTGCCGTGCCAGCGGCGCACCGCCCGACGCAGCGCTCGCTCGTCGGAGAATCCCGACTGACGGGCGATATCGCGCAGCGTCAGTCCCGATCGCAGCAGCAGCTGCTCGACGCGCTCCCGTCGCACCCCGTCCACGAGCGCCTCGTACGTGGTGCCACAGTCGGCCAGCCGACGGCGGAGCGTCCGCTCGCTGGCCGACTGCCTGCGTGCCTGCTCGGCGAACGAGGGAACCACCGGAAGGCTCTGCGCTACGGAAATCTCCAGCACTTCCAGCAGTTCCTGCTGGTAGCGGCGCGAGGTCAGCTGCGTGTCGAGCATCTCCAGCACCGATGCACGAGTCACCGGATCCCGGGCCGGCATCCGTGTCCGGGCCCAGACGGGATCGATGACAAGGCGGCTGACAGGGGCGCCGAAGCGGACCGGACAGCCGAAGAAGGCGCCATACGGTTCACTCTGGGCCGGTTCGGGAAAGACGAACTCCGCCAGTGCCGGTGTGAACGCCGGACCAGCGGTCAACCGGGCCAAGGCAACCACCGAGGTCAGGCCTTCCTCCATCAGGAAGACCGCGACACCCGGATCCAGGGCGGGATCAGGAAGGTCGGCACGCAGAACGAAGCCCTCATCCGCCTGCCCTGCCGACCACACCACCATCGCTCCGGACAGGTTCTGGTACCTCACCCCGGTCTCGATGGCGTGTCGCAGCGTGTCGCTGGCCATCAGGGCGAAGCCCAGCAGGCCCCAGGCCGTCGGGTGCTGCGCCGCTCCCACCTTCATCCCCAGATGCGCGTCTCCGGTGAGCTCCAGCGCACGGCGGATCACCGTACTGCCCTGACGGTAAGAGACCCGCAGAGCCGCCGAGCGCATGACCGTCTCGTCCAGACCGACCTGCTCCAGCAGGGGGCGCAGATCGACGCCGTGCTCCTCGACCACCGCACTGAGGTAGCGCAGGATGTTCGGCTGAATCGTCGCCGACGTACTGCGACTGGTCCCCGGAAAGTCAACCGGGCCGACAGGGAAGGACATCCGTAGTCCGTCTTTCTCTCTGCACACCACCATTTGAACACCGACTACCCCGGCGGTCACCGTCCGCTCTGACGCCCACCTCGCAGAAGCGCTCGCTCAGACGGGCTGCAGTGCCTCGGGGACGAGGTGCTTCAGCGTGGGGTATCCGTCGACGGCCATGATCAGGTCCGCTTCGGCCAGCAGCGCTCGCAGCACATGGACGATGCCGTCCGTGCCGGCCACCGCGCACCCGTGCGCGTAGGGGCGGCCGATCCCGACAACGGTCGCGCCCAGGGCCAGGGCCTTGACGATGTCGGCGCCGCTGCGGATGCCGGAGTCGAACAGGACCGGAAGCCCTTCGGCGGCTTCGGCCACGCCGGGCAGGGCGTTGAGAGCGGGGAGGCCTCCGTTGGCCTGTCGGCCGCCGTGGTTGGAACAGTAGATGGCGTCCACGCCGGCGTCCTTGGCGCGGCGGGCGTCCTCGGGGTGGCAGATGCCCTTGACGATCAGCGGCAGACGGGTGAGCGAGCGCAGCCAGCTCAGGTCGTTCCACGTGAGCGGGTTGCCGAAGATCTGCGTCCAGTGCAGGATCGCTGCCTGCGGGTCCTCCTCGGGCGGACGCCGCAGAGCGGCGCGGAAGACCGGGTCACTGGTGTAGTTGGCCAGGGCATGGCCGCGCAACTGCGGGAAGTTGGACGTGGCCAGGTCTCGGGGGCGCCAGCCGGTGATCCATGTGTCGAGGGTGACGACGATGCCCTTGAACCCGGCCTGTTCGGCGCGGTGGACAAGGCTTTCGGCAAGGCCCCGGTCGGTGGGCGTGTAGAGCTGGAAGAAGCCGGGAGTGTCTCCGAGCTGGTCCGCCACCTGCTCCAACGGATCGACCGAGAGAGTGGAGGCGACCATGGGGACGCCGGTACGTGCGGCGGCGCGGGCGGTGGCCAGGTCGCCATGGCCGTCCTGGGCGCAGATGCCGATCACCCCGATCGGAGCGAGGAACACCGGGGAGGGCAGGGTCATCCCCAGCAGCTCCACAGTCAGGTCCCGCTCGGCGGCGCCGACGAGCATCCGCGGTATCAGCCCCCAGCGGTCGAAGGCGGAGGCGTTGGCCCGCTGGGTGCTCTCATCCCCCGCGCCGCCCGCGACGTAGGACCACACCGACGGCGGCAGCGCGGCCTCCGCCCTGGCCTCCAGCTCCGCGAAGTCCATGGGCAAGGAAGGCAGCACACCTCCCAACCCGTTGAGATAGATCTCGTTCTGGTAGTCGGCGAACGCCATGACATCGCCCCTTCGATCACAAGCCACCTGGGTGCGCTTTCGAACACCCAGATTGCGCCACTGAGCAGTACAGTCGGCCAATCTGCAGGATTCTGAGGCCCGTCCACCGGAGAACGCAGGATATGGAAGCAATGGACCTTCGCCTGCTGAGCGAGGACGATCTCGCGCTCATCCACGCCCTCCAGTTGCGCCCCCGGGCCTCGTGGACCGACCTGGGTCGCACCCTGGGAGTGGATCCGGTCACCGTGGCCCGCCGGTTCAACCGGCTGGCCGACCGCGGCGAGGCCTGGGTCAGCGTCTCGCCGGGCGCGAGGCTGTTCGACCGGATCTGTGTCGCCTTCGTCGTCATCGACTGCGAGGCCGGCACGAGCGGCGAGGTGGCACGCACGCTGCGGGGCCACCCGCACATGATCACCATCGAGCGTTCAGCCGATGCCCATCGTCTCCTGGCGACCGTGGCCACCCGTGACCTGGCCGCCATGTCCGGCTACTCCCTCGATGTCCTCTCGGTCATCCCTAACGTCGCGGCCGTCCGCACCCGGATCGTCACGCACATGTTCACAGAGGGTGGCCGCTGGCGTATCGACGCTCTCGCGTCGGACCAGCGGACGCAGCTCACCGAGACTCCCGCACCGAGGCCCGCGGACGACGCCCGTGGGCGACACGAGATCACCTCACACGACCGCGCTCTCCTTCGCCTCCTCTCTCACGACGGGCGAGCCTCCCACCGCTCCCTGGCCGAAACCCTGGGCACCAGCGGTCACAGCGTGAAGCGGCGCATCGACCAGCTGGTACGCCTGGACCTGCTCCGCTTCCGTTGCGATTTCGCCCGCCCCCTGGGCGGCTGGCCCGTCGCCGTCACCTTCTGGGCAACGGCGCCGGCCAAGGACCTGTCCGACATCGGCCACGCCCTCATCCGCCTCCCCGAGACCCGCAACTGCGCGGCAATCAGCGGCACCCACAACCTGATCATGCAGGCCGGCCTTCACTCGGTCGGCGATGTGCTCCGCCTCGAGAGCCGGCTCACCCGCGCTCACCCCAGCCTGGTCATCGCCGAAAGGACCATCACCCTCCGACACGACAAACTCCTCGGGCGCGTTCTTGACCGGCACGGCCGCTCCGTCGCTGTCGTACCCCCAGATCTGTGGAGCGAGCCGGACCCTTCGGGCGAGGGACTTCACCACGGGCCGACCATGTCAGACGTGGACCGCTCGGGACCCCTGTAGCGCCGCACGACGCCCAGCCCTCATCGCCTTGTCCCTTCCCTCATAGCGAGAAGGTTGCGGCTGAAGCGCTCGAAGTCGTCCTCGCTGTACGCCAGTTCGTGGTCGACGCATTGCGGGGCTGCGGCGAGCTGGGCGGCGGCCCGGGTGTAGGCGACGAGGAACTCCGCGGCTGGTGCTCGGCCATGCGGTACCGGATGTACTCAACGGTGTGGGCGGTCACGCCGCCACAAACACGGACGGCCCGCCGGAAGCTCGACTCCCGACGGGCCGTTCGCGTAGGTCAGCGCTCAGCGAACCACAGGATCAGCCCCCGCGACTCACTTTCCGTAGTACGCGTTGTAGATCGAGATCGTCGACTTGTTGCCCTTCTTGTCGGCGACCTTGGCGTGGAACGAGATGCCCTTGCCCTTCGCCGGGTTCTTCACGCTGATCTTGCCCTTCTTGACGGTGACCTTCTTCCACGTCTTGCCGTAGTCGTACGACACGTACACCGACAGCGACTTGAGGTTCTTGCCCGCGGCCGATCCCTGGATGGTGAGCGGGATGGAGACCTTCTTGCCGGCCGGGGCCTTGCTGTCCAGGCCGACGGCGGGGTTGAAGCGGACCGAGGACGCGGGCAGCTGCGCGAACTCGACCTTCTTGGAGCGGAACGTCCAGCTGGCGTCGATGCGGGTGGAGGCCGCCGCGATCTTGGCGCTGCGCTTGACGGTGGTGGTCAGCTTGTACGAGGCGTCGCCCGCCGGCACCTGGAAGTACTTGTTGAAGTACTGGTACCCGTACAGCGGGGCGTCGCTCGAACCGACCTCGGTGCCGTTGCGGTAGAGCGCCGTCCTGGCGGAAGAGAAGGACGATTCGCCCGCGTGCATCTCGCTGTCGGCGAAAACCGGCAGGGCGCCGTAGATCGCGTTGCCCTCACGGCGGAGGCCGAAGCCGCGGCCGACACTCGGGCCGATGACGGCCTTGTTGAACACGGCCTCGTATTTCTTGCCCGCCTTGAAGTTCTGCGCATTGCTCTCGTAGGTGGTCTCCGGGGTCGGCATCTCGGAGTCGTCCGACTCCGCGAACTGCGCGAAGAGGAACTTCCACTTCGCCTTTTCACCGGTCGACACGTGCAGCGTCCGAGCTGCCGGCAGCCGCTGCAGGGCGGAGCCGCCGCCCGGGAACGCGTCCTCGGACCCTGGGAGATCAGCGATCGGGACGAGCATGGCGACCTTGCCGGCGGCCGAGACACCGAGCTTGGTCTTCACCGTGGACAGCTCGCTCGCCTTGAAGTGACGGACCTTGTCACCCTGGAACCTCTTGACCTTGGCTTCGGTCACCACGGCGTACGCTTCGCCCGCGCCCTTGGTCCACTGGCCGCCCCAGACCTGGGTCAGACCGGTGACGTCCGCGCCGAGGTGCGCTATGCGCACGTCTTTGAGCGATGGGAGGATGAAGCCGCCGCCGAACTGGGCGGGGTCGTAGGAGTAGCCGATCGCCGCGGAGAACGGCTTGGCCTTGGGGTCCGGCACCGTGATGTCGGCCGTCTTGGTTGTACGGGCGTCGAGGGTCACCGAGACGTCCTTGGTGACGCTCAGCTTGGGCTGGAGCACCCAGTCGAGGCCGTCGCCCCACATCCAGGTGTCCAGCAGGTAGGTGCCCTTCGGCACGCGCAGGGTCGCCGTGCCGGAGCCGTCCAGCGCGGTGAGGAAGTTCCGGCCCTTGGCCAGGCCGCCGTAGCCGAACAGGCCGGAATAGGCGGTCGGGTCGGGCTTACCGTCGCGTCCGATGTAGTCGAGGGTGACCTTGTACGATTCCACCTCGCGCTGCACCGCCGCCGCCGTGCGCACGCTCTGGCCGGCGCCGGTCGCCGTCACGTACGCGAAGTACACGCCGTCGACAGTGCCGCCCAGCTTGGTGTTGACCGTGAGGTCGGCGGAGGCCTTGCCGCCCGCCGGGACGGTCAGCGTCTTGGCGCCGAGGGTGAAGAAGCCGGCCGGAGCGGCCTGGCCCTTCGGGTCGGTGGCCGTCAGCGAGAGATCCAGCGTGACGGCGGTCGTGCCGAGGTTCTTGTACGTGACCTTCTCGGTGACCGGCGTGTCGTCGGTGTGCGGCCACTGCTGCACGCCGAAGGTCACGGACACCGGATCGGCGATCACGGTCTGCTTGAGGGCCTTGTCGACCTGGATCCGGCCCGAACCCTGCTGGAACGGCGAGTACTTGCCGCCCTTGCTGGAGCCGGCCAGCGCGCCCTTGAGTTCGGTGTACGTCCACTTGGGGTGCTGCTGCTTCAGGATGGCCGCGGCGCCCGCGACATGCGGGGTGGCCATCGACGTACCCGAGATACTCACGTAGCCGGCCGGATTCTCGCCGACTTCGTGGGCGATTTCGCTGCCCTTGGCTGCGGCAGCCGTGATGCCCACGCCGGGAGCGGTCACGTCGGGTTTGATGGCGCCGTCGAGGCCGGGGCCGATACTGGAGAACTCGGCCAGCTTGTCGTTGTCGTCGACGGCGCCCACGGTGAGCGCGGCCTCCGCGCTGCCGGGAGAACCGACGGTCTGCGCGCCATTTTCGCCGGAGTTGCCGGCGGCGATTGCGAAGAGGATGCCCTTCTCTGCGGAGAGCTTGTTGACACGCGCCTCGAGCGGGTCTATCCCGACGCTGTCCTCGGTGCCCAGGCTGAGGTTGACGATGTCGGCGCCCTGCTCTGCCGCCCAGTCCATGCCGGCGATGATGCCGGAGTCGTCGCCCAAGCCCTCGTCGTCGAGCACTTTGCCGATGAGGAGCTTGGCGCCGGGCGCGACCCCCCTGTGCTTGGGGGACCCTGCGGGAGATGCAGCGCCCGTACCGGCCACGGTGGACGCGACGTGCGTGCCGTGGCCGTTCTTGTCGGCGGTGGTGGCGGCGCCCGAGAAGTTCTTCGCCGCGATCACCTGGCCCTTGAGGTCGGGGTGGGTGTCGTCAATACCCGTGTCCAGGATGGCTACCTTGACGCCCTTGCCGTCGTAGCCGGCCGCCCACGCCTTGTCCGCACCGATCTGCGGAACGGACTTGTCGAGGCTGGCCTTGCGGACGCCGTCGAGCCAGACGCTGGCGATGCCGGGCGCCGTCCTCGCGCCGCCGCTTGCGTCGTCGGTGACCGCGGACCACAGGTCGGCCGCGTCGTCTTTCGACGCCAGCACCGCGTCGGCGTTGAGGGACTTGAGGGTCCGGCGGACCTTGCCGACGTGGTGTACGTCCGCCTTCGCCGCCACAGCCGTCCCCGTGTAGCCGATGATCAGCTTGAGGCCCTGCTGCTGGGCCTTGCGGGTCGCCGGCTTGTTCAACTCGGTTACGTCGAACAGCCGCCGGTCGAGCTTGCCGGTGGCGATCAGCCGCGCCGCGTCGGCCGGGATGACGAGGGTGTGCCCGTCGACCTTGCTGACCTGGACGGGTATCTCCTCACGGCCCTTGGCCCGCTGCAGGCCGGCGACACGGCCCTTGGCGTCGACGACTACTCGGTCGCCGGTGATCAGGGTGATGTGCGCGCCGGCCCGTATCGCGTCGCTCGGGAGTCCGGCCGGGCCTGGTGCGGCGGTGGAGGTGGCGGCGGCAGATGTCGAGGTGGCGGAGGTGGCGGCGAGCCCGGTCATTGCCAGCACCGCGGCGATGCCGTACGTGACTGCCTTGCTGCGTCTGTCCAGTTGGTGTCTGTTCCGCGAAGGGTGCCTTAAACGGTGGCTCAAGGGATGCCTCTCTCCTCTTTCCCGGATCGGTGACTTGGTGGTGCCGCGCACTCGGACTGATGGCGGCCCCGGACCGGGGGATCGTCCGGGGCCGCGCTACGGGTGGTCAGGTGATGGGGCGTCACCCGACCGAGGGAGAGTCTTTGCGGTCGGCGCGTTTGTCAGTACCCCTCCGGCGCTCTGAACAATTCCGTTGAGGCACAGGTCAGTTGGGGATTCCTCCAGAGAGGGCGTTAGCTTGGTGGCAGACCTCCCCGACGATGTGAAAGGTGCGGCCCGGTGGGACGCGAGAAGCCGGTGGACCCCGAAGCCGGTCCGATACAGCGGCTCGCCCACGAACTGCGCACCCTCCGCGAGACGGCCGGGAAACCCACGTACCGCGAGATGGCAGAGCGGAGTCGGTACTCGGTGAGCGCCCTGTCGCAGGCGGCGGCCGGTGAGCAACTGCCGTCGCTGGCACTGGTCCTGGCGTACGCGCAGGCCTTGGAGGCGGACGCCGAAAAGTGGGAGGAGCGCTGGCGGGAGGCGCACCGGGCTGTTGCACGGTCCGGGCCGGGAGGGGAGGCCGTACCGCCGTACCGGGGGCTGGCCCGGTACGAACCGGATGACCGGGATCTGTTCTTCGGCCGGGACAACCTGGTCGGCGAGTTACTGGAGCTGGTACGGGAGCACCGGTTCGCGGCGGTCTTCGGACCGTCGGGAAGCGGGAAGTCCTCGCTGCTGCGGGCCGGGCTGATTCCTCGGCTGCGGCAGGCCCCGGCCGCCGACCGTCCGGCCGTGATCCGGGTGCTCACCCCGGGCGAGCGCCCCGCGCGGGCCCACCGGGCGGCGCTCACCGCCCAGGGCGCCGAGCAGGACACGTGGTTAATCGTCGACCAGTTCGAGGAGCTCTTCACCCTGTGCCATGACAGCGGGGAACGGGACCGCTTCCTGGATCTGCTGCTGGCGGCCCGGAGCCCCGAGAGCCGACTGCGGGTGGTCGTCGCGGTCCGCGGGGACTTCTACGGGCGCTGCGCCGCCCACCACGAACTGGCGGACGCCGTGAGCCGGGCCAATCTACTTATGGGGCCGATGGCTCCGGCAGAGCTGCGGGAGGTGATCACCAGACCGGCGGCCGCCGCGGGCCTGAGCGTGGAGCGCGCGCTGACCGCCAGGATCGTCGACGAGGTCACCGGCCGGCCAGGTGCGCTGCCGATGCTCTCGCACGCCCTGCTGGAGACCTGGCGGCACCGCCGGGGCAAGACGCTGACCATGACCGCGTACGAGGAAGCCGGCGGCGTGCACGGCGCGGTCACCGCCACGGCCGAACGGGTGTACGCCGAGCTCTCCCCGACCCAGGCCCGCATCGCCCGCCGCATTCTGCTGCGCCTGATCGCCCCCGGCCAGGACACCGCCGACACCCGCCGCCCGGCGACACGCGCCGAGTTGGACGCCGGGGCCGAGGGGCACGGGCGGGACGTCACCGTTGTCATCGAGCTCCTCGCCGCCGCCCGCCTGATCACCCTGAACGACGGCGTCCTCGAGCTCGCGCACGAAGCACTGATCAGTGGCTGGCCCCGGCTGCGCGACTGGATCGAGCAGGACCGCGAGCGGCTGCGCGAGCAGCATCGGCTCCACGAGGCCGCCCGCGTCTGGGAGGAACTGAGCCGTGACCCGGGCGCCCTGTACCGGGGGACCCGGCTCACCCTGGCTGAGAAGCTGTTCGCCGGACCGGAGCGGGCCGCCGGGGACGGGGAGGACGACCTGACCCGCTCGGAGCGGGCCTTCCTCACTGCCGCGCTGGCCGCCCGCGACACCGAACGGGCGGCCGTCGCCCGAACCGCACGGAGGTTCCGCACCCTCAGCGTCGCTCTTTCCGTGTTCCTGGCACTCGCCCTCACCTCCGGCCTGCTCGCCTGGCAGCAGAATCGGACGAGCGAACAGGAACGCGCCAAGGCCGCCGCCCGCCGCATCGTGGCGGTCGCCGACAGCCTGCGGTCCTCCGACCCCCGCACCGCCATGCTGCTCGGTGTCGCCGCCTGGCGGATCGCGCCGTTGACCGAGACACGTTCGGCGCTGCTCGGTGCCCTGGCCCAGCAGGAGCGGGACACATTCACCGATCCGGAGAAGGACAAGGACGTACAGCGGTTCCTCACCGGCGGGGGCCGGGCCCTGCTGAGCGTCGCAGGCCGTCGGCTACTCCTGCGGGACGTGACCGGTCACCGCCCGGCCGTCTCCGCCCGACTGCCCGAGGACACGTGGGTGGTCGATGCCAGCCCGGACGGCAGGACCCTCTACCTCGGGGGGAGGACGGTGACCGGCTGTGGGACCTGTCGTCAGGCAGGACTGCCGTCGCCCCGCGTGTCCTGCGGAACACGACACTGCTGGACTTCGAGGCCGACGGGCTCAGCTACCTCCTTGGCACACCGCGCACCACACGGCGGCCGGGCACCGTGCAACTACGCCGGCCGGGGGAGGACGAGGTGCTCTTCGAGAAGCCCGTGCCGGGCGACCTGTCCGACGCTGCTCTCGGCCCGGATGGCCGGCTGGTGGCCGTCTGCTCATTCGACGGCGCGCTCCGGGTGTGGGACACCGTGCGCCGTACGCGTCTTCGGGGGCCCTGGGACAGTGCGTCGCAGGGTGCTTGTGCCACCGGCGGCACCCATGGGGTCCGGTTCAGCCCCGACGGCGGGCTGCTGGCCGTGGTGTCCAGGGCCAGGATCCGCGTCTGGGACCTTGCCCGCGAGCGCCTCTTCACCGACCTGAAAGGGCTCGGCACCGGTTTCGCGGACGTCGCCTTCACCCCGGACGGGGCGTCCCTGGCGACGGTCGACGACAAGGAACTCGTGGTGTGGCGCCTGACGTCACCCGGCGTCCGCGTCTTCCGGCGCCCGCTGGCCGGCGAAGTGGTTCACAGTCTCGCCTGGGATCCCGGACCGGGCCGGGTGCTGCGCTTCCTCGTGGGGGCCACGGTCCACTCGTACGACCTGAGCGCCAACCTCCCACCCAGCTGGCAGAGTTCGCCGGCGGCCTCAGCGGTGCTCGGCCCGGACGGCACCGTCCTAGCGACCGTGATCCGTTCCGCCGGTGGTGCACGCTGGGTATTGCGTTCCACCCGTACAGGCGTGGTCCTCGCCGAGTCTCCCCCACTGCCCGCAGCCGGGAAGGACGCCACGTCCGACTCCGGCGCCCCCCTGCCGCTGCTGGCGTTCAGTCCGGACGGCCGGGCACTCGCGATCAGCGACACCACGTCCTCACATGGTTCCGCGCGGCAGCGGCTCACTGTGTGGGACATACCGGAGCGCAAGGTACGAGCCTCGACCGAATCACCTAGGGCTAGGGCAGAGGACGGCCTGCCGTTCGCCCTCGCTCTCGGCCGGGGCGGCCGGACATTGCTGGCCGTGGCCTCCGAAAACGACGACGTGCTGGAGGTCTGGGACCCCGGTTCCGGCCGCCTCCGCAGGACCGGCACCGTGCCGGGCTTCTTCGGCACGGCCCTCACCGTACGGCCCGACGGGCTGCTGCTCGCCGGGGCGGGGGACCAGTACGTCCGGCTGCCGTCCGGTCCCGTCACCGACCGCGCGCTCAGCGAGGGCAGGAGTGTGACCGCACTGGCGTTCAGCCCCGACAGCACCCGCCTGGCGGCCGGCGACTCCTCAGGCCGGGTGGCCTTGTGGGACGGCAGCGTGCAACGCCCCGCGGGCGTCCTGACCGGCATTCCCACCACCGTGCCACAGGGGGCCCCGGAGGCCGTGACCGCACTCGCCTTCTCACCCGACCGCCGCACCCTCGCCGTGGGCGGCGCGCACGGCACCCTCCAGCTCTGGGACGTCGCCTCCCGGCAACTCCTCGCCGACCTGCCCACCCCCGGCGAGGAGATTCGGTCCCTCGCCTTCAGCCGGGACGGCGGCACGGTGTACGCCAGCAGCCCGCACGTCCCGCTCCAGAGCCACCCCATCGACCCTGAACAGGCCGTCATCCGGATCTGCGACCGCACCGGCTCCACCGGCCTCTCCAGGGCCGACTGGAAGGCGTACGTCCCCGACGTCACCTACCGCAGGATCTGCGGTTAGCCAAGGGCGCCGAGACCGCGACAGGCACGGTTGGCCGGCAACTCACGATGCACACCACTCATGGGGCTCCCGGGGGTGACGGCCACCTCGTCATGCCCAACCTTTGACGGCGAACGGGACTCCACTACGTCAGCGGCCTCGGCGAGCGGGACGCGGTCCGAGATCGAGGGTTCGAGATCGAGGCGGCCCGCCGACGCCAAGCCGATGAGCTGGGTCACGTGTTCCGGTCCGGAGCCGTTGCGGCCGCGGATCTGGTTGGAGCGGTAGCTGAACCCCATGCATCCACGTCCCTGTGCAGGTCTGATCTGCGTGTTCCGTCTTTCAATGAGGCCCCCGCTGACGGCGCACCGTGCAGAATTTCGCGATCACCTGGTCGACTAACGGCGCCTTTCATTGGGTGGCTCATGGGCCTTCAGGCCGGCTACGTCACGGGCCTGGAGCTGCCGAGTAGCGATGAGCTACGGGCGTTGGCATGGGATTGTGCCGCAGCAGGCAGAAGCGGCTTTGCACCTGCTGCTATCAAGCATCCGATCACGAGGCCAAGCCGGTACGCCGAGAGCAATGGAGAGTCCGCTGCCCGGATGGCACGGCGGCGGCGCGCCACCGCGCAACCCCACCGGTCCGCCCTCGGCATCAAGCAGTCAGAGCGTTCACGCGGCGCATCACGTCACGGCAGAACGCGCCGATCGCGTCCGGGTCGTCGATGAACTGGTTCGGCTTGACGCAGAACGTCGTGAAGCCCTGTTCCAGCTGTTCCGGGATGCTCGCGAGCGCCGCGCCGAGGTCCGCCGTGGAGTGGTCGTCGGGAAACACGGCCTGGGTACCGCCGATCATCTCCAGCTCGGCGATGTTCCGGCCTGCCGCAGCCATGGCGTCCTTGAGCACCTGTACGTCCTGCGGCGTCGGTCGGCCCAGCGGATGGAAGCCGTGGCCGTACCGTACGAGCCGGCGCAGGACGGGGCCGTTGAGGTGCTGACCGCCGAACCACAGCCTCGGCCCCTCCGGGCGGAAGGCCTTGGGCTCGAAGTAGACGTCCCTGAATGAGTAGTGCTCGCTCTGGTGGGAAATCGGGGATGGTCCCCAGGCCTTCGCCCAGACGTCGAGGTGCTCGTCGAGCAGCCGCCCGCGCCTGCCGAAGGGGACGCCGAGGGCGTCGTACTCGTCCTTGCTCCAGCTGACTGTCGGCTGCACCAGCAGCCGACCCTCACTGATCAGATCGAGAGTGCCCAGTTCACGGGCCATGAGCAGAGGATGGCGCAGGGGTGCCAGCACCGCGGCGGCGGCCAGGCGCAGGCGTTCGGTGACGGAGGCGATGGCGGACAGCAGGAGTAGTGAGTTCGGCCAGGGGGTGTACGGGTCCTGGTTACCCGGGAGGGCGTAGTCGCGGGGATTGCCCATGATGCCGTCGGCGGCCGCGTCTGGGCCGAGCACGATGTGTTCGCTGACCATGACGGAGTCGAATCCGGCGTCCTCGGCCTCGCGGGCCCACCGCACGGCGGCGGGCAGGTCGGCCCGGCCGCCGGTGAGGGTCCAGTTCTCGCTGAGGACGAGCAGCATACGGGGGGTGGTGGTCATCGTGGGCATCCTTCGCTTGCGGCGGCCGTGAGGGCGCCGACCTGTCTTGTGCCCCCTCCACAGGGGGTGTTGATCGAGCGGTGAGGCCGGTGCGGCCGGCGGCGAACCGGCGACGGCCGCGGCCGCACCGGCCGCCCTCAGCGCTCGTGGACGACACGCCCGTCGAACACCGTCAGATCGACCTCGGCGTCCGTGATCGCGTGCGGGTCCAGGTCCAGCAGCGGGCGGTCCAGCACGCACAGGTCCGCAACCTTGCCGACCTCGATGGACCCCTTCCAGTCCTCGGCGAAGTCCTGACGGGCCGGATTGACCGTGTAGGCGCGCAGGGCCTCGGCGAGCGGCACGCACTGCTCGGGCCCGCTCGGCCGGCCGCTGGCCTTCGACTCACGCAGCATCATCGCGGCCACACCCTGCCGCCAGTCGGGCTCGGTGATCGGCGCATCGGAGCTGGCGCAGACCGTGACCCCGGCCTCGACGGCAGACCGTACGGGCCACTGGTAGGCGGAACGCTCGGCGCCGACCACCTCGTCCATCAGGTCGGAGATGGTCCACTTGATGGCCGGGTTCATGTTGACGCCGTAGCCGCGTGAGGCGAGCTTGGCGAGGCTGTCCGCGCCGACGAAGTCGCCGTGGATGACGTAGTGCCGGGCATCCGGGCGCGGCACGGCCGCGTCCGCCGCGAGGAAGGCGTCGACCACCGTGTCGATGGCCAGGTCACCGGTGACGTGCACGCCGAGCTGGAAGCCCGCCTCGTGCGCGACACGGATCATCTCGAACAGTTCGTCGACCTGCAGCGCGGGGCTCTCGCCGTGCACGCACAGCGCGCCGTGGCCGCCGTCGGCGTACGGTTCACTCATCCAGGCCGTCCTGTTGGGCGGCACCCCGTCGGCGAAGATCTTCACGCCGATGGCGTTCAGGAGGCGGGGGTCGGCGCTTGTCGGACGGCGCAGCTCGGCCAGGCCCTTGCGCACGTCGTCGGCCGAGCCGCCCATCGGCGCGGGCAGGAGGAGGACACTGACCCGGGCCTGGAGGTCGCCGCTCGCGGCGAGGTCGGCGTAGGCGGTCCAGTTGTCGGTGCTCAGCCCGCCGAAGAAGGACGTGGCGCCGCCCGGGCCGAGACCGGGCTCGGTGTAGCTGGTGATCCCGCGGGAGTGCAGTTCCCGTACCACGCCCTGGATGGCCTGGCGCCGCTGGGCGACGGTCGGCGAGGGCAGTTCCGCCTGGACGAGTTCCTGCGCCGCCTCCCGCAGGATGCCGGTGGGCTCCCCGTCGGGGTCGGTGTCGATGACGCCGCCGGGTGGTGGCGCGCTGGCGGGGCCGATGCCGCACCGGCGCAGCGCGGCGCTGTTGACCCAGACGAGGTGCGAGGAGAAGTGGGTCAGACAGACCGGGTTGTCCGGCGCGACCGCGTCCAGGTCGATACGGTGCGGGAAACGTCGCGGGTCGGCCAGGCACTCCGCCAGATAGCCGGCGTCCCAGCCCAGCCCGACGATCCACTCGCCGGGTCGGGCCGCGCGGACCGCGCGCTCCACGGCGGTGGCGATGTCGGCGACCGACCCGACCGCCGGATGGCCGACGTCCAGGGCGAAGGGCGGCTTCGTCATGCCGTACGCCGCCCCGTGCAGATGGGAGTCGTTGATGCCCGGCAGGACGGTCCGGCCGGCGAGTTCGACGACCCGGGTGCCGGGCCCGGCCAAGGCGCGCATCTCGGCGTCGCTGCCGACCGCGATGATGTCCCTGCCGTGCACGGCCACGCCTTCGGCCACGGTGAAGTCACCGTCGACGGTCAGGACCTGCCCGCCGGTCAGGATGAGGGAGGGGGTGCTGTCGTTCACGGGAATCCTCTCGAAGTGGGGGGTCATCGCGTCAGCCGCGGGCCGAAGTAGGCGAGTGCCGCGCCCGCCACCAGGGCGGTGCCCTGGGCCATCTGCTGCCAGAACGTCGGCACGCTCAGCAGTGTCAGCCCGTTCTGCAGACAGCCGAGGAAGAGCACGCCGAGCAGCACCCCGAGGATGGAACCGGAGCCGCCGGTGAGTGCCACCCCGCCCAGGAGTACGGCGGTGAGCACGGTCAGCTCGAATCCGGCCCCCGAGGTCCCGGCGACCACGCTGTCCAGCACCGACGCCTTGATCGCCCCGGCCAGCGCCGCCGCGACGCCGGTGACGACGAACAGCGCGTACGGTGTCCGGCGGATGTGGATGCCGGAGAGGTAGGCGGCCTCCCGGTTGACGCCGATGGCGAAGACGTGCCGCCCGGACGGGGTGAGCGCCAGGAACAGCGCGCCCGCCACGAGAACGAGTGCGGCGATGACGACCGGCGCGTCAATCCCGGCGATCCGGGATCCGCCGAGCCAGGCGAATCCGGATCCGAAGCTGCTCAGCGGCAGGGGGAAGAGCTGCTGTGCCAGTCCTCGCACCGCCGTCAGCATGCCCAGGGTCACGATGAAGGCGGACAGCCCGAAGTAGCAGCACAGGATGCCGTTCACGGCGCCCACCGCCGCACCCACGGCCAGCGCGCCGAGCACGGCGACGGCCGGCGACTGGTGCTGCTGCCCGGCGAGCCAGCCGGCCACCAGCCCGCCCAGCGCCAGGGTGGAGCCGACCGAGAGGTCGAGGTATCCGCTGATGACGAGGAGGGCCAGCGGTACGGCCACGATGGCGAGGGTGGCCGCGTCGGTGGCGATCCCGCGCAGGTTGCCGGGGTCGAGGAAACTGCCGGTGGTCAGCTGGAAGGCCAGCACCATGAGGGTGAGGACGACGAGCAAGGGGTGTCGTCGCAGGGTGTTCAGTCCGCCTCCTGCCAGGGCGCGGGGGCTCGGTGTCAGGCGGCCGGCGGGGGCGGTGGTCGCGGTGGTCATGCCGCTCCTTCCGAGGTCATGGGGGCGGAGGTGACAGGGGCGGTGTCGTCGGCGTCGTGGACGGCCGACAGGAGGGCGGCTTCGGTGAGTTCGGCGCCGCTCAGTTCGCCGGTGATCCGGCCCCGGGAGACGATCAGGCAGCGATGCGCGAGCGCGACGACCTCCTCCGGGTCGCTGGAGGCGAACAGCACGGCCGTTCCCCGCTGGGAGGCAAGTGAGGAGACGACTTGGTAGATCTCCTGCCGGGCGCCCACGTCGACACCCTGGGTGGGCTCGTCGAGGAGCAGGACGTCGACTCGGCGAGCCTCGTTGATCCACCGGCCCAGGACGAGTTTCTGCTGGTTGCCGCCGGAGAAGGCGGCCGCCGGCAGGCGCGGCCGGGCGGGGCGCAGCCCGACCGCCCGGGACAGCGCGTCGAAGACCCGCCGCTCGGCTGCCAGCGCCCGCACCCCCTGCCGGGCGAGCGGACGGATGGTCGGCAGCAGTGCGTTGTCCTGGGCGCTCAGCGCCGGGAACAGTCCTTGTCTGCGCCGGTCCGCCGGGACGAGGGCGATCCCCGCGGCCAGCGCGTCGGAGGGCCGGGCCGCCGTGACGACCCGCTCCCCCACCCGCACCGTTCCGCCCGAGGCACGGCGCCTGCCGAAGAGGGTCTCCAGGATGCGTGTGCGACCTGAGCCGATCAACCCGTACAGTCCGACGATCTCGCCCTCGGCGACGCTGATCTCCACGGGACCGAACCCGGGGCCGCGGAAGCCGTCCACCGCGAGACAGGGGGCGCGATGGGCGGCGGAGGTGCCGTCCCGCGCCGTGGCCGTCGCGGAGACGGTGGTGTCGGTGTGCGCGGTGGCGTGGACGTCGTCACGGCGGCCCCGAGGGGTTCCGTCCACCGCGCCATCGGTCGTCCCGGGTCCTTCGGCTGTACCGTCGGTTGTCCCGCCCGCTGCCGTGCCGTGCGGTACGGGTTGCGGTCGGCCGACGATGGCGTCGACCAACTCCCGCCGTGTGTGCCCCGCCACCATCGAGTGGTGGGCGACCCGGCCGTCGCGCAGCACCGTCACCGCGTCCGCCAGCCGCTCCACCTCGGCCAGCAGATGGGTGACGTACACGATGGCCAGCCCCTGAGTGCGAAGATCCTCGATGCGTTCGGCCAGGGCGTCGCTCTCGGCCCCGGACAGAGCGGCGGTGGGTTCGTCCAGGACCAGCACCGAGGCGCTACGGCTGAGAGCCTTGGCGATCTCCACCAACTGCCTCTGCCCCATGGGAAGTTCACCCACCCGGTCACGTGGCGAACAGCTCGCCGCGACCCGCTCGAGCAGGCCGGCCGCCACCTCCTCCTGGGCGCGGCGGTGCACGGTTCCGTACCGGGTCCACTCCTGGCCGAGGAAGATGTTCTCGGCCACCGTCAGGGAGTCGACGACGCTGAGCGTCTGGAAGATGATCGCCACGCCCGCGGCCATCGACTCGCGCGGACTCAGACGGGTATGGGACCTCCCGCCCACCTCGATCGTGCCCGCGTCCGGCGGAAAGGCGCCGCCGAGGCACTTGATCAGGGTGGACTTGCCGGCACCGTTGTGGCCGAGGAGAGCGTGCACCTGACCCGCCGGGACGGTGAGATCCACGCCGTCGAGGGCTTTGACGCCGCCGAAGGACTTGCTCAGCCCGCGTATCCGCAGATTCGGATCCGTCATGGCGGGCGCCTAGGAGTTCTGCGCGAGCAGGTCGTCGATCCTCGCGGTGTCGCCGCGCCCGACGAGCGTGATCGGCACCTGGGCGCTGGGGTTCGCCTTCCCCGCAGCGACCGCGAGGGGCACGTCGACGACGGCGTTCGCGATGTCCTGCGGCGCCAGGGCGGCCGAGGCACGGTAGAAGGTGCCCTGCTTGATGGCGAGGAGGGAGGGGGCTGCTCCGTCCTGCCCGCCGACGAAGGTCTTCGCGTCGGTCGCCTTCCGGCCCGTCTGCTGCAGCGCCTTGAACCCGCCGTACGCGGCGGCGTCCGTGACCCCGAGGATGAGGTTGAGGTCGGGGTGCTTGGCAAGGACGGCACGGGACTTCGACAGGCCGGTGTCGGGGTCGATGGCCTGCTCCTGGGCGACCACGTCGACGCCGGGCGCGTGCTTCGTGAAGGCGTCGATCATGCCCTTGGTGCGTTCGCGGCCGAGCTGGATCGTGCTGTCGGTCAGGAAGGCGACCTTGCCCTTGCCGCCGAGCTCCTCGTTGGCCCACTTCGCGGCGGCCTCCCCGAGCAGCGTGCCGCCCTTGAGGAAGCTGAACTGGATGTCCGCGCTCTGGTGCTCCAGCGAGCCGCCGTACGTCACCCAGATCAGCCCCGCGTCCAACGCCCTCTTGGCGATCGCCTCCGTGGCCTCGAAAACCATCGGGAACGACACGATGGCCGGGACCTTCTGCGTGACCCACGTGCTGAGGTTGGTGGCCTGAGTGTCGGGGTTGCTCGCGTCGCTCGTGGTCAGCAGGGAGACGTCGTGCTTCTTCGCGGCGGCCGTGGAGAGTTTCACGAGCGTCGAGTAGAGCGGGAGCTGGGTGAAGGGATAGTCCAGGCCGATCCTGGTGAGGGTCCTCGACCCCGCCGACGCGCCGGCGGCCTCGGCCGTGCTCGCGCCGTCGTCCGGGGCGGAGCAACCCGCGGCAGCCAGCCCGGTGGCGGCGAGGACACCGCCGGAGAGAGCCAGGAACTGCCGACGCGAGGCCGGGAAAGGGTACGGGGATCTGGTCATGGCGGGACTCTCCGTGGGATGCGGCCCGATACGGCTGTGTCGGGCATCCGGCTGTGCCGAACAGGAAAGACCGGGACGTCCCGCCACGCCATCCGTAGAAATACCGACTGCCCGAGATGCCCGGCAGTGACCAGCGGGAACCCGGTTACGAAACGGTGAACGGCTTGTCCGGTCCGCTCGGAGCCCATATCGTTAGGGGGCAAACGACATCCGTGGTCGTGGGTTCCCGGAGGCCCGCATGGTCAGCCACCACCAGCTCGCGGCAGCGATCCGCATCGGCATGCTCACCCGCGAACGCGACACCGCCTCCGCCTGCGCGCAGGCACTGCACGAACTCCGCCGTGCCCTGCCCCTCGACGCGGCCACCCTGCTCACGATCGACCCGATCACCGGTACACACCTGCAGGTCGCGGGCATCGGCTACACCGCGACGACGTCCGAGTCGCTGGCCGCCGAGTTCGTCGCGACCCCCTGGTACGCCAACGTCGTACGGCAGACGCTTCCGCCCTCCATCACCGAGGACGCCGAGGACGCGGCGTCCGTCGGGCAGCGCTTCCGCAACGGCTGGTTCTACGCCGAGCGGGTCCGGCCGGCCGGGTTCCGCGACGCGCTGACCGGTGCCCTGCGCCACCAGGGCCGTCTGGTCGGTCTGGTCAACCTCTCCATCGAGGGGTCGGGCACGTACGACACGGAGGCGCGCTGCCTGCTCGCCTCGGTGCTGCCGGCACTGAGCGCCCTGGCCGACCCGATCGCCCACACCGGCGACCTGCACGATCTTCCGGCGGCCGCGGGAGCGAACCTCGTCACGGCCGAGGGCGTCATCGACCTCCCGGGCCGAAACCCTGCCGAAGTCCTGGGCGACGAGGCGTTCCGGCCTCTGGTGGAGGCGTTCGCCGGCTCGGGCGGCCTGCGGTTGCGGGTCCTGTGGCCGGTCGGCCAGGGCTGGCACCGTGTGGTGCTGCGCCGGTCCACGGCAGGCTCGCCCCTCGCACGCAGGGCGGTCCTGGTGTCCGGGGCGCCCACGCAACTCCCGTACGGCCTGAGTCCCCGCGAGCTGGAAGTACTCACCCGGGCCGCCCGGGGCCAGACCAACCAGGCCATCGCCCAGGCGCTTTTCCTGTCCCCACGGACGGTGCACAGCCATATCGAGCACCTGCTCCGCAAGACCGGCTGCGCCTCACGCGCCCAGGCCACAGCCCTCGCCGTACGCGACGGCGTGCTGAGGCCCAGCCCCGAAGACCTGGAGCACTTCGTCGAAAGGTTGCCCGCCGATTGAGAAGACCGAGCGCGCGACCTCGGCGCGCAGAGGTCCATTCCCGGGCCGACAACCCACGACTCACCTCGAATCCGGCCTCACCAGCGCCCGTCACAAGAGATAAATCCCCGGTCCCTGAATCCCCCGCCTTCTCTCGCTCTCGTACAATTTGGCTCCGAACGATCGAAGGAGCATGCCTGTGCCCGGCCACCGGTCCATCACCGAAGCGGAGAAGCTGGCAGCGGCGAAGCTCGGGGGGACGCCGATCCATCGCAAGCAGATGGCCGTGGTCGCCAACATCTACCGCGCCGCGTCGGCCGTCCGTCAGCACTTGGAGAACTCGGTGCTGCGCGGCGCCGATCTGACCTGGACGGCGTTCGTTGTGCTGTGGGTGGTGTGGGTCTGGGGCGAGTCGGAGACCCGGCATATCGCGGAGGAGGCGGGGATCTCCAAGGGGACGCTCACCGGGGTGTCGCGGACGCTGGAAGGGCGGGGGCTGGTCAAGAGGACCGGTCATCCTTCCGACGGCAGGCTGGTGCTGCTGAGCCTGACCAAGGAGGGCGAGGCGCTGATGCAGCGGCTGTTCCCGGAGTTCAACCAGGAGGAGGCGTTCGTCGCCTCACGGCTCAGTGACGAGGAGTGCCGGGCGGTCGCGGAAGGTCTGCGACAGGTCGTGCGGCAGGTCGAGGAGCATGGTGAGGAGCGTCGCCTGACCCTCCTCGACGGTGCCGAGCCGACACAGCGCCGCAGCGGGCGGCGCGCGAAGGGCTGAGGGCCCATCACGGAGAGGCCGCGAGGAATTCCGGCAACTCGGGCGGGGTCATCGACACATCGGCCGACGTTCCCCGCCGCAGGTTCCAGGTGGTGCGGCTGCCGTCTGAGATCTCGACGACGAGGCCGCGTTCTTGGATGAGCAGGGCCGGGGACCGGCCCGGTGGCTGACGCTCCGTTTCCAGTCCCCGACGCCGTTCAGGAGCCGGTGACCTCGACCGCTGCCAGGTTCTTCTTGCCGCGGCGCAGCACCAGCCAGCGCCCGTGCAGCAGGTCCTCCTTGGCGGGGACGGCATCATCGGCGACGACCTTCGCGTTGTTCACGTACGCGCCGCCCTCCTTCACCGTGCGCCGCGCGGCCGACTTGCTGGCCACCAGTCCGACCTCGGCGAACAGGTCCACGACCGGGGCCGGCTCACCGACCTTGATGTGCGGCAGCTCGGCGAGTGCCGAGGCAAGCGTCCCCTCGTCGAGACCGGTCAGCTCACCCTCGCCGAACAGCGCCTTGGACGCGGCGATCACGGCGACGGTCTGGTCCGCGCCGTGCGCCAGCGTCGTCAGCTCCTCGGCTGCGATGGCGGGGTCAGTGTCTGTCGCGGGCAGCTCGTACGAAAGCGTCGAAGAGGCCCTGCTGGGCGGGGTCTTCGTGGGCGGTGTCCTCGGGGTGCCACTGGACGGCGGTGAACCATCCGCGGACGCCGGGGAGTTCGAGCCCCTCCACGGTTCCGTCGGCGGCACGCGCGCTGACCGTGAATCCGACACCGGGGCGGTCCACCCGTTGGTGGTGGTAGCAGGATGCCTCCGCCTTCTCCGCGCCGGTGGCCTGCTCCAGCAGAGTGCCGCGACGGATCACCACCGGGTGCACGACGTGCCGGTGTTCGCGCTGAGGGCCGCCCATGTCCTGTTCGAGGGTGCCGCCGAGGGCGACGTTCACGACCTGGAGGCCGCGGCAGATCGCCAGCAGAGGCAGGCCCAAGTCGAGTGCCTGGTGCGCCACTTCGAGGTCGAATGCGTCCTGGAGCTCGTCGACGTCGTAGACACTGGCATGAACACCTTCCGCGCCGTAGCGGTGCGGGGCAAGGTCTCCGCCGCCGGGGAGCAGGATGCCGTCGAAGCGGGCGAGGCGGGACGCGACATCTCCGGATGCGGGGTGGATGCTCGCTGGTTCGCCGCCGGCCCGCCAGACGGCCTCGATGAGGGCACGGGCGTTGACCTCGGCGGCGTACCGCAGCGCGGAAGTCGTCGCGGAGAAGCGGGCGGGGATGGCGATCAAGGGGCGCACAGGCGTGCGGGTCACAGCTGGATCCAGGTGGTCTTGAGCTCGGTGTACTTTTCCAGGGCGTGGGCGGACTTGTCACGTCCGTTGCCCGACTGCTTCATGCCGCCGAAGGGGACGGTCAGGTCGCCCTCCTCGTAGCAGTTGACCCAGACCGTCCCGGCCCTCAGGGCGCGCGAGACCTGGTGGGCGGTGGACAGGTCGGAGGTCCACAGCCCGGCGGCGAGGCCGTACTCGGTGGCGTTGGCGAGCCGTACCGCCTCCTCCAGGTCGTCGAAGGCGAGGACGGACAGGACGGGCCCGAAGATCTCCTCCCGGGCCAGCCGCATACCGGGGTCGACGTGGTCGAACACGGTCGGCTCCAGGAAGCTGCCCCCGGTGTCGGCGAGGGTGCGCGAGCCGCCCGTGAGCAGGCGGGCGCCCTCGGCCAGGCCCGTACCGATGTGGTCCTGTACGCGCCCCAGGTGGTCCTCGCCGACCAGGGCGCCCATCTCGGTGGCGGGGTCGAGCGGGTCGCCGATGCGCAGCTCGCAGGCGCGCCGGACGATCGCCTCGGTGACGCGTTCGGCGATGGAGGAGTGCACCAGCAGCCGGGAAGGTGCGGTGCACATCTCGCCCTGGTTGAAGAAGATGCCCCAGGCGGCGGTGGCGGCGGCCTTCTCCAGGTCGGGGGCGTCCGGGAGGATGATGTTGGGCGACTTGCCGCCCAGCTCAAGCCAGACGCGCTTGAGGTTGGAGTCGGCCGCGTAGTGCAGGAAGTGACGGCCGACGGCGGTGGAACCGGTGAAGGCGAGGACGTCGACATCGGGATGGAGGCCCAACGCCCGCCCCGCCACCGGCCCGTTGCCGTTGACCACGTTGAGCACGCCCGCCGGGAGTCCGGCCTCCGTCGCGATCCGCGCAAGGAGCAGCGCGGACAGGGGCGAGTTCTCCGACGGCTTCAGTACGACCGTGCAGCCTGCGGCCAGCGCCGGAGCGACCTTCCAACCGGCCAACGTCAGCGGGAAGTTCCAGGGCACGACCGCTCCGACCACCCCGGCCGGCTCCCGGGTGACCAGGGCGAGGGCGTCAGGAGCGGTGTGCGGGGACTCGTCGGTCAGCTTGTCCGCCAACTGCCCGTACCAGCGGAAGGTGTTGACGAGGGCACGCAGTTCGATCCCGTACGCGTCGGTGATGGGCTTGCCCATCTCCAGGCTGACGGTGAGCGCCAGTTCCTCGCGTCGCTCCTGGAGCACATCGGCCATCCGCAACAGCGCCCGGCCCCGCTCGGCCGGCGCCAGGCGCGGCCACGGGCCGGTGTCGAAGGCACGACGGGCGGCGGCGACGGCCGCGTCCACCTCGGCGGCGCCCCCGTCGGCGACCCGGGTCAGCACCTGGCCGTCACGGGGCGAGACGGCGGCGAAGGCCGCCCCTCCGCCGCCCTCGTCGGCGCCGTCGATGTGATGGGCGCCGGACAGGTCCAGGGACTCAGCGCGGCGCTGCCACTCCTCGTGGGTGACGTCCAGCATGCGGGGACCTCCAGGATAATTATTTGATCCCAAACGATATGCTGTGCGTGGAGCTCTCGCAAGCGCTCATTGAATTGATCCGGCAGGTCCGCGGACTCCAGGGAAGGGAGCAACACCGTGCGCGCACTCGTCATTCAGCACGACCATGTGACGGAACCCGGGCTGGTCGGGGCCAGGCTCATGGAACGCGGATACGACCTCACCGTCCTGACCGTCGTACCTGAGCACCGCCACCAGGCTCCGGACGTGACCTTCGACTTCCCCGACGCCGACGGCTGGGACCTGGTCGTGTCACTCGGCGCCCCGTGGTCGGTGTACGACGAGACAGCCGTCGGCAGCTGGATCGGCGGTGAGCTGGCACTACTGCGCAAGGCCCACCACCTCGGCATCCCGGTCCTCGGCGTCTGCTTCGGCGCCCAGGCACTGACCACGGCGCTCGGGGGTTCGGTCGAGGTGTCGCCGCGCCCCGAGATCGGCTGGGTCGAGGTCGACACGGACGATCCCTCCCTGGTGGGGACCGGCCCCTGGTTCCAGTGGCACTACGACCGCTGTGTCCCGCCGCCCGGAGCCGTGGAGGTGGCCCGCAACGCCGTGAGCGTGCAGGCGTTCCGGGTCGGCCGCAGCCTGGGGGTGCAGTTCCACCCGGAGGTCACCACGGGGATAGTGCGTGGCTGGCTCGACCTCGGCGGCGCGGAGCAATGTGTGCGACATGGTGCGGATCCCGGCGAACTGCTCGCCAGGAGCCGGGAGTTCGAGCCGACGGCCCGGGCGAACGCCCGCCACTTGGTCGACGCGTTCCTCGACCAAGTGGCGGGCGCGGCCGACTGAACGCCTGGACCAAGTGGCGGGCTCGGTCGACTGACAGCCACGCCCGCCTTCCGCGTCAGCCGTCGGCCGCCACCCTGCCGCGGGTCAGCCGTTCCGTCACCACTCCCGCGACCAGAACCGCCGGCACAGTCAGCTCCAGCCAGATGGCGGTGCTCTGCTCACCACCGATGAGCGTGGTGAAGTTCTCCACGATCAGCCAGATCGCACCCGCCATGCCGAGCGCGCCCAGGGCCGGGGCGATCAGCGTGTTCCACGGCCGGGCGTCCAGCCGCTCACGGCGGAAGAAGGCGACCACGGAGAGCGAGGTGAGCAGGTACAGCAGCATGATCCCCAGGACGGCCACTCCACTGCCCCAGGAGAACAGGGCGAGGACCGGATCCTTGCCGGCCAGCGCGAACGGGACGACCAGCACAATCGCGATGGACGTCTGGACCCATCCGGCCACGGCGGGCGAGTGGCGACGGTTGATCGTCGACAGCCGACGGGGCAACAGTCCGTCACGGCTGAGCGAGAACAGGTAGCGGTTGGCGGAGTTGTGGAAGGCGAGGATGCCGGCGAACAGGGAGGTGGCCAGCAGGACGGGCAGGACGTCGTTGACCCAGGTGCCGAACAGGTCGGCGATCGGCGCGAAGACGAAGGCCGTCGAGTCTCCGCCCTCCAGAGCCTTGCCCGCGGCGTCGGTGGCCTTCGAGGCACCGTACGAGGAGATCAGCATCCAGGAGGCGAACGCGAAGAAGCCGGTGACGAGGGCAACAGCCAGATACGTGGCCCGCGGGACTGTTTTGCGCGGTTCGCGCGCCTCCTCGCCGTAGATCGCGGTGGCCTCGAAGCCGATCATCGACGCCACGGCGAACATCAGCGCCACACCCGGCGCTCCGTCCAGGGCCGCACCCGGCGAGAACGACTGAGTGACACCGAGCCCCTCGGGCCCACCACCCTTGACGAGGGTGACCAGCGCGAAGGCCGCCAGGATGCTGAACTCCGCCAGCACGAAGACCGCCAGCACCTTCGCGCCCATCTCGATGCCCAAGGCGCCCAGCACCTGGACGATCGCCATGGTGACCACGGCACACACCCACCAGGGCACGTCCGCACCCGTGTAGTGCTCCAGCAGACCGCTCACGGTCGCGCCGTACAGGCCGTACATGGCGGCCTGGATCGCACAGTAGGCGAACAGCGCGATCCCTGCGCTGCCCGTCCCGAGGTACCTACCGAGGCCCTTGCCGATGTACGTGTAGAAGGCGCCGGCGTCCACGACGTGCCGGCCCATGGCCACGAAGCCGACCGAGAACAGCAGGATGATCAGACCGGCCGCCAGATAGGCGGCGGGAGCACCGGCGCCGTTGCCGATGGCCACGGCGATGGGCACAGCGCCCGCGATCCCGGTGAGCGGCGCCTGCGCGGAGAGGACGAAGAAGAGGATGCCCAGAACGCCGAGCGAGTTGGGCTTGAGCTTGCCTGCGGTGGAGGCGTCGGGCGCGGTCTCGTTCACGACCGCCGTCTGACTGTCCACTCGGATCACCTGCCAGGGAGGAAGAGGAAATCGTTTCAGGTCAAACGAGTTGCCTCATAGTGGGGTGGAACTATCCGTTTGACAAGGGGTTGCGCGGAGATTCCCAGACGCCTCCCTCTTCCTTACGGGGCCGTAACCGGCGCGAAATGGCCGAGGCCCAGGACTGCGGACGTCCAGGGCCTCGGAATGCGCAGGTCAGCGGGTCAGGCGCCGCTTTCCGGGGCGCCGCGCCCTGCATCGGCCAGCAGTCGGAGCAGGGCGCGGAGCTCCTCGATGGCGGCGTCGGTGGTCTCGGGCTCACCGAAAACCAGCTGGTGCAGCACGAGACCGTCCAGGGCGGCGAAGACGAGCCGGGTCAGCGGGCGGCCGGCACCGCCGGGCAGCATGCGGGTCAGCTCGCGCCCGCTGGCGTCGAAGTACTCGTCGTACAGCGCGCGCAGGTGCGGCAGCAGTTCGGGGCGACGCCTGGACTCCAGCAGCAGCTCGTACTGGAAGGCCTGTATGTCCGGATCGGCGGTGACCATGTCGGACACTCCCGCCGAGAAGTCCGCGACCTTGCCGGTGCCGGGTTCCAGAGCGCTGGTGTTCAGCGAGGTGCGGATCGCGTGCGCGAGTGCCTCCTCGATCAGCGCGTCACGGGAGCCGAAGTGGTGGACGACAAGACCGTGTGTGGTCCCCGCCTCCTGCGCGACCGCCCGGTACGTGAGCTTGCGCAGTCCGCCCTGCGCCACGACCCGTACGGCGGCGTTGAGCAGGGCCTCCCGGCCCGACCCGTAGTTCATACGCCGGCGCGGCTTGCGGCCGTCAGGAGCCTCGGCGGATTCGGTCATAGGCGCGACCCTACCCGGCCGCTTCCGTGCCCTGGCGTACGCCGGAGCGGGTTGGCAGACCGGCCGGAGGCGAGTCGCGGGCAGCGCCGCACCGGGCGGCCTTCTCCGTCAGGCCCGGTGCGGCGCCGTCTCGTGAACGGCATCAGCGCTTGGGCGGGCGGATACCACGGAACTCCCAGTCGCCGCCGAGCGCGGTGGACAGAACCTCCTCGGACTCCGTGGGCTGGGCGCCGACATCGGTACGGATCGGGGTCGGCCCGGTGACGATGTGGTTCGTCAACCGTCCGAGGCCCTCGACCTCGACCTCGACGACGTCGCCGGGCCGGACGGGCCGGGAGTTGGCGGGCGTGCCGGAGAGCAGCACATCGCCCGGGTAGAGGGTGATCGTGCGGGCGATGTCGGCGACGAGGTAGTGCATGTCCCACTCCATCTCGTCCGTCGAACCGTCCTGTACCACCTCGCCGTTGACGTACGTCCGCAGGTACTTGCCGTGGAAGTCCCAGTCGGTGACCAGGCCGGGGCCGAGCGGGCACAGCGTGTCGGAGCCCTTGACGCGGAGCATCGAACCGGCGTCGGTGTCGCGGAAGTCGTGCAGGCCGTAGTCGTTGGCGACGGTGTAGCCCGCGATGTACTCCCCCGCCTCGGCCTGCGAGATGTTCCGTGCGGTCTTCCCGATGACGATGGCGACCTCGCCCTCGTAGTTGAGCCACTTGCAGCCCTCGGGGCGGACGATGGCGCCCTTGTGGGAGTTGAGGGAGGAGGTCGGCTTGTGGAAGTAGGTGGGCGTCGGGGTGAGCCGGATCTGGAACTCGTCCACGCGACTGCGGTGGTTGAGGTGCACCGCGATCACCTTGGAGGGCACGACCGGGGGCAGGTGGTCCGCCTCCTCGGTCTTCACGCGGCGGCCGTCTCCGGCGACGAGTTCGTCACCCTCGACGGTGACCTGGACGGCGGCGCCGTCAAGGAGGATGCGGCGGTACTCGGGCATGACAGGGCTCCTGGATACGGCTAGATGCGGCTGTGAGGGGTGCGCGGGGCCGGGGCTGCGGGCAGGCCGGTGCCGGTCCAGCCGTCGGCCGGACGGTCGAACCACAGATGCACCTGACCGGTGCCGATCGAGTTCTCGTACTCCCCGTACTGACGGGCCTTGGCGATGCACGCCTGCTCGCCCAGGGCGCCGGCCATCATCAGGTAGTGGAAGAACTTCGCCTCGGGCTTGTACTTCCAGAACTCCGGCATGGTGTCGAGGACCCGGTCGTGGCGGCCCTCCTTGAACCAGGCGATGCGCTCGTAGTCCGCCTCGCGCGCCTCCGGCGTGAAGATGTGCACCGGGTCACTGGCCTCGTGGTCGCGCAGTTCGCGCAGCGGCCAGAAGGTGTGGGAGAGGGCACCGGAGGCGATGACCAGCACGCGGCGTCCGGGGGTTGCGGCGATGCCGTCCGCCAGGGCCCGGCCGAGGCGCAGGTGGTCCTCCATGTCGCCGGTCTGGCAGACCCCGATGGTCACCCACCGCTTGTCGGGCAACCCCTCCCCCAGGAACTTCCAGAGGTTGATGGTGGCGTAGTAGATCGGCAGGTAGTCGTCGTCGATCGCGGTGATCCAGGTGCCGTGCTGGTCGGCGAACTTCTCTATGTTGCGGGCGAGTTCGGGGTCGCCGGGAAAGTCGTACGGCATCCGGCACATACCGCGCGGCAGCTCCTCGGAGGTGAACAGGCCGGCGCGGCGCTGCTGGGCGGTGACGACGAACTCAACCGTCGTCGCCCAGTGCGAGTCGAGGACGACCACGGTGTCGTAGTCGTCGCGTTCGAAGACGTCCTTGCGGAGTTGCCGGAGCCCGGTGACGAGGGTGATCTCCTTGCCCTCGTTGAGTTCCAGCCGGTCGGCCTCCGGGAGCACGATGGTGGGGACATGGGCTAGGAGACCCGCCCCGACGATCTCACCCATGGTTCTTCCATCCGTTCGGTGCGGTGACCGTGTTCTTGACGTCGCAGTAGAAGTCGAAGCTCCAGGTACCGCCCTCACGGCCCACACCGGAGTGGCGGGAGCCGCCGAAGGGTGCCTGGAGGTCGCGTACGAAGAAGCAGTTGACCCAGACCGTGCCCGCGACGAGCTGCGCGGTGACGCGCTCGGCGCGCTCGGGGTCGCCGGTGGCGAGGGTCGCGGCCAGGCCGAAGCGGGTGTCGTTGGCGAGGCGGACGGCTTCCTCTTCGGTGCTGAATGTCTGCAGGGTCAGGACCGGACCGAAGACCTCCTCCTGCACGATCTCCGAATCCTGGTCGACATCGGTGAGCAGGGTCGGCGCGTAGTACTGGCCGTCCTTGCGGTGGCCGCCGATGACCGCACGGGCTCCGGCCGCGAGCGCCCGCTGCACGAAGCCGTCGATCTTCTCCAGCTGGCGGGGGTGGATATTGGGCCCGATGTCGGTGGCCGCGTCGCGCGGATCACCCTGTTTCAGCGCGCTCGCCTTCTCGACGAACCGGCGCGTGAACTCCTCGGCGACCGACTCCTCGACGAGGAAGCGGGTCGCTGCGAGGCAGACCTGGCCGGCGTTGTCGTACTGCTCAACAGCGAGGTCCACGGCGAGATCAAGGTCGGCGTCGGCGAAGACCAACAGAGGTGACTTGCCGCCGAGTTCGAGGCTGAGCGGGGTGAGGTTGTTGGCGGCGGACTCGGCGATGCGCTTGGCCGTCGGCACCGATCCGGTGAAACTGATCCGCCGTACGTCCGGGTGCGAGGTGAGGGCGTCGCCGATCTCCGAGCCGTAGCCCTGGACAACGTTGAGGACCCCGGCGGGAAGCCCGGCCTCGGCCGCGATGTCGGCGAGCAGGGAGGCGGTCAGCGGGGACCACTCGGCGGGCTTGAGGATGACCGTATTGCCGGCCGCCAGGGCGGGGGCGACCTTCCAGGTGGCCAGCATCAGGGGCGCGTTCCACGGAGTGATCAGCACGGACGGGCCCGCCGGGTCCCAGCTCACGTGATTCGTGTGACCGCGTGTCTCGAAGTCCTCGTGCTCCAGCTTCAGCAGCCAGTCGGCGAAGAAACGGAAGTTGTGGACGACACGGGGTATCACGCCCCGACGGTGGGAGCGCAGCAGCGCGCCGTTGTCGGTGGTCTCGACGATCGACAGTTCTTCGATCCGCTTCTCCACGCCGTCGGCGATGGCGTGCAGGATGCGAGCGCGTTCGGCGCGCGGGGTGGCGGCCCAGGCGGGGAAGGCCGCCTTCGCTGCGGCCACGGCTGCCGCGGCCTCCAGCGCCGTACCCCGGGAGATCTCACCGATCGTGCTGCCGTCGATCGGCGAGACATCGGTGAACGTCTCGGTGGAGGCGACGCGCCGGCCGCCGATCCAGTGCCGGGTGTCGACGGCGACCCCGGCCACCGTGAGGGTGTGTTCGGTCATGTCCGGTCTCCAAGTCCTCTGGTGCGTAAGGGGGTTACCCGACTCCGGACGTGCCGGACTCCAGCAGTCGGCCGCCGTCCCAGACGACGCCGACCTGGCGGTAGTAGGCGGCGATGGGCTCACGGATCTCCAGTCGGGCCAGTTCCTCGGTGGGCGCCTCGAAGAACTCCAGCTCGGCGTCACCGACCCACGGTTGCCCGCCCTCGAAGGAGGACGCACCGGACTCGATCAGCTCGTCGAGTGCCAGGCCCTTGCCCTTCTCGATCGACGGCAGCCACCGGTGGTGGGCCATGGGGTGGCTGTTGACGAAGCCGTTCGTCTCGGACGGCTCTCGCAGGGTCACCACGGCCTGGGCCAACCGCCGGTCCGCTGCGGCGAGGGTTGCCCCGAAGCGCGCCCCCGCCTCGATCCGCGGAGCGGGACCATACGGATGAGGCCGCGTCTGGTGAATCGAGCCGAGCTTCTTCGGGTAACCCTGGTGCAGGCCGCGGGCGATGGCGAAGTCCTTGTCGACCCAGATGTACACGCACCGGGTGTAGGTCTGCCCCTTGTACTTGCAGCGGACGACCGCGAAGGCCTCCTTGTACTGGGAGAGCACCGGATCCAGCAGTTCGTCCCCGGAAGTGGAGCAGGACTGCCAGTCGGCCCAGATCAACGCGACCGCACCAGGGTCCTCGTCGGCCAACTCCAGCGGATCGGGCAGCAGTTCGCGTACACGGGCGGGGTCGGTGCGGTATTCGACGGTGAGCAGGTCGCCGGAGTAACGCCACGGCGGGGACGGAATCAGCGACGAGGTGCCGGTCGCCGTCTTGGGATGGAAGTAACCACGGACAGGGGGCATGGCGAGGATTCCTTAGGCTTGCTTACGCGGTGAGGGCGGGCGACTTGAGCAACTGGGCGCGGTATCGGGCGGCGCCCGTCGCGGCGGCCTGGCCGCCGAGCGCGACGACGCCGACCAACTGACCGCCGGTGTGGTAGCCGACCAACACGTCGCCCTCCGGATCACCGTCCAGGACACGGACGTCGTCCTTGCCGAGGACCGGGGCCCCGAAGGACTGCAGCCGGAACTCGTGCTGGTCGCTCCAGAAGGTGGGCAGTGGCGCGAAGGGAGCCATCTCGCCATCTGCGCCGACGAGATGGGTCACAAGCACCTTCGCGGCATGCTTGGCGGTGTCCGTCGGGATGGACCAGTGCTCGACGCGGCGGGGTACGCCGTCGTAGCGGGCGTTGGGGAAACGTGCGACGTCGCCGACGGCGACGACCTCCGGGCGTCCGCCTATCCGCAGCCGCTCATCCGTGAGCACACCGTCGGACAGGTCGAGCCCGTTGTCCTGCAGCCACTCGACGTTGGCGATCGAGCCCACCGACTCCACGACCACATCGGCCGGCAAGACCGTCCCGTCGCCCAGGACGACCCCGGTCACCCGGTCCTCGCCCTCGAACCCGGCGACTCCCGCGCCGAGCGCGAAACGCACCCCGCGCTCTTCGTGTCGCCTGAGCAGCGCGCGTCCGAGCAGTTCGCCGAGCGGTCCCACCATGGGCAGCGGCAGCGGATCGACGACGGTCACCTCGCGGACGCCGAGTCCGATGGCGGTGGCGGCGACCTCGCAGCCGATGAATCCAGCACCGACGACGACCACTCGGGCGTCCGGCCGGGTCAGTTCGTCCCGCAGGCCCTGGGCGTCGGCGAGGGTGCGGACGGTGTGACGGCCGGCGAGTGGGCCCGGGCAGCGCAGCCGCCGGGGGCGCATTCCGGTGGCGACGACCAGTCCGTCGTACCGAATGGCCTCGCCGTCGTCGAGGTCGACGATCCGTTCGTCCAGGCGGGCCGCGAGGACCTTCGTGCCGAGCCGCCACTCCACGTCGGCGGCGGCCGCCTTCGGCGTAAAGGCCAGCGACTCGAAGGAGGCCTTCCCTGCCAGCACCTCCTTGGACAGCGGAGGCCGGTTGTAGGGCATGTGGGGCTCGTCGCCGACGACCGTGATCGCCCCGGTCCAGCCCGCCGCGCGGAGCTGCTCGGCGGCGCGCAGGCCACCCATCGAAGCGCCCACGACGACTGCGCGCCCGGTCATGGTTGCGGCCATGGGGGACTCAGCCCTCGATCCGGATGGCCTGCAGCGGACACACGTCCGCGGCCTCCTCGACCTCGTCGCGCAACTCCTCACCCGGACCGGCGACGTACACCAGGTGTCCGTCGCCATCCATGGAGAAGACGTCGGGTGCCGCGAAGACGCACTGGCCGTGGTCCTGGCACTTGTTCATGTCGACGACGACCTTCAAGGCGGTCCTCCTGAGGGTGAGGGCGTCGGGGCAGGGAGAGGGGCTGAAGAGGGGCCCGGCCCGGGTGTGGCCGGGCCCCTCGGCCAAAGAGGTGCGAAAGAGCCGCACCCCTCACTCGTTTGGCTTCAAACAACATAGGAAGCTACTCCCTCCTGGTCAATACCTGTCCAGGTGGATAAATTCTTTGAACCAGCCTCTTGCGGGACGGCGACTTCGCTCCATACCGTTTGGAGCCAAACAAATGGCACTGGGAGGGTCTGCCCTCCTCCACCCGCACCCCGGCTTCCGTTTTCTGCACACCACCCATCCCCAGAGCCCCGAGGCACAGGGGGTGTCCCCACCCATCCGCCCAAGGAGACACCGGTGAGCGCATCCGACACCCCAGACATCCGCCGGCACATGGAGCGGCTCGCCGCCGAGGGCGTCGACGTGGTCCGGGTGATCTACCCCGACCTCATCGGCACCGACCGCGCCCGGGACGTCCTGCTGGACCACCTGCCCTCGGCATCCGAGCACGGCCTGGCCTTCTGCCGCGCCGTGTACCACACCTCGCCCCAAGGGGACGTGGTCCCGGTCGCGGGCGGTCTGGACGCCGGTCTGCCGGACGTGTGCGTACGCCCCGACCTGTCCACGGCGGCCCCCTTGCCCTGGGAGCCCGGCGTCGCCACCTGTCTCGGCGAGGTCACCGACCCGGCGACCGGGGGCCCAGCCCCCGAGTCACCTCGCGACCTGCTGCGTACCGTCCTGGCCCGATGTTCCGAGCAGGGGCTGCGCCCCGTCGTCGGCCCCGAGCTGGAGTACTTCCTCCTGGAACCCGCCCCCGGCACGCCCGCCGGCTGGCGCCGCTCACCGGAAGCCACCGGCGCGGTCTACACCGCGGGCCTGCGCGCCGACCCCGACAACCACCTGCTGCGCACCCTGCGGCAGCTGCGCGACCTGGGGCTCGGCGTCGTCACCGGCAACCACGAGTTCGACGGCGGCCAGTACGAGATCAACCTCACCCACTCGGAGGCCCTGGACGCCGCCGACCGCGCGTTCCGCTTCAAGGCCGCCGTCAAGGAGCTGGCCCGCAAGGAAGGCAACATGGCCACCTTCATGGCCAAGCCCTTCGGCGACGCGGGCGGCTCCGGGTTCCACCTCCACCTGTCGTGCAACGACGCCGAAGGCCGCAACGCCTTCGACGACCCCGCCGGTGCGTACGGCCTCTCGGCCACCGCACGGCACGCCCTCGGGGGCATCCTCGCCCACGCACCCGCGCTCGCCGCGCTGGCCAACCCGACAGTCAACTCGTACAAGCGCTTCGGGCCGGACACCCTCGCGCCGTGGCTGATCGACTGGGGGCTCGACAACCGCAGTGCCATGGTCCGCATCCCGCCCGAGCGCGGCAGCGGCGCCCGCCTCGAACTCCGTCTCGGCGACGCCAGCGCCAACCCCTACTTGCTGATCGCGGGCACGATCGCCGCCGCCCTGCTCGGCATCCAGGAAGGCGAGGAACCGCCCGCCCCGCTGGAGGGCTACGGCTACGACACCGCCAAGTCCGCCCTGCTGCCCGCGAGCCTGCCGACCGCGCTCGACGCGCTGGAGGCGGACACCGCCCTGACCGACGTCCTCGGCAAGGACTTCACCACCTCCTTCCTCACCTACAAACGGAACGAGGTCGAACGCTTCCAACGGCACGTCACGGACTGGGAGTTCACCGAGTACGCCTACCACCTGTAAGCCCGCCGAAAGGCCCCCAGCCCTCGTCGCCCTCGCCCAGGAGGTCCACCACCATGACCAGCCCCACTGCCCGCGCCGTCCCCACTACCCGCGCCGAGCTGCGCGCCGCCCTCGACGAGCCCATGCCGCTCGACCAGGTGGACCTCGCCGACCTCGACAACTTCGCCGACGGCGTCACCCCATGGCGGATGTTCCACACCCTGCGCCACCAGGACCCGGTCCACTGGCAACCGGAGGAGGCCCCCAACTCCGGCTTCTGGGCAGTGACCCGGCACGCGGACATCGCCCGCGTCGACCGCGACGCGGAGACCTTCACCTCCACCAGGTTCGTCAACCTGGAAGAGGTCGACGACGATCAGATCAAGAAACGCGCCTCCATTCTGGAGCTGGACGGCGTCCGCCACCGCGCACTGCGCAGCGTGATCCAGCGACAGTTCGGCGCGAGCGTCATCAACAGCTACGCCGACTTCCTGCGCGGACTGACCGCGAAAACCCTGGACGCGGCCCTCGCCAAGGGCACCTTCGACTTCGTCGCCGACGTCTCCGCCGACTTCCCCATCAACGTCCTGGCCCGGCTGCTCGACGTGCCGCCGGAGGACAACCAGCGGCTCATCGACTGGGGCAACCGCATCATCGGCAACACCGACCCCGACTACGCGGACGTCCTGCTGAACAGCGCGGAGAGCGAGCAGTACCGCGACCTGCCCTTCCGCTCCCCCGCCTCCCTCGAAGTCTTCGAGTACGGACGGGAGCTGGCCCGGCAGCGACGCGGCGGCGACGGCACGGACCTGGTCTCGAAGCTGGTCAACACCACCCCGCGCGACGGAATCCCGCTGTCCGCGCAGGACTTCGACAACTACTTCCTGCTCCTGGTCGTGGCCGGCAACGAGACCACCCGCCACACCATCTCCCACTCGATGCTGGCCCTCCTCCAGCACCCCGAGCAGCTGGCCAGGCTCAAGGACGACCCCTCCCTGATCCCCACCGCGGTCGAGGAGTTCCTGCGCTGGGCCTCCCCCGTCTACCACTTCCGCCGCACCGCCACCCGCGACGTCGAACTGGGCGGCAAGCAGGTCAAGGAGGGCGACAAGGTCGTCATGTGGTTCGCCTCCGGCAACCGCGACGAGGACGTCTTCGACAACCCCTACAACTTGGACATCGCCCGCACCAACAACGACCACGTCACCTTCGGCAAGGGCAGCCCCCACCTCTGCCTGGGCAACCTCCTCGCTCGCACCGAGATCCGCATCATGTTCGAGGAGCTGATCCCGAGGATCGCCGACATCAAGCTGGCCGGCGACGTCCCCCGGGTGCGCTCCAACTTCGTCAACGGCATCAAGAAGCTGCCGGTCGAGGTGACCCTCGCCTGACGACTCACCCAAGAAGCGCTGCCGCGTCCCATGGCCTCGGGGCGCGGCAGCGCTGTTCTTCATCGGGGGCAGATGCCCGGGTGGCCGTCGTGCACGGACGTGCCAGGTCTGCGCCCAAGGCGACGCGGGCACGGTACAGCCGGGACGTCATCGCGGTGTGCTGAGCCCCACAGACTTGGCCGACGAGGTGACCACCTCGAACTCGGTTCGTGCCGGCGCGACATGGCCCGCGCTCGCCGCGAACGTTCGTGGCGCACAATCTCGAACATCCAGCGTCGGGCCGGCCTGCGTAGAACGCCAGGCATCAGTGCTTCGGCCGGTCCGTCGCAGGTCTACCGGCAGCGCTCTCGGTCCGGGCGGCCTCCACCGCCCAGAGGTAGTTGAAGACACTGATCGCCGCGCCCGGCGTCATGGGGCAAGCGGCGCGACGGCGGTGGTCTGAGACATGGATGGCTCCTCACGGGTCTGCGCACCGTGTCGTTCATGGCGTCATGAGAGCAGTGTCGGACGGTTCACCCATGGAGAAATTCCGGCGCCGAACAGGGGAGGAATACCCTCCCACCTGTTGTGACGTCGAGCAGGCATGGGGCGGGTGAGACACCCGAGTGTTGAGCTGCAAGCGTTGAGCGGCTGGCGGGCTGCTACCACGCGGAAGGCGCCTCCCTCGAACCCGGGGTCGCGGCCGCCGCCCCGTCAGCGGTCCCTCAGATCGGGGGGCGGTGCACCGCCGGCACGACGGCCGTGTCCTCGTCGAGGCCGGGCAGAGGACGCACGATCTGCTCCGGCTCGCGCGGCCGCAGGCATCGGTGATGCGGGTGGGAACCCTGGGGTCATGACTGGACGACCTCGCCGTCCAGAAGTTGTCCGCAGCGGGCGGCGGCGGGGCAAGCATGGCCGGCTGGGCCTCGGCGGCACACGCCCCTCGCCAGAGCAAACCTTGTGTCAGTGCGTCTCAGGCCTCCTGTCCAGCAGGGCGGCCGAATCGGAAAGTGCTGCGGAGATCCATCCTGGACAGGGCCGCTTCGTCGCCCGCCCGCGGAAAGAGCAACGCTGCCAGGGCCGCCCCGAACTGCTGGGCGAACATGTCGCAGACGACAAGGCCGGCCCCGGTCAGCCGACCCCTCGCAGGACCCCGAGGGGGCCCTGCGGACGCAAGCGCGACGGGCGGCGGCACCGAACGTTCGCGGGCATCAGCCATGACACTCGATCCGTTCGCTGATGGGCGGCACGGTGCCACGGCGCAGGGTGATGTGACGCTCAGTCACGCCCATCGCGGACGGGGACGGCGACATACTTGTACTCCAGGAATTCGTCGATGCCGACGCGGCCGCCCTCACGGCCGAGGCCGGACTGCTTGATGCCGCCGAAGGGGGCTGCGGGGTTGGAGACGAGACCGGTGTTGAGGCCGATCATGCCGCTCTCGAGTCGCTCGCTGACACGCAGGCCGCGGTCGAGGCCCTGGGTGAACAGGTAGCTGGCCAGGCCGAATTCGGTGTCGTTGGCGGCGGCGACGACTTCGTCCTCGTCATCGAAGGTGAGGATGGCGGCCACCGGGCCGAAGACCTCCGTGTGCATGATGGCGGAATCGGTGGACACATTGGTCAGCACGGTGGGCGGGTAGAAGTAGCCGGGGCCGTCCGGCAGTTCGCCGCCGGTGAGTACCTTGGCGCCTTGCTCGACCGCGTCGAGGACGAGGTTGTGGACCTTGTCCCGGCCTGCCGTGTCGATGAGCGGGCCGACGTCGATGCCGGGTTCGGTGCCGGGGCCGACGGTGAGTGCGGCCATGCGCGTGGCGAGGCGGGAGGCGAACTCGTCGGCGATCGAGGTGTGGACGAAGATGCGGTTGGCGGCGCAGCAGGACTCGCCCATGTTGCGCATCTTCGCGAGCAGCGTGCCTTCGACGGCCACGTCAAGGGCGGCGTCGTCGAAGACGATGACGGGGGCGTTGCCGCCGAGTTCGAGGGAGGTGCGTACGACGGTGTCGGCGCTCTGGGCGAGGAGGATCCGGCCGACCGGGGTGGAGCCGGTGAAGGAGAGTTTGCGGATCTGTCCGCCGCGCACCAGTGGTTCGACGACACCTGCGGCCTCTGTGGTGGTGACGATGTTGAGGACGCCGTCGGGGAGTCCGGCTTCGGTGAGGATGGCGGCGAGTGCGAGGGTGGACAGCGGGGTCTGCGGGGCGGGTTTGAGGACCATGGTGCAGCCGGCGGCGACGGCCGGGCCGATCTTGCGGGTGCCCATGGCGAGGGGGAAGTTCCAGGGAGTGATCAGCAGGCAGGGGCCGACGGGCTGGCGGGTGACCATAATGCGGTTCTTGCCGTCCGGGGCGGTCGTCATCCCGCCGTCGATGCGCACGGCCTCTTCGGAGAACCAGCGGAAGAACTCGGCGGCGTAGGCGACTTCGCCACGCGCTTCGGCCAGAGGCTTGCCCATTTCCAGGGTCATGAGCAGGGCGAGTTCTTCGGTGCGCGAGACGATGATGTCGTAGGCGCGGCGCAGGATCTCGCTGCGTACACGGGGTGGCGTGGCGGCCCAGCTCGGCTGTGCGGCGACCGCGGCCTCGGCGGCTCGTCTGCCGTCGGCGGGAGAGGCGTCGGCGACCTGGCACAGTTCCTCTCCGGTTGCCGGGTTGTCGACGGACAGAGTGCGGTCGGACTCCGCGTCCTGCCAACTACCGGCGATGAAGAGCTGCTTGGGAACATCACGGATAACGGTGGCGGTCATGTGCTGTTTTCTCCTTGGAATCGAAGTTCAGGTGGTGACGCGGTTCGCCGTGGCAGTCCTGGCTTACGCCGCCGCTGGTCATGACGCGTTGCCGGAGTGGCGCGCGGAACCATGCGCATGATGTGGCCGGGCGTGGGGCGCACAGCGGGATGAGGAAGACCATCGGCCGGGCACGAGCCACGCCGGACGGGGGGCGGATTGCTTTCCGCTGGGGTGCCAGGCCGAAGAGGCACCCACGAAGCCCAGGAACCAGGGTGGTGCCGTTCCATGGGAGATCTCCCGTTCGAGATGTGGTTGCGGAAACGAGAGATGGAACGGGAGGTCTTGGGGTCAGGTCGGGAGTCAGGGTGTCGGCGACGGGAACACCGCTTGGGTGTTCCCGCCCCTGGGCGCGGACCGGTGTGGAGTTGCCAGCCCAGGGCGGTCTTGCGCTCTCGGAGGGAGACGGTGGCGTTGGTGGCATGCCGTGGTGCAGGGCCACGTTCTGTGCACGGTTGGTGTCGCCGCGGGCTCAAGTGTGACGGCTGGCTCGTGCCCGACCTCGAGGACGAGGTCCGTCCCCAGTACGTTCAGGATCAGGCTCAGGGCAGGTGCCGCTGAGCGGTGGTGCTCATACGGTCTCACCTCCGGGGGTGGCGATCCCGGTCGCGGTCTCGACGGACAGCAGGGAATTCTGCCGTCCGGAACCGAACCAGCGCACCAGGGCCACCAGGGCGAGGGCGAGGATCGCGAAGGCGATGAGGATGGCGCTGATCGCGGTCACGCTGGGATCGATGTCGAAGGTCAGGGAGTTGTAGATCTGCACCGGCAGGGTGACGGTGTCGACGGAGGACAGAAACTGGGAGATGTAGAACTCGTCGAAGCTGGTGATGAAGGAGAAGATGGCTGCCGCGATCATTCCCGGGGCGGCGAGAGGGAAGGTGATCCGCCGGGCGATCGTCAGGCGGCCGGCGCCCATGCTCGCCGCGGCGTCCTCCAGCCGTTCGTCGATGCCGCGCAGGGTCGCCACCAGGATCAGCACCGCGATCGGCGATGCCAGGACCGTGTGGCCCAGGGCGATCGCGAGCGGGCTGCCCAGCATCGAGGCGGGCTCGAAGAGCAGGAACAGGCCCAGGGCGGTGACGATCTGCGGGATGAGTAGCGGCCCGAGCACCAGGGCGTACACGGCGGAGCGCAGCGGGAGTTCGCTGCGGGTCAGCGCGGTCGCCGCGGTCACGCCGATGATCAGTGAGAACGCGGTGCTGAGGGCGGCGACAAGGACGCTCAGTGACAGTGCGGCCGGCCACTTGCTGCCGTCGGCGAACAGCACCCGGTACCAGTTGAGCGTCCACACCTCCGGTGGAAACGAGCCGAAGGCGTTGCTGCCGAAGGAGGTGACGACGATGACGACGATCGGCAGCGCCAGGAACAAAAGGATCACGGTGGCCACCGCCGTCAGAACGATCCGTCCGGCGAGGGTGCTGCGCAGTTCCATCATGACGCGCTCCTCTTCTTGGCGCTGGCGCCCATCGAGCTCACGAGCTTGACCAGCAGCAGCCCGGCGAAGGTCAGCAGGAGTAGGATCACGCCCTCGGCGGCCGCCCCGTTCCACTGGTTCTGCTTCATCACCTGCTGGTTGATCAGGGAGGCGATCATCGTCTGGTTGGGACCGCCCATCAGGGCCGGGGTGATGTAGTAGCCCAGCGAGAGAATGAAACTGAGCAGTCCGGCACTGGCCAGTCCCGGGGCGACCAGCGGCAGATAGACCCGGCGGAAGATCGTCACACGTCCCGCGCCCATGCTGGCCGCTGCGGCCAGCAGCCTGCGGTCCACACCACGCATCACGCCGTACAGCAGCAACACGGTGTACGGCAGCATCACCGAGGTGGTGCCGATGACCACGCCGATCTCGTTGTAGAGCAGCTGGTACGGCGCACCCGGGAACCACCGGTCGGCCATGCCCTGGTTCACCAGGCCCTTGTCCCCGAGGAGGATGATCCAGCCGTAGGTGCGCACCAGGGCACTGATGAAGTGCGGCACCACGACGATCAGCATGGCCAGTCCGGCCAGCAGGGGCTTGAGCCGGGAGATCGCGTTCGCCAGGACGAACCCGAAGACGAGACTGAACAGCGCCGTCTCCGCCGAGATGCGCAGCGTGGTGAACAGGACGGAGAGGTTGACGCCGGTCAGCGCGTCGGCGTACCAGTGCAGCGTCAGCGATCCGTCGGCGTTCTTCAGGCTGAGGAACAGCGTGCTGAAGATCGGGTAGACGAACAGCACCAGCAGGTAGACGATGACCGGCAGCGCGTAGAGGATCCCGGCCCTGATCCTGCGGGAGGCCAGCAGCTTGCGCGGACGGGCGGGGCCGGTGCTGGTGAGGGTGGCGGCCATGGCTCACCCGCCCTGTTCGGTGGAAAAGAGGTTGACGTCGTCCGGATCGGCGGTTATCCCGACCCGCTCACCTGCGACGGGTCCGCGTCCGGCCTGTACCTCCAGCCGCAGCAGCGCGGCGTCATCGCCGTCGAGGCGCACCCCGGCCCGGACCAGAGTGCCCACATACGTGGCGGTCTCCACGGTGCCGGCACAAAAGCCGTCGTCCGGCGCGCCGGCGCGCAGCCGACCCGGCTGCACGGCGACCCTGACCGGGGTACCGGAGGCCAGCTCGTGGCGCCGGGCGGTCAGCAGGCCACCGGACCGGTCGAGACGAACCACGGTGTGCTCGTCTGTGGTGTCCACCACGCGGCCGGCGAGGAAGTTGGCCGCGCCGAGGAAGTCCGCGACGAAGGGGGTCCTCGGCCGCTCGAACAGCTCGCGGGGAGTGTCGAACTGCTCGATCCTGCCGTCGCGCATCACCGCGATGCGGTCGGACATGACCAGCGCCTCCTCCTGGTCGTGCGTCACGTAGATGACGGTCAGGCCGAGTTCCTGCTGAATCGTCTTGATCTCGACCTGCAGCTGGTCGCGGAGCTTCTTGTCCAGCGCGCCGAGCGGCTCGTCCATGAGGATGACCGGCGGGCGGTAGACCAGCGCCCGGCACAACGCGACGCGCTGTTGCTGCCCGCCGGACAGCTCGCGGGGGCGACGGCCGGCGCAGCGGGACAGGCCGGCGATCTCCAGTGTCTCCCCGACCCGCCTGCGGATTTCGTTCTTCGGCACTCCGCGCAGTTGGAGCGGGAAGGCGACGTTCTCGCTGACGGTCATGTGCGGGAAGAGCAGGTACTGCTGGAAGACGAAACCGAGGTTGCGTTTCTGCGGGGCGAGCCGCGTGACGTCACGGTCCCCGACGGTGATGGTGCCGGAGTCGGGTTCGCAGAAACCGGCGATCATCATCAGGGTCGTGGTCTTGCCTGACCCGGAGGCGCCGAGGAAGGTGACGAACTCCCCGGCCGCGATCTCCATGGACGCCTCGTCGACGGCGACGACGTCCCCGTACGTCTTGCGCAGGGCCACCACCGACAGTGCTTCGCCGGTCGTGGTGGCCGGCTTGACGCCAGCCACCTTGACGGGCGGTGTGACCACACCGAAATCAGCCACGAGCCCACTCCAGCCAGCGCTGGGTGATGGCCGCTTCGTTCCTCAGCCACCAGTTGACGTCCACGTCGAAGCCCTTGTCGTAGTACTCCGGTGCCCCGGCGAGACCGGCACTCTCCTTCTCGGTGAGCTTGTCGTAAGCCGACTGGACGGCCGGGTTCGTCGGGTAGACCTTGGCCAGGTTGGCCTGGACGTCAGAGCGCAGCGAATAGCCGATGAGCTGGTAGGAGGCGTCCACGTTGGCCGCGCCCTTGGGGATGGCGTATCCCTGGACCTGGCGGCGGGCGCCGTTGAGCTGGTATGCGAGCGGGGCGCCCTGCTGGATCAGTTCGTTGAGCCGGCCGTGCCAGACGGTGGATATCGTGACCTCCTGGCGGCTGAGGAGCACACCGGGGAGGGGGCCGCTGTCCCAGTACTTCTTCACGTCGGCCCGGATCCGGTCCATCACCTTGAAGGCGCGGTCCACGTCGAGGGGGTACAGCTTGTCCAACTCCACGCCGTCGGCCAGCAGCGCGAACTCCAGTTCGGGGAGGTCGGCGTCCGGATTGCACATCGAGCGGCTGCCCTTGAACGCCTTGGCATCCCAGAAGTCGGCCCAGGACTCCGGCTTCCGGCCGCCGAAGGCGTCGGTGCGGTACGCCAGGGTGGTGGCGTAGAAGCCCTTGCCGACGGAGTGCTCGCTGACCATGCTGGCGGGCAGCTTAGCGGCCTTGAAGCTCTTGATCCGGTCGAACTCCAGCTTCTCCAAGGCGTCCTGGACCGCGAACTTGGCATGGTCCATCATCGAGTTGTCGATGAGGTCGAACTGAGGCCGGCCCTGCTTGATCTGGGCCAGCATCTGGGTGCCCTGGATGTTGGTGACCTTGACTGCGATACCAGTCTCTTTGGTGAACGGCGTGTAGATCGCCTTCTGGAGGGCCTCGCCGAAGGCGCCACCGCCGTTGCGTACGGTCAGCGACTTGGCCCCGCCGCTGCCGGTGGACGCGGCACGGCTGGAGCCGGTGCCACAGGCGGCGAGGGAGGGCAAGGCCGCGAGGGCGGCCAGGCCGCCTGCTCCGCGCAGGAGCGCTCTGCGACCGATCATGGGATCACTCATGGCAATACTCCTCTGTAGTGACGCGTGGGACCAGCTGTGCCGGACTGAAGGGATGAGGGCATGCGTGGGATCGGCGCCGGTCAGCGGTGTGGCTGCGCGATGGCGGTGAGCTCCGCACCGTGGCGTCAGCGGTTTTGTGCATGCCCTTGAGGAGGGTCCGGCGGCGTTGGCGGTGACCTCGGAGGCTGGGGACGGTGATCGCTCTCCGAAGGGGGCTCAGACCGCTGCCGATCGCGTTTAGCGCGAGTTCATGAAACGTTGCGCTAAAAGTGGCAAGAGAATGACAGCGGGCTCGGAGCGAGTCAAGGGGTGCGTGCCGCAGGCATTACCCTCCGTGCGCTCCGCCGCCGCCCGCCCGAGCACAGTCGTGAGCAAGCGCCTCGGCGAGCACGCGGTCTCCCCGGCACGGCCGGATGAGCAGGGCGTGTTCTCGGCAAGGAAGCAGATCACCGGCTGATGGAGCGGCGCCACCCGACCCGTACGGAGGCTGCACCGCGCCGACCTGGCCGGGCATCCCTCGGTCGTGGGCTCGCGTCCCCCATAGATCAGCGCCATCTCGTCCACATCCTTCGATCGGGGCCAACCAGGCACATCTGCTAACTGTTGACAGTCGGCAGGTTGCCACCTATGTTCATGCCAAGGCAACCCCCGAGAGAGGACCAACGATGACCGACACGAAATTCAGGCCGACCTACGTCTCCTTCGACTGCTACGGCACGCTGATCCACTGGCAAATGACCCCGATCACCAAGGAGCTCGTCGGCGACCGCATCCCCGCTGAGCACTGGGACCAGTTCATCGAGGACTTCAGCAGAATCCGCTACGACCAGGTGTGCGGCGTCTTCTACACCTACACCCAGGTGCTGCAGGACGCGTTCGAGCGCGTGTGCAAGAAGTGGGGCATCGAGGCGCAGGCCGACGCCGGGGAGCGCTTCGCGGCCGGCATGCGCACTTGGGGGCCGCACGCGGACGTGCCGGAGCCGCTGAAGAAGATGGGCGAACACTACAAGCTGGTCATCCTGTCCAACGCCGACGACTCCTTCCTGGCGGAGAGCGTGCCGCGGCTCGGGGCGGACTTCCACGCGGTGTTCACCGCGGAGCAGTCCGGCTTCTACAAGCCTCGCTACGGCGCCTTCGAGTACATGCTCGACAAGCTCGACGCCACGCCGGACGACTTCCTGCACGTGTCCTCGCACACCCGCTACGACCTGATGCCAGCACACGACCTGGGCTTCCGTAACAAGGTGATGCTGGACCGGGGCTACGACCCGCACTCGCCGGCGTACAACTACGTCACGGTGAAGAGCCTCGACGAGGTCAACACCATGCTCGGCATCTGAGTCGGCCACTGGCCGCCGCCGCTCATGAGTCGAGGCGTCGTGGTGGGGGGTTCGCTCGCGTGCCCCCCAGGTCGCCCCCGAGCCCGACTTCCCGGCTACGGGCTGTCGCCTCCCCGGCCGTGCCCATCGCGCGCTACGACCTGATGCCAGCTCATGGCCTGCACATCGCAAAGAACTGTTGTCGGGTCTGCCTCCCCCTTCTCAGGTTCCGACAGCCGGGCGCCTGCCCGACCACCACACAGGAGAAACTCCGATGAAGCTCACCCCGTACTGGCTCGACACCGCCCCGCAAGGGCCTGACCGTTCCCGGACCGAGGTGAGCGGGCATGTCGACGTGGCGGTGGTCGGGGCAGGTCTGACCGGGCTGTCCGCGGCCCTCCACCTCGCCCGCAAGGGAGCGAAGGTCGCGGTCCTGGAGAAGGAGACGGTGGCGTGGGGTGCGTCGGGCCGCAACGGTGGCATGGCCACCACAGGCCTGTCGATCGGCACCCGCGACGCGATCGCCCGCTACGGGGTCGAGACCACGAGACGGTATCTCACGACCTACCACGACGCGGTCGACACCATCGAGAAGCTGGTCGCCGAAGAGGGGATCGACTGCGACTTCGCTCGTTCGGGCAAGCTGCTGCTGGCCTCCAAGCCGGCTCACTTCGACGGTCTGCGCAAGACCCACGAGGTACTGACGCGGCTCGGGCTCGACGAGACGCGCACGGTGCCCAAGAGTGATCTCCACTCCGAGATCGTCTCCGACCGCTACCACGGCGCGATGGTCGACACCAAGAGCGCGGGGCTGCACGTCGGCAAGTTCACCCGTGGTCTGGGGGAGGCCGCGGCGCGGGCGGGGGCGGAGATCCACGAGAAGGCACCGGTCGAGCAGGTCCGGCGGCTGGGCGGCACCAAGCACGAGGTGGTCACCGCGCGCGGAATCGTCCGGGCCGACCAGGTCCTCGTCGCGACCAGCGGCTACACCAGTCGGCCGTTCCGCTGGCTTCAGGGCAGGATCGCGCCGGTCGGCAGCTTCATCATCGTGACCGAACCTCTGGGCAAGGACGTCTGCGACCAGATCATGCCAACTCGGCGGATGGCATCGACGTCCATGAACCTGCTGCACTACTTCCGGATCACTCCGGACCACCGGCTGCTGTTCGGTGGTCGCGCCCGATTCGCCATGTCCAACGCGCAGTCGGACGAGAAGAGCGGACGCATCCTGCACAAGGCGATGACCGAGGTCTTCCCCCAGCTCTCGCGCACACGCGTCGACTACTGCTGGGGCGGCCTGGTCGACATGTCCATGGACCGGATGGTGCACGCCGGTGAGCAGGACGGGCTGTTCTACTCTGTCGGCTATTCCGGCCACGGTGTCCAGATGGCCACCTACATGGGCAAGCAGATGGCCGAGTACATGGACGGGACGCTGGACGCCAATCCCTGGCGCGATCTGTCCTTCAAGCGGATACCCGGTCACTTCGGCCCGCCGTGGTTCCTGCCGTTCGCAGGCGCGTACTACAAGTTCAAGGATCTCATCAAGTAGGAAAGGGCGTGGTGATGGGGCGCGGCAACCAGCACGGGCGACAGGTGAGGGCGCTGCTGTTGGGGAGCGTGGCCGCGACGGCTCGGGCATGCAGGACCGACAGCGCGGTCACAATCATCATCGAAAGTGCTGTGTCGGCGCCGGATCACGGACCGATGCAGGTGCTCGGGCGGCTGCTGCAGACGTCGGTGATCGACAACGCCGTGCCGGTGCCTCAGGGCGCGTGCTGTGGATCCTGGCGCTCGCCGTCCTGCTTGCCTCGGAGTGCCTCGGCCCCCCGAGGAGTTCGTCGTCTTCCGCCGCATGATCCCGAACGTCGTACGGCTGGTCGCGACACCGTTCCTGTTCGGGCAGAAATTGGTCACCGTCGGTTCACCGCCGTGCCCGGGCCTTGGCATGCGGCCACCGGACTCCGACCGGGGCGCGATGATCCTGGATGCCCAGTCCCCCATGGAAGGCGCGGCCTGGATCGGCATCCTCCCGATTCCGCGGAAGTCCTCCCCGCCCTCAGCGGTACCATGATCGGACAGGGTCTGGATGTGAAGAAGAGCCTACGCAAGCGCGTAAACACAGCAAAGACCGCGGAGACAGCTCCGAGTGCTTCAGGCGCTGCGCCGCGGAACGTGATCGACGAGGGGGATGCCCTGTGAGTTCAGAGTCTTCAAGGCCGACTCGCCTGCCTCGCGAGACCTACGCCACGATGGTGATCGAACGCCTTCGGGAAGACATCATCGACGGCACCTTGGCCGCCGGCACACAGCTCAGCGAGGTGGAGCTGGCCAAGAGCTTCGGGGTGAGCCGTGGGCCGATCCGTGAGGCGCTCCAGCGGCTGATCCAGGAGGGGCTGCTCCGCGGCGAGCCTCACCGAAGGGTCTCCGTCCCGGTGCTCACCAAGGGAGACGTCGCGGACATCTACCTGGCTCGTACGGCGTTGGAGTCCGCAGCGGTCCAGTCCATCATCGCCTCCGCCAAGTCGGAGGAGACCTACAAGGAACTGGACAGGAACGTCAGGTTGGAGGATGCCGCCGAAGCGGCCGGCGACTGGGAAGCGGTGAAGAAGTACGACCTGGAGTTCCACACCATCCTGGTCGCCGCCTCCGGCAGCCAGCGACTCCAGCGCATGTTCAGCACGGTGATCTCCGAGACCCGGCTGTGCATGGGCGCCCTCACAGGGGAGGATGTTCGGCACCATCACGAGGCCCAAAGCCCGAGTGAAGTCAATCACCGCAAGATCAGCGAGCTGATCCGGGATGGCGACACCGTGGGCGCGTTGGCGGCGCTGAAGAAGCATTTCGACGACGCGGTGTTGGCCTTGACCAGCCGGGACAGTGAAGATGACGAGGAGCTGGCTGCCACGCTCTAAGAGGGCATCTGATCTAGGTAGTTGGTGTTCTGAGATGGTTTTGTGACTGGTGCTGTTGGCGGTCGTTGGATGAGGCGTGAGTGCTCGTCGCCCGTACCGCAGTGACGTGTCCGACGCCCGCTGGGCCTTGATCGAACCAGTCTTCAATGCCTGGCGGGCGAGACGGACCGGACCCGGAACGGCAGCTCGGGTGCACGATCTGCGAGAGATCGTGAACGCGATCCTTTACGTCAACCGCACCGGCATCCCGTGGGAGTACCTGCCGCACGACTTCCCGCCGTACAAGACCGTCTATGACTACTACGCGAAGTGGGAAGCCGACGGCACCACCCAGCAGGTCCACGACCTGTTACGCGACAAGACCCGCCGATTCCATGGCCGTCGTGCGGAGCCGACCGCGGCCGTGGTGGACGCGCAGAGCGTGAAGACCTCGGCAAATGTCGCCGAGACCAGCCAGGGCATCGACGCCGGCAAGAAGATCAAAGGCCGCAAGCGACACCTGATCACGGACACTCTCGGTCTGGTGCTGGCCGTCCTGGTCACCGCCGCGAACGTGCACGACACCACCGGCGGCAAACTCCTGCTCGATGACCTGGCCGCGGCACATCCCAGCGTGTCCAAGGTCTGGGCCGACGGCGGTTACCAGAACAGCATCTTCAACCACGGCGCCGGTCTGGGCATCGATGTCGAGGTGGTTCAGCGGCCACGGGCGAAGGGATTCGAGCCGCTGCCGAAACGGTGGGTAGTCGAGCGCACCTTCGGCTGGCTGATGCAGCACCGCCGCTTGGCGCGGGACTACGAAGCCCTGCCGCAGAGATCCCGGACGGTGATCCACTGGGCCATGGCTAACAAAATGTCCCGCGAACTGACCGGAGAATCCGCACCAACCTGGCGAATCGAAACGGATATCCCACTCACATCCGCGTGAACACTGATCAGATGCCCTCTAAGAGGTCCTAACAAAGGCGTTGGACATGGCGGTGGGTGATCAGGCAGGTGGCGAGGCCGAGGAAGGCCTCGTGGATGTCGCCGCGTCGTTCCCAGCGGATCCGCAGTCGGCGGAAGCCGTGCAGCCAGGCGGTGGTGCGCTCGACCACCCAACGGAAGACGCCCAGGCCAGAGCCGTGTTCCTGGCCTCGTTCGGCGATCACCGGGATACTGCCTCGCGCCCGGACAAGGCGCCGGTACTTGTCGTGGTCGTAGCCGCGGTCGGCCAGCAGCGCGTCGGGCCGGTGTCTGGGCCGGCCGACGGCGCCGGCCACGGCCGGGACCTTGTCCAGCAGGGGCAGCAACTGCGTGACGTCGTTGCGGTTTCCGCCGGTCAGCGACACCGCGAGCGGGATGCCCTGGCCGTCGGTGAGGACGTGATGTTTGCTGCCCGGACGTGCGCGGTCGACCGGGCTGGGACCGCTTTTGGGTTTCTGCGGGCCGCCCGGACGTGAGAGGAGTCGATCACCGCCCGCGACCAGTCGAGCTTCTTCGCTGCCCGCAGCTTCTCCAGCAGCACCAGGTGCAGTTCGTCCCAGACGCCGGCCTCGTTCCATGCGGCCAGGCGCCGCCAGCACGTCATCCCCGAGCCGAAGCCCAGCTCCTGTGGCAGGTACTCCCACTGGATGCCGGTGTGCAGCACGAACAGGATCTCGCACAAGGCCTGGCGGTCCGGGACCCGCGGCCTGCCCTCGACCAGCTTCGGACCCGGCTCGGGCAGCAACGGCTCGATCAGCGACCAAAGTTCGTCCGAGACGATCCACGGTCGCGACTCCCTCTTTCCCGCGACCAGACCAACGAGCAACCAAGCCGACCGTCACATGATCAACGGCTTCTGTTAGGACCTCTAAGAGCAGCGACGGCGGAAGCAGCGCCCGAGATGGGTCTGCTGTCGCCGCGTTTACCGTCGCCGAAGCAGCTGAGCGAGCGGCGCGGCAACAAGGCAGCGGTGCGGTTCCAGCAGTCGGAGGTCATGCTGGGCGGCCACGCGGGTGGCTGGGTCGCTGAGGCGGCGCGTCGGCACCGCAAGGGCGAGCTGGCGCGAGGGTGTTGGAGGCACTGGGCGAAGTGAGCATCACCGAGTCGGCGCCCGACGTCCTTCGTCTGCCAGTTGTCGGGTGGGACGGCGCGCGAGTGGTGATCCGCGGCGTTGAGCCCTGCTGATCATCTACGACTGGGGCATCGCCTCCGCGAAGGCGGGCTGGTGCGCTCGACCGCGGCCGTCGCTACCTGGCGCGATCTCTGCTGGCGACGACACCGGGGCTCACCGACAAGTGCCAGAGCGTCGGGCACCCGGCACGCAGGCGGGGACATGAGCATCAGAGTCGCTGCCGTGCAACGCGGAGCACACGCAGCCATATGAACACCGTTGCGCTGAAGGATCTCCGCGAGCAGGCGACGGCAGAGCCCCTGCCATGGTGGTAGTAGGTCATTCGAGGAACTGCTGGACCGGGAAGCCGCTGCCCGTGCTCGCGGGAGCGAACTCGAAGCGGAAAGCGCCGAGTTGACAGCGCGACTGGATACGGAGCAGGAGCCGGTGTCCCGACTGGCGATCACGCGGTCGACCCCGGCTCCGCTCACCTCGATCCACGGAGAACGCGCGCCCCGAGACGGCAACCGGCAACCGGCAAGACGATGTCCCGCTCCCCCGCACAACGCCTGCCGCACGGTGGACGGGGTAGCTGATGGCGCTGTCAGTAGGCGGTGTAGCCGCCGTCCACGGGGAGAACCGCTCCGGTGATGTAGCACGACTCGGGCGACGCGAGGAAGAGGACGGCGTCGGCTATCTCCTCGGGGGTGGCTAGGCGTTGGAGCGGTATCTGGGCCTCGCACTGACGTCGGTAGGCCTCGGGGTCGGGTCGGCGCTGGAACGACGCCTCGATGACGGGTGTGACAGTCAGGCCCGGAGCGACCACATTGACGCGGATGTTGCGCGGAGCCCATTCGATAGCCGCACCCTTGGCAAGCATGATGAGGCCGCCCTTGGCGGCCGAGTACAGCACTTCCTCGGGCATGCCCACCATGCCGAGCCGTGAGCCGACGCAGACGAACGACCCACCCGCCTCGGGCATGAGCGGCGCGAAGTGCTTCATCACCAGGAACGCGCTGAGCAGGTTGCTTTGGAGCACGTTCTTCGCGTCGTCGTACGCCATCTCGGTGAGCGGGCCGCTTACCTGAAGGCCGTGGTTGAGGACGACGACGTCGACGGTCCCCACCGACTCGGCGGCCCTCTGAGCCAGGCTCGCCACGAACGCCTCGTCATTGAGGTCACCGGGGACGTACAGGTCGTCGGGGCGAGCGGTGTCCAGCTCCTCCCTGCGACCGGTCAGGAGCAGTCGTGCGCCCTCGCGGCGGAAATGGGAACTCACCGCCTCCCCGATTCCACTGCTGGCTCCGGTCACCAGCGCCGTGAGCTTGTCGAGTCTCATGTTCAGCCACTCTTTCCTGGGTCGGGCAAGGGGATGGGAGGCGGTGTCGCCAAGCCGTTCAGCTGAGGAGCCCCCGGGCCGCGACCGGCCACCACCGCAGCGTCGCGCCCTGCGAGTCGGTCACGATCAGTTCCTCGAAGTTGTTCACGATCGGGCACACGTGATTGGGCACCATCGGGAGAATCGTTCCGACGCTGGGCCGCGGCTCCTCGGAGGGCACGGCGAGAAACCCGTGGTACTCGTTGAGCTTGGACAGCACGCCCTTCATGCCGGCGATCTGGCCGTACCCCCGCTGCGGGTTGCCGTCCCGGCCGAGGGCCTTGGTGCCGATGTCGAGGATGACCTGGCCGGGAACCCAGTCGCTGACCACCGTGGTCGCGACGAACAGCGCGATCTGGTCCTCGTCACAGGCGCCGAGCCGGGTGTTGTCCATGTCGCAGAAGACGTACTCGCCAGGACGGATCTCGGTGATGAGATCGCTGGTGGAGAAGGCGACTGTGGGCGTGGAGCCCGCACTGACCACCTCGGCGCTCACCCCGACGCCGGCGAAGCTGCGCACCGCGGTGGCCAGCGCGACCTCCTGGTCCCGCGCGGCAAGCTCGCGCACGCCCGGGCCGGAGCTGCCGTGCCCCGGGTAGGTGTAGACACCCACTGGCACCAGCCCGCGCTTCCGGGCGGCTAGGGCGAGATCACCCGCGGCCTCGGGCGGCGCACCCGAACGGCCGGCCCCGCAGTCGACCTCCACCACGATCTCGAGCCGTTCCGGCTCGTCACCCATCGCGTCGGCGAGGGCGTCGATGGCGGCGACGTTGTCGGCACCCACTCGCAGCCGCGTGGTCTCGGCGAGCGAGCGGATCCGCTCACCCTTGGTGCCCGCGGGCCAGACCGGGTAGGCGAGGAAGATGTCGTCGAAGCCCGCATCGGCGAAGACCTCCGCCTCGCCGACGTTGCCGGCGGTGATCCCGACGGCCCCCGCCTCGATTTGGAGCCTGCCGATCTCCACGCACTTGTGCGTCTTGACGTGAGGTCTGATCTGCAGGTTGTGCTGGGCGGCGAAGCCCTGCATCCGGTCGATGTTCCGCTGCATGACGTCGATCAGCACGATGGGCGCGGGTGTGTCCACCCGCTCGACCAGCGCGTCGAGTGTTCCTTGAAGCCGGTGCACGCTGCACTCCTCGGGTTAACGGTGTGAGAAGGAATGGATGCCGCGCGTCCCGACGTCCTCGAACGAACGAGTCGCTCCCGCCGTGCAGACCATCTGGATCTCGACAGGACTGTTGCGTGGCAGTCCGGCGACACCGATCGCGGTGCGGGCATGCCGCCCGTTCTCGCCGAGCACCTCGAACAGCAGGTCACTCGCCGCGTCAGCGACCCGTGACTGCTCACCGAACTCCGGCGTACTGGCGACGAAGACGAGCATCTGCACGATCCGGACCCGTTCCAGGCCGCCCACCGCGTCCGCGGCGGCGGCAAGGCAGTTCACCACTGCCTGACGGGCCAGATCCCGCGCCGCCTCTGTCTCGACGTCCCGGCCGACGATGCCCTGCCCCAGCAGCACACCGTCCTTGTACGGCAGCTGCCCCGACACGTAAACGCTGGAGCCAACCGACCGGTGGTTCACGTACTTCGCGTCGCTGCCGACACGGGGAAGCGTGAAACCGAGAGCCCCGAGACGCTCCGCAGCCGAACCTGCTGGCGTGCTGGTTTCCACTGGTCCTCCTGTGCGTCCAGGCCGCCGCTACAAGGCGGTCCGATGGAGTGACAGTAAGACGCTCTCTGCTAACTGTCAACAGTTAGCTGTCTGCAATCAACCCGGCAGGTCGTTCGCATCTCCGCAGGTCAACGGATTGGCGTGCAGTTGCTCGGCTCATTGCGGGATCCCACCCATCGGCAGGCACTTGGACCAGCGGCACATCCTCGTCGACGGGAAGGCGGCGATCGGCGCTCTCGTCGACTTCGGGCTCCGCTTCTTACGCAACGCCCGAGAGCTGTTGAACGGGGGCAGAAGACCAGACTTCCAACCTGGATGTCGTGCTGGTTCATGTCTCTGCGGCCGAGCGCCGCCCTCAGCTCATCAAGGCGGCCATCGACCTCATAGCCAGAGAAGGAGTCGCCGCCGGAAGCACCCGTGCCATTGCCGCGGAGCTGGGCGTGGCGCAGGCCACGGTTCATTACACGTTCGGAACGAAGGAAGGCCTGTACCGAGCGGTCATGGAACAGCTCACGCAGGAGCTGGTGACCCAGGTCGAGGAAGCCGCACCGGAAGACGTCGGATTCGAGGAGACCGCAGCGCGCTGGCCGCGGCGCTGTGACATACGGTGCGCCAGCAGCCGGGAAGTCATCAGCTGCTCACGGAGCTGTCGATGTTCGCGCTCCGCTCGCCCCGAAGGAGGCCCTTGAGGGCCATGAACGTGGGGTGACGGAGGTGACCACGAGGATCCTGGCCACCACTGCCGAACGCACCGGCGAACAGCTCGCCACGCCTGCCGAGACGATCGCACGGTTCTTTCTCGCCGGTTTCGACGGGCTCACCATGCGGCACTTCTCCGCTCCCGACGAAGAGTCCGAGTACGCCTGCCTCCAAGCTCTGGTTTCGTCCGTCGTGGCCCTGGCCGGTGGACACCTGAGTCTGGTTGCCATACCCCCGGGCCCGGCAACCAGCCCCGGTGCGGGGGACTGATCAGCGCCCTGCACCGGCCGGGTACTGGGCACTGAGCCAGCTGCTCGCTGCCGTCGATCGACGGCGGCCTGGGGCCAGTTGTGGAACCCGTTTACAGCGGCGCGTTCGTCGTCCTGATCAGGGTGCCCCGGTGACGACGAATTCTGGCCGCCCACGGCGCAGCCGCAGCGGCGGAGCATCTGTGGGCGCGGTTTCCATAGATCCCGCAGTCCTCAGCCGGGGGTACCGGCCGCGCTCGCCGTCGCCCTGCGGAAGCTGGTGGGTCCGCCGCGGTTCCGCTGAAGTCCGCGCCTGACTTCCTCCCGTCCACCGGCGCCTCGCTGGGCGGCCCCGTCGCCGTGATCGGCTTCCTGCCGCCGCTTCTCGTCGGCACCCTGTCGGACCAGCCCTGGGCTACGAGGTCTTCCTCAACTCCCGGACCCGAGGAGCCACCAGGCTGCGCCCGGCTCGGCCCCCTGCGAGTACCGGCGCGTGCCGGAGCTTGCAAGGGGCCTGCGAAACGGCATGGTGGTCTCAGGGTGTGAGAACGATCCGGATCGGGTCGCCGATCTTCTTCTCCAGCCGGTTGACTGCCTCGGCAGCCTCGGCCAGCGGGACGCGGTCCGAGATCGAGGGTTCGAGGTCGATGCGGCCCGCCGACGCCAGGCCGATGAGCTGGGTCACGTGTTCGGGTCCGGAACCGTAGTGGCCGCGGATCTGGTTGGAGCGGTAGCTGAACCCCGTGCTATCGGGGACGACGATCGGAGCCGGATGGAGCCCCGCCAGCACGAGAACCCCGCCGACTCCCAGGACACTGACGGCCTGTTCGCGGGCCGCCGGGACGCCGGCGAAGTCGAGCGCCACCTCCACGCCCAGGCCGCCCGTGGCCCGGTCCACGGCATCGGCGAAGTCCGGCGCGGTGGGGTCGAGTGCGAAGTCGGCGCCGAACGCCAGGGCGCGTTCGCGGGCGCTGGGCAGGGGGTCGACGGCGATGATGGGTGCGGCCCCGACCAGGCGGGCGATCCGGACACCGTGGGCACCGAGTCCGCCCGCGCCCCAGATGCCCACGGACTGGGCCGGGCGGACCGCACCGGTCTCGACAATGGCGGCATACGGGGTGGAGACCGCGTCGGGGATGATGGCGGCCTGGTCGAACGGGAGGTCGTCGGGGATGGGGACGAGCGTGTCCACCCGGGCGGTCGTGTACTCGGCCCAGCCGCCGTCGTAGTCCACCCCACGCGTCAGCACGCGCAGACACGGGGCGCGGCGTACACAGTCGGCGCACGTCCCGCAGACCTGTCCGGCCTGCAGGGCGACGCGCATGCCAGGAGCCCACCCCGCTCCGACGTTCGCGCCGAGGGCATGGATGACGCCCGCCACCTCGTGCCCGAGGGTGACCGCGCCGGAACGAACAACCGCGTCCACCGCGGCGAGCGGGCTGATGCTGCCGTCGATCAGGTGGATGTCGGACAGACACACCCCGGCGGCCCTGACTCGAATCAGTGCCTCATCGGGGCCGGGAGTGGGGATGGGGACCTCTTCCACGGCGAACTTGAGCGTGTCCAGGTGGAGACGTCCAGCAAGCATGGTGCGCATGGTGTGACCTCGTTTCCTTGTAAGTGCCCTGATGGGGCGTGGATGTCCGGGAGATGGGTGGACGGCAGGGAGAGCGGGGCGAGGACTTGGGAGTCCGCGCCCCGGCTCGGTCGCCGGCGATCGCTCACCGGTGGCGGGCACTCGATGCTTCGGATCGGATCAGGGTGTCCAGGTTGGCCATCGACGTGCGCATGCCGGAGCGCATCGCCGGTTGCTGCAGACGGTCGAGGAGTTGCCCGATCGGGCCGAGGGCGATGACGTACTCCACCTGGTAGGTCATCACCGTCGCGTCCCCCCGTCAGAGCCCTTGGTCCGCTCGAACTCGAAGATGTTGGTGACGTCCTGGAGCGGGGCGAAACCGACGCCGGTGTCGACGCGCCGCTTCATGGGGTCGATCTCCGTCACGGTCCACACCGAGCGGGTCTGCAGCGGCCCGAGCGTGCGGTTGCGCTCGGCGTACGTCTTGCCGACGGTGGCGATGCCGTGGTGGTCGGTGACCTCGATCGCGCTGTCGACCCACTCGGCATACCGGTCAGTGCGGGAGATGACCTCCCACACCTGCTCGACGGGGGCGTTGATGACAGCGCGTTCGGTGACGACGAACCTGCTCATGGAAGGATCCTGCTTTCTCGCTGACGCAATGGGGTTTCTCTTGCTGGATCAACTCGAAGGCCTATGGCTTCAGTTGGAGATTTATCGGCTCAACCCCGGTCCAACAGTTCGGCGGCGGCGCGCCTGCCCGAGCGGACCGCGCCGTCCATGAAGCCGTTCCAGTACGGAGAGGTCTCGGCGCCCGCCCAGTGCACGCGCCCGAAGGGGCGGCCCAGCCATTCGCCGAGGTCGGTGAGCACCCCTGGGGCCGCGATGGAGGTGGGGCCGCCCTGGGTCCACTGCTCGGCGGTCCAGTCCTGTTCGATGTAGTCGGTCGTGTCGAAGGCCTGAGGCCCCACGACCTTGGCGAAGCAGCGCAGCACGGCGCCCCGGCGCTCGCGTGCCGGACGGTGCGCCCACGCGCGCCATTCCTTGCCGCCGAGGAAGCCCATGAGGACGCCCGGTCCGCCGTCGGGCGGTGTGTTGTCGAACATCGAGCGGATGGGTGAGCCGTCCCGCAGCAGCCCCATGCCGGACAGGCCCTCGGACCGCCAGAACGGCTTGTCGTAGACGGCCTCGCACTTCATGAGGGTGCCGAACGGCAGCCGCTGGAACAGCTGGTCCTGTTGCGGCGGCAGCAGCGGGTCCCACACGATCCGCGAGGCCAGCACTGGCGGCACGGCCACGATCACCTGCTCGGCCCGCCAGTCGCCGGCGTCGGACACCACGGTGCATCCGGTGGCGTCCTGGCTGATGCGCCGGACCGGCGCGGACAGGTACACCCGGCCATCCAGTTCTTCGGCCATCCTGATCGTGATCAGCTGCGACCCGCCGACGAACCGGCTTTCCTGGGCTCCGCCCTCCGTGCCCGTACCGCGCTCCACGGTGCCGGGGTGCGTCTCGTCACCGAACGTGGAGACGTACCAGAGGCTGAACAGTGCCGACGCGTCACGCGCTTCGCTGCCGTACGCGGAGTTCAGGAAGATGTTCATCAGGTCGACGCCGCCGCCGGTGACCTCCAGCTTGCGCAGCCAGGTCTCGTAGGTCATGCCGTCGAGTTCACTCGCCCGTGGAGCCTTCCACGGCGCGTCCGGAGGCAGCGTCTTCACGATCTGGCTGATGCGCGCCATGGCGATGGCGGCGTCCGGCAGCGCGAGCAGGTCCGGTGGCGTCGAGCCGGAGAAGCGCTTGGCCGCGCCGTTGTGCACATAGACGCTGTCGCCGGGGACGGTGGCCTTGTACGTGGCTACTCCGACCTCTTGGGCCAGGGCAAGGATGTGGTCCTGGGTCGGACCGACGAACTGCCCACCGATCTCGGTGACCTGGCCGTCGCCGAGGTCGTGGTTGAGCAGCCTGCCGCCGACGCGGTCACGGGCCTCCAGGACGGCCACGGTTTTGCCCGCCGCGACCAGCTCTCGTGCCGCAGTGAGGCCGGCCAGGCCCGCCCCGATCACGACGACGTCGACCTTGTTGCTCGAGCGAGCGTCCGCCAATTCCCTGCCCTGGGTGCGCGTCATGGTCATTCCTTCATGTGTGTTGCCCGCAAGAGGCGGGGCGACGGCCCGAGCGGGCCACAACGTCTTCTGGCTCTGCGCCATGCCTGAGGACACACCACGGTGACCGATCAGCCCGGTCTCCCGCGGTGCAGCAGTTCGAGTATCAACATACAGATGACCTTGTCGGATGACAAGGTCATCTGATTTCAACATCAGACAAGGTCACTCAACCAGCGGTGCGCCGGGCGACCAGCACTGCACATCAACTTGTTCAATCGACCTGAGCGACTGATAAAGTCTGTCGCCCAAGGCGAAAGCGAGGAGCTCATGGCTGTCGCTACGAGAGAACCGTCCCAGCACGGGCGGCGCTGGGCCGCGAGAGCCGCGCTGACCGCGGCGACAGTCGCGGTGCTGCTGCCCCTCGCATACGGAGGCCTCGGCGGCATTGTTCTGCTGGTCGCCGGGCTCGCTGGAATGGCCCTCACAGCTGCCGCGCTGTGGTGGACGCTGACCCGGCGCGGCCCGGTGCGCTGGGCGGCGGCCGCGCTGACGGTCGCCGTGCCGGTCGCCGTCCTCATCCTGTTCGCGACCACCCTGCTCTGGATCCTGCCGGTGTCTCTCCTGCTGTGGGCTGGGGCCGTCGGGGCCGGACGGTACGCGCTGCGGGGCACCTCCACCCGCACATCGCGCGTGAGCAAGCGGCGGGCACCGTCACCCAAGCGCCCCTTCCTGATCATGAACCCGCGCTCCGGTGGCGGCAAAGTGGCGCGGTTCTGCCTGAAAGAAAGAGCCGAGCGGCTCGGCGCGCGGGTCGTCCTACTCGATGCGGATCAGCAGCAGAATGTCGCCGCTCTGGCCCGGGCGGCCGTGGCGGACGGCGCGGACCTGCTGGGAGTCGCGGGTGGGGACGGCACCCAGGCGCTCGTCGCGGCAGTCGCCGCCGAGCACGGCATCCCCTTCCTCGTCATCCCCGCGGGTACCCGCAACCACTTCGCGATGGATCTCGGGCTGGACCGCGATGATCCGGCGGCTTCACTGGACGCGCTCACCACCGGCCGCGAACTGCGCGTGGACCTGGGCTTTGCCGGGGAGCACCCGTTCGTCAACAACGCTTCCTTCGGGACGTACGCGGCGATCGTCCAGAGTCCCGCCTACCGCGACGACAAAATCGGTACCGCTCTGGAGCTGCTGCCCGACCTTCTGACCCGGCGGCACGGCCCGGTACTGACCGCTCGCGTCGGGAATGCCACGATCCCCGCCCCGCAAGCCGTGCTGGTCAGCAACAACGTCTACCAGACGGACGATCTGGCCGGCCTGGGCCGTCGCGAACGGCTCGATTCCGGGCAGCTCGGCGTCCTGGCAGTCAAGGTGGACAGCGCTGCCGAGGCAGCCGCCCTGCTGTTGGACCCCGAACCGGAGGGGCTCACCGTCCTGACGGCCCATGAGGTGATTGTCGAGGCCGACCGCGCCCGGGTCGAGGTCGGCCTCGACGGCGAGGCCATGGTCCTTCCGACGCCGGTCCATTGCCGCATCGAACCCCGCGCGCTGCGCGTCCGCGTACCCAGGAGCAGCCCCGGCATCCCCGACGTCCAACCACCCCTGGACTGGCGCCGGTTGCGTAGTCTCGCGGCCACAGTCGGCCGTACGGCCATCCCCCGACGCCGAGACCGAGACCAAGCCAAGAACTACCCCTGGACGCAGCAGGGCTGAACCGTACCTGGGGCGACAGCTCTATTTTCATGAGCGCCCCCGCCGCAAACAGGACAGACGGCCGGCCGAGGTCGCGAGACGAGCCCCGCGCCGTGCCCAGGGCGGCTCCTCCTAGGCCAAGAAGGCCGCCAACCGCCAACCGCCCCCACCTGCACCGGCCGAGTTCTCCAGGTCCGGACGTGAGTCACTGGCGTTGCCCTGACCAAGGCCGAACCACGCCATGACAACGCGCAGGTGAGCTGAATCGCCCCCTCACGTCGTCCGGCGAAGCGCACGAACCAGCCCCGCACTCACTTCAGCTATTCGTCACTTCGTCCACGCTCCTGGGAGCGCCCGACAGCGCCGTACCATCGACGATCCTCCCGTCGGCGAGGCGGCTGATGAAGTTGCCGCTGCGGGTGACCGTCTCCGTGGCCTCGGGGAGGAAACCGGCGGCCAGGCGTGGAACGTGCGCGGTCAGACCTGGAGTTCGGCGTGCACGCCTGCGCTGGCGGCCCGGTCGGTCGCCGACCTGAGACGAGTCGGCGACGCCCTGCCTTGCCGAACGGTGCGACACTGCGTTGAGGCCAGGACGAACCGCCTCGACCGTGACCACCGCGCAGAGACCGGTCGTCGGACACTGCTCACCGGGCCCCGGCTACGGTTGTCAGGTCCTGGCCTTGCCCGGAATCGCAGAAACTCGCGACCTCAGGATTCGGCGAACGCACCCATCACTTCGAGCCGTTCGCACCGGTCGGCCCACCTCCGAGTCGGTCCGAGTAGGGTCGGATTGAGGTCAGAGTTCCGGTTCAGTGATCTTGTCGCTCGGCTCCGACCGAATGAAATTCCCGTCGGAAGTACACGGCCGGGGCGCCCATCCCCTGCTCGACACGGTCCACCTGCCCGACGAAGATCGTGTGATCTCCGCCGTCGTGCGTCGAGTACCTCGTGCAGTGCAGGGTGGCCGACGTGTTGGCGATCACCGGCAGGTTCTGATCGCTCAGCCGGAACTCCGTGTCCGCGAACTTGTCGATGCCTCGCGTCGCGAAACGCATGGCGACATCAGCCAGTTGCTTCGGAAGGATGTGGATGATCCACGCAGCACTGTCGGAGAAGACCGGATGGCATTCCGCAGAATTGGCCAGACAGACCAGGACCAGCGGCGGACTCATCGACAAGGAGCAGAAGGACGTCGCGGTGAAGCCCCAGTGCTGTCCGGCCGCGTCCGTCGTGGTGACCACGGTGACACCGCTGGGGAAGGAGGCCATCACCTCCCGGAACGCGGGGGCATCGTCTTCGCCCGCGGATCGGCCGGGCGGCGCACTCACGGCGGTTGATGTGGACTGAACCATTGCTGCATCCTCATTCGTAACGATGTCGGCGCGACCTCCGGACGCCGGCCGCCTTGCCCCTCGGGAACGCTAGGACGCGGCCGGCGACTGCCGGTGGCTCAGGCGGGCAGGTCGATCAGCACCTTGAGCAGTTCGCCCCTGCGGAGCGGTTCGAGCCCGTGCGTGACCACGTCGGTCCAGGGAACGTGCGTGACCCAGCCTTCGGTCGGGATGAGGCCGTTCTGCATCCAGTCGATGACCGTGTGGAACGCCTCGATGTTGGAGCCGTTGTGTCCTACGACAGTCACCTCCTTCACGAACACCTGCGGCGGCGGGAACTGGGAAGGCTTCTCGTGAAGGCCGATCAGGACGATGTGGCCGCGCTTGCCCGCCAGTTCGTACGCCGAGTACAGGCTGGCCGGTACCCCGGCGCACTCGAAGACGATGTCTGCCCCGCCGCCCGCGGTGAACCGGGCGTCGGCTGTGACCTCTTCGGGATCGAGCACCTGCGCCGTTGTGAGCTTGGCCAGCAGGGCACGTCGCTGCTCGGACGGCTCCACGACGACCACGTCGTCGATTCCCAGGGCGTTGAGAGCCAGGGCCACGCCGATACCGATCGGGCCTCCACCGAGGACCGCGATCCTCTGCCCCAGCCGCGCTCCGCTGCGCTGGACGGCGGTGGCGCCCACCGCGAGTGGTTCGACCATGGCGCCCTGGGCCAGGGAGATGTCGTCGGGCAGGGGAACGACGACAGAGCCCGGGACGACGCAGTACTCGGACAGCGCACCGATCGGGGCGCCGCACCCGACTGTCGAGACATCGCGGTCCAGCACTTCGCACAGGACCGGGTAGCCCGACCGGCACTCGGAACAGCTGCCGCAGCTGATGATCGGAAAGACGCATACGCGGTCCCCGACAGCGATGTCCTTCACCTCGGCGCCGACTTCGGCGACGATGCCGGAGAATTCGTGGCCGATGAAGCGGGGCCGGGTGATGATGCCGTCGGGCAGGTAGTAGTAGTGCAGGTCCGAGCCGCAGATGCCGTTGTGCGCGACGCGCACCTTGACTTCGGTCGGCCCCACCGGCGGCGTGACGACCTCCTCGAGCCGGAGGTCTTCCTGTCCGTGAAGCTGGTACGTGATCATGCCTGTCCCTTCTCCAGATGGGCGACCTTGGGGGCGACCTCGGTCATGAGCAGTTCGAGCGAACGGCGGTAGGCGTCGGGCTTGTCCCGGTAGTCGAAGTCGAAGGCGACCAGCGTGCCGAACCCACCCGATTCCTCGTATTCGGCGGTGATCCGCTGTGCCACGGTTTCCGGCGAGCCGACGAGCCAGACGTCGCGGGCGAGGAGTTCGGCGGTCACGTCCTCCATGGGCACGCCCGGGGCCAGTGAGGTCCCCGACGAGTACTGGTAGGCCATGATCATGAACTCGTCGTAGAAGCGCCCCATGAATCCATTGGTGACGAGGTCGATCGCCTCCTCGTCCGTCTCGGCGACGAACACCTCGCGGCACACCCGCCAGTCATCGCGGCTGACCTGGCGTCCGCTGTTCTTCGCCGCCTCGGCGTACCCCTCCCACTGGCTCCTGAGGTGCGCGGCACTCATCCCGAAGCTCAGCGGCAGGAACCCGCGCTCACCCGCGGTCTGGAAGCCCTTCGACTTCGCGCTGCTGCCGGCGATGGCGATCGGCGGATGGGGCGACTGCAACGGGCGCAGTGCCGGCCCGGCGAAGTACTCGTCGTACGCCGGGAACTCCACCGCCCAGTACTTGCCGCGGAACTCGAACGGCTCGCCGGCCCAGATCCGCGTCATGATGTCCAGACCCTCGGTAAGCATCTCCGCGTTGTTGCCGTCGGTCTGGAAGAGCCGCACGTCGGCGGGGTAAGAACCGGCTCCCACGCCGGCGATGTACCGCCCACCGGTCAGGTGGTCGAGCGCCATGATCCGGTAGGCCAGTGCCACGGGGTGCTGGTAGGGCACCAGATGTGCGCCGGCGGCCAGCGTGATGTTGGTCGTTTCGCGTGCGGCGGCGGCGATCAGCAGTTCGGGGGCCGGCGAGTTCTGCCATCCCGTCGTGTAGTGCTCGGCGAACCAGATCTCCTCGAAGCCGAGCTCGTCGCCCCATCGGGCCACCTGCAGGCTCCACTCGATGACGTCCTGGAGGGGAGAAGCCGGATCGGCATACGGGGCGTTGAAGATACCGAATTTCACCTTGGAGTCCTCCTCGGACGCTGGGCCTTGTGGGGTCGATCAGCGAGTGGATTGTTCGTCAATCCAAGCTTTGATCAGTTGGATTGTCAATGGATTTGGGTAGCACCTGAAGCTCATCCGCACACTTGCTGAACAGTTGAGCAGTTCAATGAGTCAAGGCATCAGCTAGGCTCGGACCATGACAACGGGTCCCCATGTCAGAGCGCAGTTGCCCGCCCTACAGCGGGTGTCCACCGTCGAGGCGGTCGCCACCACCCTTCGTGACCAGATCCTGGACGGGAATCTGCCGGCCGGTCAGCCGCTGCGCGAGGCCGACTTGAGTGAGCAACTCCGCGTCAGCCGCCACTCGGTCCGTGTCGCGCTGTCGAACCTGACCCATGAGGGTCTGGTACGGCATGAGCCCAATCGCGGTGCCTTCGTTCGCGACATGAGCACACACGAGATCGCGGACTGCTACCGGCTTCGTTCCATTCTCGAGTTGGAGGCCGCTCGGACACTCTGCGGAGACACAGCGGCCCTTTCGCGTGCGCGCGCCGCCGTGCAGCGCCTGGTCGACACACCCACCGACTCGCCCTGGGCGGCCCAACGCGAGGCCGATCTGGCCTTCCACCGCGAGCTCGTCGACGCACTCGGTAGCCCTCTCATCTCGCGCACCTACGAGTCGCTGATGATGGAGCTTCGGCTCTGCTTCCTCGTGGAAGGCGTCAAGGACAAGGATCCGGAGGTCATCGCGCAGACGCATGTAGCTCTGCTGGAGATCCTGGAGAGCGGTGACGTCGACGAGGCGGTCCGGGTGCTGACCGAACACCTCGATTCGTCGCGGGACGACGCGATCGAGGCGCTGCGGTCGCGTCACGAGGCTTAGTATCCACGGCAGTTGAGACTCGTATGCCCATCAAGCCGGAGCCATTCGGGTCTCGGCGGCATGGGGAACCGGGACGGAGGCCGGGGCCCTGAAAGCGCGGGCCGCCACAAGCAGCACCAGCGCCAGGCAGGCGGGAACGGCGTAGGCAAGCCGGAAGTGGCCGGTCGAGCCGAGCAGCCCGCTGACCGCGCCGCCGATGAGCACGCCCAGGTAGTTGAAGGTGTTCATGCGGGCCAGGACCGACTCGGCAGCCTCGGGCAGCAGTCTTCCTGCCGAAGCGAGGCACAGCGGCGCGAACGCGGCGACTCCCACGCCGGCGCATCCCGCGGCCACGACCGCGTAGTGCCAGGTGGGAGCGGCCGCCAGTCCCGCCATGGCGACCGCCGTGGTCAGGGCGGCGCCGCGGATCACGGTCGGCGGTCCGAACCTGCGGATCAGGAGGTCGCCGCATGCCCTCCCTGCGACGGTGCCCACCTGGTAGGCGGCAAAAGCCAGGGGCGCCACCGCCAGTGAGGCCGCCAGCGTGTCGCGAAGATAGACGGTCGACCAGGTCGAGACCGTGGAGTCGATGACGTAGGCGATCAGCAGCACGATGCCGAACGGGGCAAGCCTGACCCACACCTTGAGCCCGAGGGACACCGGCGCGTCCGGCTCGACCGGAGGCGCGGAAGCCGACGGGACAGGGTGGGTGCGGATGGTCAGGGCGAGGATCAGCACGAGGACGGCGTGCGCGGTCAGGATGTGCTCAACCGCCCAGCCGAGGCGCGCCGTTCCCGCCGTCAGCAGCGCGGCCAGCACACCGACGGCGCTCCAGGCGGCGTAGAACGAGGCGAAGATGCTGCGCCCGTACGCGCGCTCGACGGCTGCGGCCCGCGTGTTGACGGAGACGTCGATTCCGCCCACCGCCAGTCCGAACAGCGGGTAGGCGACCATCGCGGTGGCCTGGTTCGGGGCCCAGCCGATGAGCAGGAGGACGGCCGCGGCCAGCAGAGTCGAGACGCGCATGGCGGCGACCGGGCCGACGCGGCGGATCATGAACAGTCCGGCGAAGCTCCCCACACCGGCGCTCAGTGCCAGGGCGACCGTCAGCGCCGTGATCAGCAGGGGGGAGAGACCAAGATGTTCTTTGACAGCCGGCATGGTGGTGGTCACTGCGGCCACGGCCGCGCCCTGGGCGGCGAACACGGTCGCCGTGACGCGTCGGGCCCGTACGGGCAGGCCCGTGCCGTCGGACCGCTTGGAAGTCGACATACACAGGAATTGGGTCATACCGCGCCTTCGTTTCATGTGCCCGGTGGGCAGCGACGGGTCCAACGATGCGGGTTGCCGCAACTGTAGGAAGGCGCAGGTGCCGAGTGCAGTGCGCCAGGGGCCAGATAGAGGGCCCCAGCGGCCACCCGTTCCCCGCTGAAGCAGTGGCGGCCTAGAGTGGGGCGGGTAGTGCCCTGGTGAGAGAGGTCGCCATGTCCGACGCTCCCGTCCCGCCGCCCCCACTGAAAACCAGTCGCGGCGTCTCGGCCACCATCCAGCCGGGCATCCTGCGCTACCTCATCCGGGTCGCCGAAGAGCACGGTGTCGACCTCCGGCCCGAGCTGACCCGCCTGGGCCTGGACGAAGCGGTGATGCGGTCCGCCGCTCTGCGGGTCTCCTACCGGCAGGGCAGCGCCGTCATCCGCCGCGCGGTGGAACTGACCGGGGACGAGCACCTGGGACTGCGGGTGGGTTCCGCACAGCAGTTGACCGCGTGGGGGATGCTCGGCTTCGCCCAGATGGCCAGCGAAACCCTTCAGGACGCCATCGAGACAGGGGTGCGGTACCAGAACCTGTCGGGATCGATGGTCGTCTGGTCGGTCCGGTCCGAGGACACCGGCTATGTGATGTGGGCGGACCTGCCCGACCCTGCCGTGGATCCGGCCGTCGCGACCTTCCTCGTCGAGGAGGCGTTCTCGAGCGTCGTCACCCTGACGCGCCTGTCCACCGGCCCCGAATTCGCGCCGCAGGCCGTCGAGTTCGCCTTTCCCGCCCCGCGGGACACAGAGTTGCTCGCCGAACTGTTCCGCTGCCCGATGCGCTTCTCGGCCGACCGCAACCGCATGGTGTTGCCGAACCGATGGGCGCATACGGCGATGCCGGGCCGGGACCCGGTCACGTACGCCGCCGTGGTGGAAGTGCTGGACGCTCAGACGGCTTCGCGTCGCGCCCAGCAGGACCTGCTGGAAGTGCTGGAGATTTCCATCGCGCAGAGCCTCCCGGTGGTTCCGTCCTTCGCCGAGCAGGCTCGCCGGCACGCCTCCAGCGAGCGCACTCTGCGCCGTCGCCTGGCCGAATGCGGCACGACGTACGAGGCGATCGTCGACGGCGTGCGCCGCGAACGGGTCGAACAACTGCTGCTCAGACCGGAATCGACTCTTCGTGACGTCGCCCGCCAGGCGGGCTTCTCCGACGTGAGCGCCCTGCGGCGAGCGGTCCGCCGCTGGCACGGCGTGGCCCCGATGCAGTTGCGCGGGGATATCGCGAGAAGTGCCGTTCCGTTGGCAACGCCTGCACAACCCGCTGAGACAAATGCATAATTGTTCAACACTTGAACCAGGCCCGAACGTCCAGTTGTTGGACATGTGGCGCGATGGGATGGACGAAGATGAGACAGACCGTGCCGGCTGGCACACCGTACGCGGATGCGTACGGATACAGCCGCGCTGTGAGAGTGGCCAACCAGATACATGTGTCCGGCACCACGGCGCAGCCGCCGGACCTGGACGGAAGCGATGCCTACCAGCAGGCCAAGGCCGCGCTGGCAATCATCGAGGCCGCGCTGAAAGAGGTGGGTTCCGGCCTGGGCTCAGTGGTCCGGACCGTTGTCTACGTGACCGACATCGCCGACGGGGAACTGATCGCGAAGGCCCACCAGGAGGCGTTCGGGCAGGTGTATCCGGCGTCCACCCTCGTGGAGATATCCAGACTGACCGACCCGCGGATGAAGGTGGAGATCGAGGTCTACGCCGTCGAGGCGAACTGAACCGGATTCACGGTGACAAGGCCTCCTGACGCTCGGGCGCTTCCGCGCCCGTGACCTGTCAGGAGGCCCTGCTTCAGGGCTCTGCTTCAGGCAACCGTCGTACGCTTCGTCTCGTGCCCCGCCTGCTCCGTGCGGGCGACCGCGGCGCTGGCCACCGTCATCCTCAGCAGAGGGAACGAGGTGACGAAGGTGCCGACAGCGAGGACGATACTGAGCACGCCCGCGCCGGCACCGTCCAGGATCACGCCCACCACCAACGGGCCGATTCCCGTGCCCAGGGCTCCGGCTCCGCCGAGGGAGGCGACCAAGCGGCCGGACGTGTCGAGGACCGCCGCCGCGGCCAACATCTGCACGAGGACGGCCAGTTGGCACGCCTGCCAGAGGACGGCCGCGACGGTGAACAGCATGGGATCTCTCGTCCAGATGAGCACCGCCATGGCGAGGGCCTGTCCGCTGACGAAGGCGGCCATGGACCGCATCCTGCCGAATCGCCGTGCCGAGACAGGTCCCAGCACCGCACCCGCCAGCGCGACGATACTCGACACCGCCAGCACGGCGGAGACCGCCGACGAGGACATGCCCGTGTGCTCGCGGCCCAGCACCGAGGCATACGACCAGGCCCCCTGAGTGACCGCCCACAGCAGCGCCGTTCCGATCAGCAGGATCACCGAGGGCTTCGCGGACTCCGCAGACTCGGCTTCTACCGGCGCGTCCCCCGCTGAGCCCGGTCCGTCGGGGAGCCGGCGTACCAGCAGCCAGGCGGGCACGCAGCTCAGAGCCATCACCACGAACCCGGTCCCTCCGCCCCAGCCGCTGTTGGCCGCCGAAACGGCCAGGATCAGCAGTGCGGACAGGCAGACGGTCCCGATGACGGTGGCCGCGGATGCCCGGTCGACATCGTCGGCCGCCGCCAGCGCGGCCGTGGCCGCCGCGTAGACCGCCCCCAGCCCTGCGCCGAGGATCAGATTCGCCAGAATCAGCGTCACCTCGTCGGGTGCCCAGGCCGTGCCCAGAAAACCGAGGGCGGCCACGACCAGTCCGAGACGGGCCATCTTCGCGCGCCCTGGTCGCGCGGCCCGTTTGGCCAATGTGAGCGTCAGGACTGCGGTCGCCATCAACTGTGCCGCGGCCACGAGCCCGGCGCCGGCGTCGGACATCCCGAAGCGGGCCGCGAAGTCGTCCACGAAGACGGGCATGACGCTCGCTCCCCCGTTGCCGAGGGTCACGCCGGCGATCAGCGCCACCACCACGCCGAACGTGAGCGCGGAACGACCGCCCCCCATCACTGGACACCTCGAGGCAGGAAGACACCGCGTTCGCCGGCCCAACTCTCGACAACCAGGTGCGGGTCAAACATCGGAAACCTCATCAGAGTTGAGTAGGAGATGGGTTCTGCGCGGACACAGCGGCCACGGGCGCTTCGGACGCCCGTGGCCGTGCGAGGGCCGGATCAGCCGGCCCAGACGTCCTCGACGTACGTGCCGGACTCGGTCAGCGTGGTCAGCCAGGACGCGGCCTCCTCGTCACCGGCGCCGGTGTGCTCGCGGTAGACGCCCATGAACGCCTCCCGCACCGCGGGGGCCATGCGGCGGCCGTCGCCGCAGATGAACACCCGTCCTCCGGCCTCAAGCGCCGCCCACACCTCGTCACTCTCCTGTGTGATGCGATCCTGGACGAAACGGGCGCCCTCCTCGGGGGCGTGCATGAAGGTGGGTCGCAGGCTGACCGCTCCGGCCGCCTCCGCCGCTTCCAGCTCATCGCGGTGCAGGTAGTCGACATCGGGGTGGTCGCAGCCGAAGTAGCACAGCAACTTGCCGGTGGATCCGGTGTGGTAGCGGTCGAGGACCGCGCCGCGGAACGGTGCCAGCCCGGTGCCCGCGCTGACCAGGATCACGGGGACGGACATGTCCTGCGGCAGCCGGAAGGACTCGCTGCACGGCAGCACCCGGGACTGGACCGTGTCGCCGGCCGACACGTTCTGCAGGTAGTTCGACGCGATCCCGGCGAACACGCCCTCGCCGCTGCGATGCGGGGCGGCGAGCTGCGACACCATCAGGTCGACCTCACCGGGAGCCGCCTCGGCGGACGAGGAGATCGAGTAGTGCCGCGGGCGCAGGACCGGCAGCATCTCCAGGAACAGCTCGAACGGCAACTCGCACGCGCGGTACTGCTCCAGCAGGTCCAGGATGCTGCGCCCGGCGGCGGTCACCTGCTCGCCGAAGGCATCGGGCCGCGCCGAGGCGAGTTCGGCCAGTGGGCGGCGCTCGGGCGGGCAGGCGGTGTGCTCCACGAGCACGGAGACCTGCTCCCGCGTCGCCGCATCCTGCAGTTCCACGAAGTCGGTCAACAGACGGCGCAGAGTCAGCGGCCGATCGACGGGCAGGGTGCTGCGGCTGCGGCGCCGAGCGCGCAGCCGGACCGTGCGGTCCAGGTCGAGACCGAACCGGTCGGCGACCCGCCGCACCAGGCCCTCCGGGTTGCTCGGGAGTATCGCGAGGTGGTCACCGGTGCGGTAGGTGACGCCCTGGGGCAGCCGCAGCCTGAGGAAGCGCTTGGAGCGGCCGAGGGCGTGGTCCATGTCGACCAGTTCGTACGCGTCCAGCACCCGCATGGGCTGAACTCCATGGCGTGCGGCGAGTTCACCGGTGACCGACTCCGCCGCGTCCTCCAGCTCGTACAGCCCCAGGTCGGCGTCCGAGTCCTTGACCGGTTCCGTACCGCCCACGGTCGGGACGCCGTAGCGCTCCAGCAGGGCTGACCACAGATCACCGGTCCACCGATCCACGGTGCCGGCGAAGTCCCCGGCGGCGTCCGCCGCACCGCGCTCCACCAGGGGCGTGGCGCCCGCGGCGGCCAGTCGCTCGTCGATGAGCGTGGGGATGCGCTGGTAGGTGGCGGCCCAGTTGCGGTCGCCGACGCCAAGCACGGCGTACTGAACGCCGTCGAGTGAGCCTGGCTGAAGGTCCTCCAACCAGGAGACGAACTCTGCGGCGTCGTCGGTGGGCCTGCCGTTGTAGGAGGCGGCGACGATCACTACGGGGCCGTTCGCCGAGGCGAGCCGGTCCACGGAGTCGTTCAAGGAGGCGACCGTGGCGCTGAAGCCGTGCTCGGCGCCGTCCTCCACCAGATCGCGGGCGATGCCGGCACAGGTGCCGAGATTGGAACCATGCAGCACGGTCAGGGAGGTCCCGGTCACGCGCCGGGCACTGTGCCGTACCTCCTCGGCGGCGGCGCTGCTCGTGGAGGTGGCGTCGGGCAGGCGGCGCTCGCCGCTCTCCCGCCGGGCCAACTCCAGGGTGAAGTCGTCGGGCTTGATGGTGAGCGACTGCTTGACCTTGAACTGGTAGTTGGTGTGGTCGATCAGGCGGTAGCGGTGGATGAGCAGGCCGAGCACGAGCGTTGCCTCGTGCAGTGCGAACTGGCGGCCGATGCAGGCTCGCTCACCGCTGCCGAAGGGCTTGAACAGGTGTACCGGGCGCGCCGCCTCACGCTCCGGGGAGAACCGTTCCGGATCGAACAGCTCCACGTTTTCACCCCACGCGGGGTCCCGGTGCAGCGCCGGGATCATCACCATCAGCGTTTCGCCCTTGCGTACCTGGTACTTGCCGCCGATGACCGTGTCCTCCAACGGCTCGATGGCGTACCCCGGCGCTGTCGGCCACAGCCGGAGCGCTTCGTTCAGAACCTGGCGGATGTAGGTCAGCTTTCCGACGTCGCCGTAGGCCGGGTCCGGGTCGTCTACGTCGCCCCACAGGGCGTCCACCTCCGCCTGGGCCCGCGCCAGCACCTCCGGATGCTTCGTCAGGTAGTACATGGCGAACGACAGGGCCCCGCTGGTGGTCTCGTGCCCGGCGATGAGGAAGGTGATCGCCTGGTTGCGGATGTTCTCGTCGTCGAGGAGCTCGCCGGTCACCTCGTCCCGGGTATGCAGCATCCGCCCCAGCAGATCATCAGTGCTCGTGTCTCCCTCCGCGCGCCGCCGCTGGATGATCTCGTCGACCATGCCCTTCATCAGCTTGTTGTCGGTCCGGAACTGCTCCACCTTCTTCCGCTGGAACAGCTCCGCGCCCGGAAGGGCGCCGTTCTTGGCGTCGGCGTACTCCAGCGCTCGCGCCAGAGCCGTTACGAAGGGATGCGGTTCCTCACGGCTGAAGGACTCGAAGTCGTAGCCGAAACCGCTCAGCCCGATCGTGTCGAACGTCAGCCGGGTCATGTCGGCGGGCACGTCCACGGGATTCCGCCCAACCGCCTCGTCCCACTTGGCGATCAGGCTCCGGGCCACCCGAAGCATCGTGGAGTGATAGCCCCGCATGGCACCGAGTGAGAACGCCGGCATCAGGACGTCGTGCGCCTTGCGCCAGTTCGGCTCGTCATTGAAGGCCGTGAACAGCCCGTCCCCGCCGATCTCCCGCAGGATCAGCAGATCGGAGTGCACGTTCTTGCGGAACCGGCTCTCGTCCGACAGCTCGGCGACCAGGTCCAGGCCGCCGACGATGATCGCCTCAGTGCCGAAGGCGCGGATCTTGTACAGCGGACCCAGCTTCTTGACCTCATCAGTGAAGTAGGTGAGGGCATCCGCGCCGCGCGGGATGTCGAGAGCCTGTCCGATCCAAGGGAGCCCTGGACGCTCGGGGATGGCTTCGGTCTTCTGTACGGATGCGTTCGCCATGCGTACCTCTCTCTTCCTGTGCCGACACTCACTGGCCTCAAGCCACACCAGTTGTTTGTCATCCGACAGTATCGGTTGATTTTATTGGTCGACCAGGTCGAGCGACATTATTAGGACACGATCGCCGGGTGGCCGCAGGTGCACGTTGACGCACTCACTGAGGATCTGCTTGGATTGCTGAACAACTCATCAATTGGATGATTGACACAAGGGGCGGGGTATGCGTCAGAACAGTGCGACCGCGCAGACGCTCGGTTCGTCAACTCCGATCGGAGCGGTGTCGGCCGAAACTCGACCGGACGCGTGGCAACGGACCAACGGCGCGGTCCTGCAACGAGACCTGCGGCATGCCTACAAGACCATCGTCAGCGCCGAGGGCATGTACCTCTTCGATTCCGAGGGCCGGCCGTACATGGACGCGGTGGGCGGCGCCGCCGTCAACATCATCGGGCACGGCGTTGGGCGTGTCTCCGAGGCGCTCGCCGCCGCTTCCGCAAGCACGAGCTTCGTGTACTCGGCCGTCTTCACCAACCCATGGCAGGAACGGCTCGCCGAAAGCCTCTCTGCTCTCGCACCAGTGGACGACGGCAAGGTGTTCTTCTGCTCGGGCGGCTCGGAAGCCAACGAGTCTGCCGTGAAGATCGCGCGGCAATACCACCTTGATCGCGGCCGGGCGACGAAGTGGAAGATCATCAGCCGGGGCATGAGCTACCACGGCAACACGCTGTCGATGCTGGGCCTGTCCGGACGGCCCAGTTGGAGTTCGCGGTACTCGCCCTACATCGCGTCCAGTCCCCGGATCGCCCCGGCCTTCTGTTATCGCTGCCCCTTCTCGGCCGAATTCCCCGGCTGCGGGACCCCATGTGCGGACGACCTGGAACGCTCGATCCTGCAGGAGGGACCGGAAACGGTGGCCGCGTTCATCGCGGAGCCGGTCTCCGGTACCTCACTCGCCGGCGCCGTTCCGGTGGCCGGCTACTACGAGCGCATTCGTGAGATCTGCGACCGCTACGACATTCTGTTCATCGCGGACGAGGTTCTGACGGGTTACGGCCGGACGGGCAAGCCGTTCGCGATCGAGCACTGGGACGCGAAACCCGACATCCTCACGGTCGGCAAGGGCCTCGGTTCGGGTTACGCACCGCTCGCGGCGTGTGTGGCGTCCGGTCGGATCGTCGAAACGATCCGGTCCACGTCGGGGCAGTACGTACACGGCTTCACGTACGGCGGTATGCCGATGGCCTGCGCCGTCGGCGTGCAGGTCTATGAGATCGTCGAGGAAAACGAGTTGTTCGACCGATCCGCCGAGATGGGCGAACACCTCCACCATCGGCTCCGCGAGCTGGCCGGACGGCGGGACGAAGTAGGAGATGTCCGTGGCATCGGCCTCCTCGCCGGGGTCGAACTGGTCGCCGACAAGAAGACCAAGCGCCCGTTCGACAAGGACCACAACATCGCGAAACGCGTGGTCGAAGTGGCCGAGACACGCGGGGTGCTGCTGCGCGAGGGGACGCCCGGCGTCAACCACGGCTCCGGTGGCGACCAGATCCAGATCAGCCCGCCGTACATCATCACTCGGGAAGAGATCGATGAGCTCGTCACCGTCCTCGACGAGTCCATCGGAGCCGTGCTGCATGGATAGCCCCGCGGGTCCGCGCGGCACGACCACGGTGTCACCGCTGTTGGGCTGCATCGCCGACGACTACACAGGCGGCACCGACGTCGCCGCCGCCCTGCACAGGGCCGGTGCGCGGACCGTGCTGTTCTTCGACTGCCCGGCCGACGACGCGACACTGCCTCTGTGTGACGCGGTGGTCGTTGCCCTCAAGACACGCACCATCGCTTCCAACGAGGCCGTCGAGGAGACTCTGCGTGCCCGGGAGTGGCTTGCCCGCCAGGGCACCACCCGCCTGTTCTTCAAGTACTGCTCGACCTTCGACTCGACGGAGGCGGGCAACATCGGGCCTGTGGCCGATGCGCTGCTCGACGCGACGGGAACCGAGCTCACCGTCGTCTGTCCGGCCGCACCCGAGCACGGGCGCACGGTGTACCAAGGACACCTCTTCGTCGGTGACCGTCTGCTGTCCGAATCCTCGATGCGCCACCACCCGCTGACGCCCATGACAGATCCCGACCTGGTCCGCCTGCTCGGGCGACAGACACCGCACGCAGTAGAGCTCGTCCCCCTCTCCCTGGTACGAGAAGGGCCTGACGCGTTGCGTGCGCGGCTGGAAACCCTTCAGGACAGGGGCATCCGGTTCGCGGTGACGGACGCGGTCTGCGACGCCGACCTCACCACAGTGGCCCATGCCGGCGCGGATCTCGGCGTGCTCACCGGCGCGGCCGGTCTGGCCCGTGCCGTGGGCGAGGTGTCCGCCACCGGGATCGCCACCTCCGCCTCCGTGGGGCATGTTGCCGGACCCACGATCGTGCTTGCCGGCAGTTGCTCCGACACCACACTGGGACAGGTGGCGCGAGCCAGCTCGACGCTCCCGTCCCATCGCCTGGACCTGTCCGTGTCCGCCACACCGGACGCGCTCCGCACCGACGCCCTGCGCTGGCTCCGTACGCACGCCGACGGCCGACCGCTGATGGTCTATTCATCGGCTCCTCCCGGCCAGCGCGCCGACATCGATGCCGCCGAGGTGTTCGAGCGGACACTCGGTGCCGTGGCCGCGGAAGCGGTGCGACTGGGCTACCGGCGCCTCGTCGTCGCGGGCGGCGAGACCTCGGGCGCCGTGGTCAGCGCCGTCGGGGTGGAGTCGGTGGAGATCGGCGCTGAAGCGGACCGTGGAGTCCCCTGGTGCATCAGCACGGGCGAACCCCGCCTGGCCCTGCTGCTGAAATCCGGCAACTTCGGCGCCCCCGACCTGCTCCTCCTCGCCGCCACGCAGGCGGTCGCATGAGCCGCACGCGGTTTCGGCGACAGATCACCGACCTGGGCGCCTCGCTGTTCGCACGCGGACTGAGCCCCGGCCGAACCGGGAACATCAGCGTCCGCACCGACGACTGCATCCTGCTCACACCGACCGGAGCATCCCTGGGGGCTCTTGAGCCGGAAGAGCTGTCGGTCCTGAGCCTGGACGGCACACATCTCGACGGTCCACGGCCATCGAAGGAGGCGTTCCTGCATCTGGCCATGTACAGGTCCCGCCCAGCCGATACGGCCGTCGTACACCTGCACAGCCCCTACGCGGTCGCCCTGTCATGCCTGGACCCGGACGACGCGTCGGACGTACTACCACCGCTCACCGCGTACTACGCCCTACGCGTCGGCACCCTGCCGCTGCTCCCCTACCACGCGCCGGGCGACGAGCGTCTCGGTCCGATCGCCGCGAAGTCGGCGCAGCAGCACCACGCACTCCTGCTCGCCAACCACGGGCCGCTCGCCGCCGGACGCGACCTCGCTGCCACGGCTGACGTCATCGAAGAACTGGAAGCGACCGCGAAGATCCATCTGGTTCTGCGGGGAATGCCGACCAGGCCTCTCACCAGCGAGCAACTCGACACGCTGCACGCCGGGGCCTCGCAGAAGTAAGAGAAGCTCTCCCTCGTATGCGCGGCAACAGCGGTTCTCGGTCTGCAAGGGCGACGGGTGCCTTCGGCAGAGGTACCACCTCGCTGCATTCAGTCTGAATCCACAGCGGCCGGCCGAGCCCCTGGCCCTGGCGCAGCGATGACGTTGCGCGGCGCGGTGATGGAGTGCCCCGAAGCGCAGGTGACCGAAGCGGTGATCGGTGCTCCGCAGTCCCGGTGCAGCAGTTGCACCGTCGGACCCTGCGGGCCCACGAGCCAGTGGTCGGCCCAGTCGATGAGGGCTACGAGGACGGGGAGCATGCTGCGGCCCTTGTCGGTGAGCCGGTACTCGTCCCGCACCCTCGCCCCCGGCTCGCGGTACGGGCACTTCTCCAGCATTCCCTCGTCGACCAGTTCGCGCAGGCGGGCGGACAGCACCCCCGAGCTGACGTCCACGTGGCGCAGGAAATCCTCGAACCGGCGAGTGCCGAAGAAGGCCTCCCGCATGATCACGCCCGCGGTGCGGGGGCTCATCACGCGCAGGGCGAGAGCGACGGAGTCCGGTTCCAGGTCCCACGCGTCCCTGTCCCACACGGTGTCGTCCCGCCCGTCGGAAACCGCAGGATCGGATCGGTGCTCCACACTGCCTCCACCTCTGTCGCCTTGCTGCCAGTCTACCGAGGCAACTAGCCTGAGTTCGGGAAACCGAAGCCAGATGGGAGAGTGTGGCATGAAGGCGGGACAGAGTTACAAGCGGAGCACGGTGGCGGACTCCTGGGACGCGATCGTCATCGGTTCCGGTGCCGGAGGTCTCACTGCCGCGGGCTTCCTCGCCCGGTCCGGGCAACGGGTTCTGCTCCTTGAGCGGCACACGACCGCGGGCGGCGCCATCCAGACCTTCCGCCGGGCCGGCTACGAATGGGATGCCGGACTGCACTACATGGGCGAAGTGCACCGTCCGGGCAGCGGCCTGCGCAGGATCTTCGACCACATCACCGGCGGAAAGCTGGGGTGGGCCCCGATGCCCGACGTCTACAACCGGATCTTCGTCGAAGACCGCGAGTATGAGATCCCGTCCGGCGCCGACCGGTTCAAGGAACGCCTGATCCAGTACTTCCCGGACGAGGCCGAGGCGATCAGCCGCTACGTCGACCTGGTCTTCGCGGCCAACCGGGCCGCCAAGCCCTTCTTCGCCCAGCGCAGCCTGCCGCAGCCCGTCGCACAGGAGCACTACGAGGCGATGTGCGCGCCGTTCCGCTCCTTCTCCGACCGCACGGTGACGGAGGTCCTCGCGGAACTGACCGACGACGAGGAGCTCAAGACCGTTCTGTGCGGTCACTTCGGCGACTACTCGATGACCCCGGGGCGGGTCTCGTTCGCCATGCACGCCATGCTCATCCGCCACTACATCGACGGCGCCAACTTCCCCGTCGGCGGGTCGGGCCGGATCACCGAGACGATCAGTGACGTGATCCGGGCCGCCGGCGGGGACGTCCTCATCGCCGCCGAAGTCGACTCCGTAAGGCTCGACGAACAGGGACGCGCCTGCGGCGTCACGATGACCGACGGACGCGCGTTCGACGCTCCCGTGGTGATCAGCGATGCCGGCGCCCTCAACACCCTCACGCGTCTGCTGCCCGCCGACGCCAAGCGCGACGACGAACTCGTGGACGCCTGCCGGGCGATTGGCCCCTCGCTCACCTGGGTTGTCCTCAACATCGGGATCAAGGAGTCGGCGGACCAGCTCGAGCTGAGCGGATCCAACATCTGGGCACACCAGGGGCCGGACGTCGACGCCCAGTTCGCCTTGTACGAGTCGGACCCCCAGCATCGGCCGATGCCCGCGTACTTCCTGACCTGCCCCTCCGCCAAGGACCCGCAGTGGAACGACCGTTACCCCGGGCGGAGCACGATCGACATCGCCGGTGTGACGACCTGGTCGCTGTTCGAGCCGTTCGCCGACAGCGCCTGGATGCGTCGCGGGGTGGAGTACGAACAGCTCAAGCAGCGACTGAGCCGCGAACTGCTCGACCAGGTCCTGCGGTTCTATCCCAAGGCGGAAGGCAAGATCGATCACATGGAGCTCGCCACCCCGCTCAGCTTCAACCACTTCCTCGGCAGGACACACGGTGACTTCATGTCACTGGCGCACACGCCCGAGCGCTTCGCCCAGCGTGGCCTGAGCGCCCACACCTTGGTGCCCGGCCTGTTCCTCAGCGGCCAGGACGTCGCCGCGGCCGGCGTCAGCGGCGCCGTCGTGGGCGGAGTCGTCGCCGCGTCCGCCGTACTCGGACGCGATGCACTCGGCGACATGTAGGTGACGTCCATGACTGCCGGTTGTCTTCGAGGTCACCTCGACGGCGGCGATCAGGACGGTGCCGGGCCTGGGGTTGATCGGGCCGGGTTGGCCTTTGGGCCCGGGCCGGGAGGGTTGGGAAACCTCGGCGGGATGGGCGGCGCTCTTGGCGCGGAGGTGTCAGCCCCCCAGCGGACACGGACGAGGGTGAGGCGGCGGGGCTGGGCCGGCCATTCCCAGGGCGGTGGAGGTCCTCGGAAGGGGGCGGACGAGGCGGAGTTGGGTGTGGGCAGTGATGATCAGCGAGGCCCACAAGTTGGCGGTGCGTGGGGCTGGACAGGGGGACGGTCCAGCCCAGAGTCTGCTGAACGGGCGGAAGGTGCGTTCAAGAGCGAATCTGCGGAGGAACGCCTGCCGGCGCAGGTCGACATCCGCGCCCGCCATGCCGGTCCTGGCACCCCAGCCTCACCGTTTCAGTCGCGGTCGGCTTGGCCACTCACGCCTGCGGCGCGCGCACCTCGACGGTGTCCCGCGGGTCGTGCTCGGCCATCCCCCGCCGTAGGTCATCGACCGCCTCCGCGAACGTCGTCCCCTCTGCCGCAAGTCGCCGCTGCCACGTCCACGGACGGACGTTCATCTGATCCACCACGGCCAGGCCAAGAGTGCCCGTCGGCAGCAGGACACCGTGAGCGCGGACTGCGCCACCACCACCCGTCCCTGCCGGGCTCAGCGGCAAGCTTCCCCTGGTCGCAGGGCGGCCCGACCTGACCGCGGTGGCTCCGTTCACCAAGGCGCCGTCCGTCCACGGGGTCACCCTGGGTGCCGCCTACAGCCACGGCGATGCTGTCCCGCGCCGCCCTGTCCACGATGCTCGGCGAACCGCTGACGCCGGACGGACGGACACCTCGGCCCCCATGCTGCCCCGCACGCTCATCCTCGACGGCCGCGACAACGATCGTGGGCGCGGCCCTCCTGGCAGCTGTTCGTCAGGCGCGTATCTCGGCACTGGCGGTCAGGACCGCCCGGCCGAGGATGTGTCCGGCCATGTTGAAGCCCAGGAACGCGGGCGTGGCCTCGGCCGGAACGCCGATGGACTCGACATCCAGGGCGTGCACCACGATGAAGTAGCGGTGCGGGCCATGCCCGGCGGGCGGGGCTGCGCCGATGAAGCGGGCCGCTCGGGCGTCGCCCGGCAGTTGGAAGGCACCCTCGGGCAGGCCCGAGCCGGTGTCGTCGCCGGCCCCCTCGGGCAGCTCGTTGACGGTGGCCGGGATATCGGCCACGGCCCAGTGCCAGAAGCCGGAGCCGGTCGGGGCGTCCGGGTCGTAGACAGTGACGGCGTAGCTCTTGGTGCCCTCGGGGGCGCCGCTCCACGACAGCTGCGGGGAGACGTCCTTTCCACCCGGGACGCCGAAGATGCCGGAGTACTGTTCTTCGGACCAGGCGGCGCCGTCGGCGATGGTGGTGCTCGTGACGGTGAAGCCCGGCACCTCGGGGAGGCGGGCGAAGGGGTCGTTGGCGCTCATGGCGGCCTTCCTCTCTCTTGTGGGGACTACTGATGTGCGGTCGCGGTGAGGCGGCCATAGCCGACAATGTGGCTGTTCATGGTGAAGGCCGCCGCTGCGGTGCTGCGCGCGGCCAGGTTCAGACTCGCTGTGTCAAGGGCGTACACCGTGATCTTGTAGTGATGGGAGACGTCGCCGACCGGCGGGCAGGGGCCCATGCAGCCGCTCCTACCACCGTCGTTCGCGCCCGCCACGGCGCCGGGCGGCAGAGCACGGCCGAGGCCTTTCTCGCCGACCGGGATGTCCCAGGTCATCCAGTCCGCATCCGCTGGTTCGCGCCGGTGCAGCCGAAGCCGTTCGCCCAGGCGTAGGCCGGAATGGCGCCGCCACCACGGACATCCGGGCTGGTGACTGTGAACCGCGGGGCTGCGGCCGGGACGCCGCTTCGGACCTTGCCGTAGCCGTGGGTGTCGTGCCTGGCGCCTGTGGTGCGGCTGCCGCCGGTCGGAGGTGGAACACCGCGCTGACTCCGACCACGAGGACGGCGGCACCGGTCAGCGACAAGGGTGCGAGCGGACTTTCTCACGGGTTCTCCTGGCAGAGCGGGACTGCGTAAGACAATGACAGGCAGCCCATAACGTCGGGAATCGGATGCCACCGTATCTTCAATCGACGATAGCATAGATAATCGATTATCACGCCTGGTGGCTAGACTCAGCTCATGACTCAGACGGCCGACGCCTCGACCTCGTCGGGGAAACAGATGCTCTCCGAGCAGGTCTACGCACGCCTGCGCGACGCCATCAGGCGTGGTGAATACGCCCCCGGTGCAGCCCTCAAACCGCAGGACCTGGCCAAGGAGCAGGGGGTGAGCCTGGCGGTGGTGCGCGAGGCGCTGGTGCGGGTGGTCGGCGACGGCCTCGCCGACCGGCTGCCGAACCGCGGCTTCGCCGTCCCAACCTTCTCCGACCGGCGCTGGCAGGAGATCGCCGAAGCCCGCCGCACGATCGAACCGGTCGTCCTGCGTCTGTCGATCGAGCGCGGCGACATCGACTGGGAGGCGCGCGTGCGCGCCGCCCATCACCGGCTTGCGCGCACCCCGGTGTACGTGCCAGAAGAGGGCGAGTACTTCAGCAGTGCCTGGTCCGAGGCCCACCGGGTCTTCCACCGAACGCTGCTGGAAGGATGCGGCAACCCGGTCCTGCTGGAAACCTTCGACCGTATGTGGACCGCGAGTGAGCTGGCCCGCCGCTGGTCGGTGCACCGCACCCCGGGCCGCGACTTCGTCGGTGAGCACCGTCGACTGGAGGAGGCGGCGCTGGCCCGCGACGCCGACAGCGCCGCCGAAGTTCTCGTCCAGCACCTGACCCTGACCGCCGCCGGCCTGACCGGCTGCACCCACCACGAACCTGTGAAGGAAGTCTGATGCGCATCGCCAACCTGGCTGGACGACCGCGCCTGATCGCCGAGAGCGGGCAGTCGACGTCGGCGTCGCCAGCGGTGACCGCTTCGGCCCCGACCGGCTGAAGGTCTACGTCCCAGGGGGCCGAGTTCTGCGCCTGGGCCCATGAAGTTGCGCTGCCCGAGGACCGCCCCTTTTGACCGTACGGAGCCGGGCTCGCCCGTACCGGCCGGGGCCCTCTGCCCTCGGCAGGCTCTACCGGGTCCCGTTGGTGTGATGCCGGTCGTGTGCGGCTGGATTGTGCCATCCGGTCGCCGAGGCCAGGCCTATGGCGCGGGGCACGGTCTGGCCACGAAATCCGAGGCGCTCGACGATTGGGCGGAACAGGCCCGGGGCCTTGGCGGCCAAGGTGAGAGACTTGGGGACGACGATGAGATCGGCACGCCGTTCGATGCCGGAGACGATGCCGCTGACGACCTTCTGCAGTGGGACCATCTTCCACAGTCCTCGGTCGTTGCCGCCCCACAGCGCGCGCCCGGCGGGGTCAGCGGTCACGTCGTCCATCAAGGGTGTTCGAAAGAAGGTGGGGTGGGCGCTGCCCACGCCGACCCCGAGGTGGCGCAGTTCCAGACGGACGCTGTCGCACAGCGCCCACACGCCGGCCTTGCTCGCGGTGTAGGAGACCTGCATCGGGGAGTGCACGAAGGCGGCCATGGACGAGACGGCAAGCAAGTAGCCCTCGTGGCGTTGCACGTGAGGGAGTGCCGCGCGGAAGGTGCGCCAGACCCCGTTGAGGTTGACGTCGATGACGCGCTCGTAGGCCAACGGGTCGATGGTCGCCAGCGGAGCCATGGTGTCGATCCCCGCCCCTGCGATGACGACGTCGAGGCGCCCGAAGTGCTCGGCGGCCTCGTCCATGGCCTGCTGAAGACTGGCGAGATCGCGTACGTTGGCATGCCAGCCGCGGGCAACCGTTTCGCCTCCCAGTTCCCGGGCCTGGGCCGTGGCGGCCTCAACGCTGAGGTCGAGCAGCGCGAGATTGGCTCCCCGGGCGCGCAGGGCTTGGGCGAGGGCGGCGCCCAGGCCGCCGGTGGAACCGGTGAGGGCGATGGTGCGCCCGGTCAGGTCGTAACGGGTCATGACGGCCTACCTCGATGTGTCGGTCTGCGGGGAGTACGGATCACGTCGGCGGATTCCTCGAGTCGGCGCAGGAGCCGGCACGGTCGCAGGTGACATCCGGCGACGGCGGTTGAGGGCGCCGTGCAAATCTGGGAACAGCGCCCACCGGCGGGGGACGTTGACATGGGCGGAGCGGTTCTCGATGCCGCGGACGACGGCATTCGCGACGCGTGCAGGGGTGATGACCTGGCCGAGCAGTGACGGGAAAGCGATATCGCGGTGGGCAACAAGTACCTCTCTTCGGAACGTCCGTCGAACCGGAACTTCACCGGGGGGCTGGCGAAGCGCTGAGGGGGACGTGCCGCCCCAGGAACGCCAGTTGGTCCTTGACAACGCGTTCGAAGGGCTCACCGACGTATATGTCGAAGTGGCCGTGGGGGTAGAGGCGGACTTCGCCGTGCGGAGCCCTGCGGGCATGGTGCAGGGTCGGCCGTGCGGGGGCCACACTGTCGTGCTCACATACGCAGAACATCACCGGGCAAGCGATCTTCGCGGTCTGGCGGCCCGGCCGGTAGCGGATGATGTCCAGGGCGAACCGCGCCGCGACCTGGTTGGCGAAGGGCGCCTCGTCGGGCACGAGGGCCAGGTAGCCGGACTCGGCGTCCTCAGCGGTCATCAGGGCGGCGGATCCGGGTGGGCCCGCGGTCGCGACCATGACGGGAGGGCGCCCCAGACGGGCGCCGACGACGTCACGGAGCGCGCGGGCCATCACCTTCACCGAACTGTCCGGACGCATCGCCAGAGCGGAGGCGGCACCGTCGGTGAACAGACCCTGGGCGATGACGGCTGCGACGGCCGGGTCCTGAGCGGCGGTCGCCAGGACATGGCCGCCGCCGAAAGAGGTGCCCCACAGCACAACACGCCGGGGGTCGACCTCCGGCCGGGAGCGGGCACAGGCCACCGCAGCCCGCCAGTCCTGAAGCTGTCGGCGGATGCTCAGGAGCTGGCGGGGTCGGCCTCCGCTGGAGCCGAAATGCCGGTAGTCGAAGACCAGACAGGCGTATCCCGCGGCGGCGAAACGCTCGGCGTAGGCATCCAGACGCATCTCCCGGACACCACCCAGGCCGTGTCCCATCACCAGGGCCGGACGTACTCCGCCGTCTTCCGGCAGGTACAACCACGCGCGGCATTCCGTGTCCCCGGAGGGAAACGCCAGATCAAGACGTTCGGTCATCGGGCCTCCACAAGGCAACGGGGCACCCAGGCACGCCTCGTTAATTTGGAATCACTTACAAGTTTGTAATGTATTCCAACATTAGGCCGCCGTAAAGTAACAGGGTGATGACAAACAAGGTCACCCGAGCCAGCCGTCGCGCCGCCGCCACCCGGGCGGCCATCGTGGAAGCGGCCGAAGAGCTTCTGGCCGAGGGCGGCCCCTCAGCCGTCACTCTGGAAGCTGTCGCCGAACGGGCCGATGTCGCTGTGCAGACCGTGTACAACCGGGTCGGCGGACGCTCCGCTGTCCTGATCGCCGTCGCTGCACGCGCCCTCGAAGACAACCGGCAATACATGGACGCCGCCTATGCCACTCCCGGCACCCCCGAGGAGCGCATCAGGGCGGCCGCAGCCGCCTACGCCCGCTTCGCCACCGAACGCCCCCACCAGTTCCGCCTGCTCGCGGACCCGCCCGACGAACCGACCGCGCTCGAACGTGTCGCAGACCTCGTCGAAGAGCAGAACGCCAAGCTCGCCGCAGCCCTGAGCGACGGCGTCGCCGACGGCTCCATCACCCCCGGTATCGACCCCCACGCCGCCGCGACGGCTCTGTGGGCCACCATGAACGGCATCCTCAGCCTGTCCTGGCGCGCCGATCGACTGCGCGCCGAGCCCGGACAGCTCGACGCGGTCATCTCCACCGCGGAAGCGATGCTCTTCCACGGACTTGTCCGACCCCGCCCCGCAACTGCTCAATGACGTACCGTCGACCCCGATCACCGGACCGGTGTGCGGAAACGACACAGTGGTGCGACATGCCGCCGACGGGAAGGCCCGGGGTGACGAGGCCGCTCTCATAGGCGATGGCGACCAGCTGGGCACGGGTGGAGACGCCGAATTTGCGGAGGATCCGGTTCACGTGTGACTTGACCGTGAGAGGACTCAGGCCGAGCAGGCGGGCGAGTGCGTTGTTGTCAGGCTGGGTCGCGACGAGGATGAGGATCTGCCGCTCTCTTGCGGAGAGTTGATCCAGTACCGGGCTGGGGGGATGGCGGAGGTCCGGGTGCGGGTCGGCGGCGGGGAGGAGATGATCAGCCCGCCCCGGCTCACCAGGTCGAGGGCCGTCAGGATGCTGGTGACACCGCAGTGCAGAAGTGAACCGGTCTCCGCGACGGAGATGTCGCCGATGACAGCGAGCCGGGTCCGGACGGCAGCGTGGCGCAGAGTCAGCCATGTCGTGGTCTGGGAGGGATGGAGCCAAGGCCGGGGCGTCGATGAGGAGAAGGGCGGGCCTCATGGCGGGGAGTCGGGCGAGAGCGTCATGCAGGGAAGGGATCTGTGCCTGGACGGTCAGAGCGGCAGAGGTCTCGATGACGCGTGCGTAGGCATCGCGCACGAGGGCGTGGCCACCCGTCAGGAGTACCCGGTGCATTGCTTGTCCTTGGGACGGCCTGTGGGTTCGGAACTCGGGGAGGCGGGCCCGCGGCACAGGTCGCGCTGCGGGCCCACCGGAGGTCGTGGCGGCCGGGGAGGGCGTCGCCCGTCGCCGGATTTCCTCAGGAAACGGGCTGAACTTCCACGCGGTCGTGATCCCTCGGCGCTGCCTTCTGGAGGCTTGCGCCCTCGATGTCGAGGTCGGGAAGGATCCTGTCAAGCCAGGCAGGCAGCCACCAGGCGTGGCGTCCGGCGAGGGTCAGCAGTGCGGGGACGAGGGTCATACGGACGACGAAGGCGTCGATGGCCACGCCGACGGCCAGGGCGAAGGCGATGGGCTTGATGATCGGGTTGTCGAGGGGGAAGAACCCGGCGAAGACGGTGAACATGATCAGCGCGGCGGCGGTGACGACCCGTGCACTGTGTCGGGCTCCGTCGATGACCGACTTACGGGCCATGCCAGTGTGGAGCCATTCCTCCCTCATGCCGGAGACGAGGAAGACCTCGTAGTCCATGGCCAGGCCGAACAGCACCCCGATCAGGATGATCGGCAGAAAGCTGACGACCGGGCCGGTGCTGGGCACCCCGAGCATGTCGGCCAGCCATCCCCACTGAAACAGGGCGACGACCAGGCCCAGCGAGGCGGCAACCGAGAGTAGGAAGCCGACGGCGGCCTTGACGGGGATGAAGAGCGAGCGGAAGACGATCATGAGCAGGATCAGGCTCAGGCCTACGACGATGGCGACGAAGGGCAGCAGGGAGTCGGAGAGCCGGTTGGAGATGTCGATGTTGACGGCGGTGGTACCGGTGACCGAGACGGAGGTGCCGGATGTCACACGGATGTCGGCGCCGTGCTTGCGGATGTCGCGGACGAGTTGATCCGTCTTGAGGCTGTCGGGGCCTCCGTCGGGGATGACGGTAATGACGCTCTGTGCCGGGTTGCTGGTGGAGGCGGGCGGCAGGACCGCTTTGACGCCGTGGAGAGTCGCCAGCTTCCGCGCGACCTCAGCGCCGGCCTGAGCTCCCTGGCCGTGATCGGTCTCGGTCAGCACCAGGAGGGGGCCGTTGAAGCCGGGGCCGAACTTGTCACTGACGGTGTCGTAGGTCGTCCGTTCGGTGGAGCCCTGCGACGCCGAGCGGTTGTCCGGGAGAGACAGGCGCAGGTCGGTGGCGGGGAGGGCGAGGGTGAGCAGGATGCCGGCGGTGGCGAGCACGGTCAGCAGCGGCTTGGCGATCACTCGCTTGACCCAGCGGGCCCCGCGGGTGTCCTTGGTGGTGGCCTCGGTGTCGTTGTGGACCCGACGGGCGGCGCGGCTGCCGGGCTTCGGTGCCAACCGGGAGCCGGCGAATCCCGCGATGGCGGGCAGCAGGGTGATCGCGGCAAGGACGGCGATGACCACGGCCCCGGCCGCGCCCAGGCCCATGGTGGTCAGGAAGGGGATACCGATGACGCTCAGGGCCCCGAGCGCGATGATCACGGTGGCCCCGGCGAAGACCACCGCGCTTCCGGCAGTGCCGTTGGCCAGCGCGACGGACTCCTGCGGGGCCATTCCGCGGGCAAGTTGCTGGCGGTGACGGGAAAGGATGAACAGGACGTAGTCGATGCCCACGGCCAGTCCCAGCATGAGCGCCAGGGTGACGGCGGTGGACGAGATGTCGGCCAGCGGGGTCAGGGCGAGTAGCCCGGCCAGGCCCACGGCCACGCCGATGAGGGCGGGGATGAGGGACATACCGGCGGCGAGCAGCGAGCCGAAGGTGATGACGAGGACGAGCAGGGCTACTGCAACGCCGATGATCTCCGACGGGCCGACGTGGATGCCGCTGCTGGAGTAGACGGAGCCGCCCACCGAAGCGTCCATGCCGTCCTTCTCGGCCGCCTGTGCGGCCTTCTCAAGGGCGTGCTTGGAGGACTCGCTGACCTCGGACTTTGGTATGGAGTACTGGACCTGGACGATCGCCGCGGTCCCGTCCGGCGAGACGGCACCGGATTTCTCGGGGCCGACGACGGAACTGACCTGCGGCGCCCGGCCCGCCGCCGTCACGGCTTCGGCGATGGCGGCCGCGTACGGGGCTTCGGTGACGCGCTTGCCTCCGGGGACCGTGAAGACGAGCTGGGCGCTGTCCCCGGACACGTCCGGCAGGGTCCTGCTGACCGTGTCCAGCGCGCGCTGGGACTCGGTTCCCGGTACGGCGAAGCGGTCGTCGAGCTTGCCGCCGAAGACGCCGACACAGGCGACGAGCCCGGCCAGGGCCACGAGCCAGAGGGACAGCACCAGCTTTCGGCGACGGTAGGCGCCGAGGCCCAGGCGGTGAAGCAGCACAGCCATGCTGAACTCCCTTGAAGAGCATGAGGGTTGGACACTGCGGGCCGGAGGCAGCGCAGAGAAAGAGGTGCGACGCAACCGTCGGCGCAGCAGGCGCCGAAGTTCCGGTCGCCAGACTTTATCGCACGCCCTTGTCATATGACAAAGTCGTTCGCTTAATGTGAGGCGCTTTGGGGCGCTCGGGAGAGCGCAGGTCTCGGCACACGCGCGGTTGCCTCAGCCGGTCGGGCGGGACTCCACCGCGTGGCACTGGCCGGCGACCCGCTCCAGCTGCCCGCCGGCCAGTGCCACCACGGAGGAGACAAGCCCAGGAGGGCGACGCGCTCGGTCTCCTCATCGGGGAGCGACAGATGCATGTTCGTGAGTCCGTCAAAACCGGCGAGAACCCACCAGGCGATCGCCTCCGCGGGCTGCGCCAGCGGCTGACCCGTGCGCTCGGCCGCCTGCCTCAGGATCCTTGCTGTCACGTCGATCCACGGCTGGTAGTGGCTCGTGAGAACCTCGCGCAGCTGGGATGAGCGCATCGCGAACGTGGCCAGTTCCGTCAGCATCCGATGGCTGCCGGGCTGTCCCGTACCGTCCGCCACAAGGCCGCCGCCAGAGTGCTGATGGTCTCCTCGAACCCACCTTCCTCCGGTGCGGCGCGTTCGACCTGTACGACCAGGTTTTCCGTGAGCTCCTCCAGGACGGCCCGGCACAGCCCCTCCTTCGTACCGAAGGTGTAGTGCACGGTGGCCTGGGCAACACCCAGCTCGGCAGCGATCGCGCGCGTGCTTCCGGCCGCGACGCCCTCCCTGCGCATGAGGTCGATGGCCGCTTTGATCAGTTGGGGGCGGCGCTCGGCCGCTGAGACGTGCGCCATGGATGTATGACAATGACTTAGTCCGTCGATTTCGTCACTCAACCAAGTCGACCTTCGTCGAGAGACGCGTGCAGGGCGCCGGGAGCACGCGGCTGGATGACTCGTTGAAGGAGCTCACTGGATCTCGCGCCCGCTGCGGCAACTGTCCCTGGAGCAGTTACTGAGTGTTTGGTCTGCGCTGGGTGTCTTTCTTCGCGCGCCAGTGCACCCGCCCATGCGAGTCGACACAGCTGGGGGTCGTCTGTGCCATGTGGCGTGGTGAAGTGGCTTGATCCCGGCCGGGGCGTGGGCGTCATCGCCCAGGAGTGCGCCGGCCCCGATGCCGTCGCTTGTCGCGCGGCGGTCAACGGCGACGCGGACAGCACGCTGGTCGTGGGCGAGCGGGTGTCCTTCGACCTCGCTCTCGATGCCGCAGGCGTCCGCGCCGCGCGAAGAGCATGGACGCCGGCGCCGTCTGGAGGCAGTGACGAGCGTTGAGGGTCTCCGCGAGGCCGGGAAGGGCCTACAGCGCGGGGGTTCCTCGCCGGGGCCGCATCCGAACGCCGGCGTGATCTCCTCCTCCACGCCCGCCTTCGTCCGTCGCACGCGCACCGTGGCGAGACCGGGCCGGTCCGGGCTTCCGACACCACGAACCAGGTCGGTTCGGCCGCCCGCCGGTGGGCGACGCCTGCACGGGTCAGTCGGCGCGGCGACCAGGGCAGGTTGGCGGGTTCGGCGGCGCCCCACCCGGCCGGGGTTCACCACGGTGAGGTCGCGCCCGTGGCGGGCGCCCTGTGCCGCGCCTCGCGACCGGGGCGGTCTCACCAGGCCCGGTGCCACACAATGCGGGCACGTGCGCGTGGTCACCCGGCCCGGTGTGGTCACCGGGCCGAGTGTGGTCACCGGGCCGGCATCACTTGTAGGTGATGTCCGAGGCGCTGTAGAGGCAGTGGGTGCCGTCCGACCCGGTGCCGAGGGACGATGGTTCAGCGCCGGTGTTGTTGCCCTTGAAGCGCTCGCAGATGGTGATCTTCCTGGCGCTGTCGCCGACGACCGTCACGCCCGAGAGGGTCGCGGTGTCACCGTAGTTGGCGTTGACGCCGACCAGGACCTTGCCGGGACTGGTCACCTTGACGTTGCTGATCACGGCGTGCCGCTGGTACTGCGTCTTGCAGTTGCCGCACATCCGGACCAGCTTGCCGAAGTTCTCGGCCTGGAAGTTTTTGACGGTGAGCTTTCCCTGGCCGTTGAACTGGAAGACCTTGTCGTCGGCCTGCCGCGCTCCGCCGCCGTCGACAACGTACGTCGCGGACGCGGACGTGCCCTTGAAGGTGGCGGCGTCCTCGCCGACGTCCTGCCACCAGACGTTGCGGAGGGTGCAACTGCCCAGGCAGTGGACACCGTCGGCGGCCGGGTCACCGAGTATGACGTTCTCCAGCGTGGCCCCGTCGGCGAGTTCGAAGATGGGGTCCTGGTCCTCGTCCTGGCTGTCGCCGCCAAGGGCGCCCGAGCCGATGAAGCGCTTCATGCCGCCGTTCAGCGAGGTCGGCACCTTGATGGTCGAGGTCACCGACTTGTCGCCCGTGGGCGTCGGCCAGGCGCCGAGGACGCCGCCCGCGGAGGACGCGGGGACGGAGGTGGTGGCCGCTGGGGTCTTGGACGCCGAGGGGGTGGCCACGGAGGTCTTGGTGGGCGTGGCGGCCGGGGGGACCGATGCGGAGGAGGGGGACGGGGAGGCCGGAGGAGTTGAGGCCGGCCTGGTGACCGGGCCCGTGACGGGCTCCAGTTTCCAGCTCTTGCTGAGCACCTTGTCGCAGGAGTTCTGCTGTGCAAGCCCGGCCTTCACGTTCAGGCACTTGCCGCTCTTGGCGTTGACCAGGTGGTAGGCGTCACCGACCGCGCTCAGCTTCCAGACCTGCGCGGACGTGCCGTCGCAGAGCTGCTGCTGGACCGCCTTGCCGGCGGAGGTGGAGGCGCCCTGCACCCCCGCGCACAGACCACTGAGCGCACTCTTCACCAGGAACCCGTTACCGGACTTGCTGAGCCGCCAGGTCCGCTGGGCGGCGTTGCCGGCGGCGCACTTCGCCCCGCCGAGCCGTACTCCGCTCTTCGCCGTGGCGGCGGGCACTTCAAGACACGTGCCGTTCGCGGCGTTCACCAGTCGGTAGGTACCCGCGCCGGGCCCGGAGGCGGATGCCGTCATCAGCACTCCGCCGACGACCGCACCTCCTGTCAGGGCGGTGGCCAGTGCACCGATGAGAACGGTGCGTCGAGGGTTCGTTCGCCTGCGTCGTGTTCTGCGCAGGGTTGCTCTTGTGCTCACGCGATGACTTTCATTCAGAGGTACAGGAAGTCCCATCGCCCCTCTGTTGCCACAGTCCGCACAAAGGTTGCCCCCTGATCCGCACTTTGTGCGCACCGTGTGCGCACAAAGTGCGGGCCTCTTTGACTCTTATCAGCGCAATTCGCCCGCGCACCCGCTCCCCCGGCCCGCCCGTCGATCCCGATCTCGCCGGCCTGTTCGAGCCCGTACGCGCCAGCACGCCCCGCTAACCGGCGTTGTCCAGCATGACGGCAGGCCGCACACCTGCCGGACCCCGGACGCGGCCAGGCCACGTTCGGCGGATCCTTCCGCGATGTCGATCAGATTGATCCGTCCCAGGACCTCTCCGCCCGCGCCGGTGTCCAGCAGTACGTGGAGGCGGTGCAGCCCCCGGCAGCCAGCTCTGCTCGGCGAGCAGGCCGGCGTGACGTGCGTCGAAATCCCTTACGGCGGCGCACGAGAATCAAGTGGAGGGCGTGCCAGGACGGCGCACTACCGCCGTGGGTGGCGGAGGTGGACGTACCGGTCGCCGAGCCGGTGGCACCGGCAATCCACAGCGCGGTGGAGTGCGGAGATACCGGATATACGGCTTGTACTGCCGAACGCCTGCCCGTCGTGCGTCCGATGCCCGGGCCAAGCCAGGTAACTGGCCTGGGCGGACCGCCGGAATCTGGGTCCTGGCGACACACCCGGCGGCCGTCTTCCTGGAGCGAGGCCGGATCGCTCTCAACTCCGGGGTGACCTTGAGGCCCCGCGGAGCGGGGTTTGTCCGCATGAATCTGGCCACCTCCCCGGAGATCCTGACCGAGGGGTCCGCAAGATGGCCTCCGCGCCGTGTGCCTATCGACTCGAATCACATCGCGAGAGGTCAAACGTTGCCTGATGCGCTCCTGGTGGCCTCCGCACGGGCCTCACTCGGGGTCATACCGAATCTCGCGCGGAAGAGGCGAGCGAAGTGAGCCTGGCTGGAGAAGCCCCACCGGTACGCCAGGTCGGCAATGGTGGTCTGCCGTCCTCCCGGAACGGTGAGTTCCCGGTGCGCCGCTACCAGTCGCCGCTCCACGATGTGCCGCATGGGAGACCTGCCGGTGGACTCGAAGATCCGGCCCAGGTGCCGTACGGAGATACCCAGGACATCAGCGACCTGAGCCGCGTCCAGGCCCGGGTCGTGCAGATGCCTGTCGATGTAGTCCTCGGCGACTATCAACTGCGAACGGTAGGCATCGGGCCCCGGCCCGCCATCCGTCCGTTCCGCCGCGAGCTGCGCGAGCAGGTCGAGCACGGCCCGCTCGACGCAGGCGGGATCGTTGGCCTGCCGCGACTCCACCGGCCCGCCGACCGTGGAACGCAACGCGGCGACCAGCGCCCCCTCCCGCACCGTGGATCTGCCGAACACCATCGCCCCGGGCAGTTCGCCCGCGAGGCAGGTCTGACCGAACAGCTCGCGCGGGATGTCCACGAGGATCTGGCGCATCGAGGAAGAGAACCCGAACAGATACGGCCGGCGCGTGTCGTAGACGACAAGCTCACCCACCGTGACCGCCAGGCAACCGTTCTCGTGCAGGAACACTGCCTCACCCTTGAGCAGCAAGCTCGCAAACACCGAGTCCTTGGGTGTGGCTCTGACCGTCTGTGAGCTGCGCTCGATCACGTGTGCGTTCCCGGTGATCTCGGCCACCCGCAACCCGGCCAGTTCGATGTTGGTCTGCCTGGCGAGGAGCCCTTGCTCTGAATAGGAGGTGCAGGACAGGCCGACGAGTGCCTCGCGGTTGTAGTCCTCCCAGAAGCGAATGCGCTCCGAGGGCGCAACGTTCTCAGTCGTGACTTGGGAGATCACGGAGACGGCGGACATACGACGGCTCCTCGTGTTCCACGCCTGGGGGCACAGCTTAAGTGACCTACCACAGGCGAGGAAGTCACCGTCCATGAACTCGATGGCGCCGGTCACGTACGAGGCTGCGGACGTGCACGTGACCGCCTCTGTGGCAACTGCACACGGCCGCCGAGCCGCTCGGCCGGGGTGCGGGCCACTGGTTCAACGGGTAGGCGGACGACAGCCCGAGCACGTCGCGTCGACGCCCAGTTCGGCGAAGGCACGGCGATTGCGCCGCCGATTCCCGACGCACCTGCGTCCACGAACGCCCGGCGGTCTCCGAACAGGCGGAGCACGAAGCCTTCGGTCACCTTCCCTGCACCCCAGTCACACCAGGACCTGACCCACTCTTCGCCGTGCCACAGCGCCTCGGACCCGGCGGGTACCACGTGCCTGGGAGGGATCGTCGGGCTGACGATCCCTCCCAGCGTCTGCGCCATCGGCAGCGGTCAACGGAACAAGGAGTCGACGTAGTCGGCGCCGATCCCGACCTTCTCGTAGTGCTCGCGGCACATCTTGATGTAGTCGTGCACGTCGAAGAAGCCGTCGGCCTCACCGTTCTCGTCCAGCCACACGAGCGGGCCCTTGACGATGAAGAACGTCTTCATCGGCTCGCCGCTGTCGTAGGCGACCAGCGTGTGCCCCTCACCGGGCGACTCGTAGACGAAGTCGCCGGCGGTCGCGGTCCAGGGCCGCTCCAGGTAACCCCACTTGCCGGAGATCGTGTAGGCGAACACCTCGTGCGGGTGATAGTGCCGGTTGACCAGCCCTGCCTCCTTGGCCCGCAGGATGTCGGCCCAGCTGTTGTCCTTGACATTGATCCACAGCGGCCGGGAGCCGACGGTGTCGGTGAACGGGACGTAGTAGCGGTCGTCGTCCGTAGCGACCTTCGACAGATACACCTCGGGCAGGGCGTCAGGGCGCAGGGAGTTCTCGATCGGCTTGAGGTTCTTCCAGAACTCACCGGCAGGCATATCGGGCATGTGAACAGCCCCCTTCAGTCGGATTTCCCGGAAGTGAATCCCGGCTGGGGTGGTGCCGTCTTTCCCGTGGCGGACCTGCCTGTTTGCAGATCCCGGACACTCGGCATGACGGCCTCACCTTCTGCTGTCGCAGTCATCTACCGGGTGAACCGGAGCAGGGAACGTAGACATGGTCCGGTAAGCCGAACCGCCGACCGATGGTTGTGCGGACGCCGTCCAGGACAGCGCCGACGCGCGTGACTGATACCCGCCGTCCGGTGCCGCTTTCGGGCGGATGCGGACGGCGGATCGTGCGTCGCGAGTGTCCTTTACCGTTGCCGGACGTCCGGGCTGTCGCGTGCTCAGGCAAGCGTGGTGACGACGTCCACCGGGTTGACGAGGGTGTCGCGGATGGGCGAACGGCTCTCGACGAGAGAGATCAGCTCTTCGAGCTGCTCGCGGGTGGCATCGGGGGCCTCGATGTGGACACGGACGCGCAGCTGCTGCACACCCGGCCGGATTGTGGTGTCGATGCCGAGGAACCCGCGCAGGTCGATGTCGGCTTCGAGGTCCAGGCGGAAGCTCTTGAGCTCGATGCCGCGCGAGGCGGCGTTGGCGGTGAGTGTGACGGTGTAACAGCCTGCCAGCGCCTGCAGAACATACTCCGCGGGCGAGACCGCGGTGTCGGTGCCCAGCAGCGCGGTCGGCTCGTCGCTGCTCATCGTGTACTTCGCCACGCGCTTCTCGTCGCGCTCGCCGCCCTGCGTCAGAGCGCCGGTCTGTGCCTTGATCCGGAAGCCGCCCTGCCACGAACCGTCGACAGCGAAGGTGACCTGGCCGAGTTCGGGAGTGGCCCGAACGGCGTCGATGGTGTCCTGCAGAGCCTTTACGTCGATCTCGTTGACTACGGACATCAGTATCGGTTCCTCCGATTGGCGTGGGGTTCTCAGGGGTGAGCGACCGCCGCCGTCGCGCCGCCGCTCAGGGCTGAGAACTTTGTCGCGGCGCGGCGCACACTTCGCCTCCGAAGAAGCAGTCGGCCGCGTCGACTCTCGAAGACGAGACTAGGCAAGATTTGACCGTTATATTTTTGCCTTCTTTGCTGCCAGCCGGACAGATTGGGGAGAGGGTTGCTTGTCGACCGCCTGGATCGCGAAATTCTTGCGGAGCTCCAGAAGGACGGCCGCCAGACGATCACGGAACTGTCGGAGAAGGTCCGGCTGAGCATCTCCCGTTGCCAGCGGCGACTGCGTGAGCTGGAGCGCGCGGGCGTGATCCGCGGATACAAGGCGGTACTGGATCCGGAGGCGGTGGGGCTCGGCTTCGAAGCACTGGTCTTCGTGACGCTGCAGCGGGAGGACCAGTCGACGCTGGCGGCCTTCGACGAGGCCGTCGCCGCCATCCCCAACGTTCTGCAGGCACAACGCCTCTTCGGCGACCCCGACTGCCTCCTGCACATCGTGGCCGCCGACCTCGCCGACTACCGAAAGCTCTACGAAGGGCAACTGACCAGGCTGCCAGGTGTGCAGAAGCTGACCTCCACCATCGTCATGAAGCAGATCGTCGAGGCGCGCCCACTCCCCACCTGAGACGACGCCGGCCACTCGGCTCGGTACGGAATGAGTGGGGCGAGGAAGAGGGACGCGCCCGTCAGGCTGCGGTTTCGAGCGCACGCGCCGCGAGTGTCGTCGGCTCTGGTCGGCGGCTTGGACGGCGAAGCAGTCGCCGTCCGCCGGGAAGGGCACACGACATTGGCTCGTCGCCCCCGGGAACCCCCCTCAGGTGCGATGCCGGACGTCGAAGTGCGCGGAGTGCGCGGTCAGCTTGCCGAGCAGCTCGATGAGGGTCCGCTGCTCGCCTTCGCTGAGTGCGCCCGCCCACTCCTGTTCACGTGCGTTGTGCGCCTGGAAGGCCGTGGTGATCGCCTGCAGGCCGGCTTCGGTGAGGCCGAGCTGGACCGCGCGCCCGTCGTAGGAGGCCCGTTCCTTGCTCACCAGACCGTCCCTTTCCAGCGTGTTCACCAGCGCCGACACGGCCGCCCGGCTCATGCCGGACAACTCCGCAACCTTCTTCGCCTCGACCGGGCCCGACAGCCAGATGGCGAACAGCACTCGGAAGCCGGGCCACGACCAGCCGCGAGGCCGGTGCACGGCGGATTCGAGGTCGTACACGAGCATGTTGGCCGCGCGATGGAGGGTGAGTACGAGCCGCATGGCAAGCGGGTTGATGCCGGGGAGTTCCCGGGAGGCCCGGTCGACGGCGTGGTCGATGAACGACCAGAAGTGCAGGTGGTCGGCGTCCAGCGGTTCCGGTTCCTGGGTCACAGTCGGAGTCTAGGTGGGGCGGTGTCACGGACCGCACCCAGGAGGCAGACGCCCGTCGACGCGTCTGCCCGGTTTCCGAACGATTAAAAACCTTCGCCCGAGGGCTTCCCCGGAGATGCCGAGAGGGGTACGGTCGCCAATTAATCAAAGCATTGATTACACGCTCTGAGTAGCATTCGTCCCGTTTTGCCCTCTGGGCCTGTCAGGGGACAGGTCTCCCCCTGGCCGTGCGTCCTGATGTGCGGCCGCCCTGGCCGTTCCTCCCCCGTCGACAGGGACGGCGCGGTGGGCGATCGATCCCAAGGAACCTCCTATGCCCGAAGCACTCGCTCCCCCCAGCCCCGGCGCGCTGCGTGCCTGTATGTCGCGTTTCGCCACCGGCGTCACGGTGGTGTCGTACGCGACCGACAACGGTCCGCGGGGCGCCACCATGAACTCCTTCACGTCCGTGTCCACCGAACCGCCGCTGGTTCTGGTCAGCGTCGCGCGCCGGGCCCGCTGCCACGACCAGCTGGCCGACGGGCCCTTCTGCGTGAACATCCTCGGTGCCGAACAGGAGCAGTTGGCCCGGTTGTTCGCCGGGGCCCCGAGCACCGTGGAGCCCCGCTGGGCGCAGGGCGCGCGGGTCCCCCGGCTGGCCGACCCGCTCGCCTGGGTGGAGTGCGAGCCCTGGCGCTCGTACGACGGCGGTGACCACACCCTCGTCCTCGGCCGCGTCACCGGCCTCGGTCATCGCGACGGCGACGCCCTGACCTACGCCTGGAGCCGTTTCGGTTCCACGACCGAGTCCACCGACGGCATCGAGCACCTCTTCTGAAGCCCCTCCGACCGTCCCATCCCCTGCTGAAGCCCCACACCCCAGGAGAACGACCATGGCCGCACGCACCGGCAAGGAATTCCTCGAGCGCCTCTCCCAGTCCCGCCCCACCGTGCACATCCAGGGCGAGACGCTCACCGAAGGAATCCAGGAACACCCCGCCTTCCGCAACGTAGTGCAGACCTACGCCGAGCTGTACGACCTCCAGCACAGCGACGAACACAAGGACGTCCTGACCTACATCTCCCCCACGTCCGGCGAACCGGTCGGCACCTCCTTCCTCACCCCGAAGGCCCCGGACGACCTCGTCAAGCGCCGAAAGGCGTTCAAGGTGTGGGCCGATCACAGCAACGGCATGCTCGGCCGCACCGGCGACTACATGAACAGCTCGCTGATGGCCCTTGCCTCGGCCGCCGACTGGTTCGCCCAGGCCAACCCCGACTTCGGCGAGAACATCCGCCGCTACTACGAGAAGGCCCGCGAAGAGGACCTGCTGTGCACGCACACGCTGATCCCGCCGCAGGTCAACCGGGCCGTGGCGGGTACCCAGCAGGCGGGCGGCAAGCTCGCGGCACGCATCGTGAAGGAGGACGACAACGGCGTGGTGATCCGTGGGGCACGCATGCTCGCCACCATCGCCCCCTTCGCCGACGAGATGCTCGTCTTCCCATCCACGGTGCTGCGTGGCACGCCGGAGGACAAGCCGTACTCGTACGCCTTCGCCATCCCCAACGACACCCCCGGCCTGCGCTACATCGCCCGCGAACCCCTCGACTACGACCGCCCGCGGCACGACCACCCCCTCGCCTCCCGCTTCGAGGAATCCGACTGTGTGGTCGTCTTCGACGACGTGCACGTGCCCTTCGAGCGCTGCTTCGCCCTCGGCGACGCCGAGCTGTGCAACGGCTTCTACTCCCAGACGTCCTCCGTGGTGCACATGACCCACCAGGTCGTCACCCGCACCACCGCCAAGACCGAGTACGTCCTGGGGTTGGTGTCACTGCTCACGGACGCCATCGGTATCGAGCAGTTCCAGCACGTCCAGGAGGACATCGCCGAGATCATCACCACGCTGGAGACGCTGCGCGCCTTCCTGCGAGCCGCGGAGGCGGACGCCGAGGTCAACGAGTACGGCGTCCTCACCCCGGCCTGGGCCCCGCTCAACGCCGCCCGCAACCTCTACCCCAAGCTCTACCAGCGCTTCCCGCAGATCCTGCGCAAGCTCGGCGCCTCCGGGCTGATGGCCACCCCGACCGAGCTCGACATCACCGGCCCGGCGGCCGCCGACATCGAGGCCTACCTCCAGTCGGCCACCCTCACCGGCCCCGAGCGCGTGAAGCTGTTCCGTCTGGTCTGGGACACCTGCATCTCCGCGTTCTCCAGCCGCCAGGCGCTGTACGAGTACTACTTCTTCGGCGACCCCGTCCGGATGGCCGGCGCGTACGTGAAGTCGTACGACCGCGAGCCGTACAGGGCGAAGGTCCAGGCGTTCCTGGAGCGCTCCTGATGACTCACCCCCTGGGGAACCCCCCGTCGAAGATCATCGCTGTCCATCTCAACTACCCCAGCCGGGCGAAGGAGCGCGGCCGGATCCCGGCGCAGCCCTCCTACTTCCTCAAGCCCTCCTCGTCGCTGGCCGGCACCAGGGAGGCCATCGTCCGCCCGGAGGGGTGTGAACTTCTCGGGTTCGAGGGCGAGATAGCCCTGGTCATCGGTAGTCGGGCCCAGCGGGTGAGGCCGGAGGACGGCTGGTCCCACGTGCGGTGGGTGACCGCCGCGAACGACGCCGGGGTCTACGACCTGCGGTATGCCGACCGCGGCTCCAACCTCCGCTCCAAGGGCGCCGACGGCTTCACCCCGATCGGGCCGCGGCTGCTGGATGCCCGCCAACTCGACCCGGACGCGCTCCGGTTGCGTACCTGGGTCAACGGCGAACTCGTGCAGGACGACACCACCGACACGCTCCTCTTCCCCTTCGGACAGCTCGTCGCCGATCTGTCGAGACTGGTCACGCTGGAGCCCGGGGACGTGATCCTGACGGGCACTCCGGCCGGCGCGTCCGTCGTCTCTCCCGGCGACACGGTGGAGGTGGAGGTCACCGGCAGCGGGCAGTCAACCGGGCGTCTGCACAACCCCATCGCCACCGGGCCCGGCCTGGAGACGTACGGTGCGATGCCGAGGACGGACGCGGCCGAACGCGAGGCCGCCTACGGAGCCGCGTTCACACCCGATCCGCTGCTCGACAAGCGCATCGAGGACGGACTGCGTTCGGTCGCGGTCGCCACGCTCAGCGCGCAGTTGCGGGGGCGCGGGCTGCCGCACATGTCCATCGACGGGGTACGTCCCACACGGCCGGACATGAAGATGGTCGGCGTCGCCCACACGCTGCGCTACCTGCCGCTGCGCGAGGACCTGTTCAAGCGGTACGGCAATGGCATGAACGCCCAGAAGCGGGCCGTAGAGCAGCTGCGGCCCGGCCATGTGCTGGTCATGGACGCCCGCCGGGACACCTCGGCCGGCACCCTCGGCGACATCCTCGCCCTGCGCGCCCAGCAGCGCGGCGCGGCCGGGGTGGTCACCGACGGAGGCCTGCGCGACAGCGTCGCCGTCACCGAACTCGGGCTGCCCGTCTACCACGGCGGAGCCCACCCCTCCGTCCTCGGCCGCCGCCATGTGCCGTGGGACACGGGGGTGCCGATCGCCTGCGGCGGAGCCCTCGTGCAGCCCGGCGACCTGCTGGTCGCAGACGCGGACGGCGTGGTCGTCGTACCGCCCGAGCTGGCCGAGGACCTGATCACCGACTGCCGGGAGCAGGAACAGCGCGAGCGCTTCATCACCGAGCAGGTGCGCGCCGGACACGACATCGACGGCCTCTATCCCCTCGGTCCCGACTGGCACGAGCTGTACGAGCGGTGGCGCAAGCAGCAGAGCACGCAAGGAGAGCACACATGAAATTCCGCAGCGACCCATCCGCCATCCGCGGATCCATCGCCCCCGTCGTCACCCCCTTCACCGCGGACGGAGCCGTCGACCACGACAGCCTGCGCTCACTGATCCGCTTCCAGCTCGAGTCCGGTTCGCACGGCATCTCGCTGGGCGGCTCCACCGGCGAGCCCAGCGCGCAGAGCGTCAGCGAGCGGATCGCCGGCATGCGGACGGCGGTCGAGGAGATCGGCGACCGCGTCCCGTTCCTGCCCGGCACCGGCTCCCACAAGCTCGATGAGACCCTCGAACTCACCGCCGCCGCGGCGGAGCTGGGCGCCGACGCCGCGCTTGTCATCACGCCGTATTACGCGCGCCCCACACAGGAGGCGCTGTACCAGTGGTACGCGACGGTGGCCCGGGAGTTCCCGGACCTGCCGATCGTCGCCTACAACGTGCCCTCGCGCACGGCCGTCGACATCGCACCCGAGACGGTGAAGCGCCTGTTCACCGACTTCGAGAACTTCGTCGGCGTGAAGGAGACCACCAAGGACTTCGAGCACTTCTCGCGAGTCCTGCACGCCTGCGGGCGCTCACTGTTGGTGTGGTCCGGCATCGAGCTGCTCTGCCTGCCCCTGCTCGCGCTCGGCGGCGCGGGGTTCGTTTCAGCCGTCGCCAATCTGGCGCCGGGTGCCGTGGCGCGGATGTACGAGCTGTGGGAGGCGGGCGATTTCGACGGAGCCCGCGATCTGCACTACCGCCTCCACCCGCTCGTCGACCTCTTGTTCGTCGAGACCAACCCGGCGCCGGCGAAGTGGGTGCTGCACCAGCAGGGACGTATCGCGTCGTCTCATGTCCGCCCGCCGCTCACCTCCCCCACCGACGCGGGGCTGACGAAGATCCGCGCATTGCTCCGCGAGGGCGGAGACCTCACCCAGCAGATCGGAGCCGCGCAGTGAGCGCCACCCCTGAGCATCTTCCCTCCGTGATCCCGCACTGGATCGGCGGTGCCCTCGTCGACGCCGCGGACGGACGCACCTTCGACGTCGCCGACCCGGTCTCCAACACGGCCTACGCACAGGCCGCACGCGGCTCCGCGACCGACATGGACCGGGCGGTGGCAGCTGCCCGTGCCGCGTTCCCGGAGTGGGCCGGGCTGTCCAACCGGGCACGTGCGGGTGTCCTGTACCGGATCGCCGACGCCGTCGAGGCCCGTCATGACCGACTCGCCGCCTTCGAGTCGTACGACTCCGGGCTGCCGATCACACAGGCCCGCGGTCAGGCGCGGCGCGCGGCCGAGAACTTCCGCTACTTCGCAGACGTCATCGTGGCCCTGGGCGAGGAGGCGTTCCGGCAGGGCGACGACCAGTTCAGCTATGTAGTGCGGACGCCGGTCGGGGTCGCCGGACTGATCACTCCCTGGAACACCCCGTTCATGCTGGAGAGCTGGAAGCTCGCCCCGGCGCTGGCCGCCGGCTGCCCGCTCGTGCTGAAGCCCGCCGAATGGACCCCACTGTCCGCTTCGCTGTGGCCGGAGATCTTCGCCGAGGCCGGCGTCCCGGACGGCGTGGTCAACATCGTGCACGGCATCGGCGAGGAGGCCGGCCAGGCCCTCGTCGACCACCCGGACGTGCCGCTGATCTCCTTCACCGGCTCCACCGACACCGGCCGGCACATCATCCGCTCCTCCGCCGAGCACCTGAAGACGGTGTCGATGGAGCTGGGGGGCAAGTCACCGGTCGTCGTCTTCGCCGACGCCGACCTCGAAGCCGCCCTGGACTCGGTCGTGTTCGGGGTGTTCTCCCTCAACGGCGAGCGCTGCACGGCAGGTTCACGTGTCCTCGTCGAGCGCCCGCTCTACGAGGAGTTCACGCGCCGGCTGGCAGAGCGGGCCGCGAACGTACGCGTCGGGCTTCCTTCCGACCCGGCCACCGAGGTCGGCGCGCTGGTCCACCCCGAACACTACGAGCGTGTCCTGAACTACGTGGAGATCGGCAGGAAGGAAGGCCGTCTCGTCGCCGGCGGCAACCGCCCCGACCACCTCGCCGACGGCAACTACCTCCAGCCCACCGTCTTCGCCGAGGTCGAACGCGACGCCCGTATCTTCCAGGAGGAGATCTTCGGGCCCGTCGTCGCCATCGCCCCGTTCGACGACGAAAACGAGGCCGTGGAGCTCGCGAACGCCACGCAGTTCGGTCTGGCCGCCTACGTCTGGACCTCGGACATCAAGCGCGGCCACCGCATCGCCCACGCCGTCGAGTCCGGGATGGTCTGGATCAACTCCCACAACGTCCGTGACCTGCGCACCCCGTTCGGCGGGGTCAAGGCCTCCGGTGTCGGCCGCGAGGGCGGCGCCCACAGCATCGACTTCTACACCGAATCGAAGATCGTCCACGTCGCCCTCGCCGAGGTGCACACTCCCCGCTTCGGAGCCACATCATGACTACCTCGAACGCCCCGGACGTCATCCGGTCCGCCTACGCCCAGCTCGCCGTCACCGACCTCGGCGCCGCCCGCTGGTTCTGGGTGGACATGCTCGGCTTCTACGTCCAGTACGAGGACACCGAGTCGCTGTACCTGCGCGGCACGGACGAGCTCACCCACCACTCCCTGGTGCTGCGCAAGGGCGACATCGCCGCCCTCGACCACATCTCCTACCGCGTCCGCACCCCCGAGGACGTCGACAAGGCGGAGAAGTTCTTCACCGACCTCGGACGCCCGGTCAAGCGGCTGAAGAAGGGCGAGGGCACGCACGGTATCGGCGACGCGGTCCGCGTCATCGACCCGCTCGGCTTCCCCGTCGAGTTCTTCCACGAGATCGAGCGCGCCGAGCGCCTCATCCAGCGCTACGACATCCGCCACGGCGCCGAGATCGCCCGCCTCGACCACTTCAACATCTGCACCCCCGACATCCCTGCCGCCTATGCCCACTACAAGTCCCTCGGCTTCGGCTGCTCGGAGACCATCGAGGGCGACGAGCACGAGCTGTACGCGGCCTGGATGTACCGCAAGCAGACCGTCCACGACGTCGCCTTCACGGGTGGTGCCGGGCCGCGCCTGCATCACCTCGGTGTGGCGACCCACGAGTCCCACCAGGTGCTGCGCGCGGCCGACATCTTCGGCTCGCTGCACAAGGAGCACCACATCGAACGAGGCCCGGGTCGGCACGGCGTCTCCAACGCCTTCTACCTCTACCTGAGGGACCCCGACGGCCACCGCGTGGAGATCTACACCTCGGACTACTACACCGGTGACCCGGACCACGAGACGTACCGCTGGAACGTACGCGACGACCGCCGCCGCGACTTCTGGGGCAACGCCGTCATCGAGTCCTGGTACAAGGAGGCCACACCGGTCCTCGACCTCGACGGGCACCCGCAGCCCGTCACCGACACCGTCCTCGACGAGTCCGCCGTCCAGGTCGGCGCGGACGGCCTCGGCTGATGCCACGTGCGCGGGAGGGGGCCCGGCGATGCTTCGCGTCCCTTCCGGAACCCCCTCCCGCGCGCCCTCGACGCACACGGGATCTTCCTATACACCCCATTCATCGCACTTTATAAAAACCGGATACGGCAGTTAGTATCCGGCGGCACGCCCACCGGCCGGCTTGCCGCAGGGCCCGCAGAGGAGACCCATGCCCTCGATGACGACTCCGTCGGACGCGACCTCCCCAGGACGCTTCGAGTTCTGGCGGGAAGTGGTCGGCCAGAGTTTCGTGCCGCTGGAAGCACTGCCGCGCGAGGTTCCCGACTTCCACGCCACCCTGCACACCGCCCAGCTCGGCGCGGTGCAGGTGTCGGTCGTGGACGCCGATCCGCACGGCGTCGCCCACACCGGTAGGCACATCGCCTCCGACCCGGCCGATTTCGTCAAGGTGAGTCTTCAGCTGGCCGGGCAGTGCATGCTGACCCAAAAGGACCGCCAGGCCCTGCTCAAGCCGGGCGAGCTGGCCGTCTACGACACCCGGCATCCGTACACGCTCGACTTCGACCAGCGGTACCGCACGCTGGTGCTGATGTTCCCGCGGGTCATGCTCCGGCTGCCCGAACGCGATTTGACCCGCGTGATCGCGACCACCGTGCCCTGCAGTGACGGGCTGGGGCCCGTGGTGTACCCGTTCCTGCGCGGGCTGGCCGGGCAGGTGCGGCAACTGGACGCCCTCGGCACCCACCGGCTCGCGGACAGCGTGGTGGACCTGGTCGGCGCCATGCTCTCGGACCGGTGCGGGGTGCACGTGGCGCAAGAGGACGACGGGCGGGAACTACTGGCCCGGCGCATCCTCAGTTATATGGAGCAGCGGCTGTCCGACCCCGGGCTCGGCCCCGACCGGATCGCGGCCGCCCACCACATCTCACGGCGCTTCCTCTACAAACTGCTGGCCGAGCGGGGATACACGGTCTCGGGCTGGCTCCGGGAGCGCCGCCTCGCCGAGTGCCTGCGCGACCTCGCCGACCCCGCGCTCGCCCACATGCCAGTCGCCACCATCGGAAGCCGCTGGGGCTTTCCCGACCCCGCCCACTTCAGCCACGCCTTCAAGAGCGCGTACGGCATGAGCCCGTCGGGCCGGGCGCACCGCGCTGGGCGCCTAAGGACCTGTCCGGCCGATCATGACCGCAAACGCGGGGTGCGGCACGCGCATCTGCCGCGTTGTCGTCGGCTGCCGACTCCCTCACGCTCGAACAAGCTCGCGCCGAGGGGCTCCTATCACCCTGCTCACCAGCGCTGATGTGACGCCGTCGCTGCCTGTCGTCGTAGGACACCCGAACACGGTGGATCTGTCGATCGTGCCCGCCGCAGCAAGGGCCGGTGCACCATCACGCAAGCAGGAGTGGGCCGCCGAGGTGCACCCTCCGGTCGTGAGAGAGAGCCGCACACTGCTCACGGGCCCGCTTCGCGGGCGGCAGTGAGCGGCTCCCGCAGGAACATCCACAGACACGGAACGGGCTGACGTCCCGGCCTCCCCCCAGGGCCGGAGGGCGGCATCACTGCGCTTGTCGAGAGCCCCATGCTGGTTCTTCTCCCCACGGCACCCTCCCTTCCTGCCGCTCGGCGGCGCCGGCCCCGACGCGCGCCGCTACGAGAACAAGTTGCTCGTCATCCTGTTCCTGGGCTTCGGCCTCGTCTTCTTCGACCGGCAGGCACTTCTCTTCCTCGTCCCCTTCATCAGTGAGGAAATCCCCTCTCGAACACCGCTCTGGGCACGCTCTCCGGAGTCCTCGCCCTGACCTGGGCCCTGTCCGGAATGGTCTCCGGGCGCCTGTCCGACCGGCTCGGCCGTCGCAAGCCCGTGATCATCATCGCGGTGGTGCTCTTCTCCTGCTTCTCGGCGTCGAGCGGGCTGGTCGCCGGGTTCGGCGCACTGCTGGCGGCCAGGGCGCTGATGGGATTCGCGGAAGGTGCTGTACTGCCGGTGTCGCAGTCCCTGATGGTGGAGGGGTCCCAGGAGCACCGGCGCGGTCTGAACATGGGACTTCTGCAGGGATCCTCGGCCGGGCTGCTGGGCGGCATCCTCTGTCCGCTCGTGGTGGTGTGGATCGCCACGCAGTACACCTGGCGACTGGCGTTCGTCATCACCATCGTCCCGGGGCTGTTGATCGCCCTGTGGATCTGGCGGTCGGTGCGTGAGGAGCCGCCGGGCGGCCGTGTGACGACGGAGCCCGCGGTGGAGGCCAGGGACGCCGGGGCCAAGCCGACCGTCGGCAGCATCCTCCGGCAGCGCAACATCATCCTCTGCGTGCTGATCGCCTGCGCGTACATGACCTGGTTCTTCGTCATCATCACGTTCGCGCCTGTCTACATGACCTCGGTCAAGGGGTTCTCACCCGCGACGATGAGCGGCGTCGTGACCTGCCTCGGGGTGGCGTGGGTACTGTGGGGCTTCGTCACACCGGGGATCTCGGACCGGTTCGGCCGCAAGAGCACACTGATCGTCTTCACGGTGTTGGCCGCGCTCTGTCCCCTGGCCGTGGTGTACGTGAGCAGCCCTGTGATGCTCGGCGCAGTCGTCGTGCTCACGTATACGGGCCTTGGCTGCTTCACCCTGTTCATGGCGACCATTCCCGCGGAGACCGTCCCCCGCGGCGCGCTGGCGACCGCCCTGGGCCTGGTCATGGGCATCGGGGAGCTCGCCGGCGGTTTCCTCGCTCCGGTGATCGCCGGGTGGGCCTCCGACAACTGGGGGCTTCAGACGGCCATGTACATCTCGGCAGCGGGTGCCGGGCTGGTCGTCCTGCTGGCCCTCGGACTGAAGGAGACGGCTCCCGCCGTCCTGCGCAGGAAGGAGGCGGCGGCGGTCCGCGACGGCGCTGCGGAGCGCACCAGGAGCGCATCCGCCGTTTCCTGACCCGCCCGCTTTCCGCGACTCCCGCGACGGCCAGGACCACCGAGGTGGTCCTGGCCGTCGCGTGCTGCTTCGGACGAGCTGTTCGCCCGCGCGGGCCAGCCGGTCGCCCGCCCCAGCTGCCAGGTCGCCCACAGTCCCGTAAAGGCAACGCGCAACCGGCCAGAGGGCTGGTCCGACCCGGCCGTACACAGCCGTTCGTGCCCGCCTCCACAACACTCCGTGCACCGCGACACAAGCAGGGAGCCCGTCCGCCTGTGACCCTCCCGTCATGCGAGCAACACACACCGTTTACGACCACATCGTGGTGGGCGCCGGCTCCGCCGGCTGCGCCCTCACACGCAGACTCGTGGATGCCGGCCGGACCGTCCTGCTGATCGAGGCGGGCGACCGGGACGACAACCCGGCCATCCACGACCCAGGGCGACTGTGGGAGCTGTGGAACTCCCCCCAGGACCACGCGTACACCACCGAACCCCAACGGCACGCCTCCGGAACCCAGGTCTTTTGGCCGCGAGGCAAGGTTCTCGGCGGCTCCAGCGCCCTCAACGGCATGATCTACGTCCGCGGCCACCGTGCCGACTACGACAGCTGGGCCTACCAGGGAGCGGCCGGCTGGTCGTACGACGAGGTGCTGCCGTACTTCAAGCGCTCGGAGGACTTCGAGGACGGCGCGTCGTACTACCACGGTGTCGGCGGCCCGCTGCCCGTCAGCCGGAACCACTCCCCCAACCCTGTCACCACCGCCTTCGTCGAGGCCTGCCAGGACTACGGGCTCCCGTACAACGACGACTGCAACGGCCAGGACCAGCTCGGCGTGAACCTGCTGCACCGCAACATCCGCGCCGGCAGGCGGGTCAGCGCGTGGACCGCCTTCGTGCAGCCGGTGCTCGACAGTCCGCTGCTGACGGTGATGACCGGCGCGGCGGTAACGCGAGTCCTGGTGGACGGCGGCCGGGCTCGGGGCGTCGAGCTGCTGCGCGAGGGCCGTACGGCGGAGATCCGCTGCGAAGGCGACGTGATCCTGTCCGGCGGCACCATCGGATCGGCCCAGGTGCTGCTGCTCAGCGGCGTCGGGCCGGCGGACGAGCTGCGGGCACTCGATATGGAGGTGACCTCGGATCTGGCGGGCGTGGGCGCCAACCTGCACGACCACACCCTCGCTCCGGTCGTGTGGGAGTCGGCGCGGCCGGTGCCGCAGGGCACGGCCAACAAGCTGGAGGCCCACTACTTCGCCAAGTCCGACCCCGCACTTGCCGTGCCGGACCTGCAGCCGCTGATGTCCCACGTGCCGCTGCCGGTGCCCGACATGACCATTCCGGAAGAGGGGCACGGCTTCTCAGTACTCGCGGGGACGATCCGTCCGCTCAGCCGGGGCCGCCTGTGGCTGCGCTCGGCCGACCCCACCCAGGCTCCCGCCCTCGACCCCGCCTACCTCTCCGAGCCGTCGGACCTCGCGGCCATGGTGAGAGCCGTTCAGCAGGTGCGGGAGATCGGCGAGGAGAAGTCGCTGGGCGACTGGCGGGCCCGCGAGGTCGCACCCGGACCGTACGTGCGTACGGACGCGGAGGTGGCCGCGTACATCAAGCGGACGCTCCTCAGTTATCACCACCAGGTGGGCACCTGCCGTATGGGCATCGACCGGATGGCGGTCGTCGATCCGCAGCTGCGCGTCCACGGCGTGGGCGGGCTGCGTGTCGCTGACGCCTCCGTCATGCCCTCCGTCACCTCCGGCAACACCCACGCACCGGCCGTCATGATCGGCGAGCGCTGCGCCGACTTCATCCTGGGAGTACAGCTGTGACCACCAACACCCTTCTCATCGGTGGCGAGTGGCAAGCCGCGGCCTCCGGAGCGGAGTTCGAGACCCTGGACCCGGCGACGGGGCAGGCCCACGCCCGGGTTTCCCTGGCGGGGGCCGTGGACGCCGACGAGGCCGTACAGGCCGCTCGCACTGCCTTCGAGAGCCCGGAGTGGGCGGGCCTCACCCCGGCCGCCCGCGCCCGGATCCTGTGGCGCATCGGTGACCTCATCGAAGAACACGCCGAGGAACTGGCCGAGTTGGAGACGCGCGACCAGGGCCAGCCGCTCGGTGTCTCCATGGCGGTCAGTGTCGCCGCTGCGGCCGAGCACTTCCGCCACTACGCCGGCTGGGTCACCAAGATCTACGGCGAGACGGCGCCACTGTCCTTCCCCGGTGTGCTGCAGTACACCAAGCGCGAGCCGGTGGGAGTGTGCGCGCTGATCACCCCGTGGAACTTCCCGCTCATGATTGCGAGTTGGAAGATCGCACCGGCCCTTGCCTGCGGGAACACCGTGATCGTCAAACCGGCGGAGCAGACCCCGATGACCACGGTGCGGCTCGTCGAGCTGTGCCGGGCGGCCGGTGTGCCGTCGGGCGTCGTCAACCTGCTGACCGGAGGCCCCGAAGCGGGCCGGGCCCTGGTCGAGCACCCCGGCGTGGACAAGGTCTCCTTCACCGGTTCGACCGAGACCGGCAGGGAGATCGTCCGGGCTTCCGCGGGCAACCTCAAGCGGGTCTCGCTCGAACTCGGCGGCAAGGCACCGAGCCTCGTGCTGCCCGGCGCCGATCTGGACGCGGCCGTGACGGGCTGCCTTCAGGGCGCGCTCCTCAACAGCGGCCAGGTGTGCGCCGCCTACACCCGGTTTCTCGTCCACCGCTCCCTCGCCGACGAGTTCGCCGAGCGCTGCACCAAGGCGGTCTCAGCGATGCGGCTCGGCGCGGGCAGCGCGCCTGACACCGAGCTCGGCCCCCTGGTCACAGGCGAACACCGTGACCACGTCCACGCGCTGGTCCGCAGCGGGGTCCAGGAAGGCGCCCAGTTGCTCGCCGGCGGTGCACCCGTCGACGACCTGCCGGGCTTCTTCTACCAGCCGACCGTGTTCACGGGCGTACGGGACGACATGCGCATCGCCCGCGAGGAGATCTTCGGCCCGGTGCTGTCCGTCCTGCCGTACGACGACGAGGACGAGGCGATCGCCCGTGCCAACGACACCGAGTACGGCCTGGCGGCGGCCGTGTGGACCCGTGACGTGGGCGCGGCGCACCGCGTGGCGGGCGCCATCCGCGCGGGCACGGTGTTCATCAACATGCCCAACCCGGTGGATGCCTCCGCGCCCTGGGGCGGGTTCAAGGCCAGCGGCTGGGGCCGGGAGATGGGCAGGGGAGCCATCGACGCGTACACGGAGGTCAAGAGCGTGTGGACCTCGCTCGCCTGAGGTGCCCGCCCGTCGGCGGACAGGCAGGTCCCGCCGGCTCGACCGTCACGTGCCTGACGATGACGCGCGGCCCGACCGCCTGTCCGCCCGGACGAGAATCTCGTCGCCACCGCGGCCCCGCGACCAAGAACCATGCGGCCGCCCGGGGCCCTGAAGAACCACACAACCGACGTCTGGTCCCTGTACAGCGACCGCATGGCGGTCGGCAGAGCTCAACGAGGAGTGTCGTGACCACAGAACCGTCTTCCGACGTCGTCACCGTGGCAGGTGTCGTGCGCGGCCGCCGCGAGGAGGGTCTCGCGGTCTTCCGGGGCATCCCGTTCGCCGAACCCCCGGTGGGCGGCTTGCGTTTCGCCGCGCCGCAGCCGGTGCGCCGCTGGGAGGGCACACACGAGACGTTCGAGTTCGGGCCCCCGCCTCCGCAGGAGCCGTTGAGCCCCGCCATGCCCGCTCCCATCGATGCGACCGGCGGAGAGGACTGGCTCACTGTCAATGTCTGGACACCTGATCCGGACCCGGCGGCGAAGCGCCCCGTGATGGTGTGGATCTACGGCGGTGCCTACCGGTTCGGTTCCGTCGACGACCCCGCCTACGATGCCAGCCGACTGGCCCGGGACGGGAATCTCGTCGTGGTGACCTTCAACCACCGAGTCGGCATGGAGGGGTTCGCCCGCATCGAGGGAGCACCGGCGAACCGCGGACTGCTCGACCAGGTCGCCGCCCTGAAGTGGGTGCGGGAGAACATCACCGCCTTCGGCGGCGACCCCGACCAAGTCACCTTGTTCGGCGAATCAGCCGGCGCCGGGTCCATCGCCTCGTTGCTGGCCATGCCGAGAGCGCGGGGCCTGTTCCGGCGGGCCATCGCACAAAGCGTGCCCGGCACCTTCTTCTCCGACGAGCTGGCCGCCGACATCGCCACCGCCCTGGCGGGCGAGCTCGGGCTGCGTCCTACGGTGGGCGACCTCTCGGCGGTGGATCCGCACAAACTGCCAAGGGCGGGCCTCGCCCTCGGCGCCCGGATGAATCAGTACGCGGATCGCTGGGGACCGATCGCGCTCTCGTCGTCGCCCTACTCCCCCGTGGTCGACGGCGAGGTCCTGCCGACCACACCGTGGCAGGCACTCGCCGATGGCGCCGCGCGCGATGTGGAGCTGATCATCGGTCACACCCGGGACGAGTTCCGGCTGTTCATGGCACTGGGCGGGCTTCTCGGTCAGGTCGGTGAGGAACTGGCGGTCGCCGCACTGCGTACCTTCGGGCCGGGCGCGGACCCCGGGCACGCCTACCGCACGGCCTTCCCGGATGCTCCGGCGGAGCGCATCTTCGAGCTCGTCCAGTCCGACTGGCTCTTCCGCATGCCCTCGCTGCACCTCGCGGAAGCCCAGGTGGCAGGAGGCGGCCGGGCCCACCTCTACGAACTCACCTGGGCCGCACCGGCGAACGGCGGTGCCCTGGGCGCCTGCCACGCGTTGGACATCCCGCTCGTCTTCGGCACGTTCGGCGGTCTCGGCGGACAACTGATCGGCCCCGCGCACCTCGACGAGGCCGCGGCCCTCTCCGGCCTGGTCCGCGCCGCGTGGACCTCCTTCGCCACCACCGGCGATCCGGGCTGGCCCGCCTACGACACCGAGCGCCGTCCGACGCGCATCCTCGACACGGAGCCGATGACCACTACCTACCCGGAGGAAGCCTCTCGCCGCCTCTGGCAGCACCACGTGTTCAACGCGCTTCCCCTGATCGCCTCATAGCCCTGCCTCACTCATCCCTGCCATTGAGAGTTGCTCAACCTGAATTCCTGGTCATGGGGTGGCGTGGGGAGGGGCTGGGGTCCTCTTGCCGGTCGTGGGTGTGATCAGTGGCAGGCGATCGGAGCGCGCCGGGGATCTCAACCTGGGATGGCCAAGCGCTGTTCGACCGGGGCGGGGCAGCGTCGGGCGTCGACCAACTCGCCCCAGACGGCCTTTCCCGCCCAGTCGTCGAGCGGCGGTAGCCCCACTGGGTGCTCAGGTGCTACGCCTGTCGGCGGCATGGGTGGGGTCCTCCAGGCGGGCCGAAATCCAGGGAGGATGTCGGCCGTGAGGTCCTGAGCGTGGACATGTTCACGATCCTCCTTCCGTCTCTTCATCGTGAGCGGCGCGGCCGGCCCAGCCACGTTGGTCAAGTGGTGGCAGTACGTTGGGAGTGGACACCTCCTGATGGCTACTAAGGGTGAAACTCATGAGACCACCTTCTTCTGCCGGCGCCCCACGCGAGCGGCGGCGCGGGACACCGAGCCTCCTCGTGCCAGTCGCTCTGGAGCGGGCCTCCGGGGAGACGCTCACCGACCAACTCGTCGCCTCGCTGCGCGACGCCGTTCACAGGGGGCTCCTGCCGACCGACACCCGTCTGCCGTCCACGCGCACGCTCGCCGACGAGCTCTCCGTGTCACGGACCGTGGTCGCGGCGGCGTATGCCCGGCTGGTCGACGAGGGCTATCTGGAGGGCCGCCATGGATCGGGAACGTACGTGCGCACGCTCAACGAGGCGGCACGGCACGGCAGTGCCGCGCCACAGCCGTCCGAGCCCGTTCCTTCCCCGACCACGGCCGACATTGCCCGCTTCACCTTCCGGACCGGTGTCACCGCACCGGATGCCGCACCCGAAGGATGGGGGCGCGCGCTTCGGGAGGTGGCCCGCACCACGCCGCCCAACCGATACCTCGATGCCCAGGGCGAGCCGCCGCTGAGGGCCGCCATCGCTGCGTATCTGGCCCGTTCCCGGGGACTGACCGCGGAGCCGGAGAGCATCGTGGTGACGAGCGGGGCCACCCAGTCACTGGACCTGATCATGCGGACACTGGTGTCCTCCGGCGACAAGGTGGCCTGCGAGGAACCCGGACATCCGGGCGTGCGGGCGCTGCTCGCCTGCCACGGTCTCACCGCGGTGGCTCTGCCGGTGGACAACGACGGGGCCCGCCCCCAGGACCTCCCCCGGGGCCGGGGCCGCCCGCGTCTTGCGCACGTCACCCCGTCCCACCAGTTCCCGCTCGGCGTCCGGATGACCATCGGACGCCGTCTGGACCTGGTGGCCTGGGCTCGCGAGGAGGACGCCTTCATCATCGAGGACGACTACGACAGCGAGTACCGCTTCGACGGGCCGCCCCTGCCCACGCTGACCGGCCTCGATCCCGAGCGGGTGCTCTACCTGGGCACCCTGTCCAAGACCCTCACCCCGGCCATTCGCTGTGGCTACCTGGTGGCCCCCCGAGACATGGCCCGCCGCATCACGCGGCTCAAGGACCTGTGCGACGGGCCCCTGTCGTGGCCGGTGCAGCAGACGCTCCTCCACCTCATCGAGTCAGGCCGTCTGGAACGGCATGTCCGCCGGACCCGCCAGCGCTATGCCGCCGCCCGGGCCGCCTTGCGCGGCGCTCTGGCGCCCGTCCAGGACGCCGTGACGCTCACCGGCATCGAAGCCGGTCTTCACGTGGTCCTGTGTCCAAGAGCCGGGCTGAGCGCCGAGCGCATCGCCGAACGGGCGCGGGCGAACGGCGTGAGCGTGACGACCCTGGCCGACTTCTACACGGGCCCGGACAAACCTGACGGTCTCCTCCTGGGGTACGCAGGCATGTCGGAGGTCGAACTGGTGGAAGCCGCCGAGGTGTTGGTGCGGACCATCAGCGACCTCGACGAGGACTAGACGTTGCGGGAACCGACCGGCGGGGACGCCGTCTGACCCACCACTGTCAGCGCTGCGTGGTGGGTTCGCCGTCGTTTCCGACCACCGTGTGTCCCGCGGCTCGCAGGACGGTGGTCGCGTCCGTGAACCGTGCCTGTGGCACGAGCACGAGGTCCGAATGGAAGGTCGAGGCGACGAACACGGGAATGCCGGCCGATCCGAGTGGCCCCACGACGGCGGCCAGCATACCGGGGAGGTCCAGGTCGTGGGGGTCGTCGCCATAGAGACCAATCCAGTACTCGGGTCCCTCGGTGGCGTCCGGCGGCGCATGGCGGATGACGGTCAGCCCTTCGGGAGCCCGGACGGCCGCGAACCAGGAGTCGTCGGCGGGTGCGGACCGGTCGGGGAGATGATCGATAAGAAAGGGCGGCGGCAGGACCAGAAGCCGTCTGCTCGGTGTGGTCATGGCGGGAGAGTACGTGGCGTTCACCTCCCACAACACACCCCAAGTGGACTCTTTGACTATCTGCATAGTGGCCGTTTGTTCATGTCCACTTCCGCTGTAACGTCACTCATGACGACGCCACGGCAAAGGAATGCGCCACATGACAGGTATCCGACTGGCCGACTACGAAGTCGACGACGAACTCGGCTTCCTCCCCGGCGCCGAACCGTTGCGCGTGCTGCCGAAGGAGTACAGCGAGTGGGACGAGATCGGTGCGTCCCTGCCCAAGTTCTTGATCATGGGCCGAGGCCGCGACCTGCTACGAAACGTACCGCCGCTGGACACGACCAACCTGCGGACGACCGCCGAGCTGGAGCGGGCGATGCTTCTGCTCTCCTACTTCGGCCACGGCTACCTCAACGACACCGACCCGCCGGCCCGGGTCCTCCCCGCCAACGTCGCCGTGCCCTGGCACGCCGTCGCCACCCGGCTGGGTCGCCCGCCGATCCTGTCCTACGCCTCGCACCAGTACCACAACTGGGGCCGCTTCGACCCCTCGCGCCCGGTTGAGCTCGGAAACCTCACGCGCCTTCAGGACTTCCTCGGGGGCATGGACGACGACTGGTTCGTCATGGTGCATGTGGCGATCGAAGCGGCCGCGGCCCCAGGCCTGCGGGCCATGGTCCAGGCTCAGGACGCAGCCCTCGCCGGCGACGACGCACTCCTCGCCGAACGGCTGCTCAACGTGGCCGCCAGCCTTGGTCGCATGCAGCGGGCCCTGGACCGTATGCCCGAGCGCTGCGACCCGTACGTCTACTACAACCGTGTCCGCCGCTTCCTCTTCGGTACCAAGAACAACCCGGCCTTCCCCGAGGGTCTGGTGTACGAAGGCGTCGCGGAGTACGGCGGAAAGCCGCGGCAGTTCAGCGGCGAGACCGGGGCGCAGAGCGCCGTCATCCCCTTCCTCGCGACAGCTCTCGGCATCAAGCACCAGGACGACCCGCTGAACGACTACATGCTGTCCCTGCGGGACTACATGCCGCCGAGGCACCGCGCCTTCATCGAGACCGTGGGCCCGCGCGCCGACATCCGCGGTGCGGTGCTCGACCGCCGTACCCCCGCCGCCGTCGAGGCGTACAACGCGTGCATCGCGGCGATGCACGACTTCCACCAACGGCACCTGCGCTATGCGGCCATGTACGTGCACAAGCAAGGCCAGAAGTCCACCTCGAACTCCAATGACACCGGCACCGGGGGCACACCCTTCATGAAGTACCTCAAGCTCCACCTCGACAACATCACCGCGCACGCGATCGAGGCCGGGCGAACTCCATGACCACCCTCACACCCGCCCCTCAGCGCGTCCTCCTCGACAGGCTCGACGAACGAGTCTCCGTCTTCCGGGTCAAGGACGAGGTCGACGCCTTCGCCATCCGTACGGACCGCTTCGTCGCACTCATCGACACCCTCAGCACGCCGGACCTGTGCCGGGCGGTCCTGAGTGAGCTCGAACCAGACCTGCGCGACCGCCCGCTGATCGTCGTGAACACACACGGCGACTGGGACCACGTCTGGGGCAACGCCGCCGTCGAGGACCGCGCGACGATCATCGCCCACGCGTCCGCGGTGGACCGGCTCCGCTCGCCGCAGGCAGCTGCCGTCCTTCAGGAGAAGGCGGCTGCCGAGGAGCGCTTCAACACCGTTCGTATCGTCGAGCCGACGGTCACGTTCACCGACACTCTGACCCTTCACGGTGGGGACCTCACCCTGCGGCTCATCCACACTCCTGGCCACACCGACGACCACACCGCGGTGTGGATTCCCGAACTGCGTCTGTGCATCGCCGGGGACGCCGCCGAGGACCCGATTCCGGAGGTGACCAGCGCGCACCCCGAGGACCTGCGGCGGCTGCGCCTGTCGCTTCGACGCCTGCAGGCTCTGCGGCCGTTGACAGTCCTGCCGTCGCACGGCGAGACGACCGAGCCTCAGGTGCTGGAGCGCAACCTCGACTACTTCTCCCTCATCGAAGACCGCGTCCGCGCGCTGTCGCCCGGAAACGCCGACCCGTTCGAAGCACCCGGACTCACTTTCACGGAATGCGTCGGGGGCACCAGGCCGCTCGCTGAAGGCCTCCAGGCCTTCTACTCGATGTGCCACCGCAAAGCGCTGCTCGCCACTCTCGACCAGGAATCTGCCGACCGCCTGCTTCAGACGTCCTCCGGCCTGGCCGACCCGACGGACGCGGCGACCGCGTGATCGTCATCGAAGAAGATGCCGGTTTGACGGACCCCACGCCCCGGACACCACTGCACGGGCTCGACGTCCACTGGATCCACGGATCGCCGTCGCCGGAAGCACAACGCAGACCCCGAGATACAGACCCACGCCCATGACGAGCACACCTACGTACTGCGCCAGAACAAGGCTGTCCACTACGAGGCCCCGTTCATGTTCCTGTTGTTCGGCGAAGAGTGGGCCGTGCTCATCGACACCGGGGCCACCCAGTCACCTGAGTGGTTCCCGTTGCGCCGGACCGTTGACGACCTGATCGACCACTGGCTCGCCGAGCTCCCGCGGTCCGCGTACTCCCTGCTGGTGTTGCACACCCACGCGCACGACGACCACGTGGCGGGCGACACGCAGTTCGCGGGCCGCCCTGGGACGCTGGTCGTAGGCGCGGACCGGACCGCAGCGTGGCCGATTCCGCGCAGGGGAGATCGCATGAACATGGGTCCTTCTGTGAGTGGATTGGTTCGGCTTCGACCTGGGCCCGGAGAAGACCGCCCGGGTCGACCTGGGCGGGCGAGTGCTGGAATGCCTGGCCACCCCCGGCCACCACGAGTCAGCGGTCACGTACTACGATCCGTGCACCGGATGGCTGCTCACCGGCGACACCGTGTATCCGGGCAGGCTCTACGGTGCACGACTGGCCTGCGTTCGTCACCACTGTCGACCGGCTGTACGCGTTCGCGGCGTGCCGTCCGGTCACGCACGTGATCGGGTGCCATGTCGAGATGACGCGCGAGCCGGGTGTGGCTACCCGGTGCGTCCCACCTACCAGCCCGACGAACGCCGCTCGAGATGACAGTGCTCCAGCTCCGTGAACTGCGCTAAGCGGTGCACCGCGTCGGCGATCACTCCGGTCGGTACGTCTTCCCGGACTTCGTCATCTGCCACCAGGTGACCGAGCCGGCCCAAGGGGAATGAAGCCCCACTTCTTGGAGTGCGGGACGACGCTTCCAGAACTGTCCAATCACCACCTCGGCGGCTCCAGCCAAGCCACCCCGGCCTCGATCTCGGCGAGCTGCTTGCGTAGTTGTTCGGCGCCATCAGCCAGCAGGCTCCTCCGCTGTATCCCCCAGACCAACACCGAGGCCGAACGGCTCAGGGCTCTACATTGCCTCGCCGCTACGAACGCAGCCCTGAGCGCGTCCGGCCTGTTGCCGACATGGCCGCGGGCGAAATCGAGATGAACGGAGCCGCTGCCGCGCCAACACCTGTGAGAACCCTGTGAAGTTCAGCCTAATTTGATATTTCAAGATTTTCTTTGGTCGCGAATTCTGTGACATTGAGCGTCATCCAGGGTCACGGGGACCGACGTCACGAAATTCGACTGATTTGGACCACTGTTGCTACTCGACCGAAGACATCTCAGAGCACTTGGTGCGCTCTTGGCTCCTGCCCTCACAGGGGCCCTGACGCTGACCGGTGCCGTGCCCGCGTACGCCGCTCCCGGCGACGCGCCCGATTCCGGGCAACCGAAAGGGACTTACAGCGCAGGCACCTATGTGGTGAAACTCAAGGACGACCCCGTGGCCGCGTACGAGGGCGGACTACCCCGGCTGAAACGGACGGCACCGGTGCCGGGAGAGCGGCTCAACGCCGACTCAGGCGCGGTCAGGGGCTATCTGCGGCATCTGGACGACCGTCGGGACAGCGTGCTGGACGCCGTGCCGGGCGTCAAGAAGCTCTACGACTACGACTACACGTTCAACGGGTTCGCCGCCCGGCTCACCGGCAAGCAGGCAGCGAAGCTGGCCGGCACGCCCGGTGTGGTGGCGGTTACCCGGGACACAATCAACCAGCCGGCCGCCGCCCCGGGCGGATCCGCCCCGACGGATCACGCCCCCTCGGCCACCGCCACCTCCGTACGGACTGCCACTGTCAACACCGCACCTGCGCCCGCAGGTTCGGCCGCCGACAGGCGGTCCGGCGCGGCGCAGCCGCCCGACATACCCCGCTTCCTCGGTCTGTCCGGGAAGAAGGGCCTGTGGTCCAAGTTCAGCGGCCCGGAGCACGCGGGCGAAGGCATGATCGTCGGAGTCATCGACGCGGTGGACACCAAGAACCCGATGCTCGCCTCGCTGCCGGAGCCCCGCCCGGACGCGGAGGTCATCGCCAAGAAGTGGCGGGGAACCTGCGACACCGGCCAGGACAGTGACCCCGCCAACAACATCACCTGCAACAACAAGGTGATCGGCGCCGGCTGGTTTCGCAAGGGCGTGCCCGAGCCTCTCCCGATAGACGTCCCCTCACCCATGGACATGGACAGCCACGGCACCCACGTCGGCACCACCCTCGCGGGCAACTACAATACCCCTGCGTCGATCCCGGGCACCGGCGTGAGCGGTCGGCTCAGCGGCCTCGCGCCCGCGGCTCGGCTGGCCTTCTACAAGGCGTGCTGGAGCATCGGCTGCCCCGGTGTGGACACCGCGGCGGCGATCGACCGGGCCGTGGCGGACGGCGTCGACGTCATCAGCTTCTCCATCGGCGGGTCGCTAACCGACCCGACCTCCGTGGAAGCCATGTTCAACGCCGCCAAGGCGGGCGTCTTCGTCGCCGCGGCGGCCGGCAACGACGGCCCGCAGACGGTGAACAACACCGCGCCGTGGATCACCACGGTGGCCGCGAACACACATGACACCGTGTACCACTCGACGCTGGTCCTCGGCGACGGCCGACGGTTCACCAACATCAACATGAACCCTGGTGTCCCCTCGGCTCCGCTGATCAACGCCGCCGACGCGCGCAAGGCGGGCGCCGACGCCGCGAAGGCGGAGCTGTGCCTCCCGGGCACCCTGGCCCCGGATAAGGTGAAGGGAAAGATCATCGCTTGCGACCGGGGCGGTCCCCCCGGCGTGTACATGCAGGACAAGGTCAAGGAGGTATCGGACGCCGGCGCCGTGGCTGTCGTCGTGGCCAACACGCCGACCAGCTCCCAAGACTTCTTCTCCGACCCCCTGCTCCTCCCGCTCATCCAGCTGGGACCGGAGAACCGCGAGGCGCTCAAGGAGTACGCCGCCACCGCGGGCGCCACTGCCGAGTTCACCCCCAGCGCGGCCAGCCGTGGCCGGGCTCCGGAGGTCACCTACTTCTCTTCCAGCGGCCCCGACCCCTTCAGTAACGGTGGCCTGCTCAAGCCCGACATCTCCGGACCGGGCGACCTGATCGCCGCGGGCACCGTGCCGGGCGGCTTCGCCGGATACCCGGGTGAGTACGGCTTCATGTCGGGTACGTCGATGGCGACCCCGCACATCGCTGGGCTCGCGACGCTGCTGAAGTCCCTGCACCCGCACTGGTCTCCGATGGAAATCAAGTCGGCGCTGATGACCACGGCCGCCACGACTGACAACGAGGGGAAGCCCATCGGCCGGCAGGAGGCCACCGGTGCCGCGACGCCGCTCGATTACGGAGCGGGCACGACCCGGGTCACCCTCGCCGCCGATCCCGGCCTGGTCTACGACTCCACCTCCGCGGACTGGACGGCGTACCTCTGCGCGCTCGGCGAGCAGCCGACGACGGACGACGGCGGAGACATCTGCGCCACCATCCCGCGGACCGACCCCAGCGACCTGAACTACGCGTCCATCGCCGTCGGTGACCTGCTCGGCCGGCAGACCGTGGCCCGTACGGTCACCAACGTCTCCTCGGAGACCGGCGACTACAAGGCGACGATCCAGACCCCGCCCGGTTACAAGGCCGAGGTCACGCCGAAGCGGCTGGTGCTGAAGCCTGGCGCGTCGGCGACTTACAAGGTGACATTCACCCGCACCGACGCCGCCTTCGACGACTGGTCGTTCGGCTCCCTCACCTGGAATGACGCACACAGCCAGCACCGGGTCACGAGCACGGTCGCCCTGCGTGCGGCGGCGATCGACGCGCCGGATGCGGTCACGGTGGACGGCGAGGACTCGGCCACGCTCACCGCACAGGTGGGCTGGAACGGCGCACTCAGCGCCACGACAACGGGGTTGTACGCAGGTCGGAAGACCACGGGCACGCTCACCGACACCGATCAGAACGGATATTCCGAAGGCGCCCCGGACCCCTCGGACGCTGTCGCGAAGATACGAGTTCACGTACCGGAGGACGCCCTCTTCACCAGGGTGGCGATCACCTCGGCGGACCATCTGCCCGGCACCGACCTCGACTTGTACACCTTCGACAAGGACGGCAATTCGGTGGGCCCGCCGCCTCCGTTCGGCTCGGACGAGCAAATCGATCTGCCGCCCGGTGACTACGACGTGTACGTGGTCCAGTACGAGCTGCCGGAGGGCGCGACGAGCCAACAGTTCACCCTGTGGACCTGGCAGGTCGGCCAGGGCAGCCCGGACGTCGGGGCCCTGGTAGCCCCCGCGACCCAGCCGGTCCGCGGGGGCTACCACGCCGACGTCACCGTGACGTGGCCGGGCGTCGAGCGGGGCAAGCGGTATCTCGGGGTCGTCGAGTACGGCGACGGTTCCGCGACCGTGGGGCGCACGGCGGTCACGGTCATCCCGTAGCTATCAACAAGCAGTCATAGCGCGAGATGCCGCCACGGGCCATGTGCCTGTGGCGGCTTCTGGCGTCCTAACAGGTGTTTAGTGCTGCAACGGGACAGGGGCAGCACGGCCTGTTGATGAGGTTCCTGCTGCTGTTCTTGCCCCAAATGGCTCGCGGCACAGGCTGTGCCGCGAGCCCATTACGTCCTTCACGCATCAGCTTCCCAAGCTGAGAGCGCGAGTTTGATTCTCGTCACCCGCTCTTTTCGAAGCCCAAGGTCAGCGGCCTGGGGCTGATGTGTAGGCGAGCCGTTTCGGCGTCCTACTGGCACCCATGGACCCAAAGATTGGGCACGTGGGGACATGAGCGCCTTGCGTGTGCAGCCCGCTCATGATGGAGCACACGCTGGCCTGTGCGTTCCCGTCGACCGTCACAAGCTCGCGCGGTCGGAGCACTCAGAGGGCGTTTTCCTCCAATGTTTAGAGGTCGTTTTCTCCCAGTGTTTTATCCCGTGATGCGGATTTGATCCGGTGTTGTCGGGTCGCGCCAGGAGATGGTGGCCTCGCGGGTGAGGCGGCGGGCCATGAGGTCGGTCATCGCGAGGTGGATCAGGGCTTCTGAGCGGGCCGGGAGGGTCTCGTAGTCGCGGGCCAAGCGACGGTGGAGCATCAACCAGCCGTAGGTCCGCTCTACCGTCCACCGCTTCGGTATCGGGGTGAATCCTCTGGTCCCGGGGGTGCGGGTGACGATTTCCATGTCGATGCCCAAAGTGGCGGCATGCTCGACGAGGTGCTGGCGATAGCCGCCGTCGACCCACACCTTGCGGATGCCGGGATGGCCAGTGGCAACCTGGTCGAGCAGTTGGGTGCCGGCCACGGAGTCCTGGACATTGGCCGCCGTGACCAGGACGGCCAGCAGCAGGCCGAGCGTGTCGGTCACGATACTGCGCTTGCGGCCCACGATCTTCTTGCCCGCATCCGTGCCCTGACTCGCGGCGGGGACGCTGGTGGAGGTCTTCACGCTCTGCGCGTCGATCACGCAGGCCGACGGCTCCGCGTTCCGTCCCTCCTTTTGCCTTGCCAACTCCCGCAGCAGGCCATTGAGCTGGGCAAACACTCCTTCCTTCTGCCACTTGGCGAAGTAGCCGTAGACCGTCTCCCAGGGTGGGAAGTCGTGTGGCAGGTAGCGCCACTGGACCCCGGTGCGGTCCACGTACAAGATCGCGTCCAGGATCTCCCGCAGGTCATGCTGGGGCGGGCGTCCGAAGTCCAGGGCCCGGCCGCGGCGTTCGAAGCGCCAGGCCGCCAGGGCGGGCTCGATCAGCTCCCAGCGGGCATCGGACAAGTCGCTCGGATACGGGCGTCGTTCACTCATGCCCTGGACGTACTGCCACAAGGTGAGTGCGCCCAGGCGTGCGTATTAGGCCCTGGAAGCACGGCATCGATCAGGGCACCTTGGGATGAGACAGGCGCACGTCGCATCCCACCCCAGCTATCACCCCACGTGGCCCTCACGGTTCGAAGGCACCGGCAAGCGCACCAACACCACAGCTCCGCACATCAGAAACCGTCAGGTAATGGGCTAATCGAGATGAAAACGACCTCTCAGAGGGCGTTTTCCTCCAATGTTTAGACGTCGTTTCCTTTGGCGTGATCGTTCGTTGAGCCGTGCATGACGGATCTGATTGAGCGGTTGGTGCCGGAAGAGTTATGGACGCTGTTCCGACGGGTGGTTCCGCCGACGGAGGTCATACGTCCGCAGGGCGGCGGCCGACGGCGGGCGGGTGACCGCGAGTGCCTGGCGGCGATCATCTTCGTAGCCACCTCCGGGTGTACCTGGCGGCAGTTACCCCCGGTGTTCGGCCCGGCCTGGCCGACGGTCTACCGGCGTTTCGCCCGGTGGAGCCGGGACCGGGTCTGGGCCAGGCTCCACCGGGTCCTCCTGGACGAGCTCGGCGCCCGCGGTGAGCTGGACTGGTCGCGGTGTGCCATCGACTCCGTCAGCCTCAGGGCCGCAAAAGGGGGCCCCTGACCGGACCGAATCCGACCGACCGCGGCAAGAGCGGATCGAAAATCCACCTGATCACGGACCGGAACGGTCTGCCTCTGTCACTGGGCATCTCCGGCGCCAACATGCACGACAGCCTCGGTCTCAAGCCACTGGTGCGCGGGATCCCGCCGATCCGCTCCCGGCGCGGCCCGCGTCGCCGACGGCCGGCCAAGCTCCATGCCGACAAGGGCTACGACTACGACCACCTGCGGCGATGGCTCCGTAAACGGGGTATCCGCCACCGCATCGCCCGCAAAGGCATCGAGTCCTCCACGCGGCTCGGCCGCCACCGCTGGGTCGTCGAGAGGACGGTGTCCTGGCTGGCCGGATGCCGACGTCTGCACCGCCGCTACGAGCGCAAGGCCGAACACTTCCTCGCGTTCGTCGGCATCGCCGCGGCCCTCATCTGCCACCGCCGACTCACCAACTGAAACGACGTCTTAGTCCCTTCATGTCCTGGTTCAGGTCGTTCTAGGTTCCGCGCCAGCTCGGGGTGGATTCAGCTGTGAGGCGGCGGGTCATGAGGTTGACCATTGCCAGGTAAACCATGGCTTCGGAGCGGTGGGGATGGGCTTCGTAGTCGCGGGCCAGGCGGCGGTGGTTCATGAGCCAGCCCAGTGTGCGCTCGACGGTCCAGCGGCGGGGCAGGACCGTGAATCCTCTGATGGTGGGGTCGCGGCGGACGATGTGCATGTCAATGCCGAGGGTTGCCTCCAGAAGTACTGGCGCAGCGGAATCCTCATGGGCAGCCTCAAGTAAAGGAACCAGTCGTGGCCCACACACCCCGACGTCGTGAAGTGCTCAAGTACACCGGTTCGACGGAGCCGATGACTTTGCCGGTGGCGACCTCAAGGGCCGCGAACAGGGTGGTGGTGCCGGCCCGGACATAGTCGTGTGTCGCCCGCTCGGGAACCCCGGGCACCATCGGCAGTACGGGCTGGGACCGGTCCAGAGCCTGGATCTGTGACTTCTCGTCGACACAGAACAGGGCCCGCTCGGGCGGGTCCAGGTAGAGGCCGACGACATCGTGGGCCTTGTCGACGAGATACGGATCGGTCGGCAGCTTGAAGGTCTCCGACCGGTGCGGCTGCAGGCCGAAGGCCCGCCAGATCCGTGACACCGACGACTGCGAGAGACCCAGCCCTTTCGCCATCGACCGCGTCGACCAGTGCGTTGCGTTCCGCGTTCCCCGGAGTGGACTCCAACGTCCTGGCGATCACCGCGGCAACCTGCTCCTCCGTCACCGTCCTGGGGCCGCCTGGACGTGGCATGTCCCCGAGACCAGCGATCCGGTACTGCACGAACCGGGCCCATCAGCGGCCCACCGCATGAGGCGTGGAGCCGAGTTCAGCAGCGCCGGCGTGCCTGGCGGCCGAAGCAGCTGACGAAGCCGTCGAGGCACGAGGGTGCTTGCCCTGGCTTCGACGGTTGACGGTCAGACCAGGCACGCTGGCCGCTGTGCCCTGAGTTTGGCCGATCGGGCTCACGGCCATTCTCGCGAACGGGACGGATAGGCGGGCGCGGGGCAGCGCGGAGGGGCCCCAGAGAAACTGTGCTCCTCTGGGGCCCCGATCTGGTCAACCGTGACGGGCCTGGTGGTGGTCGCGTTGCGGGTTCTTGCGGGTGTTACTAACCCCGTTGCCCGTACCAAAAACGGGCAAATTGCCTACACCACGCTGGGTGGTGCCGAGGCCGAGGACGTCTCGGTGAGCGGTCGGCCCGCCCAGTGATGGCGACGTCGGTGGTGAGGGACGAGTTCGTCGGCACGGTGGGGGCGGACGTGCCGGTGAGCGGGTCAGGCCCCCGGTCGCGCTGCCCATTCCTCGATCAGGCGGATCGTGCGTTCCGGGCGCTCCTCGTGAAGGTAGTGCCCGGTGTCGGGCCAGTGGTCCACCCGTGAGCCGGGCACCAGCAGGGTGCCACGTTCCCAGGCGGCGGCCTCGGCCGACGTCCATACCGTGAGCGCCGGCTGGGTACGTGCGCGCAGGTAGGTCTCGCTGTGCGGGCGGACGCCGACCGCGTCCGGGTCGGTGTACATCCCGGCGTACGCCTGGGCGATGACATGGTCAGGAGTGCCGAGCATGGTGCGTACGTGCGCGGTGCGCAGGCCGGGCGGGGCGGTCGGCGCGAAGGCCGCGGCCACGAAGGCGGCCGCCGCGTCGGCCCCCCGCTCCCGGTATTCGGCCAGTCGTGCCGGGATGCCATCCACCTCGGCGCCGTGCGCCCCGTGCGCCGGGTCGAGGGCGACGACCGACCGCACGAGGTGGGGGTAGTGCACGGCGAGCAGGTTGACCACCTGACCGCCCATGGAGTGGCCGACAGCGATCACGGGACCGGTGCCCACCGCGTCGGTCAGCGCGGCCAGGTCCGCGGCCATCTCCCTCGGCGTGTTTCCCTCGCGCGGCGTCTGGGAGCGGCCGTGCCCGCGCAGGTCCGGGATCACGACCCGGAACCGCCCGGCCAGGGCATCGGCGTGCGGCGACCATTCTCTGCCGTCCCCACCCCAGCCGTGCACCAACAGAAGCGTGGGAGCGCCCACTGGGCCGAAAGAGGTGCAGAACAAGCGGACACGGCCGAGGTCGACGGTCCTCATGGGCGCTCGTCCTCCGTTGTTCGGTACTTGGCGTAGGCGAAGTCCGCATTCACTGCCCCGCCGTCGAGATCCTGCACCCACAGGCCCAGCATGGCACCCGTGAAGCCGAGGACGCGTAGCTGTCCGTCGTGGAACTCGTCGGCGTGCTCGTCCGACAGCACGGTGGCGTCGAGATCGAGGGGAAGTACGTTCGGGCCGTGGCCGTCGTCGTACGCGAACCGCAGGACAGGACCTTCGAACTCGGCGCGCAGCACCACCGGCCGCCCCGGTGCGAGAGGCACGGCAACCGGGTGGGCGGTGCGATCACCGGCCGCGCAGCTCATTGCCGTCAGCAGCGGGCTGCCGTCGTCGTCGGCGGTCACGTACACGTAGTGCCAGTTACGGGTGTTGTAGTAGGCGGTGAGTCCGGCCAGGTGGTCCGAAGTACGGGGTTCGAAGGTCAGGCTGGTCTCGAAGGAGCACCGTTGGGCGGTGACCCGGCGGGCGACCAAGCTGGGGCTGCGGCGCCCGGCGGGCGACTGCCCGCCTCGGATGCGCAGCCGTCCGCGGGCGGGCTCGACCCAGTCGGCGCCGGCCGGACGACGCAACGTCGACCACTCGGGCCCCAGGGACTCGAAATGGTCGGTGGCGTGCTCCCGGCCCACCGGAGCGGAGGGCAGAGCGGGAGCGGGCACGGTGACGGACGGGATCCCGCCCGCGATGCGCGGCCAGCCGTCCGCCGTCCAGGTCACCGGCTGCAGCGCGGTCTCCCGACCGAGGACGCATCGACCCCGTTCGCCGTACGGTCGGGCGGTGATGTGGGCGGCGTACCACTCACCCGTCGCGGTCTCCACCAGCGAGCAGTGCCCTGCCTTCTGCAGGGCCAGGGACGGGTCGTGCCGGGCCGTGAGCAGGGGGCCGGACGGGTCGGGCTCGTACGGGCCGAACAGGTCGCGGGAACGGGCGACGGCCGCGCCGTGCTCGTATCCGGTGCCGCCCTCGGCGTGTACGAGGTAGTACCAGCCTTCCCGTCGGTACAGGTGCGGTCCCTCGGCGACCCCCGCAGCCGTGCCCACGGAGATCGTCCGGGGCTCGCCCAACAGGGCCTGGGTCTTGCGGTCGTACTCCTGGAGCTCGATCCCGGCGAACGACTCCCGGCCGGGCCGCCAGTCGAACCGCATGTTGAGCAGCCAACTGCGCCCGTCCCGGTCATGGAAGAGCGACACGTCGAAGCCCCGGCCGTGCAGCGGCACCGGGTCGGACCACGGCCCCTCGATCGACGGCGCCGTGGTCACATAGTTGGGCAGGTCCTTCCAGCCCTCGGCATAGGTGTCGACGACTGTGAAGACCAGGTGGAACAGTCCGTCCGCGTACGACAGTCCGGGCGCCCAGATACCGCCGGAGTCCGGGACGCCGGTCAGGTCGAGGAGCCGTCTGCTGTCCAGAATTCCGCCCAGTGGGCGCCAGTTGACCAGGTCCCGGGAGTGGTGGAGCCGTACGCCCGGATACCACTCGAAGGTCGAGGTGGCGATGTAGTGGTCGTCGCCGACCCGAAGGATCACGGGGTCGGGTTCGAAGCCGCGCAGCACGGGGTTGTGAATCAACGGGATCATGAGGCGCTTTCGTTCAGAGGGTGAACAGCAGGGTGCCGAACCCGGGGTGGTCGCACTGGAAGAGCTCGCCCTCGGGGCGGATCCTCTCGATCGCCGCGTACGTCCACGGGACGGACAGGCTGCGGCGCTTGACGTAGTGGTCGAAGACCATCTCCTCTATCGGGCGTAGCTTGCCGGGCTCGGTCGTCGAGAGGGGGAGCCGGGCCGGTGCGGTCCCCCAACCGCACCGATCCGGCAGCGGATCAACCGCGGTGCAGCACCAGGCTGCTGAGCGGTCCGAGCTTGGGCCGGTCGCCGGCGCTGACGGTCCTGCCGGTCGCGAGGTCGCGGGCCGGGCCGAAGTCGGGACGGATGGGCAGGGTGAACGTCCGGTCGGCGCTGGTGTTCATGGCTATGAGGTAATCGCCGTAGACGCAGAGGTAGAAGGGGGCACGGCCGACGAGCATGGTCTCTACGCCGTCGAAGTGGACGCCGAGGGTGGGGTCGGGGACGTCGGCGGGGATCGGGGCGAGGTGATAGACGTCGCCCGCCAGTGCCTGGTGGACGGTGTCCCCGGGCGGTGGGAACCCGCCGGGCGGGATGTGCGAGGCGCCCGGGTCGTTGATGGCGTAGTCCCACAGGACCCAGTCGCGGGCCGTGAAGGTGTCGTCGGTGGTGCCCGCGGTGCGCTGGCGGATGGTGGCCGAGCGCTGGTCGGTGGGCGTGACGTGGTGTACGCGGGCGTAGTTGTTCACGCCCTGGCGGGCCCGCCAGTACAGGGAGGCGAAGAGGAGTTCCCTGCCGTTCTTGACGGCGACGCAGCCGTTCTCCTCGTCGGTGACGACGAAGTCCGGCCGGTCCCAGTCGGTCGGAATGCGGGCCGGACGAGCGGCGAGGGACTGGAAGGCGTCCCAGTCGCGGGAGATGAGGCGCAGGGCGTTGAGGCCGACGCGCGTCCAGGTGTGGGTGGCCTGGAGGCCCAGCTGCGGGTACAGCTGGCCGTCCGCCACCATCTCCTGGGTCCAGCCGACGATGTCGGGGTCTTTGAAGACGGCCGCCGTCATCAGCGGGTTGGAGTCCCAGGCGGTCCGGGAGGCGTACGCGGTCTCGCCGGGGTAGACCTCGTTGCGCCAGCCGATGACGGTCTCGATGCGGGAGATCCGGCAGTTGTCCCCGTCGACGTCCACGATGCGGAAGTTGCCGCGCGCCTTGGTCATCTTGACCATCTGCTCGCGCAGTTCGGGCGCTTCCTGGCCCCCGTGCCCGCGCGTCACGGACTCGTACATCATCACGAGCCAGTCCATGACCTCGCCGTAGTTGCCGACGTAGCCGAGCTCGCGGGTCAGGCCCGCCTTCGTCACCTGGTAGTAGCTCTCACCGAGCGGCTTCGTCGGATTGCCGTCCGCGTCCTCCGGGCCGAGGTACGGCTTGATCCCGATCGCCTGGTACATGTAGTCGCGGGCCTTGGCCTCCGGCAGCGCGAGGTCCGGGGCGAGGAGTCGGAGGCCGCGGTTGGCCTGGTAGATGCCGATGGCGCAGATCTGCGACTGGTTGCTGTAGTGCGGGAAGTGCTGCCGCCAGTAGTCCCGGCTCGACTTGAGCATGTCGATGTACGCGTCCCGCCGCACCGGCGGTACGGGGGTGTCGGTGGCGGCGGGCGCGACGAGCGTGACGTCGTCGAACCAGGCCGTGCCCGGGCCGGCGAGCCGCAGGTGCATCTCCATCTGGGTGGCGCCGGCCGGGGTCTCCAGGTCGATCGAGACGTACTCCCAGTCGTGGGTGCCCGTGCTCGCGTACTTCTTGTGGTCGCTGCCGACCAGATTGCCCTTCGCGTCGAAGAACAGCGGGTCGATGTGGGCGCCGAGACCGGTGACGGTGTCGGTCTTGATCCAGGCGCCGTAGGTGTAGGTGCCGTGTCCTATACGGGTCCTGGGGGCGGAGTAGACGTAGCTGTAGCCGTTCGTGGTCGTGGCCTGGAGCTTGAGTGAGGCGGAACCGGAGCGTGAGACGGTGGTGTCGCGCGCGAAGGTGCCGCCTCCGCCGGAGGCCCAGCCGGGCGCCTGCCAGGACGTGGGCTTGTCGGCGCCCGATTCGAAGCCGGGGTTGGCGATGGCGTACGGGGAACCGGTGACCTGCTCGCCGAGGCGCTCTTCGCCCAGGTGCTCCCAGAGCAGGGCCAGCACCAGCCCGACCCGGCCGAAACCCTGCCACTGCTGGTCGGAGCCCGTGAGCACCGTGCTGTCGGACTTCCAGGCCAGATAGCGGCCGTCGATCGCCTGCAGCACCCGGTCCAGTGCGGCGTCCTGCTGATAGGCAGGGCTGCCGGACCACAGGTAGCCCTCCGCGAGGGACTGCATCGCCCAGCCGTCCATGGTGGCGGGCGTCGCGGTAGTGAGGTAGTTCTTCTGGTCCTTCTGCACCCGCGCCTTGATGGCGTCCATGACCTCCTCACCGCCGGTGCGGGGCTTCGGCTGCGGAGCGGGGCCCTGGACCTCGCCCTTCGGCGGCACGAAGTACGGGTTGGTATGGGTGTAGAGGCGGTAGATGCCCCGGGAGGGCGTGGTCATGTTGTAGTAGAGCTGGGCCTGGTTCTGGCCGTAGGGCCAGATGCGGCCCATCGCTCGGATCTCCAGCGTCACCTTCTTCTTGCCGGCGGTCATCTTCTCCGGCAGGGGAATGGTGTGGAAGAAGAAGCGGCCGGGGGTGCGCGGGGCGGTGTCGAGGATGTCGAGGCCGTCGACGGCGCCTTGGTCCTCGTAGCCGATCTGCTTGCCCTCACAGAACAGTTGGAGCCGCCACATGCGCTTTCCCGAGGCAGCCTCCTCAGAGCTGTCGTCGTGGTCGTCGCCCCAGAGCCGGACTGTGACATACGTCGTTCCGGTCGGGCTAACAGCCACCTCGAACGTGAGCTTGCCGCCCCAATAGGACACCGGATCGGACGGATTGAGCACGCGGGCGCTCTGACCGAGGCCGCCGGTGATCGTGTCGGAGCGGGTGGCGGTGAGGGCATGGACGGTCTCGGAGTCCGCGTCGCCGAAGACAACGATGTCCAGCGGTGCACGTGTCTCGGAGGCCTTCGCAGCGGGCGCGGCCGTGGCGGGCAAGGCTCCCGGCCAGCCGAGGCCGACGACGGCGAGACCGGCCGTCGAACCGGTGTACTTGAGCACTTCACGACGTCGGGGTGTGTGGGCCACGACTGGTTCCTTTACTTGAGGCTGCCCATGAGGATTCCGCTGCGCCAGTACTTCTGGAGCGCGAACATGAAGATCGCCAGCGGAATGATCGACAGCAGTGAACCGGTGAGGACGAGCGTGTTCATGTCTCGGGACTGCTGCGCCTGCTGCACCCAGGAGAACAGGCCCAGGGTGACGGGGAAGGTGCGCTCGCCGTTGAGCATGAACAGGGGCAGGAAGAAGTTGTTCCAGATGTTGATGAAGTCGAGCATGAAGATCGTGACGCCGCCGGTGCGCATGAGATTCAGCGCGACCGAGAAGAAGATCCGCGTCTCGCTGGCCCCGTCGATGCGGGCGGCCTCCATCAGCTCGGTGGGCACCGAGGTGTCGGCGTACACCTTGCCGAGATAGACCCCGAACGGGTTGATGAAGTACGGGATCAGCACGGCCCACACGGTGTTGGTGAGCCCGATCTCCGAGAAGACGAGATACAGCGGGAACGCGAGCAGGGTGCTGGGCAACAGGGACGCGCCGACGATGACAGCGAACATCGCCCCCCGGCCCCGGAAGCCGAACTTCGAGATGCCGTAGCCGGCGGCGAGCGAGACGAAGGTGGAGCCGGCCGCGCCGACCGTTGAGTAGAGGAGGGAGTTGCCGATCCAGCGTCCGAAGACGCCGTCGTGGTAGTCCCAGATCGCGGTGAAGTTGTCGGCGAAGTGGTTGGAGGAGAACCACAGGCCGAACGTGGAGTACAGGTCGGTCTGGTTCTTGGTGGAGGACACCAGGAGGAACCAGGTGGGCGCGATCGAGTACAGCAGGAAGACGATCAGCAGGCCGGTGGTCAGGGCCACCGCGCCGCGGGAGGGACGCACCCCGCCTCCGGAGGAGCCGGTGGCCCGGGTGGCGCGGACGGCCTCGGTGGCGCTGCTCATGACATCTTCCTGTTCGTGACGCGGTAGAAGACGAAGGCGAGGATGCCGGTGACGACGGCGAGAACCAGCGACTCGGCGGCGGCGTACTGATAGTTGCCGGTCTTGAACGCCTTGTCGAAGATCTCCATCATCGGCGTGAAGTCGGTACCGATGGACTCCGGCGCCACATACCTCAGCAGCAGTGGCTCGGCGAACAGCTGGAGCCGGCCGATCAGCGAGAACATGCCAGTGAGCACCAGGATCCCGGTGATGTTCGGCACCTTGATCGACCAGGCGATCCGCCACTCGCGGGCCCCGTCGAGCCGGGCCGCCTCGTACAGCTCGCGGGGCAGGGCCTGCAGTGAGGCGGAGATCAGGATCATGTTGAAGCCGATGCCCTGCCAGGTGAGCAGATTGCCCAGCGAGAGATAGGTGTTGAGACCGCCGAACAGGGAGAGGTGCATCCCCGCACGGTCGGCCAGGTCGATGATCGGGCTGATCGTGGGGCTGTAGAGGAACAGCCACATCAGGGTGGAGACGACACTCGGGACGACGTACGGGATGAGCAGCCCGGCGCGGAAGAACCGGACCGCGCGAGCCGCCACGCCGTCGAGGAGCAGCGCCAGTAGCAGCGAGATCCCGAGCATGACGGTGATCTGCACGGCTCCGAAGAGCAGAGTGCGCAGCATGCTCGACCAGAAGGCGCTGTCGGACAGGATCGTCGCGAAGTTGGAGAAGCCCGTGTAGACGACCTTGGTCGGGCCGAAGCCGATGCCGCTGCTCTTCTTCTCGCGCAGGCTCTGGCTGAAGGCGTACGCGATCGGCAGGACGTAGGTGAACAGGAAGCCCACGAGGAAGGGCAGCGCGAACAGCACGCCCTTGTAGGCTCCGCGCCTCCCCGGCCGGCGGGGGGAGGTCCGCCGGGCCGGGGAGTTGGCGGCGACCTTGGGGGGTCGCGTCAGGGTGGACACGGAAGTCTCCAAGTCAGGTGCTCGGACGATCGGTTGAGCGTGCGCGATACGGATCAGCCGCCTGCGACGGCGTTGACTCCCTTTTCCTTCAGGTCCGCGAGCGTCCACTGCTGAAGGTGCGTCAGCATCTCCTTGACGGTGAGCTCCTTCTTCATGACCTTGCCCCACTGCTTCTGCATCTCGGAGTACATGGAGGCGTAGTTCGGCCCGTACTGCCACTGATCGCCGACTCGGGAGGCGGCCGTGGTGATCACGTTCGCGCTGTCGGACTTCCCGTTGAACATGTCGGTCGGGATGATCTTGTCGACGTACGGGGAAACGTCGTTGGCCGCCGGGAAGAGGCCGGACTTCGACGCGGGGTCAGTGAGTGCGGTCAGCGACTCCTTGCTGCTGGACAGCCAGGCAGCGAACTGTGCGGCGCGGTCCGGGTACTTGCAGCCCTTCAGTACGGCCGTTACGTCGAAGTTGCTGGAGGTCTGCGGCTGGGCGGTGTCGAACAGGGGGGCGTCCGCGAGCTGCCACTTGCCCTTGGACTTGGGGAAGTTGGTGTCGTAGATCGGCAGCTGCCAGGTGGACGTGGTCATCAGGATCGTCTTGCCGAGGTCCCAGGTCTTGAAGACGCCCGGGTCGGCGTACGAGGCGTTCGAGGCGAGGTTGTTGTCGACCAGCTTCTGGACGACGTCACCCGCCTTGAGCGCCTCGGGCGAGGTGAAGTCGATGACCCAGTGGTCGCCGTCGACCTTGTACCACTGGGCCCCGGCCTGCCAGGACAGGTCGACCAGTGTGCTCGGGTCCTCACCCGCCATGTTGTAGATCTTGACGTTCTTGTCCTTCTTCTGCACCGCCTTGCCCGCCGCGATCAGGTCATCCCAGGTCTTGGGCGCCTTGATGCCGTACTTCTCGAACAGGTCCGCGCGATAGGCGGTGAACAGGGGCGAGGAGCCGGTGGGGATGCCGTAGGTGGCACCGCCGGGGCTCACGGAGTTCCAGGCCGGGACGGTGTACCGGGACTTGTACGGGGCGGCGACCTTGGTGATGTCGGTGAGCAGTCCGTCGGCGGCGAAGTTCGCCAGGTTCATCCCGTCCATCTTGGACAGACAGGGGGCGTTGCCGGAGGTCACCGCTGCCCTGAGCTTCTGGTAGACGGTGTCGCCGGCCGCGTTGACGAACTTGACCTGCGTCTCGGGGTGCTCCTTGTTCCAGACCTTGACCTGGGCCTCGATGCCCTCGGTCCAGCTCCAGAACTCCAGGTTCACCTTGCCCTCGGTGCTGGGCTTGGCGGCCGAGTCGGTGTCGTCACCGCCGCCGCACGCGGTCAGGGCGAGGGAGAGCGAGAGTGCCACGGCCGCGCCGGCGAGCGCTCTTGAACGGATGGTGGTCATCGGTCCTCCACGAAGGACGGGACTGCGCGTGCGGTGTGGGGGCCGGCGCGGTCGGCTGAGCGGGGCAGGGGAAGGGGAAGGGGAACGGCCGGAAATCAGTAGTAACCGTTTGCCGTGGACCGTAGGACTTCGAGGGCCCGCCCCACAAGAGGCGGGAGGTTCTTTGTTTCGCCAATCTTGCCTGAGCGTTACTTGAAGGGGCTTTCGACCTGCATCTTTGTTCGGCATATCGATTCGGTCCCGCGCCCGCCGGACTCTGGACACCCTCCGGACGCACGACCCAGAGCGTTGACCAGGAGCCTCTCGCCTCACTAGCGTGGAATACGTTTACTACCCGTATTCACCACCTTCCTTCCTCCTTTCGTGACGAAGCGGGAGCCCCATGCCCACGTCAGCGCTGCCCCGCGCCGTGTTCGCCATGAACCCGGTGCACCTTCCCGAGCTCTTCCCGCCCGGCCTCATGGCGCGGCTGCAGGCCCTGGCGCGGGTCGATCCCGCACTGGTCGTGCGGGACTTCGCCGATCCCGCCGTCGGCCCAGCGCTGGCGGATGCCGAGATACTGATCACCGGATGGGGCTGCCCACGCATCGACGCGGACGCCCTGAGGGCCGCTCCTCGCCTGCGAGCCCTCCTGCATGCCGGAGGCAGTGTGCGCGGCTGGATCGACGACGCCGTGTGGGACCGCGGTATCCCCGTGTCGAGTGCGGTGCAGGCCAACGCGCTGCCGGTCGCCGAGTACACGCTCGCCGCGATCCTGTGGGCCGGCAAGGACGCCTTCGGGCTGAGGGAGCGCTTCCGCGCCGAGCGTGTGTACCCGGCTCCCGGTGACTGCGTGACGATGGGCAACCTCGGCCGGCGGGTCGGCATCATCGGGGCCTCCCGGGTCGGCCGCCGCGTGCTGGAACTGCTGCGGCCCTTCGACTTCTCGGTCGGCCTGTTCGACCCCTACGTCAGCGACGCCGAGGCCGCAGCGCTGGGCGTCGTACGGCTGCCTCTGGACGAGCTGCTGGCCGCCAGCGACATCGTCAGCCTGCACGCGCCCGACACTCCCGAGACGTACCGGATGCTCGACCGCCGGCGACTGGCACTGATCCCGGACGGCGGGGTGCTCGTGAACACCTCCCGGGGCGCGCTCGTCGATCCCGAGGCACTCACCGACGAGCTGGTCGGCGGGCGGATCAGCGCGGTGCTGGACGTCACCGAACCGGAACCACTGCCGGCCGATTCGCCCCTGTACCAGATGCCGAACGTCTTCCTCACCCCGCACATCGCCGGGTCGCTCGGCAACGAGCTCGAGCGGCTCGGCCGCACCGTCGTGGACGAGCTGTCCCTGCTCATTGCTGGGAGGGAGCTCGAACACGCCGTGCGGCACACGGACCTGGTCAACAGCGCCTGAACCAGGTGCGCGGGCGAGCGGACCGGAGCCGGCGTCCCCTACAGCCATCCCCCACGCGAACCCACCCCCGCACGACCCTCCAGAGCCGAAGGGAACCCCCGCCATGTCCGAACCCGTCCAGCGCAGATCCTTGCTCAAACTGACAGCCGGCGCCGCCGCCACCGGATGGCTGTGGCAGACCGGCGTCACCCAGGCATCCGCGGCCGAGACGACAGCGTCCGCCGTAGGGCCGCTGGACACCCTCGTCCTCGGCGACCCCGCCTCCGAGGCCGCGCACGGGCTGTCCGCCACACTCTCCGACGTCGTCACGGGCGGCCTCGACCAACCCGCCCGGGTACTGAACCCGCGGAGCACCACCGATTTCTGGGGCGGGACTCTGGTAGCGACCCTCGCCTGCCGCCCCGGGGGGCCCACCTACGTCACCATCAAGCTGTGGGGTTCGGAAAGCGGTGCTGAGCTGGGACGTCTCCAGCTGTTCGCTGAGGGCAAGCAGGTCGGCCACTACCACCTGGGCGCTGTCGATCCCCTCGACATCTCCGGTGACGACCCGCGTACCCCAGGACGGTTCTACTTCCACACGGTGCCCCTCCCCACGGAGCTCACCGCGGGCAAGGACGCCGTACGCCTCGAGATTCGCTCCATGGGACGGATCGCGGGCTATTCGCAGTCGGCCGCGGACTACTACAAGCCGATGCCCGGCTCAAGCCGCACCATCTACCGGCTCTACACCCACGACGCGCCGTACTTCGACGTCACCGCCGACGACGTCACCGGCACCATGCCCGAGCTGAGGAACCGGCCCGAACCGGGCATCGAAGTGCTCGACACCATCAACGCCCGGGTGGTGGCCAAGGCAAACGCGGAGGCCGTCCGCTCCGTGCCTCAACTGGAGCCCTGGTACCTGGAGTTCCTGGGCCGGGCCTACCGGATGCCGTCCACCAAGGCGTACCGGAACAGCGCGGTGCCGCTGCAGATCACCAGCAGTCTGGACGCCCTCTACTGGAGATACCTCGACAACGCGAAGATGATCACGGATTCCAGCCAGCAGTGGATGGGGCTGGGACGGCTGGGTCTCGTCATGCTCCAGTTCCAGGACGAACTGAAGCCGCTGCTGGACGAGCCGGTCATCGGCTCCCCCGGTACGATCGCCAACCCCGGCTTCGAGTACGGCATGTCCGGCTGGCGTTCGGCCACGTGGGGCGGCAGTGGTACCGCCTCCCGCGACACCGAGGTGCACCGCACCGGAACCGCGTCGGCGAGGATCACCATCCCCTCCTCGGGTGTCGTCGGCTGGGTTCCCCAGGCCAAGGTCCCAGTGGGCCAGGGCACGTACACGTACGGGGCCTGGATCAGGACCGAGGGGGTTGTCAAGAGCGCGTACCTCGACATCCTCTTCTTCGACGCCGCCGGGAAACTGGTCGGGGGCGACAACAAGTTCTACGCCGCCTCGGGCACCCATGACTGGGAGCACGTCACCGCCACGCTCACCACACCGGGCACCGCCGCCTCCGTCGAGGTTCAGGTCCGTCTCGACGGCGCGGGAACCGCGTGGTTCGACGACCTGACCCTCACCCCGCCCGCGGGCTCGGCCTTCACTCCGGTCGTCCGCCGCGACGCGTGGGCCAAGATGCTGCTGGACAGCCGCGAGTACTGGCGCCAGTGGTTCCCGCAGTACACCAACCAGGCGATCATCTGCGCCATCGGCCTCTACCTCGCCGACCGCGGCCTGTCCCTCCTCGGCTCCGCCGACGCCTGGGGGAGGCCAAGGCCCGTGGCTACATCTACCAGTCCGTCGGCCTGACCCCCTGGCTCGGCCCGGAGAACGAAGACGGCACTCCCACCAAGCCACTGGGCAGCTCGTACTACCAGGTCACCAAGAAGGGTGTTTCCAAGGAACTCGGCTACGCCGGTAACTACGGCGACCTCCACGACTGGCTGGCCCTGGTCTACGACTCCGTCATCGAGTTCGGCGGCGTGCGTGACGACAAGCTCCGCGACCACCTGATCAAGATGGCCAAGGCCCGGTCGTACTTCCGCCACCCGTCGCTGGACAACGGCGGTTACCGGACCATGCGCATGGAGACAGTCGTCGGCTGGCGCGACACGGAGTACCCGGGCAAGAGCGCCTACGACGAGGGCAGCAAGTGGGACGGGCACCCCCTGCGGCTCGCGGCTCAGCTGAAGGACCCGGACCTGGTCGCGCACGCGAAGCAGTCGATCGCCGACAACCAGGTGTTCCACCTGCTCCAGGAGGCGTACGCCCTCGGGGACTCGGCCCGGACGAACCTCGCTCTGCTCAGCACGGCCGACGACTACGCGTACATCAGCCAGGCCTCCGCGAGCGGTGCCCGGCTGCCCATGACGCCCGGGCAGCCGGACCTCGTCTTCAGCGACGAGGAGAACGGCCTGGTCGCGATCAAGCACGACGACGAGATCCTCTACGCCTCGCTCTACTGGCGGGCCCGCTGGGGCGTCAACCGGCTCGCCCGGATCCACCACATCACCGCCGACGGCATCGAGCGCTCCGCGACCGTCTGGCAGGACGTGAAGTACATCCCGGACGGCCGCGCTTATGCCGAACCCGACTGGGTGAACTGGGAGTTCGGCAATCCCGACATGCCGTCGATCCCCGGCGGGGGCTTCCCGCCGCCCGGGGAGGCACTGCACCAGGCGTTCGCCGGGCAGGTACTGCCGCTGGCCGCCGCACCCGCGGACGTACCGGACTCCCCGCTCGGCCACGAGACACCATACGTGGGGCGAGCGTCCTTCTACCGGTGTCAGTACGGCCCGTACCTGATCGCCATGAACACTACGGCTGACCGCAGCTACACCTGCACCACGAAGGGCTTCGGTGCCGGCCGTGACCTGGTCACCGGCGCCAAGGTGCTCGGCAACGAACAGGTGGCCGTTCCGCCCGGCAGCACGGTGGTGCTGCGCAAGATCTGACCGCCCGTAACGGTGGCCCGGCGAACCGTCGGGACGCCGGGCCACCGCCCGCTTCCTCTTCGCCCGTGCCGCGTCGCCGGAACACCTCAGGGCAGAACGCGGTCGTGCGCGGACCGACCGGTACCGCGCACGACCGCCTTTGCACGTCAGCACATGGACGTCGCCCCGAAGACCAACAGCGCCGCCGACCGCTCGGCCGGGAGCGTCATCCGAAGAACACGCTGCAGGCCGTTCCACTCGTACTGCGGCCCTGGGTCCGCAGCGAACAACACCCGGGGCTCGTCGTCCGTGGCTACCCAGGGCAGCGGGATCGTCAGCGTGTCCGGGGTGCCGTCGCGGCGCCACACCGCCAGCAGGGTCGTGCCGTCGTCGGTGGTCAGGGCCAGGCAGATCCAGCCGTCGCGCCACCCGGGCAGGCCCAGGGGCCAGCGGGGCCGGGTGTCCGGCAGCAGGTGGCGGTAGGTCCTGTAGGCGTCGAGGGCTCGTCGCACCAGCGCCGCCTGTCGCGGGGACAGCAGGTCAGGGCGACCACTGAGGTGAACACGGCCCAGCATCGCCGAGACCATCACCATCCCGAGCTCCGCGTCGCTGTGCTCGGGCAGTGGGTATGCCCAGACGGCACCCTGCTCCGGGGTGACCGCGGTGGGCGCGGCAGCGGCGATGGCGGGCAGGAGGCGGAAGTCCTGCTGGTCGGTGACGGAGTGGATCGGCAGCCGGGACAGGATCGCGTGGTCGGTGCGACTGCCGCCGGCCGCGCAGCTCTCCACGACCAGCGTCGGATGCCGATCCAGGACGCCGTCGAGCCAGTCGAGGTAGGCACGGTTGTGGCCGAGGAGACCGGCTCCGGGGCTGTCGGTGCCCTCCGGGCCGTCCGTACCGGCCCCGATGTCGATGTTGTAGTCGAACTTGAGGTAGCCCACCCCGTAGTCGCGCACCAAGCGGTCCACGACCGTGTCCAGATGAGCGCGGGCCGCCGGGTGGCGCAGGTCGAGCTGGTGGCGGTCCCACTCCACGACCCGCACACCGTCCCGTCGGAAGAACGCCTCGTCGGGCAGGGCCGCGGCGATCGGACTGCGTACTCCGATGACCTCGGGTTCGAGCCACAGCCCCGGGACCATACCCGCCGCGCGGATCCGGTCCAGCACCTCACGGAGTCCGCCCGGAAAGCGCCGCGTCGACTCCTCCCACTCGCCCACCGCGCCCCACCATGCCGGGACGCCGCCCGGGCCGGCCGTGCCGGGAGGCTCGGCGTCGTACCAGCCCGCGTCGATGCAGAAGACCTCGGCACCGGCGGCCGCCGCCGCGTCTACCAGCGGCAGCAAGGCTTCGGTGCTGGGGTCGCCCATCAGACTGTTCATGAAGTCGTTGAAGACGACGGGGAGTCGCTCGTGATCGGGATGCGGGCGACGGGTGGCGCGGCGGTGGTCGGTCAGCGCGCCGAGAGCCGCCTCGAAGCCGCCCTCGGCAACGAGAGCCACCGTCGCCGGAGCCGTCCGGAAGGTCTCGCCGGCGGCGAGGCTTTGGCGCCATTGGTGTTCGCGGTCGGTCGGGCCCGACAGGGTCAGGTACACATCGTCGAAGCGGTCGCCGAGTTCGACGTGCCAGGAGCCGTTGTGCTCGATCTGCCACATCAGGGTGCGGCCAGTCGCCGTCTCCTCCAGGCAGCCCATCGGCAGGTGCTCGGAGGAGGACCAGGAGCCGGTGCTGGTCACGGCGATGCGGTTCTTCGAGCCCGTCTGACCGTGGGCGACCATGCCGACGTCGTACAGTCCCCTCTCCGCCAGGGTGGCCCGCGACCAGCGGAATTCACCGCTCCAGGGATTGGCGGCCAGCCAGAGGGACAGCCCGTCCTCCCATCGCTCGCCCTCCGGCAGATGCCTGGCCAGGTTGGACAGCGCGAGGGACGAGACGTACTCCAAGGTCACGGGGCGGTCGCCCGAGTTCTCCACGCAGGCCTCGGCACGCAGCACTGGAGCGGTGTCGCACAGGGTGTACATGGCGGTCACCCGTACACCAGAGGCGTCGTCCATCAGCCGCACGCGCAGCGTGCGCTCGGCCGCGCCGTCCTCGTCCTCGTGGCTGACGTAGCGCAGGCCGCGTGAGACGGCACCGTCGACGTGACGCTTGCCGGAGGTGCCCAGACGTCCACTACCCGTGGTCTGCATCTCGACCAGAGGAAGGGCCCTGCGGGCGAGGAGTGCGCACCGTTCCGGATCGCGCTCCGGATCAGGCAGAGAAGCCACCTCCCCCGCTGCCAGTAGTCGCACCGAGCCCGTCGGATCAAGGGCGAGGAGAAGGGACAAATCGTCGCTTCCCCAGCGAAGGTAGGTGGAGGTCATGGCGGCGGCTCCGGCGAAGGGCGTACGGAGAGGAGAGAAAACGTTTTCTGACGTGAGTACCGTAGTTCGCCAGGTTACTGGGTCGCAAGGCTCATCCAATGCAGTAACGTCGGGAGCTGTGACGGACGACGGACAGGGAACGCGCAAGCGCCCAGGACCGAAGCGGGCGAGCCGGAACGGTGCACAGACGGACAGGCCGAGCACAATTCGCGATGTCGCGGCAAAGGCCGGAGTCTCAGTAGCAACCGTTTCCCGTACCTTGGCGGGCAACTACCCGGTGTCGGCCGATACCAGGGCCCGGGTCATGGCGGCCGTCGACGCACTGCACTACGTGGTCAACGTGCACGCCAAGGCACTCTCCGGCCGAGTTCCGGGGCCCATCGCCCTGGTCATCGGGGACATCACCGGCCCGTCGCTCGCACAGGTCGCCGGCGGTGTGGAACAAGAGGCAAGCAGCCGGGGCAGACTGAGCCTGGTGTGCTCCACGCAGGGAGACACCTCCCGGGAGGACGATCTGGTCCAGCTCATGCGGGAGCAGCACGCTGCGGCCGTCGTCCTGGTCGGCGGTGTTGTGCAGGACGAGGCGTACCACCGCCGCATGGCCACGTACGCCAGAGCGCTCGAGGCCGCCGGGTCCCGGCTGGTGCTGGTCGGTCGTCCGCCTCTGCCCGGGGCGATCCCGGCCACCGTCGTGGAGTACGACAACCGGGGCGGCGCCTTCCAGGCCGCTGCCCACCTGCTCACCGCCGGACACCGCTGCATCCTCCTGCTCAGTGGCGAACCTCAGCTCAGCACTGCCGAGCAACGCCGCGAAGGATGCCTGGCCGCTCTACGCGCGCACGCCGTCCCGTACGACGAGGAGCTGGACATCCCAGGCCCCTACACCCGCGTCTCGGGTTATCGGCGTACCAAGGAGGCGCTGAGCGCCGGCCTGGACTTCACAGCGATCTTCGCGGGCACCGACGCGGTAGCCGTCGGAGCGCTGGCCGCCCTCAGAGAAGCGGGTCTTCGCGTCCCTGGCGACGTGTCCCTGGTCGGCTTCGACGACGTGCCCTTCGCCGTCGACCTGACGCCTTCCCTCACCACGGTCCGGGTGCCCTATGAGGAGCTGGGCCGGACCGCCGTACGACTGGCCCTCGAACGCGAGGAGAACATCACAGGCGACAACCAGGTCATCCTGAGTACCCAACTGGTGATCCGGGAGTCCGTGAGCTCACTGAAGCAAGCCGCGGTCCGTCCCGCCGCGGACTCCCGGTGAGGCGTGACCGAGCGCGGAACAACCTGAACGACGAGGCCGTGCGTCCACCCGGTCTCACCGTCACCGAGCGGACGACGACGCTGCGCCACGACGAGCCCCTCGGGTGGATCCACAGATCCACAAATGCTCACGTCAGAGCGGGGACGGATACCGCATTCGGGACGGTTCCAGTTGCGCGGAGAGCAGGGGCGCTTCGCTGAGTGGATCGCAGTCACACCAGTGCCGGATCGGTGCAGGTGGAGGAGTGCCGGTCCGTCGGCGGCGAAGAGCTCGCGCATAGCCGTGTCGAGTTCGGCCGCCGTACGCGCGGAGATGCCGGTGGCGCCGCAGGAGCGGGCGTAGTCGGCGAAATCCGGGTTGACCAGCAAGGCCTGTCACACGGGTACGTCCGCGGCCAGTCGCTCCTTGCTGATCTTGCCGAGGGAGCCGTTGTCGAGCAGGACATGCTTGATCGACATGCCATGTTTGACGGCGGTGGTGAGCTCGGCAAGGTACTGGCCGAAGCCGCCGTCGCCGGTAACGGCGATGATAGGCCGGTCGGGATGGGCGGCCCAGGCTCCCAAGGCCGCCGGATACCCGAGGCCTATTGAGCCGAGGTAGCCGAACATCAGGACGCTGGCCCTTGCCTTCGAAGTAGCGGCCGAAGGCGTAGACGTGATCGCCCACGTCCACAGCAATCACCGCGTCGCTCGGGCAGTGCCACGCCAGCGCCTCGAATACGTCCGCAGACGACAGCCCCTGCCCCCGGTACTCCGCGGCCTGGCGTTCCGCCGCCGAAGCGGCCGTTCCTGATCACGAATCCCCACTCGGGCGGCGGCAAGGTGGACCGGTTCGGCCTGCAATAGAAGGCCGAACAGCTCGGAGCCAGGGCTGCCCTGCTTGATCCCAACACCAACACGTCACCGCCCTGGCCCGCGCCGCCGTCGCGGACGGCGCGGTACCCCTGGGCGTAGCAAGAGGCGACGGCACCCAGGCACTGGTCGCACCCGTCGCCGCCGAGCGGGAGATCCCGTTCCTGGTCATCATCGCCGGCATCCGCAACCACTTCGCCCTGGTTCTCGGCCTGAACCGTGCCGACCCGGCCGGCGCCCTGGAGGCCCTCACCGACGGCGTCGGACTCCGCGACGACCTTGGCTTCGCTGACGACCGTCCCCTTCGTGACAACGCCTCCTTCGGCGCGTACGCGGCGATCGTGCAGAGTCCCGCCTACCACGACGACAAGATCGGCACCAGCCTGGCCCTGCTGCCCGATCTGCTCGCCGGTCACCAGGACCCCCAACTGACCGCCCTTGCGGAAGACATCACGCTCTCCGCCCCGCATGCCGTGCTGGTCAGCAACAACCCCGACGGCACCGACGGTCCTCTCAGGTGCGGCCGCCGCGACGGCTGGACTCCGGCGTGCTCGGCGTCCGAGTGGACAGCGTGACCAGGGCCGCCGCCCTGCTGCTGGACCCCGAGCCGGACGGGCTCTCCATCCTGACGGTCCACGCGGTCGTCATCGAGCCCGACCGCACCGCAAGGAGATCGAGGTCGGCGTCTACGGCGACGCATTCTCACCGGTTGACTTTGTTACTTGACTAAGTCGGTAGTATTTCCTCATGGCACATGTTCCAGCGGCCGAGCGCCGCCCCCAGTTGATCAAAGCGGCCGTCGACCTCATGACGCGGGAGGGAATCGCGGCCGGAAGCACCCGCGCCATCGCTACTGAACTTGGCGTGGCCCAGGCCACCGTGCACTACACCTTCGGCACGAAGGAGGGGCTCTACCGTGCCGTCATGGAACAGCTCACGGACGAACTGGTGGCCCGGGTGAAGCGAGCCGCACCGAACGACACGGGCTTCGAGGAGACACTGAGCGCTCTGGCCACGGCTCTGTGGCGGACCGTACGCGAACAGCCCAGCAGCCACCAACTCCTGGCCGAACTGACCCTCTTCGCCCTTCGCACGCCAGCCCTGAGCGATGCCGTCGAAAGCCATTATCGAGACGTCACCGAGGTGGCGGCCGAGCTCATCGCGGAAGCAGCCACACGCACCGGTCGCTCTCTGGCACAGCCCGCGGAGACCCTCGCCCGGTTCTTCCTCGCCGGCTTCGACGGGCTTACGACCCAGCGCCTTGCGCTGCCCGACGAGGCGGCCGAGTACGCCTGCCTCCAAGCCCTCGTCTCCTCCACCGTCGCCTTGGCAGGAGGGCAGCTGGACCTGGTCGTGGTCCCCCGCGACCTCGACCGGTGATCGTCCGGCCGCTTGAGTCCAGCTGTATTGTCCCGCAGCGTTCTTTTAGTAGCTGTTGTCGTACAGAACCCGAGGACGGCGTTTTCGCTGGTCGGGCGTAGGGCGGGCGTTCCCGTGGGAGTGGTGGCGTGTCGTGTCGTCGCTCCGGTGAAGGTCGTGGATGCCGTCGGTCGTGGGGTTGCTGGAACAGCGCGAGGTTGCCGTCCGCCGTCGCGTGGCTGGGCCGAGGGAGGAGGCCGACCGTATCCAGGCCGAAGTGGCCGTGGCCGAGCGGGAATGGCAGGAGTGGAGTGGGCCATCGCCTGCTCGCGGGTCGGCGATGTGCTGGCCCGCGTGAACGAGTCCGGGCAAGGCCGCGTCCAGGCCATTGGGACAGCGCCGGCCACGAGGCAGGGTGAGGAGACATCCTCAGCGCGCCGCGGCGAAGTCGCAGGTGCCGGTGTGGCGTGAGGGGCTGGCCTGGTCGGTGCTGTCGGTGGATTACTAGCGCATTCTGCAGGCGCTCGCGGACCGGGCCCGGCTCCGTCAAGGGCCGTTGACCTGTCAGAAGATGGCCGCCTTGTTCGGCATGGACGTGGTGCCGGCTCGGGTGGAGGCACTGCGGTCGAAGGCGAAGCATCTGGTCGCGCGCGGTTGGCTGGCCGAGCCTGCGCCGGGCCGGTTCACGCTGGCTGCGGGTGTGGCCGGGCCAGGCGGCGGGTCATGAGCAGGATCAGCCCACTCCGCGATCGTCCAGCAGTTCTTGCGGGGCAGGTCCGACAGCAGGCCCAGCAGCAGCCGCCCGGCTCGCACGCGGGGTTCGTATCGGGCGAACCGGCCCGCGATGCGGCCCATGGCCGCCGCGAACGCCTCCCGCCATCGGGCGAGATCTATGCTGTGACCTGCGGCCACCATCTCATCGTCAGTCCACACAGCTCACGATGATCAACGGTGGCCGCACTCGGCCACCCACCGGACCCGGTCGGCATGATCACGCTCTACGAGCGTTCGGTGAGCAACTCCGCCAGGCGGTCGGCGAATTCGGTGAGCCAGTCCAGTCGTGGTCCACTGCGGGCGATACGAAAACCGTGACGGCGACCCCAGAACGCAGCCTGGACGGCATGGAACTGGGCCCACCGCTGGACGCGTCCGCGGTCGAGTTCCGCGGCCTCTGCGAAGACGTCCAAGACGCGGTGGACAGCCTTGCGCAGGTCATCCGCTTCCAGGAGCGTCAGCGCGCGGGACTTCAGCAGTGTGCCGCCGTCGTAGGCGGGATCTCCCACGTACCCCTTGGGGTCGACAGCCAGCCACGGCTCTCGGCCGGCACGCAGGATGTTCCGGGCATGCAGGTCGCCATGGATGAGGGTGTCCGGCTGGGCCCGGCCCAGTTCCCGAACGGTCCCCACGGCGGCATCCAGCACCTGACGCGGCAGCGCATGCGGCAGCTCCTTGGCGTCCTTGCACAACTGCTCCTCCCAGACATCGGCCTGCTCACGCAGCCGGGGCAGGTCGAGCGGTGCGGGGATGGCCAGGCGGCGATTGAGCCGCCCGGCGACCGTCACCACCTCGTCGCCGTCCTCGACCTCCGCCAGGGTCGACGGCTGAACCCGCTCCAGCAGCATCGCGAACCGCTCGTCGTCGTGCTCATGCAGCAGGACGGCGCCGCACCCGCCCCACGCAACGAACGCATCCGGTTCATGGGCGTTGCCGGGATGCGGAAACGACACCTTCAGCACGGCCCTCTCGCCGGCTCGCCGCAACACTGGAACGATGACGCCAACACCCCCGTGCATGACCTCGCCATCCGGCACGCACCCCCAGCGCCCCAGCAACTCCTCCACGATCCCGGGCAGCTCGGCGAGCCATGCCGCCCCGGCCTCCCCCTCGCGGTCGACGGTGCTCTGTGCGAACTCCTCTGGCATCGCGATCATCCCGGCACCCTACGCGCCAGCCCGCTGCAGCCACCAAGCCCAAGCCGGCAGCTGCCGTCGCCCCGGCAGACTCCGCACTACGAAGATCGCGATCTACAGCTGGAGTATTAGGGCCTCCTGAGCAACTCGGGTTACCTCACCGTCCGAGCATCAAGAGTCCAGTTTGGTCACCGGGACGTAGGCCGCATCCCGACCGAGCCCACAACGACACACGCCAGCCGTCCGCGCTCATCACCTGGCACGGCACGGCGCTCCTGCGCTGGTCCCGGTCTCGCCCGGTGGACTGGCGGTCGGCGCATGTCCGAGGCGCCGGTGGTCCCATCCACCCCCGAGGCATGCCTGGGTCTGCTCCAGCGGCACAGGTTCTCCTGCCTCAATTCCACAGCCGGCAATGGGCGAGGTCACTGCCACGGGCTTGAGGTGCCGCCACCGAGGGGGGACCTCTGCGACCGGCGACGGTTCCCACGAGGGCGTCTCGGCGGAGCAACAGGCCCGCGCCCTCGGTACGAGCGGAGGTTCGGTGGCCATCTCGTACGGCCCACGAAGTGACGCCGCCTTCTCCCATGGACACCGCGTCGACGCCCTACGACGAGCAGCCCCTTGAGCCAAGCTACTCCAGCGCCACTGGCCAAGGCCAGCCGAGCCGACTGCCTCATACCTCTCTCTTCCGGCCCTGCCCGACGCCCTCAGGGCCCTCTGCATGCACCGGTGGCCCGCGCCGACCGCGCCTGCAGGATCCAGCGCCGGCATGCCGGGTGCCTGGGCCAGATCGCCATCGACACCACCGGGACGCTCAGACGACAGCCGCTTGAGCACATACGGCTGCCACTCACCGTGATCGATTTACCTGAGCAAACCTCGCGCGGCTCCTCCTTCGAGCGGAGCTCCCCTGGGGAGAATCTGGGGAATTTCGGCCGCGTTGGGGAGCGCGTGGGGAGAATCGACTGCACAACGCCGCACGAGCCTGAAAGACAATGAAAGAAGCATCGGCGCAGGTCAGGGGGCCCCGAACCACATAGTCGCAGGTCAGGACCCCCAGGTAGACAACTTCAAGAAGATGTCCTCTTGGGCGGCGATTCTGTTCGCTCCGACGCTGGTCGGGACCATCTACGGGATCAACTTCGAGCACATGCGGAGCTACCCTCGGGCGGGATTGACTCTGAGTGGTCTGTTGTGCGAGCCCGTGTCCCGCAGGCTCGAAGCGACGTTCACGCGTGTCGCAGCCCCTCTCAGGCGGCTGGGGAGAATCAGGCACGAATGCGATCCAGCACTGGCCAAGGTTGAGGCCGGAGAAGGGGCAAGCCGCCCAGCAATCCCGCCACGAGCGGCGAAGTGGCCAGAAGGCGGCCCACGGTCTGGCGGCTGAGCGAGACGCGACGGTCCGACCAGGGCAGCACTGGATTGATTTCCTTGATCGAGGATGGTGCCGATCAACTCTCCGCGGGGGGAGCCTTGAGTTCTACCAGCACGGCAAGGGCCTGTCATGGCGCCCCGACGAGTCTCCTCGCCCAGCCATGAGACCTTGCCGGCCGAGGAGTTGACCTTTCGAAAGCGCCGAAGATTTTAACCGCCAATTAATCTTGAAACATAAACAAACAGGTATCATGACCAGCACACACGCGGGACCGTCTCCTGCCGGAGCGGGTGACCTCCGTGTTCATCGCTTCGCACCGTCGGGCAGCAAGGCTGCCACCTTTCGTCGTGCACAACAGAAAGCAACACGAGCATGAGCATCAGCAGGGGCCGAGGGCTCCAGGCCAATGTCCTCGGTACGTTCGACACGGTGGTGATGGCGGTCGCGGGCAGTGCCCCGGCGTACTCGATCGCCGCGACCACGGCGGTCCTGGTCGGCGCGGTGGGTCTGGCGAGTCCGGCCGCGCTGCTGTACTGCGCGATTCCCATGCTGGGCATCGCTCTGGCGTTCAGCTATCTCAGCCGCATCGACGTGAACGCGGGTGCCAGCTACTCCTGGGTGGGCCGCACGCTCCACCCCTTCCTCGGGTTCATCAGCGGCTGGTCACTGGTCGTCTCGGCGACCATCTTCATGGTCGCCGGCTCGCTCCCCGCGGGATCGATGACGCTGGCCCTGTTCGACGAGGGGCTCGCCGAGAACACCGCACTGTCCACGGTGGTCGGCGCCGGCTGGTTCCTGGTCATGCTGGGCGTGGTGCTCGGCGGCGCCCGGCTCACGGTCCGTGCTCAGCTCATCATGTCCGGCGTCGAACTCGCCATCCTGGCCCTGTTCGCCGTACTCGCCCTGTTCCACACGGACAACGCCCGTTCCTTCGAGTGGTCCTGGCTCGGCTTCGGCCACTTCGACGGGATGTCGGGCTTCGCGGCGGGTGCCCTGGTCGCCGCGTTCTACTTCTGGGGCTGGGACGTCACCAGCAACCTCAGTGAGGAGACCCGCAACAGCCGCCGCACGACGGGCCTCGCCGGCCTCATCGGGGTGGGCGTCGTCTTCCTGCTGTTCGAGGTGTTCACCATCGCCACCAACGTCATCCTCACGTCCAAGCAAATCGCCGACAACGATGCCAACGTGCTGGCCGCGCTCGGCGAGGAGATCTGGCCGGGCTGGGGCGGCAAGCTGCTCATCATGGCCGTGATGCTGTCCACCATCGCCACCCTGGAGACCACCCTCATCCAGGTCACGCGCTCGCTGTTCGCGATGGGCCGCGACCGAACGATGCCAGAGGCACTCGGCCGGGTCCACCGCCGGTGGAACACCCCCTGGGTGGCCATCGCCGCGGTGGGTGCGGTGGCGCTGCTGCTGTTCATCGCGTCCAACGCTCTGGGTTCGGTGGGCGACATCCTCTCCGACGCCATCTCGGCGATCGGCCTGCAGATCGCCGTCTACTACGGGCTGACCGGCCTCGCGGTGGTCGTCGCCTACCGCAAGATGCTGCTGAAGTCCGTGGGCAACTTCCTCTTCGGCGGGCTTTGGCCGCTGCTCGGCGCGGTGTTCATGTTCTGGGTGCTCGTCGAGTCCCTCGGCGAGCTGAGCAGCGCGGCGGTCACGATCGGACTCGGGGGTCTGGCCGTCGGCCTGGTGCCCATGCTCTGGTACTGGCGCAAGGGCAGCGAGTACTACCGGCCGGTGAAGCTGGACGCTTCCCGCACCGTCGAGACGGACTACGTCCCCGACGACCGGGTGCCCGCCGGGTCCCATGCCTACGAGGGCCTTTCCACCGACTTCTGAGGGAGAGCCCCATGGCGCGACACAAATCCCCCTCCGGCTCCGACATCGCCTTCGACCCCGACGACGGGGACGCGCACCTCACCTCCGCCCGCCAGGACGTCGTCATCGGCCGCTGGCAGGGCCTGCGCGATCTGCTGCAGGCCACCGGTGCCGACTGGCCGACGCGCGGCCACCGGATCCGGCTGCTCGGGCAGGCGTGCGCGAGCAGTACGACCGTGGAGTCGTGGCTGGCCGCCGAGCCGCACAGCACCGACGCGCTGGTTCTGCGGGGGGCCACGGAGACCGCCAGGGCCTTTGGCCTGGCGATCGCGGCGGGCCGCGGCGCGCCGATGGACGTGGACCGCATCGACACCGCGGTGGTGGCGTGCCGGCGGGCCGCCGACGCATACCCGGCAGATCCGACTCCGTGGATCTCCCTGATCTCCCTGGCCCGGCTGTACCCGTCAGGTGTACAGCAACAGGAAATGGCCCGCTGGTGGGACGAGTTGGACGCCCGTGACCCGTACAGCATGGAGGGCCACCTGCAGGTGCTGCACTACTACTCGGCCCGCTGGCACGGTACCCACGGCTTCATGTACGACTTCGCCCGCGACGCCGCCGGAGTAGCACCGCCCGGCTCCCCGCTGCCCGTGCTGGTGCAGTACGCCCGCGTCGAGGAGTACCGCTACATCCTCGACGCGGCGAAGGGCCGCCGGGAAGCCGTGGGGCTCGGGCAGCACTGGCATCACGACGGTGCCGTCAGCGACGTACGCCGGACATGGGAGCGCTGGATCCTGGGGCGCCCGAACACCGCCGTGCCCCCTGCGGAACTGCGCGATCTCAACTACCTGGCTCACGCGGCCTGCCTCGCGGGCACCACCGACATCGCCACCGCACTCCTGCGGATGCAGGGGCCGTATGCCACGCGAACTCCCTGGTTGTACACCGGAGATCCGGTCAAGCAGATCGGTAAGTGGCGTGAGCATGGGCGAGTGTGAGCAGAAGCCATAACCGCAGACGTCGGGTACTGCCATGCTTCCCTGGCCGTGCCGCGCAGCATCCGGCAGCTCATACCCGAGTTCGATGTCCGGGACGCGTACATCGCCCGCCCGTGGATCGCAGTGCTGATCGCGCCGCTCGGGCTCGCCGGCTACCTACTCTGGGTCGGCAACCAGATGGGCGACCTCGGCGGCTATTTCACACACCAGGAAGGAGCCTGGGCGCATACCTTCGACTACGGCGAGCACACACTCGATGTCCTCACCGGCGTCGCAGTGGGCCACGTCGACTACTTTTTCGCGTACCGCTACGCGGACACCATCGGAGTACTGGTCGTACTGCTTGGCCTGCTTCTGATCCCCCTCTTGAACCGCCAGCGCCCGCCGGCTGTCCTGACTGGCTACACGCTCCTCACCTTCGCATTGTTCCTGGGCAGCCAGCAGATATTCGGCAACGTCTCCCGCTACCTGTTCCCCGCCTTCCCCCTCTTCATCCCCCTCGCCATCCCTCTGAGCCGCCTCCGCCTGCCGATGCTGTGCACGCTGCTCGGCATTACAGCGATCGCATCGGGCTCGTACTCGGGATTCGTGCTCTTTCGAACTCGGAGTCACTTACGACCTTGGGAGCGATTGAGATCGGGGCGTGTCGGCCTGGTGGGTCGGCTGGTGGGTGATCAGCAGGCGACCTGCCGAGTGTGCACCAGTTCGGTGCTGGTCTTGCGGCGGGTCGCCCGGCGGGCGGAGCGGTCGGAGACCAGGCCGGCGATCGCGGAGTGGGTCTCGGCGTAGGTATCGCGGCGGCCAGTGAACCGTTGCAGCGGGCACCACTGCTTGAACTCGGCGTTGGTGTGCTCCACGCAGATCCGGCGGGAGGACTGGCGGCGTCGCTGCTCGCGCCAGGCGTGGTGCTCGCCCAGCGGCGCATCGTCCTTCGGCTTCTTCGGCGGGGCACTGACCTGGGCGGGGAACTCGTTGGCCAGACCCCGGTAGCCCTCGTCGTCCTCGGCCCTCACCTTCGGGTGCAGGCGGAACTGCTCGGCGATGCCCTCGGTACGCACGGCGGTCTGGTCGTGCATCCGCCCCGGCCTGACCACTCCGCTGAACAGGGTCCGCCCCTGGCCGTCGCTGAACGTGGTGGTCTTGATGGTGTTCTGCTTCTTCTTGCCGGATACGAACGCTTTGCGGCCGGGACGGCCTGCGCGCGGGCGGCGGACCTGCATCTCGGTCCCGTCGATCCGCAGCTCAACGCCTTCTGCGTCGGTGTAGGAGAACAGGTCCTCCAGCGTGCGCAGCCGCATCCCTGGACGGTCGGGGATGGCGAAGCCGCGAACGACCAGCAGCGGACGGACCTCGCGGACCGCTCCGGACATGGTGGAGCGGTCCACCCCGTACAGCTCGGCCAGCGCAGCGTGCGGCAGCCCCAGCCGCAGGTGGACCAGCGTGGCCAAGAGCCGGTCGGTGAATACCAGGCGCTGCTTGGGCCCCGCGCCAGCGGCCCGCCGCCGGCCCCCGCCGCGGCGCTCGTGGAGTGCCGACTCCCGGGCCGCTTCCCACTTCGGAGCGAGTTCTTCGAGCAACTCGCCGAAGTGTGCGCGGGAGATGCCGGACAGGGCAGGATGGGAACAGGCCGCACGGGCCCAGTCTCACGTCACGGCCCGAGGCGAGGCGCGATACTCGACCAGTGAAATCGATCTACCGCAGTACGACGGGCAAGGATCTCATCCGACGCTGGTGCCTCGACCAGCTCGCCGCGTGGCCGGTGCCACACGAACGGAAGACGGTGACCGCTAAGGGCGCACAGACTCACGTGGTCCTCGCCGGCTCTGGCGCGAAGACGGTCGTGTTCGTCCCGGGCACCAACTTCAACGCCGCCGCGTCCCTGCCGCTGGCCACGGCCCTGGTCGCCACCGGCTACCGGGTCCTGCTGGTGGACGTCCCTGGCCAGCCCGGTCTCAGTTCTGGCCAACGTGGGCTCTCCGGCGGCCGGTTGTCATGGTATGGGGCGTGGCTGAGCGAGGTGATCGAGAAGATCTCGTCCGAGCCGGTAGCGGTGATGGGCCACTCCTTCGGTGCCGCCATTGCCCTGTCCAGCGACACTCCCCGGATCGACCGGCTCGTCCTGGTTTCCCCTGGCGGACTGACCAGACTGAGGCTGACCCCCACCGTGCTGGCCGCCTCGGCCGCCTGGTTCCTTCGGCCCGCACCGACGCACAGCGCCCGGCTCCTGCGCACCATGCTCGCGCCTGGCCGTCCACCCCGCACGGAATTGGTGAACTGGATGACACTGGTCGCCCGGCACTCGCGCTCCAGCGGGGCGCCCGGCGCTGCCACCCTGCCAGCGCAGTTAATTCCCCGCCTGGTCGTCACCGGGGAGCACGACGTCTTCCTCCCTCCACGGCGGCTCGGCCCGGCAGCACGCGCCACACTCAGCGCCGAACTCGGTGTGGTCTCCGAGGCCGGACACCTCGTGGTCGAAGAGCGCCCCGAACGCCTATCCACCTTGCTGGAGATTCCGGGCCAGCCCACCGCCGATGCCCCCTTGGAGTAGCCGACATCCGAGTGCCGTGTCCGCCGACCATCCAGGACCCGGGCCCACACGCAGCATGGCACTCCTATCGCTCCCCAAGTCGTTAGGACATCCACCGCCTTGCGCACCTCGGACATACCGCCTTGGCGCTTCTCCGCCTGCGGCAGCAGATGAAACCGCAAGCTGCGTGTCTTGGCGCTGCACGCGCTCCCACAGCGTCAGCGGCGACAAGGACACGCTGGAGCGAGCCCTCGCCAGTAATGCGAAGCAACCCCACTCCGGCCCGCCGATAGACGCCGTCCCACCTACCGCTGCGTCGCCCCACCGGTCACGTCCGCTGGAGTGGTGTATTGACGGCCACTCGGTGATCTCGTTTTTGAGGTTATGCGGTGAGTTCGGTCGGGAGGACGGTGTCCTCGGTTTCTGACTCGATCGGGTGGAGGCGGGCCTTGGCGAGCAGGTCGAGTCCCATGTAGCGGCGGGCTTCGGTCCACTCGTCGTTCTGCTCGGCCAGTACCGCGCCCACGAGTCGGATGAGGGCGGTGCGGTCGGGGAAGATGCCGACCACGTCGGTGCGGCGGCGGATCTCCTTGTTCAGTCGCTCCTGCGGGTTGTTCGACCAGATCTGCCGCCAGATCTCGCGGGGGAACGCAGTGAACGCCAGCAGTTCGCGCTGGGCGGAGTCCAAGTGGGCGGCCGCCTTGGGGAACTTGGCCTCCAGCGCGTCCAGCAAATGTCGCATCTGGGCCTGGACGGCGTCTGCATCGGGCTGTTCGAAGACCGTCCGCAGCAGCGTGGCCACCCACGGCTGGGCGGACTTCGGCACCTGGCAGAGCAGGTTGCGGGCGTAGTGCGTGCGGCATCGCTGCCAGGAGGCGCCGGGAAGGACCGCGCCGATCGCGTTCACCAGCCCGGTGTGGGCGTCGGAGACGACCAGCTGGACGCCGGACAGGCCACGGGCGGTCAGGGAGCGCAGGAAGGCGAGCCAGCCGGCGCCGTCCTCGGCGGTGGCGACATCGATGCCGAGGATCTCGCGGTGTCCGTCGGCGTTGACGCCGACCGCGATCGACGCGTGAACGTTGATGATCCGGCCGCCCTCGCGGACGTTCTGGGTCAGCGCGTCGACCCAGACGAACGCATACGGCCCGGCGTCCAGGGGCCGGTTACGGAAGGCGGCCACCTGTTCGTCGAGGTGCTTGGCCATCGCGCTGACCTGGGACTTCGACAGCTGGGTGACGCCGAGGGACTCGGCGAGTTTCTCGACGCGGCGGGTGGAGACGCCGAGCAGGTAGGCGGTGGCGACCACCGAGAGGAGGGCCTGTTCGGCCCGGCAGCGGTGTTCGAGGAGCCAGTGCGGGAAGTAACTGCCCTGGCGCAGCTTGGGAACGGCGAGTTCGACAGTGCCGGCGCGGGTGTCCCACTCGCGTGGGCGGTAGCCGTTACGGTGGTTGACGCGTTCGTCGCTGACCTGCCCGTACTCGGCGTTGCAGAGTGCGTCGGCCTGTGCGGACATGAGTGCGTCGGCGAACGTCTTGACCATCGCGCGCAGCAGATCGGGACTCGCCGCGGCGAGGTTGTCCTCGGCGAGGGCGTGCAGGGGCAGACTGTCAGGTGCGGTCATCGTGCTGATCTCCTTCGAGGCTTCGACACTTCGAAGATCAGCCGGTGGCCGTTCATCTAGGCGGGCCCCATCCCGATGCCGGAGCAAACCCCCGGATCAGGTCGCACCCGTACACCACTTCCCTGGACGTAACCCGACTGTCAAGCATTCGGAAGGTGACCTCGAGGAAGCTCTGGGCCTGCGCGGCGCTCGACGCGTCAGCCAACCGAGCGAAGGCACCGAAGGCGGCCTGGCGCGGATCGCGGGTGCCAAAAGGAACGGGGTGTTCGTCCCCAATCTCCGTCAAAGCCGCGTCGGCCCAGGTGCGAGCATCGCCGTCCGGGAGTAGGTCAGCGGCGACTTGCACGGCGATGAACGTGCCGTGCCGTCTCCATCGTGGTTGGTCGGGCAGATCCTCAGGAACCTGGAGGGAGAACGGTTCCTCGGGTAGGCGACCGCTGAGCGACTCGAGAGCCTTGTCAACGCCAGCGGTAATGAAATGGCTGACGGCAGCAGCAAGCTCCCCGTTGTCGAGATGACCTCGACCGAGGATTTCGTGGGCCTCGTGCTCCTCAAGCCACGCAGCCGAGACCGTCGCCTGCCGGAGGTACTGAGCCTTTTCCAACATGGCTGGGAGTCGCTGGGGTTGGCGTGGCAGAAGGACGAAGCTCCTGGTAGATGGGTTGTCAACCAAGATCAACCTCGCTGTCAGGGGCTTCGCGTGCTTGTCTACCCATCAGGACTGGACCTGTCCACTTCCGCACTGCGGCTGCTGCGGCGGGAGCTGACCGCTCGGCGGCGACGGATCGGCACCCGCTGGCGTCGACTCACTTGCGGCCGACAGGCGTTGATGACCCTGGCCCATCTGCGCTGCGGTCATACCTTCGCCCAACTCGCGGCCGGGTTCGGCGTCGGCCTGGCCACCGCCCACCGCTACGTCACCGAGGCCGTGGACGTCCTGGCCGTCCTCGCCCCACCCTCCAGCAGGCCATGGCGGTTGCCGCACGCAAGGCGTTCGTGATCCTGGACGGAACCCTGCTGCCCATCGACCGCATCGCGGCCGACCGCCCCTTCTACTCCGGCAGGCACCGCAAACACGGCATGAACGTACAAGTTCTCACCGACCCGTTCGGGAAGCTCATCTGGGCTTCGCCGGCCCTGGCGGGCGCGGTCCACGGCATCAAGGCAGCCCGCTCCCAGCCTGCTCGACGCCCTCAACACCGGTGGCATCCGGTGCTGGGCCGACAAGGCGTACCAGGGCTTCGGCCCCGCCGTCCGCGTCCCCTTCCGCGGCCGCTGGCACAAGCTCTCCACCGGGGAGAGGGCCGTCAACCGCGCCCACGCGAAGATCCGCGCACTCGGCGAACAGGCCATGGCCACCCTCAAGTCCTGGCGCCTGCTGCGGAAGCTCCGCTGCAGCACCACCCGCATCACCGACCTCGTCAAGGCCGTCCTCACCCTGGAGCTGACCGCCTCAGCCTGAGGAGGAAGCCTCACTGGCTCCTATACTCCTGGCGTGTTTGATACACCAACCCTCCTCCACGTTTCGTCCGTGCTCAATCGCCGGTCGATCGCCCAGCACGGCCTGGATTGGACCCGGATGAGCGCCGCACGGGGGATCGCCGGCAGCCGCCGCCCTGAGGTGGAGGGGATCTTCGTCTGTCGAGGCGAGGAGGAAGCAGAGTTCTTCTTTCAGATCAACAACACCGGTGGGCCGGTTGATCTCTGGTCCGTGGACGGCGTCGATGAGGGGTTGCTCCTCGACAACGGCAACGGATTCGTGTACCTGCCCGGCTGCATACCAGCCGCGCGAGTCCGCCTCGTGCGATCAGACGTTCCTCCGCAGCTTGGTTTTTGACTTCGCGCGGCGATACGGCTGGGGGCAGGCCCACGCGGAATCTGGATGCGAGCTCGGCGAAGGCGTGGTTGCAGCGCAGGTAGGCCAGGGTCGTAAGCGCCTGACGGCTGCAGGTCAGCCGGCGCCGGGTGCCGATCTGTCGTCGCCGAGCGGTCAGCTCCCGCCGCAGCAGCCGCAGTGCGGAAGTGGACAGATGTAGCCCCGATGGGTGGGCAATGACTCGGGGCTCGGCGGAAAAGGTTGCTGTTAGTCGACAACCCATCTACCTGGGGCTTCGTCGTCCATTCACCGCAACCCCTCGATCTCATAGCTAGGTTGGAAGGGGCTCACTGGGTGAGGGCCTGCAAGGTCTCAGCTGGACGGGCCTGGTTCGCCACCCGTCCCAAGGCCCGCTCACGGGCGGAGAATGACTGCGGCAGAACACTGCCAGAGCGAACAGCCCGTAGGACAGTCGCGGTGGGATACGCCTGACCGATCTTGTCACCCTGCAGGCCGTAGCGGATGCGGACAAGGTTGTGTGCCTCGATCCACGCCGCAGCATCCTGATGATTGCTGCACTGAACAGCGCGCTCAATGGCGCCGCCGTACCGGCCGAGGGCCTTCTGCGCCTGCCCGTGACTGGCCAAGAAACGGCCATGGCGGGCCAGCAGTAGCGCGGTGATCGGCCGGGGGAAGTCGGCTCGGGCGGATTGGGCAAGGGTGGTCCACGCGGTTCCAGTGAGGTCCAGATCAGCCAGACATGCCCGCAGCCGCGCCTGCAACAGCGCATCGCTCTGAGTCGCAGTGGCGGCAAGGCTGGACAAAGCCTCCTCTCGCGGCCGCAACAGGTCCATTCGGCCGGTTGCAGTGGCGCGCTCCGCAAACCAGGTAGCGGCCAGCACACAATGCGGGTCACTGGCACGGAGAGCGTCAATCGTGGCGCACACTTCATCAAGAGTGACCTGGTGAAAGTGCTCGTAGGCCGCGAGATCGCCGAGGGCGTTCGCCGCGCGGATCAGTTCGTGAGGCGCCACGATCTGATCAGTGGCCAGCCGTTGACTAACCGACACCGCACGCCACACCTCACCTGAAGGCAAAGCCGCGGCCAACACGGCCACGCCGGCAGTGTGCTCCCCGGGCGGCTTCAAGTTCCCGGTAGAATCGGGCTGTCGGTGATGCCCCAGATCCAGATGGCGTGTTCGGGTGCGTCCCGGATCGCTCTGGTGGTCTTGGCGATGTTGTCCGCTCCCAGCAGCCGCAGTCTGCCGATGGCCAGGTTCCGCAGAGCGGCCATCGCCCGCGGCGCGCTGCCGGTGTGGACGGTGGAGGCGTCCTCGGCGAACACCACATCTCTGACATGGTGGCTGGAATTTTCGATTCCCCAGTGCCCTCGCCCGTATCCGCCCAGGTCGGCAGGGGTGGCCTGGTGGGTGTCGAGGCTGGTGACGGCGTAGACCGTCTCCCGGGTCTGCCGCTTGCCGTTCTCCTGGCGGCGCCGGTGGATGCGCAAGGCCAGCCGGGCTCGCGGGAAGGCGAACCCGCCCAGGTTCGCCGCGATGGCCATGGTCTTGACCGATCGGGACTCCCGCCGGCCGTGCCCGGTGCCGGAGACGGTGTGCGCCACGGGCACCTGGTCCCACGGCAGGGCCTTGAGCTGGGCCGACGCGGTCGGCTGGTTTCCCTTGATCACCGCGATGTAGTGGGCCTTCTTCTCCTGTACCAGCCAGCGCACCTGGTCCTTGACGCTGTGCAGGGCGTCGAAGGTGACCACGGTGCCGGTCAGATCGAGTGGTTCCAGCAGCGGACGGAATGCGGTCGTCTCGTTGGTCTTGGCCCCCACCTCGCGCTGGGCCAGGGTCACGGTGGGGGCGTGGGTGACGGCGGACAGCAGGTGTCGGTGGCGCTGCTGCCGGTGCGCGGAGCCTGACAATGCCTTGCCGTCCACCGCGATCGCCGGCCGCGGCGCCAAGCCGGTGGCGTCGACGCCGGTGTGGTTGTGTCCGGCCAGGTAGGCGCCGATCGCGGCGTCCAGGGCATCGCCGTCGAGAGCGGCCAGGAGCCGGGTGAAGGTGGCATGGAACGGGGCGCGCCGGCGTCCGGGCAGATGGCGGCGGATGCCGAGGTGTTCCAGCACCGTGGTGGTGGCGCGCTGTCCCCACTCGGTGATCTCGGTGATGGTCCGGGCGCCGGAGACGACTGCGCAGGCGCAGATCAACAGCAGGCCGACCAGGGGATACCACCGTCCGCGACGCGAACGCGGGTCGGGTACGCGCTGAAGGTGGGCGCGCAGGCGGCCGGTGTCGTGCTGGTGAAGGGGTTCCAGTTTCGCCAGGGCGGCAGGGACCAGGGAGGATGGAGCAGCAGGCACGGGACCTCAAAGTGATCAGCTGGCGTAGACACCCTGATGATCACCGGTCTCGTGCCTGTGCTGTTGCTGCGTCAACTCCCGCTGGACGCGGATGATCTACGCAATCCCGGAACTTGCAACCGCCCTGCGCCAGGACCGCCCGGATTGTGAAATGCGTCACGCACAAGAATGCAGATTTCCGGCCGGCAAACATGCCAAGCCAGGTCGATCCAATTCGAGCAGCGGGAGGGGGAGCGGCCGCAGACCATGGCGACGCAGGGGAATTCTGTCAAGGGTCGACGGGAAATTGATATCGTTCAGTAGTTCGCAGAAACTCGCGGGGGCACCGTGGAAAACGGTGAACATTTGATCAACTCCGCAGCCCTGGGGGAGTATTACCTTCGCCACACATGCAGACCCCACGCTCTGCACAATCCGTGGAACGGCTAGCTCTGAGCCCAACCGGAGGCGGAGGCACCTTGCCGACCTGCCGAATTGCCGAATCTTTGCTTGACCAGCGCACCGCGGTGCTTTAGAAACAAAGCAACTTTTGCGGATGCGCCGACGCGCGCATTGCGCTCCGCACCTCAGGGGACCCGCCGCGGCCTCCGACACACCCATTCAGCTTGAGAGGTGCACGTCAATTCAGGATTGTCCGGTGGCCGAACCGGCCGTCGGAAGGGCAAGGACCCGCGAGCGCGTGGGATGAGCACCTCTCAGTATTGGAGTGTCTGTGGCCAGATCTCTCGCGGTGCGCGCCGTCTCTGATGCGCGCCACCCGGTCGACGCAGGCTGGTCGGCATGGCCGCCCGCACGGTAGACGCGCCGGTCGTCGGCGAACGGGGCGCGGTGATCAGCGTGGCCGTGCACGCCGGTGACCCGGTCAGCGGCGAGGGTGCCGTCGCCTGTCTGCGCTCCGTCCCGGGGATCACGCTGCTCCCGCCCGACCGCAGGTGCGAAGCCGACGTCCTGCTGATCACGGCCCACCAGACCACCGAGGACATGGTCCGCTGGATGGAACGCGCCGCCACCGAGTCGACCAACCCCGACATGCGCATCGTGCTCGTCGCCGAGACCATCTCCGAACACCACCTGATGCGCGCGGTCACCAGCGGGCTGGTGGCCTTTCTGCCGCGCGAGGAGGCCAACCGGGACCGTGTGGTGAAGACCATCCGGGACAGCGGGCGAGACCGCGCCCTCGTCCCCGAGCAGATGGTCGGATGGCTGCTCGAACAGGTCCGGACGATCCAGCGCACGGTGCTGGTGCCCAACGGCCTGACCGTCGGCGGTCTGCAGGAGCGGGAGGTCGAGGTGCTGAGGCTGCTCGCCGACGGCCTGGACACCGTGGAGATAGCGCAGCAGCTCAACTACTCGGAGCGGACCATCAAGAACATCGTCAGCGGCATGCTGACCCGGCTGAACCTGCGCAACCGCTCGCACGCGGTCGCCTACGCGATGCGCTGCGGAGCGCTATGAACCTCTGGGAGCGCTTCCACGCGATGTCCATGGAAGAAGGACGGGGATGACGAACACGGTGCCGGTGAAGCGCGGCTCGCGCGCGACCCCACCCGAGATGCCCGAGGGCGAGATCGAGCTGGCCGAGCCACCGGTGCTCGGTGAGCCGGCAAGCGTGGAGTTCGGGTCGGCGCTGGCCTTCCTCCCCATGGGTCTGGGCTCGGCCGCGATGGCGGTGGGGCTCTCCATGGGCAACGGCTCGCCCACCACGTACATGATGTCCGGGATGATGGGCGTCTCCATGATCGCGATGAGCCTGACCCAGCTCGGGCAGGCGGGCCGCGAACGCAAACGCCGTATGCGGGCCGAGCGCCGGGACTACCTGCGCTACCTCGCCCAACTGCGCAAGCAGGCCAGGGACGCCGCGGGCGAGCAGCGGGCCGCCGTCTCCTGGGATCATCCCGAACCCGAGGACCTGTGGTCGCTGGCCATGAGCCCCCGGCTGTGGGAGCGCCGCGCCAGCCACGACGACTTCGCCCGGGTCCGGGCCGGGCTCGGCTCACGGCGGGCCGCGCTGCACTTCATCCCCCCGGAGACCAAGCCCGTCGAGGACCTCGAACCCCTCTCGGCGATCTCGCTGCGCAGGTTCATCAAGGCCCACCAGACGGTCGAGGGCATGGCCGTCCCCGTCTCGCTCCGCAACTTCAGCAGCGTCGAGTTCGCCGGGGACGGCACCCACGCGTACGCCCTGGTCCGGTCGATGCTCTGCCAGCTGGCCGTCTTCCACTCGCCGGACGAGCTGCGTATCGCCGTACTCGCCGACGAGCGGGGCCGGCCGGACTGGGACTGGGTGAAGTGGCTGCCGCACAACGCCCATCCGCGCGAGCACGACGCGGCCGGTGCGCTGCGGCTCGTCGCCACCGACCACGACGCCCTGATGGATCTCCTGGGCCAGGACGTCAGCGACCGGCCCGACCACGACAAGTCGGAGGCGCCGAGCACCTCCGAGCCGTTCGTGGTGATCGTCGCCGCCGGTACGCAGATACCGACCGGCTCCCGGCTGCTCGGCGCCGGACTGCGCAACGTCGTCCTGCTCGACCTGACCGGCGCCATGACCGGCGGCTCGAAGGTGCTGCGGCTGACCACCGAGAAGGGACAGGTGACCTTCCCGTCCGGCGACTCGACGGCGTCCGCTCGGGCCGACGCCCTGAGTCTCGCCGCGGCCGAGAGCCTGGCCCGGTACCTCGCGCCGATGCGCACCAGCGGGATCGTGGACCTGGTCGACGAACCGTTCGAGAACGACTTCGACCTGACCGCCCTGCTCGGCATCCGCGATCCGCGGGGGTTCGACGTGGCTTCGCAGTGGCGGTCGCGCACCCCGCAGCACTCCCGCCTGCGGGTGCCCGTCGGGGTGACCGAGGACGGCGAGATCGTCGAGCTGGACTTCAAGGAGTCCGCCCAGAGCGGCATGGGTCCGCACGGTCTGCTGATCGGTGCCACCGGCTCCGGCAAGAGCGAACTCCTGCGCACCCTGGTCATCGGCCTGTGCGCGACCCACTCCTCCGAGATCCTCAACCTGGTCCTGGTCGACTTCAAGGGCGGCGCCACCTTCCTCAACATGGAGAAGCTGCCGCACACCTCCGCGGTGATCACCAACCTGGCCGACGAGCTGCCGCTGGTCGACCGGATGCGCGACTCGCTCCAGGGAGAGGTGATCCGCCGTCAGGAACTGCTCCGCGAGGCCGGCTACCCCTCACTCTTCGAGTACGAGAAGGCCAGGCTGGGCGGCGCCCGGCTGGCCCCGATGCCCTCGCTGCTCCTCATCGTCGACGAGTTCTCCGAACTGCTCTCCAGCAAGCCGGAGTTCATCGAGCTTTTCGTGATGATCGGACGCGTCGGGCGAAGCCTCGGCGTGCACCTGCTGCTCGCCTCGCAGCGACTCGACGAAGGCAGCATCCACAAGGTCGCCGGCCACCTCTCCTACCGGATCGCCCTGCGCACCTTCTCCTCCATGGAGTCGCGCAGCGTCATCGGCGTCACGGGCGCCTACGAGCTGCCCTCGGCGCCGGGCCACGGCTATCTGAAGATCGACACCACCAACCTCGTCCGCTTCAAGGCCGCCTACGTCTCCGGGCCCTGTCCGGAACCGCAGATCCGCGCCGTCACGGGCGACGACCCGAGCAGGCCGGCCGCCGAGATCGTCCCCTTCGGCCTGGAGCAGCGGCCGCCGCTGCCGGCCGCCCTGGCGTCCGCCGACCCGGATGAGTCACGGGATTCGGACGAGCCGTCGGACGACGAGGAGCAGTCCGAGAGCTCCGAGAGCCTGCTCGACGTGCTGATCGACCGGCTCAACGACGCCGGCCCGCCCGCCCGCCAGGTGTGGCTGCCGCCGCTGGACGAGTCGCCGAGCCTCGACCAGCTGCTGCCGGGCATCGTGCCCGACCCGCTGCGCGGGATGAGCGCGAGCGACTACCCGGCGCTCGGCGCCCTGAAGGTACCGCTCGGCATGGTGGACCGGCCGTACGAGCAGATACGCGAACTGCTGGTCGCCGACCTCTCCGGGGCCGACGGACACGTCGGTGTCGCGGGAGCACCGCAGACCGGCAAGTCCACCCTGCTCCGCAGCCTGATCCTCTCGCTCGCCCTGACGCACACCCCGGAGGAGGTCCAGTTCTACTGCCTGGACTTCGGCGGCGGCGGCATCGTCTCCGTCGCGGGGCTGCCGCACGTCGGCTCGGTGGCCACCCGTCTGGAGCGCGACCGGGTGCTGCGCACCGTCGAGGAGATGACCCAGGTACTGGAGACGCGCGAGGAGCGCTTCACCAGCCTGGGCCTGGAGTCGATGGCCGCCTACCGCGCGCTGCGCAGGAGCGGGCAGATCGACGACCCGTACGGCGACGTCTTCTTCGTGGTGGACGGGTGGGCGACCCTCCGGCAGGACTTCGAGGAGCTGGAGGACCGGGTCGCCGAACTGGCCTCCCGCGGCCTCTCCTTCGGTGTGCACGTGGTGGCCTCGGCGGTCCGCTGGTCGGAGATCCGCCCCAAGCAGCGTGACCTGATGGGCACCAAGCTGGAGCTCCGGCTCGGTGACAGCATGGAGTCGGAGGTCGGAACCCGTCAGGCCGCCGGAGTGCCCTCGCGCCCGGGGCGCGGTCTCACCAGTTCGAGCCACCACTTCCTGTCGGCGCTGCCCCGGCTCGACGGCTCGTCGGACATCGAGGACCTGACCAGCGCGACCAAGGCCGCGGCCGCGGAGATCGAGACGTTCTGGCCCGGCCGGTCGGCACCCGGCGTACGGCTGCTGCCCAGCAACCTGCCGGTGGACCAGCTGCCGCCGCCGGAGGGCGACATGCGGGCCTGTCTGGGCTGGGACGAGAAGCGCCTGCAGCCTGTCTGGCACGACTTCGCGAAGGTGCCGCACCTGATGACCTTCGGCGACGACGCCACCGGGAAGACCAACGCGCTGCGCCTGGTCGCCAGGGCGATCACCGCCCGCTACACCCCCGACGAGGCGCGCATCCTGCTCGCCGACCCCAGCCGGCAGCTCCTGCGGGACGTCCCGGAGGAGTACCGCGTCGGCTATGCCGTGGGCACCGAGGCGCTGGCGGAACTGGCGGCCAGCGCCGCGGTGTCGGTGAGCGGCCGGGTGCCCGGCCCCGACATCGCCCCGGAGCGGCTGCCGCAGCGCGACTGGTGGACGGGACCGCGGCTGTTCATGCTCATCGACGACTACGACCTGTTCGCCACCGGCAGCGCCATGGACAACCCGATGACGCCCATGGTGCCGCTGCTGGCGCAGGCGGCCAACATCGGGCTGCACATCGTGGTCGCGCGCAGCACCTCCGGAGCGATGCGCGCCATGATGGACCCGCTGCTGCGCCGGATGTGGGAACTGGGCAGTCCGGCGCTGCTCCTCTCCTACCCCAAGGAGGAGGGCAAGTTCATCGGCGAGGCCAAGCCGCGCACCCTGCCCCCGGGCCGTGCGCAGTTCGTCACCCGGCGCGGTGTCGGGCTGCTCCAGACCGGACTGGCGGCTCCGCCGTGAGCCGGCCCTCCGCCGGGCGCCGGACACCTGGCGCCCGGCGCCCGCGCGCCGCACCGACCTTCCCCAGCGCATCGAACCCGCCCCGTTTTCCCCGTCTTTGCACCGCAGGAGAACCATGAGCACCGCCGCGTCGTCCCCATCCCGTACCGGGCACGGGGGGACCACCGACGTCTGCCGACTGACTGTCAGCGCGGCCAAGGGCCGCACCGACCTCGCGGTGCCCGTCACCGCCACGGTGGCCACACTCCTGCCCCTCGTGCTGAAACCGTCCGTGAACGAGGAGGACCTCGGCGGCAGATGGGCGCTGCAGCGCCTCGGCGAGGCCCCGCTCGACCTGGACGGCACTCCGGAGACCCTCGGTCTGCGCGACGGTGACGTGCTGTATCTGCGGCCGAAGGACGACCTCCTGTCGGAGCTGCGGTTCGACGACGTGGCCGACGGGGTGTCCAACGCGCTCAACGCCCAACGGGACCGCTGGCGGCCGGAGTTGACCCGTCGGCTCTGCCTCGTCCTGGTCTGCCTGGTGCTGGCGTCCCTCGCCGCCATGGTCGTCGCCACCCGCCCCCATCTGCTGACCACGCTCACCTGCGGGCTGCTCGCCGTGGGCCTGATCGTCGGCTGCGGCCTGGTCACCAAGAACCTGGAAGACCGGGCCATGGGGACCATCACCGGCCTGGGCGCGTGCCTGTTCGCCGCGCTGGCCGGGCTGTCCGCGGTGGCCGGCCCCGCCGGGCTGTTCGCGCCCGGCCGGCTGGACGGGCTGCTCACCGCCACGTTCACCGGAGTGGCGGCCGCCGCGGTCCTGGCCACCGGCCGGGTGCCGATCGCGGTGTTCGGCACCCTGCTGATGCTGGCGGGCACGGTGGAGGTCGGTTCGTTCCTGTCGATCGTCCTCGCGTGGGACGCCACCCGGGTCGCCGCGGTGCTCGCGGCGACCCTGTTCGCGCTGTCCCCGATCGTTCCGCGCCTGGCGCTGTTCGCGGCGAGGCTGCGCGTCGTGGAACTCCCGCACAACGCCGAGGAACTGCAGCAGGGCATCGACCCGCTGCCCGAACCCCTGGTCAACCGCCGGGCCGCGGCGGCGGACGGCTATCTCAGTGTCTTCTTCCTCTCCTCCGCCGCGGTCTTCATCGTGGCCTCCGCCCTGCTGGTCCAGGCCCCGAACTGGTCGGGCTGGGTCTTCGCCGCGGTGTTCAGCCCGGCGGTGCTGCTGCGCGCACGCGCGGTGGGCAACGCCTCGCAGCGCATCGCCCTGGTGATCGCCGGCGCGCTCGGCGCGATCCTGGTGCTGCTGTCCCTCACCCTCCACGCCGGCCCGGTGGCACAGGCCGGCACCATGTTCGGGCTGTTCGCCGTCGCCGTTCTGCTGCTGACCGGTGCCTGGCGGCTGCCCGGGGCGCGGCTGCGGCCCATCTGGGGGCGCCTCGGGGAGATCTTCGAGGGCCTCACGGCGCTCGCCCTCATCCCGCTGCTGCTGCAGGTCCTCAACGTGTACGCGTACTTCCGCTCGCTGGCCGGCTGAGGGGGCTGCGGTGCAGAATCGACGCGATCACGTCCAGGCCCACCGGTTCGCCGTCGGCCGGCTCGTGTCGGCCTTGCTGGCCGGTGATCCAGGACCCGTCGAGGTCCCCATGCGGCGCGGGAACCTCGGCATGCAGTTCGGCGCGCTGGTCGCCGTCCTGCTCGCCGCGGGCTTCGGGGTCTACGGCCTGATCAGCCCCAAGGAGAGCACGGCATGGCGCAATCCGGGGTCGATCATCGTGGAGGAGGAGACCGGCAACCGGTACCTCCTCCTCGACCAGCAGCTGTACCCCATGGCCAACTACGCCTCCGCGCTGCTGGTCGCCGGAGCCCGTGCCAAGACGGTCTCCGTCGCACGCGACACCCTGGCGGAGGTCCGGCGCGGCCCGCAGCTCGGCATCGTCGGCGCACCCGATGAAGTGCCTCCCGCCACCGACCTGCTCTCCGGAGACCGCGCGGTCTGCCTGCCGCCGGGCAGCGCGAAGACGCTGGTGGACCTCGACCCCGCGGGTCGTTCCACCCCCGTCCCCCGCAACCAGCGGGTCCTGCTCTCCGGGCCGGACCGCACCACGTACCTCGTGTGGAACAGCCGGGCGTACAAGCTGTCCCACGCCGAACTGGTCGCGCTCGGCATGGTGACCCAGCGGACCGTCCGGGTCTCCTCGACCTGGCTGGCCCAGCTGCCGTCCGGCGGGAAGCTGACCGCCCCGCGCATCCCGGAGGCGGGCTCCGCGGGCTCCTCGGTGGCCGGCGAGTCCGCGAAGGTGGGGCAGCTGTTCGAAACGACAGCCGCCGGCGCCCGCGAGATGTACGTGCTGCTGACCGACGGCCTGGCCCCGATCAACCGCACCGAGTTCGCCCTGCTCAGCGCCGTACCCGGCGCCTCTACGCCGAGGCAGGTCACCACGGCCGACATCGCGGCGGCCCCCGTCTCGCAGGACCGCTCCCTGCTGACGGCGGTGCCGGACCTCCTCTCCGGGCCGGCATTCAGCCCTGGCGGCTCGGCGCTGTGCGTGCTGCAGAAGGCCGGCAGCTCCAAGGGCGGCACGGTCGTGACCGAGCCCATCGCCGCCGGGCCGCGACCTTCCGGTCTGTTCGTGCCGCCGGCCAAGGGCCTGATCGTCGCGGCGGAGTCCGCGCAGGCGCCCGACGCCACATCGCGGATCTACCTGATCACCGACAGCGGCAGGAAGTACCCGTTCGCCAACACCGACGCGCTCGCGGCACTCGGCTACGGCCAGGCCAAGGTGCGGACGCTGCCCCGCCAACTGCTCGATCTGGCACCCACCGGTCCGACGCTGGACACCACCACAGCCAAGACCGCCGTCTCGGCGCGTGCCGGTTAGGGGGCGGGACATGGTGCAACTCGATCGCGGTTCGCGCAGCTCAAGCCGGGCCGCACTGGAGTGCCAGAGCATCGGCGGTGCGCTGCTGGTCCACCCCGCGGGGAAGATCAACCCACAGCTGCACGCCTTCGCCGGCGGACTGGCCCACGACCCGGAACACACGCTCGTCGTCGTCGACCTCCCGGAGGATCCGCCGGCCGAGGACTGGGAGTCGGTGGCCAGTCTGCTCAAACGCCGAGGGCGTTCCTTCCGGCTGATCATCGGCCGACCGAGCCGCGAGACCGCCATGACGGCCGGTCAGCTCCTGGCCGACCGGCTCGAACGGACCGTGCTCACCCCGGACGGCTGGGTGCTCCCCGCCGCCGGGGGTGTGCTGTTCGTGCCGGAGGCCGCCGGTTCCGGCTGGCTGGGCTTCCAGCCGCGTCGCTCGTCCGCCTGGGCCCGGCTCGGGCCGACCAAGCGCGCCCCCCAGGTGTCGCGCCGGTTCCCCGTGCCGAAGTGGGAGCACGCCGTGCCGGAGGCCTCCTTCGCGACCAGCCCCAACGGTACGGCCGAACCCGTTCCCGGCGGCGTCTGGGTCCGGCGGACGGACCAGCCCGTAAGCGAGCAGGACGTCCATCGTCGCCGGCTAACGGCCTCCCTCCTCTGCCAGTCCGACCGGCTCGTCGTGGTGCTCGGCTGCCCCGGTGGCGCGAACCTGTCGGTGGAGGACATCGAGCGGTTCTGGGGACGCGTCGCACCGGCCGCCCGGCCGCTGGTTCGCTTCACCGCCTACGGGCCGGTGGCCGTGCCGAAGGGCACCGCGCTCGGTCAGGTACTGGCCGACCGGTTCGGCCAGCAGGTCACCGTCTACGCCGGGCTGCCGACGGTCGGCGAGCCGGGCACCGACGGTGCGCAGATCCGCGTACTGGCCACCGACGGCACCCCCGGCCCGCCCGCCTTCGTCCGCGAGCTGGTCTACCGGCCCGCGGCCGCCCCCGGCTCCGCGGCGCCACCGCCCGAGCTACGCGGCCGCCGCCGCCCGGCGGACGGCTTGCCGGAGGTCTCCTCGGGCGTGTACGAGTACGCGCCCGACGCCGTGCTGGAGGTCACCCAGAGCGGACTGTGGCTACGGCCGCCTGCGGCTGCGTGCGACGCCCCGGCGGTGCACCGCGTCCCGGCCGACCCGGGCATGACGGTCATCCACTTCGACGCGGGCACACCGGAGTCCGCGGAGCGGATGCGGACACTGGCCGAGGAGCTCCGGCAGAAGCTCGATCCGACACTCACCGAAAGCTGCCGAGTACTGCCCGCCCCGAAGGACGCAATCGAGAAAAACTCCGGCGCGGCGTCGTCCCGGAGGGGTGGGGCGGGTGCGTCTGGAGCTGCGGCTGGGGTGGCGGGTCCGGGGCCCTTGGCCGGCGAGCCTGCGCAGGTGGCCGACGTGCGTGCACCTGTGCCTGGGGGCGGGGTGTCGGACGCGTCGGGGTCTGGGGTTGGTGAACCTGGGCTTTCGATCGAGGTGCCGGGTGCGGCGCGGCCCGCGGCGGGTGAACCCTCAGGTGCGAGCGGAGTTCAGGAGCCCGGGTCGAGGTCTGCGGCGGGCCGGACCGGGCCTGCGGCGGAGGCGCCGGGGGCTGTGGTGGGCGAGCACGGGCTTGCTGCCGAGTCAGTGGCTTCTACGCCGGACCGGATCGGTCCTGCCGGTGGGGTTCCTGGGGCTGATGGTGGGGTGTCCGGGCCTGCTGGTGGCGTACCAGGTCCGGCAACCGGGATACCTGGGACGACAAGTGGCGTGCCCGGGGCCGATGGTGGGGCGTCCGCGCCCGCGAGTGACGTCCCTGGGCCCTCAGCTGAGATGCCTGGGACCGCGAGCGGTGTGCCCGGGGCCGGTAACGGAGTGTCCACGCCCGCAGGTGCCGATGTTCGCGGCCCCGCAACCAGTGGTGTGCCCGGGACCGAAGGCGGAGTGCCCGGAACCCAAGGAGGCGCGCCCGGCGCGGCAGGCGCAGTGTCCAGTGCCGCGCTTGCGCCCGGAGCCCACGGCGGTGCCCCCGGGCCCGAAGGCGGAGTGTCCAGGACCGCAAGTGGCATGCCTGGAGCCGACGGGAGCGTGCCCGGAACTGAAGGCGGCGTGCCCAGTCCCGATCCGGCGCCTGTCGTCGGTGCGTCAGGGGCTGCGGGCTCGGCGCCGGAACTTGCGGTGGGTCGATCCGGTGCTGCGGCCGAGGTGTTGGAGCCCACGCCGGTGCCCGTTGCCGGCGAGCCCGGGTCCGCGCCTGCCACCTCCGCAGGCGGGCCCCCCGATGGTGCGGCTCCCGTCGATCCGGCCGCGTCCGGCGGGCGGCAGGCGCAGGCATCCATGCCCGCCCCCGCTCCCCTGCGTCCGCGGTCACTCAGGCTGGAGTCGGCCCCGCCTGCCGGGGCCGCGTCCGCCGAATCGGCCGAGGCGGCGCCCGCCTGTGCCGGTACCGTGGATCCCGAGCCCGTGACAGACCCGGCGCCGCGAGCGGCGGCACCGCGACCGGCTCCGCAGCCGACGGCCGCGTCCTCCCCGGCGCCTCCTCCGGCGGCCGCCCCCACGTCGGCCCGGACCCCGACCCCGCCTCCGCCTCCGGGCCCGGCAGCGGCCCCCGCTCCCCCGGGAACGCCTGCGCCCGCGCCGGCCCCCACGCCCGCCGCGCGACCCAAGGCTCAGCGGCCGGCCGTACGCATGCAACCCGTGCCCGCGCCCGACGCCTGCGCCGTACCCCCGGCGCGCGGCATCGAGCAGGAACGTACCTGGTTGCGACGGACGTTGAAGGAGCAGTACGACTCCGCCTCGAACCACGTGGCGCGGGTGCTGTCCGAGGCCCCCGGGCTGCGCGGTGGTTCCAAGCAGTCGGCCGACGACGTGGTCACCGACCTGGTCGCGGTTCGGCTGTATCTGTCCGGAGGAACCGACCGGATCGACAGCGCGGTGCGCGGCGCGACCGTCGGCCCCCATGTGCCGCTGGCCCGCTGCGTGGCGTCGGGGCTGCGCCGACTGCCGTCCTATCGCGGAGCCACACTGCTGCGCACCACGCTGAGCGAGGCGGAGTGGCAGTGGTACGGCAAGCGCCGGCTGGTCACCGAGTGGGCGTTCTGCGCCGCGCTGACCGCCGCGCATCCCGAGATGGCCGGCGACGTCGACGTACTGATCTGGTCGATGACGGCGCGCCGTACCGCCCTGCTCGACCCGACCGTCCCCGACCGGGTGCTCTACCTGCCCGGCACCAGTTTCAAGGTGCTCGGGGTGCGCGACGAGGAACGGCGCGTGCTGCTGCTGCGGGAGCTGACGGGCCCGGAGATCGGCGCGGACGGGAGCGTCGACATCCGGCGCCTCCCGCTGGACGACCTCGCGATGACCAGGCTGGAGCAGGCCGACACGGAGTGGCGGGACGCCAAGCCCGCCGTACGGCTCCCGGCGACGGCCCTCGGCGCCCTCCGCAATCCACCGGGGCTGATCGTGACCGGCCGCGGCGCCGGCACCGCACCACCCAGAAAGGGAACGACGCCATGACGAGGCAGGTCCTGCTGGTCTCCCGGGACCGTCCCGGCGCCTACCAGTCCATAGGCGAGGCACTGCGCGCCGCCTCCGACGGCGCGGTGATCACCGTGGCCGGGGGGACGTACGAGGAACCCCTGGTCATCACCCGCATGGTGACCATCTCCGCCGCGAGCGGCGGGAGCGACGTGCGGATCCACGTGGGCTCGGGCAGCGCCGTCGTCGTCGACACCGAGGCGGTGCAGCTCTCCGGTCTGACGATCTCCGGCGGGGACGACGACACGGCCGCCGTGGAGATCCGGCGCGGCGAGGCCGCACTCGACGCCTGCCGCATCACCGGTGCGGGGTGGACGGCGATCCTGGCGTGGCATCAGGGAACGCTGGTGGCACGTGACTGCCGGATCGACGAGGCGCAGGGCGCCGGCATCGTGGTGACCTCGCCCGGTGGCAACACCGTCGAGAAGACCGTCATGCAGGAGACCGGCTCGTCCGCGATCGTGGTCGCCGAAGGCGGGCGGCTGGCGGTCCGGGAGAGCGTCATCGACCGGCCGGGCGGCAACGGCATCTGCGTCAACGGCAACGGGCACGCGAAGGTCAAGGACACGGCGATCACCGCGAGCGGCAAGCCGGCGCTGGTCGTCGAGCAGAACGGCGCGGCGACCGTGTCGGGCGTCACCGTGACCGAGAGCGCGAGCGTGGACGCGTACCTCACCGGCAAGGGCCGGATCACCCTCACCGGCTGCCGGTTCTCCGGTGCCGGCGCGGAGTCGGTGCACATCGCCGGCGGTTCGGCCCCGCTGCTCAAGAAGTGCGCTGTCTCCGCCCCGGGCGGAACCGCCGTCCGGATCACGGCGAAGTCGCGGCCCCGGGTGGAGAACTGCGAGATCACGCGGGCGTCGGTGGGCGTGAGCGTGGAGGGCGGCAGCACGGTCGCCCTCAAGCAACTGTCCGTACGCGAGGCGGCCCAGGCGGCCGTGCTCGTCACCGAGGGCTCCGCCGTCGAGGCGGAACAGCTGACGGTGGCGGAGGGCGCCGGCATCGGGCTGCGGGTCGCGGGCGGCGCCAAGGTCATGGTGCGGGACAGCGACATCGCCACCGACCGGGCGAACGCGGTGGAGCTGGCCGAGAAGGGCACCGGCAGGTTCCAGGAGCTGCGCCTGCGCACCGCCGGCGGCTGTGGGTTCTCGCTGACCGACGGCTCCGAGGCGGAGGTGGTGTCCGCCCGGCTCCAGGGCTGCGAGGTCCTCGTCGGGAAGGACGCGGCGCTCACCGTGCGGGACAGCGAGATCGCCGGCTCCGGGACCGACGCGATCCGGGTGACCGGCGGCGGATCGGTCACCGCGATCGGGTGCCGGGTGCACAGCGCCCGCGGGCACGGCGTCAACATCCAGGCGACCGCGCGGGCCGAGGTCAGCAACTGCGTGATCTTCGACAACGCCGGGGACGGCGTACGCACCAACACCGAGGAGCCGGTCAGCGTCCGTGACTGCGAAGTGCGGGACAACGGCGGCCTGCAGGTGCACCAGCTCCGGGACAACCCGCAGTTCTCGGCCGGCAACCTGACCGGCGGCGACCGGCAGGACAAGTCCGGGCGTGCCGCGTCGAAGGGGCGGCAGCGGCAGGAGGACGGCGGCGCGGAGCGGTCCGAGGCGTCGGAGACCGCGCAGCACACCGGCACCGGACCGCTCGCCGAACTCGACGCGCTGGTCGGGCTGGAGAGCGTCAAGCACGAGGTCACCAGCCTCATCAACCTCAACAAGATGGCCCAGCGCCGGGAGGAGATGGGACTGCCCATGCCTCCGATGAGCCGGCACCTGGTGTTCGCCGGCCCACCGGGCACCGGCAAGACCACCGTGGCCCGGCTCTACGGCGCGGTCCTCGCCGAACTGGGCATCCTCAGCAAGGGCCACATCGTGGAGGTCGCGCGCGCCGACCTCGTCGCGCAGTACATCGGCGCCACGGCCATCAAGACCACGGAGGTCGTCACCAAGGCGATCGGCGGTGTGCTCTTCATCGACGAGGCCTACACGCTGACCAGCCAGGCCAAGGGCAGCGGCCCGGACTTCGGTCAGGAAGCCGTCGACGCCCTCATGAAGATGATGGAGGACCACCGCGACGAGATCGTGGTCATCGTCGCGGGCTACTCCGAGCAGATGGACCAGTTCCTGTCCTCCAACCCCGGTATGGCGTCACGTTTCTCCCGCACCGTCGAGTTCCCCAACTACTCGGTGGACGAGCTGGTGACGATCGTCCGGGGACTGTGCGCCAAGCACTACTACGAGCTCACCGATTCCGCGATGGAGGGCCTCACCACCTACTTCGAGCGGATCCCGAAGGGGCCGACCTTCGGCAACGGCCGGGTGGCCCGCCAGCTGTTCGAGTCGATGATCAACCGTCAGGCATCCCGGCTGGCCACTCATCCCCCCACCGCCGACTCGGAGTTCACGCGTCTGACGGCGGACGACGTGGAGAAGCCGCCCGGGGCTGAGCCCGCCGCATCCGGCCCCGGGGACAACCGGCAGCCGCAGGAACCGCGCAGCAGCCGGCGCATCGCGAACCTGGTCGGGCTGGAGACGGTCCGCACCTCGCTCCTCGAACGGCTCGCCGGACTCACGGAGCTGCGCCGGCAGCGTCAGCCGGTCGCGGGGCTGATGAACCTCGTGTTCGCGGGCAAGGAGGGCAGCGGCCGCGGTGCCGTGGCCGGGCTGTACGCGCGGTGCCTCGCCGAGTACGGGCTGCTGGAGACCGGCGCGGTGCACCGGCAGGCCCTCTCCGCGTTCCCGGCGGGCTGGCGGGAGCAGGCCGAGACGTTCGCAGCCGCCGTCTTCGACGAGGCCGCGGGCGGCCTGCTGCTGCTCGAACTCGACCAGGCCTTCCAGGCCCGCCCGGAGTCGGAGCGCGGCGTCGTCATGAGCGCGCTGCGCGCCGCCGCGGACGCCAACGGTGAGGTGGCGCTGGTGCTGTGCGGCGAGGAGGCGCTGGTGGCCGAGGTCCTGAACGCGCGCCCGGGCTCCGAACTGGCCGCCTGCTTCGCCGAGTACCTGCCGTTCTCCGACTACTCGGGAGCGGAGCTGGCCGAGCTCTCGTGGCGCTATCTGACGGTACGTGGATTCACGGTCGACGCCCCTGTGCGCAATTCGCTCGCCGAGCATTTCACCGAGTCTCCGCCCCCGGCGGGCGCGTACGGGGCGCACCGGTTCGCGGAGCGTCTGGCCGCGGCCGACTCCCCCGCGATCCGGCCGTCCGCCCGGGCGAACGCCGCCGACACCGACTCCGCCGACTCAGGCGCAGGCGCAGGTCAGGTGCCCCCTGAGGAGGGCAGTCCGGCCCTGGCAGAGGCGGGCGCGGGGGCCTGACGGGAGTCGTCGGGGCAACTATCGCTGGTGGACGGGGCAAGGGACGGCGAATGCGGTTCCTTTGGCCCCTGGCATTGGAGAAGGTATGACCAGGCGGTTCCAGAGGGAACCCGCACCAAGAACTGGAGGGCTCGATGGCGGGCAATATGACACAGGTCGATCTTGCTGGACTTCAGAAGGCCATCAACGTCTTCTCGAACGGCGTCGCCAACTTCGACGGCCAGTACAAGGCGATGTCCACGACGGTCGGCAACATTCAGTCCGTGTGGACCGGCCAGGCGTTCATGGCATTCGACCGGGCGCTGCAGAACTGGCTCGGCGACTTCAACAAGGTGATCACGGTGCTCAACGGCATGGAGAACGCCCTGAGCCAGAACACCAGCATCCTGACGCAGACGAACGAGGAGACCATCCAGAAGGCCCAGCAGGCCGCCGCCGGGATCACCACCCCTTCGCTCCCCGGGTTCTAGTAAGTCAGCCTTCGGTCAGCCTTCACAGACAGCTTTCACAGACAGGAGAAGAACATGGCAGATTACAGTCTTCAGTTTGACGGCCTCGAGTCCGCGGTCACGGAAATGAGCCGGATTTCCAAGCAGATCAACGACTTCCTGGAGGAACTGCAGAGCGGCACGATGCAGGCCATCACCGAGTGGGAGAGCGGCGCGCGCGACCTGTTCGACAGCCAGCGGAGCGTCTGGGCCACGGCCGCCAACGACATGACCGTGCAGGCCGCCAACGCCCAGAACTCGCTGACCCAGATCATCGGCCAATACGCCGACGGTGAGAGGTCCGGCGTCAACATCTGGAACCGCTGATGCCGGATACAGATTCTCTGAACTGGGAACCCAGGGAGAAGAAGCCGCCGCCCCCTCCTCCCAAGGAGTGGGATCCGACGACGTTCCACGCGCCGCACACACGGTCCGGACCTGAGCCGCACGACCCCACGCCGCCGCCGGTTCCGGGTGGTTCGGGCAACGGGCGCAGGACCTCGGTCGACACACCGTCCATGGAACTCTTCGCCGGCAACATGGACAAGCTCGCGGAGCCGGTGAAGCAGGCGTACCAGAAGCTCATGGAGCTCCAGCGGGTCAATCCCGGATCCTTCTACGACGCCTATATGCTCCGGCAGGTCTCCTGTGGCGCCAACGGCGACACGGGGCTCCAGAACACATACCTCAAGATTCTCCACGATCTCGGTCAGGGTCTGGCAGACATCAGCACCGGCATGCACCAGCTGAGTGCGAAGTACAAGACCACCGAAGAAGAGGCCAAGATGACGGCCGAGGATCTGAACAAGGCGATGCAGTCCGCTCAGAGCGATTTCAGCAAGCTCGGTACCGGCGGATGAGACCAAAGCTATACAGCTGCCTGTGGCGGCGTCAGGTGTTCCTGGACCTGACGCCGCTTTAGGCGTTTGCCCGTGCAGGCACGAACGAGAGCGTCGACGTCATGGCATCGAAGAAGGACTACAACAGCGGCAACACCACGCAGTCGGACGACACGTCCGGGATCTTCGGCAACAACTCTGTCATGGGGTCACCGAACGACTACGACACCTGGGACTGGAAGCAGATCGAGGCTGTCATCGTCGGCGCTTCGAACCTGGCGTCCGGGCAGGAGCAGGACCGGGCGCACAGCGTGGCCACCCCGCAGAGCCTCTACGACGCCGGTAACACGTTCCAGTTCGTGCAAGAAGTCCTGCAGATGGTGTCGGAGAACCTCGTCGCGCAGGCCAAAGCGCTGGCCGGCAACACGGACTCGCCGTGGCAGGGCACTGCGGCGGATTCCTTCATGACCATGATGGAGACCTTCTCCAAGCAGGTGGCCTCCAGTGCCAATGCGCTCTCCGGGGGGAGTATGGGCGCATCGGTGGCGCAGACTCTCGTCGATGCCGGTAACAATCTCGCGGTGGCCCAGGCGAACATCGTCACGATCGACCAGTGGTATGCGCAACAGGCGCAGATCATCGGCATCAAGCCGATGAAGAACGGGCTCATACCGGTCAGCAAGAGCCCGGAGATCGTCAAGATGATGACGGACGACATGCGCAAGGTGCTGCACACGCTGGCCGGGCAGTACTCCGCCGAGACGCGCACCCTGAATCAGGTCTCCACGACGAACATCACGTCTCCGCTCAGCGGTACCAGCCCGAATCTCACGCCGCCGGATCCGTCCAAACTGCCGCAGCCCAGGACCGCCATCCCTGGCGTCACCACGCCGCCCCGCACCCTTGGGCCCGGGCCCCAGATGAATCCGCCAACGACGCCACGCATCACGCTGCCGAATACGACGCCGCGCACCACGCTGCCGAATACGCCGCCCGTGACAACGCCGGTGAGAAATCCGGTCAATTCGCCGGTGAACTCACCGGTGAGTCCGCCGACTCTGCGGGGAAACCTGCCCGTGAATGCGCCGGTGAACCTGCCGGTGACGACTCCTACCCGGATGACCTTGCCGACCAACACGCCGGTCACGCCGACCAAGTTCACTTCAGCACCGGTGAACGGCCCTGCGAATTCACGGGTGAATTCCCCGACGAACGCGCCCGTGCCGACCCCTACGCGGATGACGTTGCCGAGCAACACGCCGATCAAGCCGACGAAGTTGGCTTCGGCGCCGGTGAACTCACCACTACCGTCGACGACGCCGTCGACCACACGGTCATCCCCACTGTCCCCCACACAGCTGAACCCCGGGAAACTGAACCCCGCGATGCACGCGGCCCTCAACCCGGGTTCCGTGCCCACCAGCACGTTGCCGACGGCGCCCAGCACCAAGAGCCCGAGCACCACTGCGTCGCCGACCGTCGGTACTCCGTCGCGGATGCCGTCGACTTTCCTGAACAGCGGCGGCAACGGGAGCACGCCGCCCGACACGAGCACCATCAACCCCGTTTCTCTCGCCTCCAACCCTTCCGCCGGTGGCGGCGGTACCTCGCCGACGACGGGTCCCGTCAGCCCTGTGCTGCCGTTGCGGACCAACTCGGCGAACCAGCGCAAGAGCGCTGCGGGTGGGAGTGCGGCGCCCGAACTCAGCTCTCCGACGCCGATGCCGTCGGACCTGTTGAACAGCAGGGGCAACGGGGCCACGCCGCCCAACACGTCAACGGTCGGCGCAGGTGGCGTGACCTTGCCGACCGGCGCCGGTGGCGGCCGCACGGGCATCAACCCCGTCTCCCTCTCGTCGAATCCGCCTACGAGCAGGACGACGTTGCCGAACGGGTCTGCGCCGACGGGGTCGTTGCCGAAGGGGTCTGTTCCGAGTGCTCCTGTGTCTCGTGTGCCGTCCAATTTGCTGGGTCAGGGTGGCGCCGGTGGTCTGAAGTTGCCTGGCGCCGGTGCCGGCACCGGCGCCGGCGGGGTCTCGTTGCTGGGCAACCCCGGCTCAGGTTCGGGTTCAGGCTCGGGCTCGGGTGTGCCGTCGTCGAAGGCGCCTGTCGGCGGTGCGGGGACACCGTTCATGCCGATGGCACCCGGAGCCGGCGGAGCACCGAAGGACGAGCAACAGTCCGATGCCTCCGGACTCGTGTCGCGCAATGTCGAACCGTGGTCGGGTCAGGGCGCTGAGCCGCCGGGCGCAAGTGAGATCTCACCGACGTCGGGCACTGCCGCGGGCGGAGCCGGGCTGGTGACACCGCTGCCCAGCGGATCGCTGCCGAACGGATCAGTGCCACAACGGTCCGCACCCAACACAACCCTGCCCAACAGCTCCGTGCCCAACGTCTCGTTGCCGAACAGCTCCGTGCCGAACAGGTCTGCACCGAACGCCCCTGTTTCCCGCATGCCGTCCGACCTGCTCGACCAAGGTGGCGCCGGCGGTCTCAGACTTCCCAACACTGGCACAGGCACCGGCGCCGGCGGGGTCTCGTTGCTGGGCAACCCCGGCTCAGGTTCGGGTTCAGGCTCGGGCTCGGGTCTGCCGTCGTCGAAGACGCCTGTCGGCGGTGCGGGGACACCGTTCATGCCGATGGCACCCGGAGCCGGCGGAGCACCGAAGGACGAGCAACAGTCCGATGCCTCCGGACTCGTGTCGCGCAATGTCGAACCGTGGTCGGGTCAGGGCGCTGAGCCGCCGGGCGCAAGTGAGATCTCACCGACGTCGGGCGCCGCCGCGGGCGGAGCCGGGCTGGTGACACCGCTGCCCAGCGGATCGCTGCCGAACGGATCAGTGCCACAACGGTCCGCACCCAACACAACCCTGCCCAACAGCTCCGTGCCCAACGTCTCGTTGCCGAACAGCTCCGTGCCGAACAGGTCTGCACCGAACGCCCCTGTTTCCCGCATGCCGTCCGACCTGCTCGACCAAGGTGGCGCCGGCGGTCTCAGACTTCCCAACACTGGCACAGGCACCGGCGCCGGCGGGGTCTCGTTGCTGGGCAACCCCGGCTCAGGTTCGGGTTCAGGCTCGGGCTCGGGTCTGCCGTCGTCGAAGACGCCTGTCGGCGGTGCGGGGACACCGTTCATGCCGATGGCACCCGGAGCCGGCGGAGCACCGAAGGACGAGCAACAGTCCGATGCCTCCGGACTCGTGTCGCGCAATGTCGAACCGTGGTCGGGTCAGGGCGCTGAGCCGCCGGGCGCAAGTGAGATCTCACCGACGTCGGGCACTGCCGCGGGCGGAGCCGGGCTGGTGACACCGCTGCCCAGCGGATCGCTGCCGAACGGATCAGTGCCACAACGGTCCGCACCCAACACAACCCTGCCCAACAGCTCCGTGCCCAACGTCTCGTTGCCGAACAGCTCCGTGCCGAACAGGTCTGCACCGAACGCCCCTGTTTCCCGCATGCCGTCCGACCTGCTCGACCAAGGTGGCGCCGGCGGTCTCAGACTTCCCAACACTGGCACAGGCACCGGCGCCGGCGGGGTCTCGTTGCTGGGCAACCCCGGCTCAGGTTCGGGTTCAGGCTCGGGCTCGGGTCTGCCGTCGTCGAAGACGCCTGTCGGCGGTGCGGGGACACCGTTCATGCCGATGGCACCCGGAGCCGGCGGAGCACCGAAGGACGAGCAACAGTCCGATGCCTCCGGACTCGTGTCGCGCAATGTCGAACCGTGGTCGGGTCAGGGCGCTGAGCCGCCGGGCGCAAGTGAGATCTCACCGACGTCGGGCGCCGCCGCGGGCGGAGCCGGGCTGGTGACACCGCTGCCCAGCGGATCGCTGCCGAACGGATCAGTGCCACAACGGTCCGTACCCAACACAACCCTGCCCAACAGCTCCGTGCCCAACGTCTCGTTGCCGAACAGCTCCGTGCCGAACAGGTCTGCACCGAACGCCCCTGTTTCCCGCATGCCGTCCGACCTGCTCGACCAAGGTGGCGCCGGCGGTCTCAGACTTCCCAACACTGGCACAGGCACCGGCGCCGGCGGGGTCTCGTTGCTGGGCAACCCCGGCTCAGGTTCGGGTTCAGGCTCGGGCTCGGGTCTGCCGTCGTCGAAGACGCCTGTCGGCGGTGCGGGGACACCGTTCATGCCGATGGCACCCGGAGCCGGCGGAGCACCGAAGGACGAGCAACAGTCCGATGCCTCCGGACTCGTGTCGCGCAATGTCGAACCGTGGTCGGGTCAGGGCGCTGAGCCGCCGGGCGCAAGTGAGATCTCACCGACGTCGGGCACTGCCGCGGGCGGAGCCGGGCTGGTGACACCGCTGCCCAGCGGATCGCTGCCGAACGGATCAGTGCCACAACGGTCCGCACCGAACGGATCCGTGCCGAACGTGTCGTTGCCGACCGGCTCCGTGCCCGGCGGCTCTGCATCCCGTATGCCGTCTGATCTGCTGAACCAAGGTGGCGCAGGCGGTCTCAGACTGCCCAGCACTGGTGCTGGTGCCGGTGGGGTGTCGTTGGGCGAGGCTCCGACCTTCAGCGCGACCCCGGAGGGAAGCGGGGCCGGTGGCGGGATGCCGTTCATGCCTATGGCGCCCGGAGCCGGCGGAGCGCCGAGGGACGAGCAACAGTCCGATGCGTCCGGGCTCGTGTCGCGCAACGTCGAACCGTGGTCCGGACAGGCCACTGAACCGCCGGCCACAGGTGAAGTCTCGCCGCCGACGGGGGCGGTTGCGGGTGGGCCTGGGCTGGTGACGTCCGGCACAGGTGCTGATGGGGCGATCGGGCAGGTCCCGGGTTCGGTGATGCCGTTGCCCAGTGGGGCGTTGCCGAACGGATCCGTGCCCCAGCGGTCCGTGCCGAGCGGCTCCGTGCCGAACGGATCGCTGCCTACGGGATCCGCGCCGCACGTTTCCCTGCCTACGGGTTCCGCGCCGAGTGGCCCTGTCTCTCGTATGCCGTCCGAGGCGCTCGACCACGGCACCGCCAGCGCAGTCAGGATTCCCGGCGTCGGTGCCGGTGCTGGTGGGGTGTCGTTGGGCGAGGCCCCGGCCCCCAGCTCAGTCCCGGAGGGAAGCCATGCCGGTGCCGGTGCCGGTGCTGGTGCTGGTGCCGCTGGCGGGATGCCGTTCATGCCTATGGCGCCCGGAGCCGGTGGGGCCCCCAAGGACGAGCAGCGGTCCGATGCCTCCGGGCTCGTGTCGCGCGGTGTCGAACCGTGGTCGGATGCTCATGGTGAGGTGCCCGGGGAGGGCGAGGTCGCGGCGGCCGCAGGGGCTTCCGCAGGTGGGCCTGGACTGGTGCATCAGGACAGCGGTGCGGCGGTGCCCCCCGGCGCCGGCGTCGGGGGCGGTGTGACGCTTCCGGGTGTGACGGGTGCCGATGTCCCCGCGCCGCCCGAGGCCCGGGACCACCGCGACGACGACGCAGTGCCCGTTCCCGCTCCGTTTCCGCTGCCCGTCCCGCAGTCGGGGTCGGTCCAGCCGGTCCCGCCGGCGCCCCGGGGAAGCGGTGCGGGCGAGGTGACCCCAGTGCGTCCGGGGGCCTTGCCGACCGCGTCCCGGGTGGGCGTCGGCGGGCTGTCGGTGCCTGCCGAGGGCTCGGCGGCTGCCGCCGAGGAGGCCGCTCTCGGCGAGGCGGCTGCGGCCGAGGGAGCAGCCGCGCGGGAAGGCGGCATGATGCCGCCGTACGGGATGCCCGGTGGCGCCGCTCCGAGGGGCGGTGACGAGCGCTCCGACTCTTCGGGTCTGCTGCTGAACACGGAGAACGGCTGGGCCGATCCCGAGGTCGGGGACCTGCCGGGCGAGACGAAGGGGGCCCCGGCCGGCGGGGCGACTCTCTCCGGCGCGGATTCCTCGGCGGCCGAAGAGCTCGACGAAGGCCGTGTCGCCGTGGTCCCCAGCGCGGAGGCCGCGGAGGACACCAGCGCGTGGGGGGCCGGCGACCCCGCGATGCTGTGGGCGCTCGGGGGGCGCCGTGCGGAGGACGAGGAGGAGGAAGAGCTCCAGCCCAAGTACGTCCTCAGCGACGACGACGGGTGGAGCGACGAGGACGGCGCGGTGTCCGAGGCCGGAGTCGGCGGGGACGGGGCGGAGAGCCCGGACGAGGGCGGCGCTGCCACCGTGGCGGAGGAGCCTGGGTGGAGCGACGAGGACGGCGCGGTCTTCGCCGCCGGGCTCGGCTTCCCGCAGCCCTCCGTTTCCTCGGTCGACGCCTCCGCCGAGCCGGTCACCGGCCCGGGCCTGGCCACCTGGCGGCCCGACCGCTCCCAGGCCGCGGCCGCCGAGGAGCTGCCGCCGCCGGTCACCGGGTACGCCGGGATGCTGCTCAGCACCGCGGACGTGCCTGATGACGAGGATGAGGACGAGGAGGACGAGGACGGCCCGGAGGAGGAAGGTGACGAGGCGAAGAGCGGCCGCGGCATCGCCGACCTGCTGAGGCAGGGCGCCGACTCCTGGGGGGCGGCTCCCCAGCGGGCCGACGAGATCGGCTGACCGCCCAGAGGCGCGAACGGCGCCGCGAACGGTGTGGCGGACGTGCCGGGAATTTCCGCTGCGTCCGCCGTACCGGGTCGTTGGGGCAGAGGTCGGTGTCCTTCGGGTCATGACCTGCCGAATCAGGCTTACGGAGCCCACAGCGGCATGTTTGCTGTCCCGAACGAACTCTGCGTGACCGGGGTGCGGAAGCGCTTCCCGCTGGGCGGGGGCGTCACAGCAGGTGGGAGAGGAGCACCATGTCGAGTCCGTACGACCAGCACATAGAAGAGCTGCTGGGCGCGTATCGCAGGGAGCGGGCGCAGGTCGGCGAACTGCAGCGCAGGATGCGTGAGGTCAAGGCCAGCGCGACGGCTCCCCGGCAGGCTCTGAAGGTCACCGTGAACTCGCAGGGCGAGGTCACCGAGATCGAGTTCCCCACCGGCGCCTACAAGCGCATGGCTCCCGTGGAGCTCTCCCAGATGCTCGTCACGACCATCCAGAAGGCCCGGGCGACGGCCATGACGGACGTCGCCGAGGTCCTGTCCGGTCACCTTCCCGCAGGGATGTCCGCCGCCGACCTGCTCCAGGGCAAGGCCGATCTCGGCGGACTGCTGCCGGAGACGCCGCCCATGGCGGACGAGGTCCAGGAGTACATCGCTGGCGGCCGTCCCGGCCGAGGGTCCGGCCCCCGTATCGCACGGCCTCCGGTCGCCTGACGAAACCCCGAAACTCCGGAATCCCAGAATCCCGGAATCCAGGAATCCAGGAATCCCGGAGCCCCGAGTTTTATCTCCCCCTGAGCTGATGTGAGAAGGAGGTCGCAGTGTCTTCCAACTACTTCGCGGTGGACCCGGAAGCTTTGGCGAAGAACGCTCCCAATGTGCGGGCCTATTCCGACCAGATGAGGCAGCTCGTCACCCGGCTGGAATCGCGCCTGAACGAGCTCGGCGACTGCTGGGGCGACGACTCCATGGGAAAGGCTTTCGCGGAGCAGTACGTCACCCCTCGGAAAGAGATGGTCGACGGGCTCAAGGGGCTCGTCGAGGTGCTGGACAGCACGGCTGACGGACTGGAGACCATGGCGAAGGGCTTCAACGCGACCGAGGACCAGAACACGAAGACCGCCCGCAGCTTCGAGCGCGGTACCACCGACACCCACACGCCTTCCGTCCCGGACACCAACACGTCCGGTGGTTCGCACCGCGGTACCACGCGCGGCTGACGTGTTGTTTCCGGTGGGAGAGGCCTCGTAGCTCATGAGCATCCAGCTGCCACCGGAATTGGGATTCGTCGCCAAGATCGCCGTCGGGGACGAGTTCCCTAGGGGGAACGAGGACAAGCTCGCCGAACTCGGTGCGGTCTGGAACGCGGCGGCGCAGGAGATCAACCAGCTCCTGGGTGAGCTCAATCCGGCGACGGCCGCGACGTTCGAGAGCATGGCAGGGGCTCCGGCGGAGCAGTTCGGGCAGTTCGTCACCGCCCTGAGTTCGACGTTGCCCGTGATGGCGACGTCGGCCGCGCAACTCGGTGTGATGGCCGACAACATCGCGCTGGAGATCGAGTACGCGAAGTACATGATCATCCTGAATCTGGCGTGGATGGCCGCGGAAATCGCGTATCTGACGGCCACGTTGTTCGGGTCGGCGGCGATTCCGGCCGTGGTCACGGCGGGCCGGTTCGCGGTTCAGGCGATCCTGCGGGAGCTGTTCATCGCGGTGCTGTCGAACATCGTGATGCAGGTCGGCATGGATGTCGCGGTGCAGGTCATCCAGTTCCTGAAGGGCGACCGCACGCACTGGGACCTGAGCAAGACCAAGGGCGCGCTGGAGATGGGTGCGATCGGCGGGGCCCTCGGCGGCGGGCTGGGGCAGATCATGCGCCACCTGGCCCCGAAGTTCGCCGACTCCTTCGTCGGCAACGTCACCCACGGCGCTCTGACCGGTCTGACCACGACCGCGGTGACCAACATCTTCAGTCCCGGGCAGAACCTCGGGCTGGGCACGCTCTCCGAAGCCATCGGCGGGGCCCTCGAAGGTGGCGGCCGGCGCGGCGGGCACGGCGCGGGAGAGGGGGTGTCGCCGGAGCACATCAGTGTGCCCAAGATCGACATCCCGTCCATGCCCGACCTCCTGAAGGACGTGAATCCGGGCGCGGGCCAGGAGGGCGGCCCAACGGCCCCCACGTCCTCTACGACTCCGACGTCCTCCACAACCCCGACGACCGGTACCACTCCCGCGACACCCGCGACCGACACGACTCCCGCGACCTCCACGGGACCCGCGACACCCACAACCTCATCGACACCCACGACACCCGCGCGTTCGGGCCAGGTGCCCGAAGAGAACTCGGGACACGTGCCCGAGGAGAACTCGACCGGTCAGCGTCCCGGCGAGGAAGACCTCGATCTGCCGGACGCTCCGAAACCGTTCGACCCGTCGGAGCTGCCGGATCCGTCGCCCAGCACGCTCGTCACGGACCTTCCCTCCGCTCCGACCGGCACCCTGCCTCCCCTGCGACAGGAGGTGCAGACCCGCGTCACCGAGCTCAGCAGGATCGCGCGGTCGGCCGGGCTGCCCGAGTCGGAGTGGCGGCCGCGGGCCGACTCGGTGCGCGAGTCGGCCGGCTCGGGCGACTGGGCCGAGACGAGCCGGCGTCTGCAGGATTTCCGGACGACGGTCGAACACCAGATTCTCGACCAGCGGCTCGCGGACTTCCGCGCCCATGTGGAGAGCCAGGTCGAGAACGGTCTCTCCCCGCTGCGCGATCTGGGCGTCGACGAGGACGCATGGCGTTCCCAGGTGGACGCCGTGGAGCAGGCGCAGCAAACGGGCAACCCGGTCCTGGTAGACAGCCAGCTCAAGGAGTACACCGACTTCGTCGAGCGTCATCTTCCGGTCGAGGTGGTGTCGGAGAACGGCCCGCGCTCCTTCGACTCGAGAGTGGAGCAGTTGCGCCGGGAGCTGACCACGGTCAGCGACCCGACTGCGCGGGAGGCGCTGCAGAAGGACCTGGAGTGGCACCAGCAGGTCCAGCAGCGTATGGACCGCCTGACGCAGTCCGATCCCGAGGCCGGCATCATGCGGCGCCGGACGATCGCGCAGCAGGAGTCGGCCCGGTCGCCGGAGGAGTGGTCCCAGGCCCGTCAGACGCTGCAGGACTTCCAGAACCAGCGCGACATGCAGCGGCAGCTCGACGACGTGCGCCAGGGCACGGCCCAGGCAGAGGTGGAGCGGCGGCTGGACGCGCTGCGCGAACGGGCACTGCCGGATGCGCGCGGGCAGGAGTTGCTGCAGCGGCTGCAGGACGCGACCACGCCTCAGGAGACCGAGCAGGCGCTGCGCGATCTGGTCGCGCACAACCAACTGACGCAGCAGGAGCGGCAGTTGAACGAGCTGCGCGAAGGGCTGCTGCCCGCCGCCGATCCGCAGCGCGAGCAGCTCGTCCAGAACGTGGAGAACGCGCGGACGCCGGAGGAGGCGCGCCAGGCGCAGCAGGAGCTCAAGGAGTTCACGGATCGTCAGATCGAGGAGCAGCAGCAGTCGTTCACCGAGCGCCTGAACGCGCAGGAGGATGCCCGGACGCAGGCGGCGGACGAGGACCTGCTGCGGCGGCTCGACAGTCTGAACGCCGGTACGCCGCAGGATTCGCGCGAGGCGGAGCTGCGGCAGCAGCTCGATGCCGCGACGAGCCCGCAGCAGCGGGCCCAGGTCATCCACGAGCTGGGAGTGCACCAGCAGGGCGTGCTGCAGCAGCGCGTCGATGCCGCGGCGACGCCGCAGGAGCGCAGGCAGGCGCTCGACGCGCAGGCGAAGTTCAACGGCTGGACGCCGGTGGAGCGGCGGATGGCCGAGCTGCGCACGGTGCTGAACCCGGGCGGCGCGCCGGAGGCGGACGCCCACCGGGCGGACCTGCTGCGGCAGGTCGAGAACGCCCGGACGCCGGAGGAGGCGCGCCAGGCACAGCAGGAGCTCAAGCAGCACACCGACCGCCAGATCGAAGAGCAGACGCGGCACTTGGAGGAACGGCTGCGTCAGCAGGCCTCTGGCGGCGGCCAGGGGTCGGCTGCCGCGGCGGCCAACGCGGACCTCATGCGGCGGTTCGAGGAACTGCGCGGCGACGGGTCGCACCAGGACCCGCGCGAGGCCGAACTGATACGGCGGATGGAAGCGGCCGACAGCCCGCAGGAGGCACGGACCGCCGAACAGCAGCTGAAGGACCACCTCGCCGACCGGGAGCAGCAGCGCCAAGTCAGCGAGCAGCAGCGGCTGGAGCAGGTCCGCAGCCACCAGCAGGAAGTCACCCAGCTGCGCGACCAGCTCACCCAGCAGCGCCGGACCGGCGCGCCGGAGGAGTTCGTACAGCAGACGCAGCAGCGACTGGAGCAGGCGCGGCAGCGCCTGGCCACGGTGCGGACCCCCGACGAGAACACCGCCGCGCTGCGCCACGAACTCCAGCAGGAGATCGAACGGCCGGCGTCGGGCTCGGACCGTCCCGGTGCCGGGTCCGGCCGGGGCGGGGGAACGGAGTCCGGCGGTACGGGTTCCGACTCGGGCTCCGGGAGCCGGCTGGACCGACTGGTCCAGGAAGGCGTCTCCAGGCAGGCCGAGCAGGACCTCGCGCGCACGCAGGAGGAGCAGCAGTTCCTGCGCCAGGAGTCCGACGAGCAGGCCTCGTTCACCCTGGACGAACTCGACGACCTGCCCAGCGCCCCCAACACCAGGCCCGACACCCTGCCGAACGCTCCCACCGACGGCCCGGGCGCCCTGCCCGACGTGCCCACCAACAGGCCGGAAACCCAGCCGAGCGCCGACACCTCCCAGCCGGACGCCCTGCCAACCGCACCGGCCACCCGGCCGGAGACGTCGACCGCCACGCAACAGGAGCAGCAGTTCCTACGCCAGGAGCCGGACGAGCAGGCCTCGTTCACCCTGGACGAACTCGACGACCTGCCCAGCGCCCCCAACACCAGGCCCGACACCCTGCCGAACGCTCCCACCGACGGCCCGGGCGCCCTGCCCGACGTGCCCACCAACAGGCCGGAAACCCAGCCGAGCGCCGACACCTCCCAGCCGGACGCCCTGCCAACCGCACCGGCCACCCGGCCGGAGACGTCGACCGCCACGCAACAGGAGCAGCAGTTCCTACGCCAGGAGCCGGACGAGCAGGCCTCGTTCACCCTGGACGAACTCGACGACCTGCCCAGCGCCCCCAACACCAGGCCCGACACCCTGCCGAACGCTCCCACCGACGGCCCGGGCGCCCTGCCCGACGTGCCCACCAACAGGCCGGAAACCCAGCCGAGCGCCGACACCTCCCAGCCGGACGCCCTGCCAACCGCACCGGCCACCCGGCCGGAGACGTCGACCACCGCCGGCCGGCCCGATCCGCTGTCGGACCTGCCGGGCGCCGGTGCCAGGCCCGATGTCACGGTCCCGTCCGAGCAGCGCCCCGTCGGGGACGAGCCGCGCGTGCCGCTGCCCTACGAGGCGGCCGACCGGATCGCCTCCGAGATCGAGGGTCTGCCCAGTGCACCGGTGAGTCCCTTGGCGCGTCCGGGCGATGCGCCGACCGTCCAGCGGCAGCCGGAGATGTCCCGGCAGGCGCAGCCGCAGCGTACCGAGCCCTCCGCGCCTCGCCCCGGATCCGACGTGAACCAGCTCCAACGTTCCCGTCCCGCGGCCGAAACGGAGTTGCCCGCTGCGCCGGCATCCGGTCCGCGCGTCGACCGGGCCACCATGCCCTCGCGTGTCCCGCAGATCGCGGACCTCGAGCGGACCCTCGCGGAGATCGAGCACCAGGACTCCACCCCCGAGCCCGCCCAGGACACCTCGGCGACGCCGTCCGCGACGCGGCCCGGTCCGGAGACCGGTGATTCCCCGGACCGGCGGCAGGCCGACGGGGTGCGTCCCACGGCGCAGGCCGAGGCCCCCTCGACGACCGAGCTGCGGCAGAACGCCCCCGACGAACTGGACGTGCAGGACGTCCAGGACGTCCAGGACGTCCAGGACGGAACGACGGACCAGGACGTCCGCGACGTCGCGCCCGACGCATCGCTGCGCCACTTCGCCGAGCAGCGGTTCGGCAAGCTGGACGAGCCGACGGCCCGTCAGCTGTGGACGGAGGCCTCGCGCGTCACCGCGCAGCACAACCCCTTCCCGCCCGCCTTCGGCCGCCCCGGCGAGGGCATGCGGCAGCGTGATCCCCAGCAGTTCTGGTCCATCATGCGCGTGGCGCAGACCCTGCACGAGAACGAGGGAGCGCCGGACCGCGTCGCGCAGGCGGTCGAGGTCGCCCAGGGCCTGGCCGCAGAGCGCGGCATCGATGGTGTACGGGAGATGTTGCGGGGTGGTGCTTCCGCCCGCCCGACGGTGGATCTGACGCTCCCGGGAGACGGCCCCACCCGGCTCGACGAGGCCGGAACGCCCACGGAACAGCGGGTTGACGTCCTCGGCGCCCCTGTCGAGGCCCCGTCGTCCGGCGAAAGCTCGACCGCGGACGCGTCGGGTGCGGCCACCCTCGGCGGTCAGGCGCGCACGTCCGAGGGGCCGGCGGAGTTGCCTCTGCTCGGTGGCGGGGCATTGTCGGAGCAGGGGGCGCGGATCACGCGGGTCCCGGGTGACGCGGCCTCCGCGACCCCGGATCGGCTGGAGCTCGTGGGCCCCGACGGTCTGCGGCTCCCCTACCGCTCGGTGCAGGCCGGCGCGGACGGAAGCTTCATCGTGACCGGCACCGGCACCGGCACCGGCACCGGGGAGGAACTGCATTTCGCGGCGGACGGCGGGTTCAGGTACCGGGACTTGCCGCTACCGGGGATAGGCCATGTCGCGCGGTTCGACACCCCGTCCGGTGTGGTCGACGCGCCGCGGCTGATCGACAGGAACGGTTCTCCGGTGCCGGGAGCGGACATCCGGCGCACCGGTGACGGCGGCATGGCGGTGACCCTCCCGGTGCCGGGGCAGGAGGAGACGCGGCTCCGCTGGGAATTCGGCGAGGACGGAGCGCCTCGCGGCCAGTCGCTGATCGTGCCGGACCGGCTCGCCGCGGCCGTCGACCGCACGCTGGACCTCACGGATCTGCGTCCGGAGGGCGTCGTCTGGCGCGACTCCTACGAACCTTTGTGGCGGTACGACCTGCGGCCGCCCAAGGTCGTCTTCAAGCACGGCTTCGCGTCCAAGAGCACCGAGAACGCCGACATGGTGAAGTACGTCGTCGCGTGGGGCCCTTCGATGTTCGTCAGCACGTCGAAGGACAGCGACTACACCCACCCCGCGAAGTTCAGGTACGAGATCCACGCGCCGGGCGGCATCGACGTCAACGAGACGCTGAAGGACCACCGGTTCGACGATCTGCCCGAGGACTTCGGTGCCGATGTGGAAGGCACGAAGGCCGGGAACCCGCACACCGAAGAGCACGAGATCGCGTTCCCCGGTGGTATCCGCCCGCAGTTCATCAAGCAGGCGCAGCACATCAAGGACGCGCAGCACAAGCACATCAGGGGCAAGTGGGCCGCCAACCCCAGGTTCGACCCGACCTCCGTCAACACCGAGGTGACGAGGCCGGTGACCGTCCAGGAGGTCGAACAGATCCTGGAGCGGGGCAGGACCGCCATGGCCGCCGAGACGCCGGTGTCGGGGCCGGTGGAGGTGCCGGAGGAACTGCGGCGGTTCGCCCAGCAGCTGGCGGAGATGACGCTCCGGAAGTCTCACGACCTCTGGAACAACGCCGTCTTCGTCACCCGGAGGTCCAACCCGTTCGATCTGGTGGTCGACGAACCCCTGAACTCCGTGGCTGGGCACCGCCTGATCAGTCCGACGCTGCTCAAACGCGATCCCGAGCAGTACTGGCACACCATGCGGGTGGCGCAGGAGATCCACCTGCACGGCGGTCCCGGCCGGGGGGACTACGAAGGCTTGAAGCTGGCCGAGAGGCTGGCCAAGGGCCGGCGCGAGGGTGGTACGGCGGAGAGTCTCCTGGGCACAGGGGGCCTACGGACCTCGCAGGCGCCGTCCGGGGCATCGGCCGAACGGAGCGGGGTCGGTCACCCGTCGCAGCAGCCGGTGTTTCCGGCGGCGGATCCGGTGCGGCCCGAGCAGTGGCGGCACCGCCGGGCCGACGCGGTCGGCAGCGAGCTGCGGACCGAGCGCTTCGACCCCGAGCGGGGCCGGCCGGCCGGCGACGGCACACTGCCCGGCAGCAGCACCCTCATCCGGGCCTGGGTGCGCCGGATCCAGGCCGAGGACGGCCGCTGGGTGCGGAACCTGAGCCTGCATCTGCCGGTGCGGTTCGGCGACGGCTTCGACCAAGACATGCTCAGGGAGTTCGAGGCCCGCTGGCGGCAGGCGCTGGACGGCCACTTCAACACCGGCCTGCGGCTTCCCCGCTCCGGCGACCAGCTCCACATCGACCTCGACCTGAGCCATGTCCCGGACCACCCCGAGGCGATCGAGCTCAGTATGTCCCCCGAGCCCGGCCGCTCCGACCAGCTGCACCTGCGGATGCACAGCGAGGCTCCCGGGCTCGGCCCCGACGAACTGGTGCGGCAGCAGCAGCTCAACGACCTGCTGGGCCTGCACGAGTTCGGTCACTTCACCGGTCTGCCGGACACCTACTACGCGGCGGACTCGGTCTTCCGCAACAGCGCCGGGAAGTCCAGCGGCAGCGGCATCATGGCCGACGTCATCGAGGCACCCTCCCCGGGCGTTCCGGCGGAGTACCTGGCAGCCATCGAGAACGCCGCGGACTCCGGCCCGGTCGTCCGCGACCACCCGCTGACGGGGTCGACCGCCGCGAGGACGACGGCGCCGAGTGCCCGCCAGACCCCGGTGGACCCCGCGGAGCACCAGCGGTTCGGGCAATTCCGCGACGAACTGAAGAGCATGGTGGTCAGGCCCCACCCTGATCCCGAGCGACTGCGGCAGAGCATCGGCACGTTCCTGGACGGTGTCGCTCCGCAGCACCGGGCGGACTGGGTCCGGGAGACCCGGCGATTCATCGACACCCTGCCGGAGACGCAGTACGCCGACGAGTCGGTCAACGCGGCGCACCGGGCTCTGAACGCCTTCGACACCGACCGGCCCGCCATGGCCGTCCCCGGCACGGAGTACGTGAGCGCGAGCCGTGTCACGGGCACCAGGGGGGCCGGTGTCGTCCACCGCGACATCCCCGAAGTCGTCGTGGTCGAGGGCGAACCGTATGTGCCCATCTACACGGCTGTGTTCGGCGACTCACTGGGCGTCGACAAACCGCCGTTCAAGGACGTCGGTCTGGACGGGAACGGCATCGTCCAGATCCACACCGGCGCCCTCAAGGACACCGACAACGTGTTCTGGGTGAGCATCGGCCAGCCCCTGCGCCAGATCAAGTGGATCGACAAGTACAGGACCGACCCCGCGGCGACCGAGCCGATGATCCGGTCCTTCCTCGTGCCGCTGCGCACCGCCAACGAGATCTCGCGTGGCGCGGTCACCGAGCACCAGGCCGCGTCCTCCGCGTACCAGGACGGCGAGGTCCCGGACGACCTCAACGTCGACAAGCCGTACGCGTCCAACCAGTTCGGCATCAGGAACCCCCGCTCCCTCGAACTGCTCCGGCAGACCGCGCTGCCCAACTCGCTGCGCACGTACACCGACGGAGAGCCTCAGGGCCGTCCGGATTCCTGGGGCGATGTCCGGCCCCTCGGCGAACTCCGCGCCAGGCTCGGCGTCCCGAGCGAGGGCATGTCCGACTACCCCGTCTTCGTCGAGGGCAACAACTTCCTCGCTCCCGCCAGGTACAAGGAGATGGCGAGGACGCTCCGAGAAGTCGTCGCGGCCCACTACAACAACCCGAGCCTGCGCGAACGCGGGGACAGGCATCTGTCGAGGAAGCAGGTGGAGGCGTTCTTCGACCAGCACGCCCCCGAGCACCTCAAGGCGGGTGCCGCGGACCGTGCCGACAAGCGGCGGGCCATCGACGAGTTCGTCCGCGACTACGTCAGCCCCTCGGCCACCCAGGTGCGTATCGCGCAGACGATCCACGACGAGTATCAGACCCTCGCCGAAGGCAACCCGTCGGACCGGCCGGTGGCGTACCGCCTCACCGGGGCACAGCCCACCCTGCGGGGCCAGCGCAGGACCGCCGACCGGCAACTGGGCCAGTTCCACCGTGAGCTCATGGAGGAGCGGTTCGCGATCCGCTCCGGCTTCGACGCCCTCAACAAGGGGCTCCTCAGTGCCGCGTTGAAGGAGGACCCGCCGCGCGAGGTCCGCCTGGCTCTCACCGAACTGAGCGACAAGCGCAAGGAGATAGTCAACGACTACGAGTTCAAGATCGGCGACTTCACCACCATCCCGGCCAAGAACGAGGAGTACCGCGGCTTCGCCACCGCCGTACACGGCCGGATCACCGAGGCGCTGGGCGCGCGGCAGCAGGGTCCGCAGCTGGCACGTGTCCTCGAATTGCTCGACCGGATCCGGTCGGCCTCGACGCGGGAGACGGGCGCCCTCGATCCCGTCTCCAGCCGCTCGGACCTGCCAGACCGCCCCGTCGCGTCCGCACCGGTCGCGCAAGCCTCCGGGCCCGAGACCACCGGGACCGCCACACGTCAGGCGGTACCGGCCGTGGCGGCCCTCGGGCAGACCACCACGCACGGTGCCCTCTCGCGGCTGGATCCCGTCGCCGAGCACGAGGACATCGCGCTGCCCGGCACCGACCACGTCATCCGGGTCGACGCCGAGTCGGGGCAGCTGTTGTCCGTGGTGTCCGGCGGGACCGAGGCCGGCACCGACGTCCGGGTCGAGCCGACAGTGGACGGCGGGCTCATGGTGCACGTCGCGGGCCTGGCGGACGGCACGATGACGTGGCGTTACGACGCCGACCGGGTGCTCGTATCGACGGAACGGCCGCTGGTCGCGTACCGGGGCACCCCGCTCAGCGGACAGCGCGTGCAGTTCCGCTTGGCACCGGAGGGCGGTCTGCGCGAGGTCCGGCTCGTGCCGGAGAGCGCCGGGGGGCTGTTGCACGCCGACGTGCTGCGCGGCGAGGCGGCCACGCGGGTGCCCGGTGGATTCCAGGTGACCGATCCGCGTACCGGGGTGGAGTACTACTTCGACCGCGCGGCACGGCAGGTGCCGGCACCGAAGCCGGTCACCCGGCACGTCCTCTTCGACGGAGGATCGAGCCGGCTTTCCTCGGACGCCCGGCGGGCCGTCGACACACTCGCGGCGAGCACGGCCCAAGAGGGTGCGGCTGCCTTCGAGCTGGGACAGCGGCTGCCCGTCGTGTCCATCACCGGTCACGGCAACGGCACCGCGCTCGGACGGCCCCACTACGGCCGGGCCATCGAGCGAGGCAGCGAGCGCGCGGAGGCAGTGGCCCAGGCCTTCGCAGAGAGTCTGCGCAGTCACCTGCGGGAGGCAGGAGCGCCTCCCGCGCTGCACGCCGCCGACTTCCCCGTCGTCGTCACGTCACGCGGCCGCGAGTACCCGCTCGGCACGAGCCCCGCCGACGGCCCGGCCGCCCTCCGCCGCGCGGTCATCAGCATCAGCCACCCGAGCCCCACGCTGGCCGACCTCCTCGCGACCTCACCCCAGCGGGAGGCGGCACAGCCTGCCGGGGACGGGACGGCTCCCGAGGACACGCGCGCGCCGGACGAGGGGTCTGCCGCCGGGGACATGACGGTCCTTGAGGAGTCGCGCACGGCCGAGGGCGTACGCGACTCGGAGCAGCCTCCCGCCGTCGCAGAGGCGCCCGCCGCGGAGGGTGTCCATGCGGCGCTCGACGAGGCGCGGGCGTCCGAGAACGTGCGTGCCGCAAGCGACACGACGGTGTTGGAGGAGGCCTCCGCGCCGGTCGAGACCCGCGCGCCGAAGCGGGCTCGCATAGACGAGGCCGCCGCGTCGGACGAAGTCCGCGAGCCGAAGCGAGCCCGCACGACGGAAGAAGTCCCGGTACGCGCACCCGAGGAAGCCGAGGCGGTCGGTACGCCGGAGCAGGCGCCGACCGCCGAGGCGGTCCGCGCGCCCGAGGAGGCGTCCACCTCCGACGGCACCCGCGTACCCGAGCAGGCCGCCACTCCCGACGAGGCCCGCTCCCCCGCGCAGGTGGTCGCGTCCTCGTCGGTGGAGCGGCAGGCCGGCCGGACGGACGCGGAGGAGGAGAGCCCGGCCGTCGAGGTGCCGTGGTACGTGGAGCGAGGCGCGCTGGGCGAGGTGACCGTCCACGACGCCAAGACGTTCGACGAGGACGTGGCACGACAGTGGGCGGAGCGAGTCGCGTTCGAGGTGACGCGGCCGGGGGACGCGACCGAGCTGATCGAGGGCATCTACGACGCGGTCCGCGGGCTGCTGGTGGGCGCGCCCGAATCATCGTCGGCGACGCGGGTCCACGGCGAGGACGAGCACGCCGCTGTGCCCGCCGCCGTCTGGGACCGGGCGCTGCAGCGGGGCCTGATGGTGACGGCCGGCGACCACGTGGTGTGGGTGCGGCCGGTGCTGAAGGCGCTGGCGCCGGCTCCGGCTGACCCCCAGGCGGACGCGGCGGTGCGCGAGTACAAGGTGTCCTTCGCCGGGCTGTCGTCCACCACCAAGACCGCGACCGAACGGCCGCACGGCGCCGACGTCGTCCCGCTCACGGCCCTGTCACTCGCCCAGGGCGCCGGCTCACTGCTGCCGGTGATCCCGCTGGTCGGCGGCCAGTGGGGCCGCCAGCAGGCCACGGAACTCGAACGCAGTGTGGTGGCGGGCCGCAAGGTCTTCGTGCGGGACATGCTCCGGTTCCTGGCGGGCGGAGCGCACCTGCGTGTCTTCGTGGACGGCGAGCCGCGCCCCTACCTCTCCGGGGACGAGCAGCTGGTCGTACCGGCCCAGGTGACGGTGGACCTGCCCGCTGACTTCGCCCGGCCGGGCGGGCCTCGCCCCGAGGCCGTGGACGGACCCGACCCGCAGGGCACCGGGGTGGCGCGCCCGCACCACGCCCGCGAGGTGATCAACGCCGTCGACCTGGTGCCGGTGGCGGCCCAGCTGCAGCAGCGCCTGCGTTCCGCGGGACTGCCCGCTGAGGCGGTGCGGCAGATCGCGGAGACGGTGCTGTCCCGGCTCAACGAGAAGGCGGCCCGGAACCGGAGCAGGCACCTGCTCGGCAACGGCGTACTGACCAACCGTGTGGACGTCCGCGCGGGCCGAGGGCGGTTCCGCGGGCGCGTCGCCGTCAAGGCGACGATCCACGACCTGCAGTACGTGGGTGACACCCCGGAAATCGCCGTGCGCGAGGACTCCGGGGTCGGCATCACCGCCGCCCGTTCGCGGATGGACAAGGCGCGGCTGTCGCTCGGGGTGGCCAGCGGGGGCGGAACGAGCGGCACGGTCCGGTTCATGCCCTCCGCCGCGTTGTCGTACGACCGCGGCCGCAACGCCGGGCACGGCCTGGCCGAGGTGGCGATGAGCCACACCGTGCTGAACGCCACCAGCGAGCAGGCCCGGTACCGGGCGGGGCTGCGGGTCACGGTGGAGGTGCTGTCGGACACCCACCGCATCGCTCCCGTGGAGCACGTCGTCGACGCGGAGATCGGCGTCCCCGGCCGGGAGGCGGCCGACTTCGAGAAGCGGCTGCTGGGCGAGGACGCGTCGCCGCTGCGGCAGGCGGCACCCTCCCTGGAGGGCCCCGTCGACGCACAGCCGAACGTGGCGCGGTTGCTGACGCTGGCCGCGGACCATGGGGTGGGGCTGCCGGAATCCGCCTACCAGAGGCCGGTGAGGCTGGACGCCCCGCTGTCGGAACCGCATCCGCGCGAGCCGCTCGCGCTGGCGTCCCGGCTCGGTCAGGGCTTCGGCATGGGCATCGCCCTGCCCGGCGCCGAGCTCGTACTCCCCCAGATCCGCACCGTGCTGGCCACGCTGCACCGGCAGGTGTCGGGCGGCCGGACGCCCGACTGGTCGACGGCCGAGGACGACCTGATCGCGTGGTTCAACCGCCCGGCTCTCGAGGGCGACCTGCCGCGGCTGCTGGCGGGTGTGACGCACGGGATCACCCTGAACGGGCGGACGTACACCGTGTCGGTCGGCGCGCGCCTGCTGGAGCGGGTCGGCGGCCGGACCGACGTGGACGCCTACCCGATGATCGTCAACGCGCGGGCGCTGGAGAGCGCCTCGGCGACCGGCAACCGGGCGACCTCCTGGGGCGTCGACTTCCGGCTCGGTGCTCGGCTGAGCGTGCAACTCAAGAAGATCCTGCGCCTGCAACTGGGCAACGTCGGCTTCTCGGCCGGCGGCGGACGCAGCGGCACCAGCCAGTTCGCGGGCGCCGCCAAATCGTACCGGCGCACGGAGACGGTCGGCTCCGTCGACGAGCATGTCTACAACCTGGTCTACGAGCTGTCGGTGCGCACCTTTGGCCACTCGCCGCAGCGGTGGTGGATCGACCGGGCCGACGACGTGGTGGCCCGGATCGTCGTGCCGCACCAGCACGTCCCCGCGCGGCCGCTCAGCGTCGAAGACGCTCGCGCGGCCGGCCAGGTGAGCCCGCTGGCCGCGTTGCCGGAGACGGCGACCGACTTCCGCCACGGCGGCGTCGCCGGCGTCTTCCCGGCCTTCCTCACCCCCCGCGACCTGCCGCTCACCGCGGCACGGTTGTTCCAGGAGGCCGACGGGCTGCCCGAGAGCTGGCTGGAGGACTGGGGGAACTGGCCCGCCGAGCTGCACCGGACCTTCTCGTCCACGGACCTGGCGGCCCGCTTCGCGGACCTGGTCGGACCGAGCGGCGTGCTGGTCGACCTGCCCACCACCGACGGC